>JAEDAG010000020.1 GCA_017309015.1 Faecalicatena absiana
TAACCCCCGAAATTAGTGTCCTAATTTCGGGGGTCATATCAATCGGTAATTTTTTATTTATTTTCTCTGTCTACTTGACAAGGGCCGTATCAAACCAAGTCCTATACGTTTCATATTTAAGCTGAAAAATATCAAGGTTAAGAAAGCAGTCTTTGTAGATGATAAAATCTCAATTTGCAACCTTGAATTATTTAAAGAAAAAATGAATGTTGAATACGAAGACTTGAAGGAACTATTCTATGAGGATGATGTCATTCTAGAAGTTCAAGTGAATGCACGAGACAATTTTTATAGTTATAATATGGCCAAAGAAAGGGCACAGAAAGTTGTTAACTTGATAAATTTTGTTGATGGCGTTGAAAGAGGACCATATGTTGAGTTAGAGAATATAAAATTTAAGAATACTGAAAAAAGTATATGTTACTTAGTTAAAAATGAAGACATTAAAGGTAAAGAAGATTATATTTGGAAATTAAGTGAGACGCTAGAGGCTGGCCTTGATGGGTGGAATCCTCCGTATTATCTTACTGATAGATTTGATAAGTGGGCAAATCTAATACCTAAGATACTTGAGACTACAGATTATGAAAAAGAAAGTGATCTAGAAAAGAATTTAGTGAACAGTATTGATTGGCTTGGAAGAGCTGCAGCCGATACAAATCCAACAGATGCCTTTTTAGAAACGATGATTGCTCTTGAGTCTATTTGTGAAACGAAGCAGAAGAGTTTAGAAAGTTCCTTAAAAAAGGATATATCGTTTAGAGGGGATAAAAGTAATTGCCCGACAACAATCAAAAGCCAAATCGAATCTATTGTTAGGTACATTTGCAACGATGATTCCGTTGATTTTGAAGATATATACGATCTTAGATCGAGGATTGTACATGATGGAGAAACGATAAAACACGAGCAACATAATGACTTTGTCAAACTCTATAAGTATGCTCAGAAAATAGTAGAGGAATTACTCTTTAATGAAAAATATAAAGGAATACATAGTACTTATGATCTATGGAAAATGGCTAATCAATAGCATCTGAACTGTATAATTTTATGTGTAAGGATGAACAGTTCCTTAAACTAAATCCTAATTGGGTATAAGAAGACAACAACCGAGAATGGACAAGTTATCATAGGTAACGGTGTATACCAATATAAACTATCCTCTAGTAAATAAAGGGAACGTACGGATATTCACGCTAAAACTGGATCAATTTCACATTTTGAAAGAGACGAAATTGTTTTAGAGAAGGAATAAATGATGTAAGATTCTACAATCAAGAACCTTGTCTGCGAATGAAGTGCTATAGAAAAGTTAGACATTTTAGAAAATCTTAAATAGTTGCCATTACACGATCTCTGTATTTTACAAGGGTCGTGTAATTTAGTTTATTGGATCATCTGATGTTGTTAAACCAATATATATAATTGCTAATTTCCCATAAATTACTACTCAAAGTGCTCTATCACTTGATATATCAACCTTTTAGAGGGTTTCGTTGAGTTTAAGTTACAACT
>JAEDAG010000021.1 GCA_017309015.1 Faecalicatena absiana
TCTGGCTAACAGAGGGATCGATCAGAGTATGTCCAGGTTGGGTAATTCTCTTGATGACGGCTTAATGGAAGGCTTCTTCGGCATTCTTAAGCGGGAGATGTTCTACGGCCAAGAACATAAATACAAGGACTTAAATGAGCTTGAGCAAGCTATTCACAAATACGTCGATTACTACAACAACGTAAGAATCAAGACAGGACGAAAAAACATGACCCCGATTGAATATCGGAATCATGTTTTAACAACCTTAACGGCGTAATACTAAATTGTCCCAATTTTTGGGGTCACATCAGCTTGGGTCTCTTTTGATTCCAGCAAAAAAGCCCTGATCAATGATCAGGACTTCTCCACATTAACTTAGTGGCGCTTCTTGCGCAGACTTGCCAGACCGATAGAGGCAGACATGCCTAAGGCAATCAGGCCGGCAGCGACTGCTGCTGGAGATTCCTTGGCGCCAGTCTGTGGCAGCTTGGCGTCACCTGCCGCGGTCTTAACGGAGTTGGCTGAGCCAATTCCATTGCCGTCAGCATTGGTCAAGCCAGCGCCATTGAGAGTTGGCGTGCCTGGAGTGACTGGTTCGCTTGGCGTCTTCGCGTGGCCATTCAGCTGGCCAGCGTTTGGATGAGCTGGATCAGACTTAGTTTTCCGAACAAGCGGCTTGGTCGGCTTGGTTTCCGGTGTTGTCGGCTTATCAGACTTAATTTGCGTGTAGGTTACAGTGTAGCTGCGGTTTGGATCATCCGGAGTTACGGTCTCGCCGCCCACGCTCTTCTTGTCGGCAGTGTAGCCTGGCTCTACTGGAGTCGTTACTTCAGTGTACTTGTGGTCTTTTTGATCCCAAGTAGTCGTGGTTTCACCAGTGACTTCGTCCTTGCTGGTCTTGCCAGTGAAGGTTGTATCTTGCTCAACCGTCTTGGTCTTGACCACCTTGCCGTCCTTGTCCTTGTAGACGTAGGTTACGGTCTGCTTGCCTTCTGACTTGACCGTGCCCGGGGTCTCGGTAT
>JAEDAG010000003.1:0-89416 GCA_017309015.1 Faecalicatena absiana
GCGAATTGACTTCGCTTATTTGTTTGGATTCAAGTAAACTTGAACCCGCACACTGCGAAACTTTGTTCAGTTTTCAAAGTACCAACTTGTTGCTCGCCTTTCGGCGACGCAACGTTTTATATCTTACTCACTTGTTGAGAATTTGTCAACAAGCTTTTTGATTTATTTTTTCACGCCTCCGTGAGACCTTCGTGTCTCGCGCGGCAACAAATATTAGTATACTCATGATCTTCCGTTCGTCAAATTTGCGATTTCATTCGGATCAATGAGTATACGCCAGGAAGCGTTGTGTTCGCAAGTGCCTGGGACAGGCTTGGATTCGTTAAGCTTTCTCCCATAGTCTGGTGTTTTTTCTGTAAAATAGTTCGGAAAAAGGTCAAAAAGCGGATTAAAAAAAGGCAAATTTTTTACAAAAAAATCCAACCAGATCAAAAAACGCCGCTTTTCGGCCAAGAGCTGGCCTGGAATTTTGCGGCGGGCTTGGTTACAATAAGAGCAGTTTAACCGCTTACAGAAATAGACAGAAAGCAAGGGAAGCAACATGAGCGACAAGTATTTGGCAATTGACATTGGCGGCACCAACCTGAAGTACGGCCTGCTTGACCGGTCGGGCCAGCTGCTGGAGCATGACAAGGAGGCAACGCCAAGCAGCAATTTGGATGACTTTTGGCAGGCGGTGCGGGCCATCATCGCCAAGTACCAAGGACAGATCCGCGGCGTGGCCTTCTCCGCGCCAGGCAAGATCGACCTCAAGACCTGCACGGTCCACTTTGGCGGGGCCCTGCCTTTTTTGGATGGGTTGAACGTCGCCAGCCGCGTTCATGAAGACTTCCCGGACCTGGCCGTGGCAATTGAAAACGACGGCAAGGCCGCGGCTTTGGCTGAATACTGGATGGGCAACCTGGCTGGCAAAAAGAACTGCGCGGCCCTGATCCTGGGCACTGGCGTTGGCGGCGGGATCATTTTAAACGGGCAACTGCTCCACGGCGCCCACTTTCAAGCTGGCGAGCTCAGCTTCATGCTGGCCGCGCGCGATCAGCCAACTATGAATGGGGCGGTCTGCTCCGCGGTCGGCATGATCCGCCAGGTCAATGAAGCCTGCGGGGCGGAAGACCTGACCGACGGGCTGGCCGCTTTTGCCAAGATCAACGCCGGCGACGCCCAAGCCACGGAAATTTTCGACCGCTATTGCAGTGACCTCGCTAAGATGGTGCTGAACATCCAGTCGGTCGTTGACCTGTCAGACTACGTCTTCGGCGGCGGGATCAGTGCCCAGTCGGCCCTGCTGCCCGGCATCCAGCGCCAATACGACCAATTGGTAAAGAGCAGCCCCATCATCGAAAAGACCCTGACCAAGCCGCGCTTTGCCCTGGCCAAGTTTGGCAATGACGCCAACCTCTACGGGGCCGTGTACAATCTGCTGCTCGCCACTAGATGACAAAAAGCAGCCAGCTCACGCGAGCTGGCTGCTTTTCTTTTATCTTTTTTATTTTTCTTCTGTCTGCTTCACTAGACATTCAGTTGCAAGATCAGGTACATCCCCAGGCTAAGGAGTCCCGCCCCCACCAGGAGGCCGGTCCAAGAGACGACCTTCAGCAGCTTGCCACCTTTTCGTTTCTTCAAGGCCTTGTCGCTCGAGGCCAAAACCAGGCCGATAACCGACACGACGACCAAAGCTATCGCAATCAATGCCATTTCCCACTCTCCATCTCTCAAGTAGTTAACACTTTTGCTCTAGCTCTAGTATACGCTTTTCGTCTTGTATTAGTTATCTATACGCTGTTTTTATTTATTTTTCTATATCCAACTTATTCAATATCTATATTTAATTCTGCTTTCCCTCTGGCTCTTCGTTGCTGGTCTGAGTCTATTCCCCCGTTTTGACTATATCTCTTTTTAATAATTTACAGTTACATCAAATACATCTAAAAATACATCACAATTTTTGGCCATTTTACTTGCCTGCCTGGTACAGGTCCTTGACCACTGAATTCGGAATTACGAACTTCAGGCTGCCCATGGACATTGGCGCAACAACCCCTTGGTCAAAAGCAATCACCAGCTGGTCTTGCTGGTTGAAGTAGAACTGCTGCTTGTTCTTAATCCGGCTGAAGCCGTCCGGATCGCCGTCAGCCTTGATGAAGTAGGACTTGTTCTTGTCCTTCTTCATGGCTGCCCGCATCTGGGAAATGATGTTCTCGCTGATTGCCTGTTGCCAGCGGCTGCCTGCCTTAAACAAATCTGCCAGCTCGACCCGCTTGCCGGTCTGCTTGCTCAAGACGTAATACTTGTTCGTCTCAGCTGAATCAGCCTGGATTTCCGTAGCCGTCAGGCGCACCGTGTACCACTTCTTCGTGTTGGCCACCACGCTGGTCTTGACCGTGACTGACTTGTAGCCCTTGGACTTTAAGGACTGCTTGAACTGGCTCACCAGTTTGTCCGTTTCCGCCGTGATCTCCCGGTTGATGCTCTTGGCGGCCTTGTTGGCCTGCTTTTGGGCTTGGTCGTTTTCCGTCCCCGTCACCTCCACATGCGAGGCGGAAATCTTGGCTTCCTGCTTCTTCCCGTGATAGGAATAGTCGCGGAAGGTCACCAGCTTGAAGTAGGCCCCGATCCCTGGAATCTTCGCCATTGCCTGCGCCACTTGCGGCGAACTGTTTGGCAGCGCCACGCTGAGCATGGCCAGAGCGGCCAGGGCACCGATTACGCTGACGAAATTGCGCCGGAAGCCCGGCTTCTTGTAAAGCGGCAGCGGCTTGGCTGCGGGCTTTTTGCCTCTTTGCTCCTGGGCCTCAGCGATAAATTCCGGCTTGATCCCGCTCATTGCATCCATTAAGTCTTGCTTGTTCATGGTCTGTTCCCTCAACTTTTATAAATACTTTTTCTTTTTCAACTCTGTTCCCAGTTTCTGCCGCATCCGGTAAAGGGCCGTCTTGATGCTGGACTCCGTAGCACCATTGGCGGCCGCGATATCCGCGATCGCGTCCATGTAAAAATACCGGCGAACGAAGATAATCCGCTTGTCCTTTGGCAATTGGGCCAAAAAGTCATTGATCGTGGCCGTGAGCTCGCTGGCCTCAATTTTGACCTCAGCCTGCTCGTCAGCCATGTCCCCCAGCTCATCCAAGGCCAGGGCGTACTTGGCCCCCGCCCGCTTTTGCCGGCCAGCGGCCCGCAGCATGTTGATCGCCCCGTTTCTGGTGATCTTGCCCAAGTAGGCCAGGAGGCTGCGGGGCTTTTGCGGCGGGATCGTATCCCAGGCCTTGAGCCAGGTGTCGTTGACGCACTCCTTGACGTCTTCGGCATCCCCCAGGATATTGCGGGCAATCGCGGCGCAGTAAGCGCCGTATTCCGCCTCGCTCTTTGCCAGGGCCCGCTCGTCTCTGGCAAAGAACAAGCTGATTATCTCCGTCTCTTGCATGTCAATCCATCCTTTTCATGATTTAGAGGCTTTTTTCGTCCTCTACCAATATAGACAACATTTTTTCGGAAAGGTTACGCTTTTTGCAAAATATTTTCAAAGGGCACAAAAAAAGAGGACCTAAGTCCTCTTCTTTGATATTTGCATCGTTGGCCAATTAGTGCCACTTGACTTCTGGAGTAATCTTCTTCATGCCGTGCATGTAAGGTACCAAAGCGTCTGGAACGGTAATCGTGCCGTCTTCGTTTTGGTAGTTTTCCAAGATAGCGGCAACCGTCCGCCCAACAGCCAGACCTGACCCGTTCAAAGTGTGGGTCAGCTTGACCTTGCCGTCTTCGTCGCGGTAGCGGATTTGCGCGCGGCGGGCTTGGAAGTCAGTACAGTTGGAGCATGATGAGATTTCACGGTAAGTGTCTTGGTATGGCAGCCAGACTTCCAGGTCGTAGGTCTTGGCTGAAGTGAAGGAGGCGTCGCCAGTTGACAAGGCAACGACGCGGTATGGCAGACCCAGCTTTTGCAGCAGGTGTTCAGCGTTGTGGGTCAGCTTTTCCAATTCCTTCCATGATTCTTCTGGCTTAACGACCTTGACCATTTCAACCTTGCGGAATTCGTGCATTCTGATCAAGCCCCGGGTGTCACGGCCAGCTGAGCCGGCTTCTGATCTGAAGGCTGGTGACAAGGCAGTCACGTTGATTGGCAATTGCTTGCCGTCAATGATGTCGCCTCTGAAGTAGTTGACCAATGGCACTTCAGCGGTTGGGATCAGGGTCAGGTTCCGTGGCACTTCTGGGTCGTCGTTTTCAACGATGGTGTAGACGTCTTCAGTAAACTTCGGGAATTGGCCAGTCCCTTGCATTGAGTCGTTGTTGACCAAAGTTGGCGGAATCACTTCCGTGTAGCCTTCGGCAGTGTTCTCATCCAGGAAGTAGTTGTAAACGGCCCGTTCAAGCAGGGCGCCGGCCCCCTTGTAGTAGACGAAGCGGGCAGCTGAGACCTTAGCGGCAGCATCCCAGTCCAAGATGTTCAAATCTGCCCCCAAGTCCCAGTGCGCCTTTGGCGCGAAGTCAAACTTTCTTGGCTTGCCCCAGCGGCGAACTTCCTCGTTGTAGCTGTCATCAGGACCGATTGGGTCTGAGTCAGCTGGGAAGTTTGGCAGGCGCAGCATGATGTATTCTTGCTTTTCAGCCAGGTCTTCGATTTCCGCGTCAAGCTGCTTGATCTTAGCCCCGACTTCACGCATGCTGGCGATTGCCTCGCTGGCGTCTTCCTTGTTGCGCTTGGCTTCAGCGATTTTCTTTGAGACGTTGTTTCTTTCTGCCTTCAAGTTTTCGCTTTGCACCATCGCGTCACGGCGCTTGGCGTCGATAGCAACGACTTCGTCCAATTCTTCTGGCTTAATGCCACGCGTAGCCAGCTTTTTCTTTGCCCAGTCAAGATTTTCTCTGATGACCTTAATATCCAGCATTTAATAACCTCCGATAAATAAAAAAAGCCGACTCGTCCCTTGCTTGGGACGAATCGGCGCACGGTTCGCGGTACCACCCAGTTTCAGCCCGCGCCAGGCGCGGACCGCACTTTGACCGGCGATAACGGTGCCGCGGCCGTGCAACTATTAATTGCCCACACTAAATGAAATCTGGAAGCGACCGTCATCCGCTCTCAGCCTGCGCGGACTCTCTGTCAGTGGTCTTAGGATTTCGTGTTTGTCTATATTCTATGCCATTGCGTTGCTTTTAGCAAATAATACTTGGCGGAAAAATTAAAAAAAGGTGGTATTTTCCGGTAGTCGACTTCATATTTTTCAGTGAAGCCAAATTTTCGCAATAATTTCTGCGGCTTGAGGTTGCCGTCGTAGCAGCCCGCCCAGACTTCCTGCAAGTGCAGGTCGGCAAAGGCAAAGCGCAGAATCAGGTCCAGGCTCTCCGTCATGTAGCCCTGCCCCTCTGCTTTCTCATCCAGCAGAAAGCCTACTTCCATGGAGACCAGATCTCTTTGGTAGAGCTCAATCAAGCCAATTGGCCGGTCGCTGCCGTTCTTGCAGATGGCATAGGAATAAGGTCGGCATTGGTACTGGCGCACGGCCTGCTTGGCCTGGCCCAGGTTCTGGTACTGGGCAAAGCCAGCCAGGTCGTGGTAGCGGGAATTTTGCCCCCATTCCAAAAGCTTGGCCGCGTCGCTGTCTTCAAAGGGGCGCAGGTACACTCTTTCTCCTTGCATCATCATTTGCCCACCAGCTTCAGCAGCCAGCGCGAGCCGTAGACCAGACCCAGGCTGTAGGCCGCGATGGTCCAGGGCTTGCACAGGACGATAATCCAAAAGTAGGTCCAAGGCTTCATCTCCGTCAAGCCCGCCAAAAGGCACAAGAGGTCATCCGGCGCGACCGGGGCCAGGATGGCAATCGCGAAGAACCAGTTGAACTGCTTTTGGTTCTTGGTCCACTTGGCGTACTTGTCCAGGCTCTCTTGGCTCACGATATGGAGGATAAAAGCCTTCCCGTAGTAGCGGGCCAGAAAGAAGTTGATCAAGGAGCCGATGACGATCCCGATGTAGTTATAAATGAAGCCGGGAATCGCGCCGAAGAAGACCACCCCGCCCAAAAGGGAGATGCCGCCGGGGATGATCGGGACCACGACCTGGATGATCTGGATCAAAACGAAGACGACCGGACCCACGACTTTCTTATTGGCCAGGTAGGCCTCCATCTTGGCCTCGCTGGAAAAGATGCCCAGCTTGTACCAGTAGATGCACAGGATCACGATGATGATTGAGGAGACCACGGTCAAAATATTGATCAGTTTCCGGGTCTGTTGGTTTGACAGGCGCATAGGCATCCCCCTTCTGCTTGCTTTTGGCTATTCAATGATAATATAGCACACTGATGCCCGTTTTTCTTAAAAGGAATTTTAGCAGAAGCTTACTGTCCACGGGCTTTTTGGCCAATTCTTAACCAAATCTTCCTTTTTGCCGCAAGTAAAAATAACTGCATTCAGGGCCGTGCTTTTATGAAATTTAGTATATAATAATTTACAGAAAAACAAGTTCAAGGAAAGGATCGATGACAATGGTAGTCACTAGAAAAAACGTGCTTTATGACCCGCAAAAGGGCCTGAAAACAGACATCTACTATCCCAACGATACCAGCTCCCAGACCAAGATCTTGATCTTCTGGCACGGGGGCGGCTGGTTCCGCGGCAGCAAGGACAGCGTCCGTGACGTGGGGATCGACCTGGCCAATGCCGGCTTCATGACTTTCGTGCCTGACTACAGCCTGGCGCCGGCCAGCCACTTCCCAGCTGCCCATTACGACGCGGTCCACTTCGTCCAGTGGCTCCTTGAATCAGAATACACGGATGAAGACGACCAGCAGCACATCGCCCAGATCGGGTCCAGCGTTGGCGGGACGATGGCCTTGAAATTGGCAGGCTTGTACGGTTTTCCGACCATCACTTGGTCAGCCCCGCTTGACTACTCCAGCTGGATGGCCAAGCACCCGGACGTCACCCCATCCTTCCATGCCAAGGAAGAATTGGGCTTGACCAAGCCCCAGGCGATCAATGATGCTTTTTACAAGTACTTTGTCCTGACCTATGCCGGCACGCAGGATCCAGCCGTCTTGGAAAAAATGGACGCCGCCAGCTATGACTATGGTGCCTTAGGCAAGCTGCTCATGTTCAATTCGGTGGCGGAATTGACCAGCTTGGACAGCGTTTATGAGTTTAGCGAATTCCTGGCTGGCGCGGGCCACCAGGTCGACTTGGCCATCCTGCCGGGACACGGCCACGCCATGGACTATGGGCGCGACTACTTGAAGGAAAGCATCATCTACCTCAGCCGGGCGATCGACCTTTAAGGCAACCCCAAATATCAGCAAGCGTCAAACCAAAATACCAGCGAAGAATCAAAGAGAATCTGCCAATATGATCAACATCGAAAAATTCATCAAGACCCGCAAAAGCCTGGGTCTTTCCCAAACCGACCTTTGCCACGGCGTCTGCACCCAGTCAACCTTAAGCAAGTTTGAAAACAACGGCCAGGTGCCTTCATTTAAAATCCTCAAGCAGCTCTGCGACCGGATGAACATCTCCCTTGCCGACATCATGATGACCAGCAAGGAAAGCGCCATGGCCCAAAAGATGTTCGACGCCGACTTCTGCTTCATCACCTACGACTACGAGCAGATCCGCAAGCTGCTCAAGCAGGTCAACCCCAAGAAGCTGGCCGACCGCCAAGATGAGCTCCACTACAACTACTTGGCCGGGCAGCTGGCCTTGGACGGCGACCACGACGACGTGTCCGCCCTCTACTACTTCAACGCCATTTTGACCACGCCCAACCTTAAGGCCAACAACATTTACCGCCTGTTGGCCCTGAAGGGCTGCAGCCAGGTCTACGCCAGCCAGAATGACCTGGACAAGGCCTCCTACTACTTTGACCAGATCCTCCCCCAAATCAAGAAAGTCGAGATCAAGGACAGCCTGACCCAATTGCAGGTCATGTCGGTTTTGACGGCCGCTGGCGAATTCTATGGGGATATCAAGCAGTACAGTCACGCTGACGACCTCCTGAACTACGCCTACCAAGTTGCCTCAGGCCACCACGCCGTCTACTTCGTGGCCCGCGTCCTGCTGCAGCTGGCCGTCAACGACCTGGCCCAGGGGCGGCCCAAGCAGCTGGCCAGGCAGCACGCCAGTGATGCCATGGCTTTTGCCCGCTTGAACCATAATGAGGTCGTCCTGGAAAAAGGACGCGAGCTCCTGGACCAGCTGCAAGCCGGATAATAAGCATATAATCTGGGAAACTCTAACGAATAAAAAAGGCTTCTAGAAGTGATAAAACTTCTGGAAGCCTTTTTCGATTGTCCTAAGTCAATGCCTTAACTTAATGACACTGAGTTTTTTCTTGCTTAAATAATCCCGTAGCCCGTCATCGGCTTGGCTGGGTTGGCGTTGAAGTCATAAGTCTTCAGGATTTCCAGCTCCGTATTGCCATCGTAGAAGGCCGTAGCCCCTTGGGCCAGCATCAGGTTCATGACCCGCTTCTTTTCCGGCTCTTCCGTAAACGGCAAGAGCATGACCGGCTTGTGCTGGGCGCGCATAAAGCCAATTTCAAAGGCGCAGCCGTCGTCAATCAAGTCCATGTCGTACAAGAAGACGCCGCAGTTGGCCATCTGGATGCCGGCCAGATCGTTTTGGTAGGTCTGGCTTTGCCAGAGCAGGCTCCGCTCGTCCCCCAGCTTGACCTGCGGACTTTCGGCCGGATCTACGACCTGCTGGTCAAATGGGAAATGCACGTGCTCCACGGTTGGGTTCTGGGCCAGGTATTCTCTGGCCTGCTTGGCGCGTTCTCTTTGCACTTCGTTTAAAAATGAGCAGCCCAAGTAGATCCGGGCGATTGCTGCTTGTGACATATTGCTTGTTCCCCCTAAAAATTAGTGTACGCTCAAATAGTCGAGTATCGTGTAGACCGCTTGCCGGTTTTCCAGCGGCACGGCTTGGCGCATGATCTGCTCTGGCGTCTGCCGCAAATCATTGCCTTCCTTGGCATAGGCCCCGTCGTTGATGGCGATTTCGCGCACATTGTCCGTCAGGGTCTCCAAGTGAAACTGGAGACCGACCACGTTCCCCATGACCAGGAAGCCCTGGTTGGCGACCAAGTCGCTGGAGTAGAGCAGACTGCTGCCGGCTGGCAGCTCAAACATGTCCTGGTGCCAGTGAAGAGCCAGCAATTTCTCCGGCAAGCCTGGCAAAGCGTCGCTTTGCCGGTAGACGTTGGCCCAGCCGACCTCCTTATGAGGAGCCGCGTGAACGCTGGCCCCCAAGGCGGTCGCGATCTGCTGGGCCCCCAGGCAGACGCCCAGGATCGGCACGTGGCTGCCCATGCAGTCCCTGATCAGCTCGCGCTCAGCTTCCAGCCAGGCATAGCCATCATTCGGGCTCATTGGTCCGCCCAAAACAACCAGCATGTCGGTTTCATCCACCTTAGGCAAGATGCCGAAGTCGCTTGGGTGGTAGACGTAAACCGCGTGTCCGCGTTCATCTGCCCATTCCTTGACGGCGCCAGGCCCTTCATTTGACGCATGCTGCAAAATATTGATCCGCATATTCGTTGGTCCTTTCCAGTTTTTTCAAATAATTTTAGCATGATTTTTAATCATTTTCGAAAATTATCGGAAAAATCTGCCAAAAATGGCCTTGGCGCGCAAGGGCCATTTAGTTAGACCAAATGGTCGAAAGCGGATTATAATCTAAATGTAGCGATTTGTGAATTTTAATTGCAGCTTATCCACAAAGTGAAAGGAAGCAACAGACTATGTCCAAGTACCAATCAGTCAACCCCTATACCAATGAGGTCTTCGCGACCTATGAAAATGCCACGGCCGACCAGATCAGCGATTCAATCAACCTGGCCCACGCTCTTTACAAGAAGTGGCGCCACGAGGAGCCAAGCGTCAGAGCCCGGCAGCTGGCTAAGATCGCGGAAATGCTTGGCGAGAAGAAGGCGGAAATGGCCAAGCTCATGACCCTGGAAATGGGCAAGAAGATCAGCGAATCCGAAGAAGAGGTCGACATCTGCATCGGCATCTTGAACTATTACGCTGACAAGGGCCCGGACCTGCTTAAGCCGGAAGAGTACCCGAATCCTTTTGGCCGCGCCTACTGCCTCAAGCAGGCAACTGGGGTAATCGTTGCCTGTGAGCCGTGGAACTTCCCGCTTTACCAGGTAATCCGCGTCTTCGCGCCCAACTACCTGGTCGGCAACCCAATTATCCTGAAGCATGCCCACAACGTGCCTTCAAGCGCCAACCTGATTGCCAAATTGGTCAAGCGCAGCGGGGCCCCGGAAGGCTGCCTGCTGAACCTGTTTTTGTCATATGAGCAATTGGACCAGATCATTGCTGACCCAAGAATCGCGGGCGTGGCCCTGACCGGCTCAGAACGCGGCGGGATCTCCGTGGCCGAAAATGCCGGCAAGCACTTGAAGAAGTCCACCATGGAACTGGGCGGCAACGACGCCTTCATCGTCTTGGATGACGCTGATCCAGCCGTCTTGAAGAAGGCCTTGAGCGACGCCAGAACCTACAACAACGGCCAGGTCTGCACCTCCTCCAAGCGGATGATCGTCGTGGAGTCCCGCTACCAGGAAGTGCTGGACGATATGAAGGAGATCTATGAAGGCTTGAAGTGGGGCGACCCGCTGGACCGGACCACCACCCTGCCGCCTTTGAACTCAGAAGGCACCAAGCGTAAATTGTCCAAGGCAGTCAAAGATGCCGTCGCTGGCGGGGCCAAGGTCTACTACCAGTACCCAGAGATCGATTCCAAAGGGGCCTTCTTCAGTCCGGTAATTTTAACGGACATCGCCAAGGACAACCCGATTTTTGACCAAGAGCTCTTTGGCCCGGTCTGCGAGGTCTTCAAGGTCAAGGATGAAGACGAAGCCATTGCCTTAGCCAACGACTCCAGCTACGGCTTGGGCTCATCCGTCATCTCCAGCGACGTGGCCCACGCGCAAGCCGTCGCGGCCAGAATCGAAACCGGGATGACCGTGATCAACGGCCGCTGGATCACTGACGCAGCCCTGCCCTTCGGCGGGGTCAAGAAGTCAGGCTACGGGCGCGAATTAAGCCCGCTGGGCCTCTATGCTTTCGTCAATGAGCACCTCGTGGTCGACTTCAGCCAACAGAACCAACAGTAATTGCCAGTTAAATTTATCCACTAGAAAAGCCGGACTTGAAATTCAAGTCCGGCTTTTCTTGTGCACAAAATGTTGATAATTTGCTTATTCTTCGGGTTCTTGGTCCTTCTTTTCTGCTTGCTCCTGCTTTTTAGCCCGCTGCTTTTGGGCCAGAGGCTCAAACATACTGTAACCTGTCAGGCCAGTTGTGAGCAGGGAGTCAAAGATCAGCAGCCAAGCGGAGGCATTCAAGGCAACCGCGTAGCTGTGCAGGCCGCTGAAGACCGAGTAGATGAACTGGGTATTGACCACCCGCCCGGCTGGCAGGTGGTAGGTCACGTAGATGACCAGGACCGTTTCCAGCAAGGACAGGAAGAAGGCCTTGACCCGGCTGCCCTTGGTATTTTGGACGATGGCCAGCAAGGTAAAGATTGGCAGGATGATCCAAGCGGCCAGGACCGCGTAGATGATTGCTGCCGGCACGTATTGCCCGCTCTGCATCAGGGCATTCCCCGTCTCAAAAAAGACGCTGGCAATGGTCATGCGGCTGCCGCTGCCGGCCGTGAAGCCGTAGCCGGCAAACAGCAAGATCAAGGCAATGGCCGCCGTCATCACCGCGGCGATCTGAACCCAGCCAAAGTCGTGCTTGCGGGCCTTTTTGGCCGGCTTGAGCTTAGTCTTGTGCTGCTCAACCTTAACGTGAACCTTGGGATGCTTGCTGGCAAAATGCTGCTTCTTCTCTTCCAGCTCGCTTTCCCGGTCGTCAAAGGAATCAAAGACCTTGCTGGTAGTCTGCTTGAATTCATCAGTCAGGTTCTTGTCGGCCTCGTATTGGCTGACTTCCTTGTTCCGGCAGACCCACCAGAGGGCGATCATGGAAACGGCAAAAGCCGTCCAGCCGATCTCCCGGTTGAAGCTCATGATGACCAGCAAGGCTACGCCAACGCAGAAGGCAATGGTCGTGTTCTCCCGCATCCACTGGAACATGCGCTCGGCCGTCGCGTTGACCGCGCTCTTGGACTTTTCCGCCCGTTCTTGGGACTGGTAGGACCGCCGGGTCAGTTCCCTTTTGGGAGGCTCAGTTGGCTCGGCCGGCTCAGCCGGCTTTGCCTCCTCGTCGTCCAGCCAGGATGACTGCGGCGCCGCTTGCTTTATTTCTTGCGTCTCTTGCAGCGAATCATTGCTTGCAGCTTCTGGTTCTTCGCCAGTAAAGTAGTCGCGCCGGTACTTGGCCAGGTTGAAGCCGCAAGTGCGGCAGTAGGCGTCTTGGTCAGTCACTGGCTGGCTGCAATTTGGACACTTGTTCATGCGAATCCCTTCTTCCCGTTCTCTTCAGGTGTCCTTATATTATATCATAGCCATTTTTTGCCAAAAAACATAATAAAAGAGGACCCACGGTCAGGTGAGTCCTCTTTGCGCTGTTAACGCATTTTTTCAATTTAATTGTTCTTGCCGAACTTGAAGCTGTGCTTGCCAGCTCTTCTCTTGAACAAAGTGAACCCTTCGTAGGTCAGCTTAGTTGAAGCAGACAAGTTGATTGGCATCAGGAAGACCAGAATCAGCAGGCCGATGATGACGCCGATCGCAACTTCGATCAAGGTTGGCACGCCTGATGGAATCAAAGCGGCGAAGGTACCACCCAAGATGACGGCAGCGGAGATGACAACCGTACCGATGACGGTACATGCTTCCAGGATCCGCTCGCTAGGCAAGCGCGATGCATCCCCATCGCGGTAGCGCATCATCACGAAGATGCTGTAGTCAACGCCCAGGGCAATCAGCATGATGAAGGTAAAGAATGGAACATTCCAAGCCATCATGTCTCTGTGCATGATTGAGGTAACGAACCAGCGGGTGATTGACAGTGAGCAGAAGTATGCCAGAACCAAAGTCCCCAAAATGTAGACTGGCTGCAGCAGACTGTGCGTTACGAAGATCAAAGCGATGCCGATCCCGACCAGCATGATCGCAACCGTTCTCGCGAAGTCCTGACTGGCCGTGTTCTTGGTGTCTTCAATGATTGAGCTTTGACCGCCCATGGCCACCTTGGCCTTGCCCAGGTCGGTCCCCTTCAGGGACTTGCGGGCCATCGCGCTAAGTTCTTGTGAGTGCTCAGCAGCACTTTCGGAACTTGGGTTGCTGTCCAGGATGATGATGATCATCGCGCTCTTCTTATCTGGGCTGAGCAGGACGCTCATGGACTTCTTGAAGTCCTTGTTGTGCTTCAAGACGTAGCTTGGCACGTAGAAGGTGTCTGAAGCTGGTGAAGTTCTCAAGCCGTTCAGGTATGAGCCAGCTGAAACCAGACCGTTGTTGACGGCAGTCAAGCCGTTGGTGATCTGCGGCGTCTTTTCGGCCAGTTGGCCGGCACCATCTGCCAGTTGCTGGGTACCGTTGTTCAGCTTGTCAGCACCGGCAGACAATTGGCTGGCACCAGAAGTGCCCTGGCTTAAGCCTTTCTTCAATTGACCAGCGCCGCTTTGCAATTGGCTGGCACCGTTAGCCAAACGACCAGCACCGTTGGCCAGTTGGCCGGCGCCGCTGACGCCAGCGCTAAGGCCGCTGGCCAGCGCGCTGGCACCAGCATTCAAAGTACCAGCGCCGCTGTTCAGCTTGCTTGCACCGCTGTTGACCTTGTCGGCACCACTAGCCACAGCAGCCGCGCCGCTGTTGACCTTGCCAGCGCCGCTGACCAAAGTGCCCGTGCCAGTGTAAAGACTGGCGGCACCGTTGTTCAGCTGGCCAGCGCCAGTGTAAAGGCTGGCGGCACCGCTGTTTACCTTGCCAGCACCCGCGTACAGGCTGGCAGCGCCAGTGTTCAACTGACCCGCGCCAGCGTAAAGCTTGGCGGCACCAGTATTCAGCTGACCGGCCCCATCATAGAGGCTGGCAACGCCAGTGTTGGCTTGGCCAACGCCGCTGTAGAGGCTGGCGGCACCGCTGTTGACCTTGCTGATCCCATCGTAAAGGGAAGCAGCCCCAGTGTTCAGCTTATTCGCGCCTTGTGAAAGGGCCAGGGCACCAGCCATCCCCTTGCTCAAGCCGCTGTAAAGTGAGTTTGAGCCGGTGTAGAGTTGGTGGGCGCCAGTTGCCAGGGCGTCAACCGCATTCTGCATCTGGCTGATCTTGCCCAGGCCAGACTTCAGTTTGTAAATCCCTGCGCTTGCTTGACTGTTCAAAGTGCTTGAACCATTAGCCAGCTGAGCAACGGTTGCCTGCAATTGCTGAACTTCAGTACTCAAGTCAGCTGTTGAGCCAATATTGCTCAAGCCGCCGGCTGCTGATTTAATGCCTGACGCGGCATTGACCATGTTAGCAGCCGCAGAACCGGCAGCGCCCAAGCCGCGGTTTGCAGCACCTAAACCACCGTAAGTAGAAGACAAGTCACCCTTAAGTGAGTTAAGTTTATTTAGCAGTTCTTTCTTCAAAGCTTCGTCTGAAACCTTGCTGATTGAGCCTTCCAGACTGCCAGCTGCAGTACTTGCAGCACCTAAGCCGCGGCCAGCACTCGTCAAGCCAGTCTTAACATCAGTCAAGCCCTTCTGCAGAGAGCCAACTTGCCCTTGCAGGCTTTGCAAGCCGCCGACTAAGCTGGTGATCTTTGAAGAATCGATATTTGGCACGCTGATTTGGCTGACCTTGCCGTTCAACTGCTGCAAACCGTTATTCAGTTCAGTCAAGCCCTGGGACAGCTGATCAAGCTGATCAGCGTTCAATGAGCTGGCGTTTTCTGACAGCTGGCTCTTCAGCTGGTCAAGGCCGTTGACCAGGGTGTTCATGTTGGCCGTCAGGTCCTTGGCCCCGTTGGTCAAAGTCTGGGTGCCCGTGTAAAGGCTGCTTGCGCCAGTTGCCAAAGAGTCAGTCCCATCCTTCAGGCTGGAGCCGCCAGTTACCAGCTGGGCAGTGCCGTCTTTCAAGCTGCCAGCACCAGTGTACAGACTGCCAATGCCAGTCTTCAAAGTGCCAGCGCCAGTGTACAGGGTGCCGATGCCGTCCTTCAAAGTGCCAGCACCAGTGTAAGCCGTGCTGATTCCATCCTTCAAAGTGCCAGCGCCAGTGTAAAGGCTGGCTGTACCATTCTTCAAAGTGCCAGCGCCAGCATACAGGCTGGCGGTACCGTTCTTCAAAGTGCCGGCACCGTTTTGCAGGGTCTTGGCCCCCGTTGCCAGAGAACTGGTCCCGTTGGCCAGGGTCTTTGAGCCACTGGCCAAAGTGCCAGTCCCGTTGGCCAAGGTTTGGGTCCCGTTCTTCAAAGAACTGGTCCCGCTAGCCAGCTGGTTGGCCCCGCTGGACAGCTTCTTGGTGCCGCTGTACAGGGTGTTGGCCCCGACCGCCAGGGTCTGTGACCCGTTGTAAAGGCTGCCGGCTCCGTCGTAAAGGGCAATTGAGCCGTTGTACAGCTTAACCGTCCCGACGTACAGGTCCTTGGCCCCATCGCTCAAGGTGCCAGTCCCTTCGTGCAGGGCATCAGCCCCGCTGGACAGCTTCTTGGCCCCGTTAGTGACCTTTTCGCTGCCCTTGGTCAGCTTGGTGACCCCGTTTTCCAGCTTCTTGGTCCCGTCGGTGACCGTCTTCAGCTGCTTCTTCACGTAGAGCAGCTTGATCTTTTGGTTGTATGGCTCAGTAACTGAAATGACCTTGTCGACCCCTTCTGACTTGCGCAGCTTGCGGGTCAATTCGTCAATCAGCTTCAAGTCCTTTTCATTGTCGAGCTTGTGCTTGCTTTCAATGTACAGGTATGATGGCATCGCCATCCCCTTTGAAAAGTGCTTCTCGACGATGTTCAGCCCCTTCTTTGAAGGAACTGAGTCAGCTACTTCCGCTGAGTTGTCGTAGTTCAGCACGTTTGAGTAAGTCAAAAATGCCGGCGCGACGACAACGGCTACGGCGGCCAGGAAGGTGACCGGCCGCTTCAAGGTCTGGGCAGAAATCCCGTGCCATAACTTGCTTGGGTTTTCCGCGTCAAACTTCTTGCTTGGCCAGAACATGTTCCGGCCCAAAGTCATCATAAAGAATGGGTTCAAGGTCAGCAAAACGATCAGCAGGACCAAGACGCCCACGGCCACGCCAGAGGCTGACCGGTAAACGGAGAACTTGGCCAAGCCCAAGGCACTGAAGCCGATCAAGATGGAGGAGCCAGAGTAAAGGATAGTCCGCCCAGCCTTCTTGATGGAGTCCTTGGTAGCCGCGGCCACTTCCATGCCGCCTCCTAAGTCCTCTTTAAAGTGGTTATAGAGCAGGATGTTGTAGTCGGTCCCGATCCCGAACAAGACGATGACCATGAAGACCTGCGTAAAGTTTGAGAATGGGAAGTTGGCCTGGTTGACCAAGTTGGTGACGATTGAGAAGGCAACCATGAAGGAAACCCCAACCGTCAGCAGGGAGACCAATGGGACGACTGGTGATCTGAAGACCAGCACCAGAACGATGAAAATGAACACGACCGTGATCAATTCCGTCTTCTTGATCCCTTCCTGAATCGAACTGGTAAAGTCATTGCTAAGGACGTCGGCACCGGTGACATAAGTGTCCACGCCGTTAGTCTTAGTGGCTTTATTGATCTCATCATAGATCTGAGAGATGGTCCCATGCTTCTTAGTGATGTTCATCTGCATTACCCAAGTCGTGCCGTCCTTGGACTTCAGCATCTTCTTGGTCGCGATGTTCTGTTGCGGGGCCAGGTAGTCCTTGATCCCATACTTCTTCTTGTTGCTGGTGACACGATCGATCGACGCTTGGATGTTGTCCTTGTCGTTCTCGGTCAATTTGCCAGTCTTCTTATTGAAAACTACAGCAACCTCATAGGTATTCTTCTTCTTGCTGCCCCAGTTGTTTTGAATCAGCTTGGCCGCTTCGCTTTCCACGCTGCTTGGCAAAGTGATGTCACTGTGTGCCCGCGTCAAGGCGTCAACGTTTGGCAAAGCGAACAAAGAAATTCCCAGAATGAGGATCCAGGCGATCAGGGCGCCTAGATGATTCTTGAATAGCTTCTTCAACTTACTTTTCCTTTCTAGTTGCTAACACTGGTCGGTAATTGACTTTCCGTGCTTGGATTGACAAGTCGCAAAATCATGTCGTGATAGTTCCGGTCTGCTTCTTCTGGCGTCTCCGCGTCCTTGGACATCCGGTCCAGAAAGACGTAGCCCAGTACCGCGCCCACCAAGGCGTGCTGAGAAGCAATGTGCTCCGTTCTCAGGTGCAGCTTGTCACCTAGTTCCAATATGCTCATAACCTCCTGCACGATGGCTGAATCATCAGGAAATTCATTCAGATGATACAGGAGCACCGACAGGGCCTGGTCATGCCGCAGCCAGTCGCGGACGATGTCCGCGAACTTGAGCAGGGCATCCTGACCGGACAGGCCGATCAGCTGGTCAACCAGGGCTTGGTAGAGCAGACGGATTCTGCTAGCCGCGACTAAAGAAAGCAGCTGAGCCCGGTTCTTCACGTAGTGATAAAGCGATTGGCTTCGCACCCCAAGGGCCTTGGCCAGATTTGGCATCGTGGTTTCAGGCAGTCCCTGGTTTTCAATCAACTCAGTCGCCGCTGCGATCACCTTGTCTAAATCCAAAGTTCTCTTTTGAGTCATAATTGCTACCACTTTTTCCTTTCAACTACCAAATTATATAACTACGCAATGAAGATTACAATCTACAATTTGTAGATTGTTCTTGAAAATTTCGCAATTCTCTCTTGTAAGCGGCTTCTGTAAGCGCTATAATCGTAAGCGATAGGAGATGAAAACAATGAAAAAATGGTGGATTGCCAATGCATATTGGCTGATAATGGTAGCCTTTCTGGCTTACCAGCTCTTCACTTACCGGGCTGAAGACGGCTCCATGATCAACGGAGCCGCAGCGACTATCGTCTTGGTCTCGGTTGTTACATTGATTTCAGAATTTCAATTTGCCTGGTACATGTGGCTGACGGGAAAGACTTTCATCTTCAAGCGCCGCCACAAGCGCAACTTGAAATTTTAATTCCTATCAGCAAACAGAACCCTGCTGAAAAAGCTCTGTGCCAACTATTGGCTCTTTAAAAACAACACAATAACAACACACTATAACGACATAAGAAAAAGGAGATTCACGCGAATCTCCTTTTTCTTATGTTTTTATTTATTTTTGCTCATCCAGGAACTGACGGTCTTGCCTAAGGCCGCGAATTTATCATTCTTTGAGGCCCAAACGCTGACGACGTAGCTGCTGGAGCCATTGTTGACCAGGGCTACGGCTGAATCGTCATCCCCAATCTGGTAGACCGTCCCGCTGATGGACTTGACCAGCGGGCTCTTCTGCCTGCTGGTGGACAGGGCCGTCAGGATGCTTTGATTGTAGCTGCCGACCCCCTTGCCTTGGTAGAGAGAGACCATCACGGACCGCATGTCCGCGGCCGTGGTCTTGCCCACGGACTTGCCAGAGAAATTGCCGCTGATGCTGGTCTGTCTGGCCCCCATTTGCTTCAGGCAGACCGTGACTTGGTCCTTGCCGATCTTGCGCAGCAAGGCATTGGCCGCTGTCTTGCTCCCCTGCAGCATCTGCTGGCGCAGGTAGCTGGGCCCATAGCTGATGCCCTTGGCTACCCCGGCCTCCTTGCCGGCCACGTCGCTCTTTTCAATCTTGATGGCCGTTGATGCCCCCAGCTTGCCGGCCTTTTCCTGAGCATAAAGGGCAATCAAAAGGTACAATTCAAAAATCTTGCTGGTCGCGTGGGCTTCTTTGGTGTTGCGCAGGCCCGCGAAGGTCTTGGCCTTGGTCAGGGACTGGACTTCAACCTGGTAGTTGGCATCTTCCCCCATGACCTTCTTCACTTGCTTGGCCAGGTCCTTGTTTGAGCCGGACCTGGTATAGATGTGGTTGCTGTACTCAATTGACCCGACGTTTGGCTCCTTGCCCCCGGAGCTGGAAGGGGCAGCGACCTGCTTGGTCACCTTCCCCTTCTTCTTGACCTGGATCACGGTCAGCTCCCGGTTTTCAGCGGCCCGCTGGCTGGAAGTATATAGACCAAAGGCAAACAGGGTCGCGATCCCGGCCCCTAACAAAATGCGATTATTCATGCTTTGCAGATTACCTACTTTTCTTGAATTACTTTTGCTGTCAGCTGTTTACAAATATAAGGATCTTAGAAGAAATGGTGCTTGCGCATCAAGAGGATCAGCCAGACCATGAGGGCGACCATCAAGATGACGATCACGATCCAGTCGTAAGCCGCGTTAAAAATCGGCAGCTTGACGTTCATCCCGTAAAAGCCGGTCAGGATGGTCGGGATGGTCAAAACCAGGGACCAGACGGTCAGGAACTGCATCGTATCGTTCAGGTTGTTGTTCATCATGTTGTTGGAAGTTGAGGACAGGGTCTTGGTTACCTGGCGGGAAATCTGGACCATTTCTGAAGACTGGCTGGATTCAATCAGGACGTCGTCCAGTCTTTCCTTGGCCGGCTTGGAAAAAGTCAGCTGGGAGTGCTGCAGGCTGTTCAGCATCATCTGGTCGGTCTGAATGGAGCTGGACAGGTAGACCAGGGACTTCTCGATATTGGACAATTCAACCAGGTCCTGGTTGTTGATGTCGTCGCTCAGCTTGGCGTCCAAGTCGTTTCTTTCCGCGTCCAGCTGGGTAACGGCCCGCTGGAAGTACTGGGAGGCAAACATCAAGAAGGTCACCAGCAATTCGGTCACGTCCTGGGCATGGGAAAGACGCCGCAGCATCTGCGGGTCGTTAAATTCGTCAAAAACGTAGCTGGTCTCGACCGTGTGGAAGGTAAACAGGTTCTTGTCCTGCAGCAAAAAGGTAATCGGCCGGGAAATGAAGTGCTTGCTGGCAGCCGTTGGCCAGACAGGCACGTCGTAGACCAGCAGGTGCGTGTCGGTGTACTTGTCATAGTCATAGTGGGGCCGCTCATGCCGGTCGGATACGTAGGAAATGATTTCCGGCGTAAAATAGAATTCCGATTGCAATTGCCGGCTGTCGTCCTGGCTCAGGCCGCTGATGTCGTACCAGCTGTAGTCGGTATCAATTGGAAAAATTTTTTGTTTAATCATGGCTTTCCCCACCTTCAATTATTTCTTCATTAATGTTACCATTTTTTACAAAATATATTGCGCTTCAAGAAGGTTAAAAATATGCAAATTTTAGAAAAACACCTGCCGTTTGGCAAATACCAGACATATTGCCGGATCGTCGGCGAAAAAACGGCTAAAGCGCCGCTGCTGCTCCTGCACGGAGGGCCGGGCTCCAGCCACAACTATTTTGAAGTCCTGGACCAGGTAGCCCAGACCAGCGGACGGCAAGTCATCATGTACGACCAGCTGGGCTGCGGCGAGTCATCCATCCCTGACGACACGCCCGCGGTCTACAACGCCCGGACTTGGGTCAAAGAGCTGGAAAACGTCAGAGAGCAGCTGGGATTGGACCAGATCCACCTGCTGGGCCAAAGCTGGGGCGGGATGCTGGCCATCATCTACATGTGCGACTATCAGCCCAAGGGCGTTAAATCCGTCATCCTCTCCTCTACCCTGTCTTCAGCCAAGCTGTGGAGCCAGGAGCTGCACCGCTGGATCAAGTACCTGCCGGAAAAGGAGCAGGCAGCCATCCAGCAGGCGGAAGAAAGCGGCGACTTCTCCGCGCCCGCCTACCAAGCCGCCAACGCCCACTTTATGGAGCAGCACGCGATCAAGCTGACCCCGGACATGCCAGAGGCGGTTTTGCGCAAGAAAAAAGGCGGCACCGTTGCCTACCTCACTGGATGGGGTCCCAACGAATACACGCCAATCGGCAATCTCCATGACTATGAGTACACGGATGAATTGTCCAAAATGCAGCTGCCGGTCCTGATTACCAGCGGCACGGATGACCTGTGCACGCCTTTGGTGGCCAAGACCATGTTTGACCATTTGCCAGCTGCCAAGTGGGAGCTTTTCGCGGGCTGCGGGCACATGCCCTTCGTCCAGGAAAACGAAAAGTACCGGAAAATCCTGACCGACTGGCTGGTCCAGCATGACTAGCCCAGCAGCAGATTCTTTTTAAATAAGTAATCGATTTGATGATCATCGCCAACGACGAACTCATGCTGGCCAATCTTTTGGTAGCCCTTATGAGCGTAAACGTCCTTGGCTTTTTCATTATGCTCCCAAACGCCCAGCCAAATGGCGTGCTTGTGCCACTTTCTGGCTTGGGCTTCGGCGTGGTCCAGCAGCCGGCTGCCGATTCCCCGGCCTTGGAAGTCCTTCTTCAAGTAGATGCGCTCGACTTCCAGCCCGTTGTCGTCCACGCGCTCGCTTTGGGCCGTGTTGACGTTGAGCTTCATGTAGCCAGCCAGCTGCCCGTCTTCGTAGACGAAGTAGAAGAAGCTGCCGGGCGTTTCCAGCTCCCGCAGAAGGCGGTCACGGTTGTAGTGGCCGTCAAGAAATTTCTGCATGTTTTCTTCAGTATTGGAGTCCTCAAACGTGGCTTGGAAAGTCTCGCGGCTGAGCGCGACCAGCTCATCGATTTGATCGGGCTGAACTTGCTCGATTGTCAGTTTTCCCACTTTTGTTACCTCTCTTGCAATATATAACTCAGTTCTTTAGCAGTTTGCCAGCCTGTTGCAGGCTGCTTGGCCTACTGAATTCTATTTTAATGCAGATTTGCCCGGCTGTTTAGTTCAAAGCCGTCATTGACCGTCAAAGACCGGTCAACCTTGGCCCGCCCCGTCGCGTAGTCAAAGGCGTAGCCGGGCTGGACGTTGAACAAATAGACGTTGAAGTCCAGGCTGCCGTCGGTAGCAACGGCCTGGAGGTTGATCCCCCGCGCCATCAATTCCTGTCCCCGGAAAATTGGCGTAGCCTGGTAGATGACCTTCTTGTTCTGCCGCAGGGCCGTCCGCACCTTGCTTTCAAAAATCGTCTGGATCTTCTGGTTGGAGTAGGCTGACTGGGTGAAGAGGTTCTTGGGATTGTTCTGGTCTCCGGACTGGTTCTTGGGGTTGTAGTTGCCGTCCTGGTCGATCCCGGCTGACACGGAATAGGCAATCAAGTGGCCGCGATTGTAAAGCTGGGTGCCATTGCGGCTGTTGTAGTGCCAGCCGGTTGGCTGGATGTATTGTCTTACTCTTAAAGAGTCATTGGCCACGTTTCTTTTTTCCAAAAAGCCCGTGTTGGAACTGGAAGTCCGGTTCAGGGAATCCAGGTTGGAGTAGATGACCCGGTTGACCTGCCAGGCGTTCTTGACCAGGGTCGAGTGGTTGCCGTTCACATAGACGTAGCTCTTGCCGCCGGACTTGAAATTGAGCTGGGCCAGCTTGCGGTAGTCGCTTTGGGCCAGACCGCCGTAGACCTTGCCGGCCGTCTGGGCCTTGCTGACGGTCTGGCTGGATGACGCTGAGCTGCTGGTGGCCGGACTGGTCTGCGGGTTGACCGTCTGTCCGCCTTGGGTGTAGATTCCCCACAAGACCGCGATGGCCGCGATGGCGGCCGTGAGCAGGCTGGTATTTTGGCGCTTCTTGGAACGCCGGCGCTTTTTTGCCATAAGTTATCCCTCTCTGTTTCTTATTCGTGCTTGCTGCCAGAAAATATGTTCTCATCCATTTTAGCTGATTTGCGCCGCCCGGGCCAAAACTTTTGAACTGGTTTACAATATTTTTAACAGCAAAAAAGCAAGGAGAAATATATCATGGAACATTTCAGATTAAATGACGGCAACTTGATCCCGGCCTTAGGCTTCGGGACCTACAAGGTACAAGGCTTCCCGGGCGTGCAGGCCATCACCCAGGCAATCGAGAACGGCTACCGCCTGCTGGACTCAGCCGTCCGCTATGAAAACGAAGGGGCTCTGGGCAAGGCGATCAGAAACAGCTCGGTTGCTAGAAGCCAGCTGTTCGTCACTTCAAAATTGCCAGGGTCAAACCACGAATACCAAGCCGCGATCAACGAAATTGAAGAAAGCTTGCTTAGAAGCGGTTTGGACTACTTCGACCTGTATCTGATTCACTGGCCAAATCCGCTGGAAGACCACTACGTTGAAGCCTGGCAGGCATTGATTGACGCGCGCCGTTTCGGTCTGGTGCGGTCAATCGGGGTTTCCAACTTTGAGCCAGAGCACATTGACCGGATCATCAAAGAGACTGGCGTGACTCCGGCCGTCAACCAAGTCGAGCTGCACCCTTACTGGTCAAGCAAGAAAGTCCGCGAATATGATGATGCCCACGGAATCGTTACTGAAGCTTGGAGCCCGCTCCTGCGCGGCGGTGAGGTCTTCAAGGAAGACTTGCTGCAAAAATTAGCCGCCAAGTATGGCAAGACTCCGGCCCAAGTCATCCTGCGCTGGGAAACCCAGCTGGGCGTCGTGCCGATTCCAAAGGCTTCTTCCAGCCAGCACCAGTTGAGCAACCTGGACATTTTTGACTTTAAACTGACCCAGGACGAAGTGGCAGCTTTGACCGGACTGGACAAAGCCGACGGCCGCCGCGCTGACCGCAATCCTAACCAGCACCAGGAATTCTAAGCTGTGAAACTCAAGCCTCGCCACCGCCGGTGGCGAGGTTTTGTTTTGCTTGAATTATTGAAAAAAGTACCCTACTGAAGCCAATCCCTGTCACCTTGAGCTTTTGTCCCAGCTAACCAAAAAGACCAGCCGGCTGGCTGGTCTGAAAGAGATAATATGGTACTTTTGTGTAAAGAACAATAATGTCTTAATGAGGTAAATTCCGAAGAATTTATTGTCAACTCAGTTATTTTTAGGGCAAATGACTAATAAATTAGTGGTGGGAAGCACCGCTAGTTGCTTCTGGTTCCGGCTTCTTCGCTGCTTCTTCCTTGGCAGCGGCCGCCTTGGTTGAAGGACCAGTCTTGGCATCTGGATCAGAGTTGCGGCGGTAGGTCGCGCCAGTTGCGGCATCAGTGTCGACAACGAGCTTTTGGCCAGTTGCTTCACAGAAGTACTTCACGAATGGATAGATGTCTTGGACCCATTCGTAGATCCCCATGTAGTTGCCTTCTTCGTCTTCAACGCGCTTGTAGTAGTGCAAAACGAGCTCAGTCAAATTGCCAGTTGGCACAGGCATCCAAACGGCATCGTGGCCGCCTTCCTTGGTGCGCAAAGCGTGAACGACCTTCTTGGCAGTTGGGATCACGTCGCGGATGTCAGGGTGAACCGCGCCCATAGTGTCGCCGACTTGGTCAGGAGTCCGGCCAGCCTTCATCTTGTAGTTCGGGTCTTGTGGACGGTTGTACCACAGGAATTGGTTGTTGTCGTCAACAAAGGTCATTTCGCCAAAAGTGTTGCGCAGCATCCAGTTGAGCTGGTTGACCGTGAGCAGGCCGGCATCCAGCTTAACGTAGTCATCGCCTTCAGCGGCGCCAACCTTGGCCGCTGCCTTGTCCAGCCATTCCGGGTCGTTCTTTTCCAAGCCGTCAACCGTGTAGCGGCTGTGGCCAGTTGCTTCAAAGTCTTCCTGCAAATATTCTTCAGGGTTCATGTCCTGAAGCCATTTTGGTTCTGCCATCTTGATTTCTCCTTCGTTTTCTCAAACAGCTGATCTATCTATTACTTGCTTAATTACGCCCCTTATTATATCTTGAAAGCATTTGCAGTGCAAGGGACAATATTTAAATATTAATATATTCTAGTCATTTAAGCCAACGGGATTATATATTTTAGTAAATATCGTCCGCTCTTCCGGCCCATTTTTGCCAAAAAGAAAAGCCTGGGCAGCTGGCTGCCAGACTTCACGTTAGCTAATTTCCTATTTGGTTGCCTGCAGAATTTCCCGTTCCGCGGCGTTCTTGTCCTTGACCTTGTCGAGGACGATAATTTGGTCGAACATGGCCTTTTCAATATCCGTGATCTTGTGGGCCACTTCCACGACCGCGATCTTTGGATTGCCCAAAAGGGTCTCATGAATTTCCAAAGACAGGCGCGGGTCCAGCGCGCTGGTTGCTTCATCGGCCAGCAGAATTGGCCGGCCGGACAACAGGGCCCGGGCGATTTCCACCCGCTGGATCTGCCCGCCGGACAGGTTGTTCCCATTTTCCCCGACCTGGTAGTCCAGGCCGTTTTCCGCAATCAGGCTGTCCAGGCCCGCCTCATGGCAGGCCATAAGCAGCTGGTCCTCAGACACCTTGCGCCCTAAAGTCACGTTAAAGCGCAAAGTATCGTTGAACATGAACGGCTTCTGGTTGACGTAAGAATAAAAATTATGGGCCTTGTACCAGTTGCCGGTAACGTCTTCCCCATTGATCATGATCTTGCCCTGGCTTGGCTTGTAGATTCCCAGCATCAGGCGCAAAAGCGTGGTCTTTCCCCAGCCGGACGGGGCCATGAGCAGGATCTTCTCGCCCGGCTTGACCGTGATATTCACGTCCTTGAAGATCTGCCGCTTGCTGTGGCGGGTCACGTAGGCCAAGTCCTTGATGATCATCCCGTTGAAGCCGCCAACCTCATAGATGTCAGCCTGCTGGACGTAGTTCAAAGCCTTCTGGGTGCGCTGCCACATTGGAACCGTGGACTTGACCTGGTTGAATTCGTTGAACAGGGTAACGACTGGCGTGATAAAGTTGATCGCCAAGTCGACCATCATCACCAGGGTCCCGACCGCCAAGCGCCCCTTCATCATCAAGATCCCGCCAATCGTGCACGGAATGATGAAGCAGAAAAGCTCGGCGGATGAATAGATCAGTTCCAGTGCCCAGGCCTGGGTCAGGGTCATGTTCCGCAGGGCATCCTCCATCCCCTGGGCCGCGCCGATGGCCCGGGTCACGACATTGCTGCGGACGTTGTACAGGCGGGCGGATTGGGCCCCGTTAAGGGTATCAGACACGTACTGGGTGTAAATGGCGTTTTTTTCCGTCCAAACCTTGGCCTTCTTGGTGATGATCCGGCTGGTCAGCATCTGCACGATTGCCGGCGCGATCGTGGCGACAATGAAGACCAGGGTCATTTCCCAAGAATTGTAAAAAGCAAACAGCAAGGAGCCGGCAAAGGTCAAGGACTGGTAGATGATGTCCAATTGTGCCGTCACCCGGTTGGTTTCGATCTGCTTGAGATCGTTGGTCATAAAGCTCAGGCCGTCTTTGGTGTCCAGCGTGTTCTGGTCGACCAGGTAGCGCAGGTTGGCGCTCTTCAGGGCCATGTTGACGCTTCTGATGATGTTCATCTTGGTCGTTTCGTACAAGAAGTTGCTGCACATGAAGAGCAGCTGGCCCCCGGCCGTCAAAGCCGCGAAGCCGACCAGCCGCATGTAGTCGCCTTTGCCTGACGAGGCAATGTTCAGCATGACTTTCAGCATGTAGGCAACGAACAAGACGTTGCAGGCCTTGATCGCTGACAAGAGCGTGAACAGCATGACTTGGCTCTTGCGCGCATATTTGAGACTCATAGCAAGTACCCCCTCTTTATAGTCCATTATAGCAATCTTTCGATTTTTTCTGGAAAGCATTGCTATAATTAAACTAAAACATAAGATTTTAAGCTGGTCCCAGCAGCTTAAAAGCACAAATAGAAATGAGGGACTTATCATGAAACTTGTTGAAGTGCATACCAAGGCCGACCAGCAGACTGACGGCTACTACTTGGGCTATCTGGTCTACCAGAATGACGCGGTGACCGTCCTGATTGCTTTAGATGATGACGCCAACGCCAGCGGCGTGATGGTCCTGAACAACGATGACCTCTTGGGAGTCGTGGAAGAGTCGCCAAGCATCGCCTACGTCCAGCGCTTGATCGATGAAGGGCAGTCGCGCGACCCCTTTGACTTGATGCCGCGCAACCAGCAGCTTTTGAAGCGGCCCTTCAGTCAGCTCTACCAGGCAGCCGAAGCCGCCCTGCTTGAAGACATGCCCTTGACCATCACCTTGAACAACGGCGAAGTCTACGGGGGCATCGTCATCCAGAGCACGCTCAGCGAAATCCGCATCCGCCAGATCAATGACGACTACAGCCTGGACCGGCTCTACCTGGCCGTGCCGACCAAGCAGATTTCCAGCCTAGAGATCAACGCCGCTTCCGGCAAGCTGTGGCAGGAGTGGTACGCGGCCCGCAAAAGCGAGCCGGCCTTTGACTACGGCTTGTGTGAGCTTTACCTGGACTGGGTGGACGACGACCGCTTCGGCGGCTGCCTGCTGGGCCACGTCATTGCCCAAAATGACCACTACCTCCTTTTGGAAAGCGTCAGCAAGTACGGGCAGCTGGAGTCGATCTGCCTGGTCAACCGGGCCGACATCGTCCATGAAACCGATGCTTCTCCGGCCATTGCCTACACCAACTACCTGATCAAGCGCAACCAGGAGCAGGGCCTGTTTGACCCCAACAACTTCTCCAAGCTGGCCAAGAGCCTGCACCACATCCCTACCACGCGCGAGGTGATTCTGACCGCGGGCAAGCACCTGGTCAACATCGACGACTACGAGTACGACGGGGAAAACCTGGGCTACGTGACCCATACCGACGAATATGGCTTCACGATCAAGGATGCCTTGACAGGCGAAGAGACCGACCACCCCTACCACAATGTCTGCACCATCGACCTGGCCAGCGTGGAACTGGAAAAAATGCACGAGTACCTGGCCGCGCAGAAGCGCTGATTTAGCGGTAGAATTGGGAGGAAAGTTTTTTTAGAAAGTAGAGAAAACGTTATGAAGCAAGGAACTACGATTATCACGCTCGACAACGGCTACCACTTGTGGACCAATACCCAGGGCACGGGCACCATTCACCTGCTCTGCCTGCACGGGGGGCCAGGCGGCAACCACGAATACTGGGAAGACACGGCTGAGCAGCTGCAGAAGCAGGGCCTGGACGTGCAAGTGCACATGTACGACCAATTGGGCTCGCTTTATTCAGACCAGCCCGACTACTCTGACCCGGAAGTAGCCAAGAAGTACTTGACCTACGAATACTTCCTGGATGAAGTCGAAGAAGTCCGCCAAAAGCTGGGCATCGACCAGTTCTACCTGATCGGGCAAAGCTGGGGCGGGCTCTTGGTCCAGGAATACGCCGTCAAGTACGGCGACCACCTGAAGGGGGCCATCATCTCCTCCATGGTTGACGACATCGACGAATACGTGGCTTCCGTCAACCGCCGCCGGCAAGAAGTCCTGCCGCAGACCGAAATCGACTTCATGCGCGAGTGCGAGGCCAAGAACGACTACGCCAACCAGCGCTACCAAGACGACGTGCAGATTTTGAACATCAACTTCGTTGACCGCAAGCAGCCTTCCAAGCTCTACCACTTGAAGGATCTGGGCGGCACCGCCGTCTACAACGCCTTCCAAGGCGACAACGAATTCGTCATCACGGGCAAGCTCAAGGACTGGCACTTCAGAAGCGAATTGCCAAAGATCAAGGTGCCAACCTTGCTCACCTTCGGCGAATGCGAAACCATGCCGCTGGACACGGCCAAAACCATGCAGAAGCTGATTCCGAACTCCCGCCTGGTAACCACGCCAAACGGCGGTCACCACCACATGGTCGACAACCCGGACGTCTACTACAAGCACCTGGCCGACTTTATCAAAGAAGTCGAAGCCGGAACTTTCAAGGGCGAATAAAGCAAAAATGCATCTCCATTGCTGGAGATGCATTTTTGCTTCTTATTTTGCTTCTTATTTTTCGGATTGCTTTTTAAGCACGGCCCTTGTAAGCACCAGTTTCGGTGTTGATGACCAGTTCGTCGCCTTCGTTGATGAAGTCAGGAACGGTAACGACCAGGCCGGTTTCCATCGTAGCTGGCTTGCCGCCTGAAGCAGCCGTGGCACCCTTGATGCCTGGCTGGGTTTCCTTAACCTTCATGTTGACGGTGGCTGGCAGCTGAACGGCCAGCAATTCGCCTTCTTCAGTGAATTCCAGGATGACTTCGATGTTTGGCATCAGGTACTTTACGTCGTCGCCAAGCTGGTCAGCTGAAATCGCGTATTGCTCGTAGGTTTCGCTGTCCATGAAGTTGTAGCTGTCGCCTTCAGCGTACAGGTACTGGGCGTTCTTCTTAACGACTTCTACCAGCTCGACCTTTTCGCTTGGCCGCATGGTCTTGTGGATGACTGAGCCGGCACGAACGTCGCGCAGGTCCATCTGCATCACGGTGTTGCCCTTGCCTGGCTTGTGGTGGTTGGCTGACAGAACCAGCATCAGCTTGCCGTTTTCGTCAAAAATCATGCCCTTTTTCAATTCAATAGCTTGCATTAATTTTGCTCTCCTTAGTTCAAGTAAATGTGCTGTTTTTCATTATAGCATTTAATAACAGCGGAGGTAAATTTTATCAATCAAATGTCCCTCAACCTTGTGCAGGATCAAGTTGGCCCGTTGCTTGGTCGGCGCAATGTACTGGCGCAGGTTGACCAGGTCGACCATCTGCCAGGTTTCTTCCGCCAGGCGCTCAGCCACGTCCAGGGGCCCATTGGCCAATTTGTAGTAGAAGTTGTTTGGGTCGTTCTTCTTCAGCTTCATGATCTTCTTAAAGCGCTGCATGTACCATTCCTCGATCAAGTCCTCGTCGGCATCGATGTAGATGGAGAAGTCGAAAAAGTCGGACGTCACGACCTGCCCGCTTTCCGGCAATTGCAGGGTATTGATCCCTTCGATGATCAAAATGTCCGGTTGCTCGATGTGCCCGTACTTGCCCGGCACGATGTCGCTCAGTTCCTGGGAATACAGGGGATAGACCACGTCAGCCTTCTTGCCGCTGGCCACGTCGCGCAAAAAATCGCTCAGCATCTGCATATTGTAGCTTTCCGGGAAGCCCTTGCGGGGCATGAGCCCTCTTTGTTCCAGGATGGAGTTGGGGTAGATAAAGCCGTCCGTGGTCATCATTTGGGTCTGCAAATCCGGAAAGTAGCGCGTCAATAAGAGTTGCAGGAGGCGGGCCGTCGTTGACTTGCCCACGGCAACGGAGCCGGAAATCCCGATGATGTACGGGTGCACGATGGGATCGATGTGCAAAAAGCGCGCCCTTTTTTCACTGGCCTCTTTCTTGAAGCTGTAAGCCAGATGAATGTAATTCAGCAACGTTTCATAAATTTCATCAACGTCCTTGACGTCCAGCTCATCGCCCAGGGACTTGACCTGGGCCAGTTCCTCGTCAGTGACCTGGAGCTTGACGTGCGGGGTCAGCTTGGCCCATTCTTGCCGGTTAAATTCTGTGTAGTTTTGCATTTTATATTTGTCCTTTTTCCGATCTTACACTATTATAAAGGAAAACGTTCACAAAACGCAAAAAGTGCTTTTGTAAAGAAAACAGGTGAAAATCATGAAAAAAGTTATTCTGTTCGGTGACTCAATTTTCAATGCTTACGACGGCACCCGCGACACTGACCGCTTCGCGGCAGCCATGAGAAAACGCCTGGGGCCAGACTACCAGGTGGAAAACATTTCCACAAGCGGGGCAACCGTCAATGACGTCCTGCCACGCGTAGACTCCCTGCCCAAGTGCGACATTCTGGTTGTGGAATACGGAACCAACGACTCCTCCAAGGACTGGGGGATCAGCCTCTACGACTACCAAGAAGGGCTGGAAAGCCTGCTCAAGAAGGCCCAGAAGGTGACCGGGGCCGCCAATACCCTGGTGCTGTCCCCGTCAATGCCGGACTTCAAGAACCCAAAGATCGCTTCTTCCTACTCCCTGGACGATTTGGACCAGTATTCTGAAGCCGCCCAGCGCGATGCCGGCAAGACCAACTCCTTCTTCTTTGACCTGACCCACAAGATGGAACGGCTGCAGGACCTGCCATCCTTCCTGACTGCTGACGGCCAGCACTACAGCGAGAAAGGGATCTCCTGGCTGGCCGACGTGGTAGCCGGTGAAGTCTTAAAGATGGACTAAGGAAAAAGCAAGCCTAAAAGCAAGGCAAAATATAATTTTTTCAGTATAATTTAGCTAGAAGAAGCTATTTCCCATAGTAGATGGAAATGAGGGGAGAATTATGCGCAAACGCAGCAATATTACCTGGGGGATCATCTTCCTGGCTGCCGCCTGCCTGGTGATCCTGAGTCAATTGGTTCCCGGCTTCAGCCGGATTTTCGTCTTTTCCTGGGGCCAGGTTTTCTGGCTAGTAATCCTGGCCTGGGTCCTCTATAAATCACTCAAGGGCCGGGTCGCCTTCTTAAGCGTCCTGGCCGGCGGCTTCATCGTCATGATCTTTAGCGATGCCTTTGGCTGGTTCCACTGGACCGGCTACCTGACTTTGGGGCTGATCCTGCTGGCCATTGGGGTCCAGCTTCTGGACAAGCATGGCAGCCGCTATGAAAGCGACGATGAGTTCGTCTTTTCAGCAACCGACAGCGACGGTGACAAGGTCGACGTTGAGCCGGTCACCAGCCGGACCCGGTCCTCTTTGGATAAAGAGCGGGTCGCGATCGACTTGGTCATGGGCCGGACCCGGCGGCGCCTGCACAGCCGCAACCTGCACAAGCTGTCAATCGACTGCGTGATGGGCCAGCTGTCCGTCTACCTCGACGACGTCCAGCTTAAAGACAACGAGGCCAAGGTGGACTTGGACTGCTTCTGCGGGGAAGTCACCTTGTACGTGCCAAAGGAATGGCACGTTTCAGTCGACATGCCCAGCTTTTTGGCCAGCCTGGAGACTTTCGGAGCTGAAGATGCCGCTCCTGATGCCCCAGTGCTCAAAGTAGACGGCGACACGGTCTTCAGCCGCGTCCGCATCGTCCGGGTATGACATGCCTGGGGAAAAACTCAAACGAATATAAAAGGCTTCTAGAAGCGATAAAACTTCTGGAAGCCTTTTTATTCACAGCAGGGAGCTGCTGAAGCTCTCTTTTTGCATGCTTACTTTTGTAAATAGTTGGAATTGGTCCCAAACCACTTCTGGTTGATCTGCCGCAGCTTGCCGTTTTGCTGCAGGCGCTTCAGGGCCCAGTTGATCTTCTTTTGCAGGGTCTTGTCGCCCTTGCGCATCCCCACGGCAAACAAGTCTTCCGGCACGCCCTTGTTGATGATGACCTGATAGGAGCTGGAATCAGCCTCGTGCTTGATGTAGTAGTCCGCGTAGGTTTCATCCAGCAGGATCCCCTGGATCCTTCCAGCATTCAAGTCCAAAAAGGCGCTGGGAATCGTATCGTACAAGACCTTGCTCTTGGCCTTAAGCGACTGCTGCTTGCCATCCAGCCAGATCTCCGCCGTTGACCCGCTTTGGGCCCCGACGACCTTGCCGGTCATCTGCTTGAAGGACTTGATCCCGCTGGCCTTCTTGACGACCAAGACCTGGCGGTTTCTTAAGTAGGCCTTGCTGAAATTGACCTTCTTCTTCCGCTGGCTGGTCACGCTGTAGCCGTTCCACAAGACGTCGATCGTCCCGTTGCGCAGCTCGGTTTCCTTCATGGACCAGTCGATGGTCTGAAAGTCTGCCCGCAAGCCCAGTTCCTTAAGGACGGCCTTGGCCAGGTCGACGTCATAGCCGACCAGCTTCCCGTCCTTTTGGCGGAAGTCCATGGGCACGAAGGTGTCATCCAAGCCAATGATGACGCTCTTGCGCCGCTGGATCCGGGACCAGGTGTCCTTGGTATTGGCTTCTTTGGTCAGGTTGGAGCAGCCAGCCGCCACGAACAGGCTGACGGCCGCGGCCAAGATGACCAGCACTTTCTTCAGCTGCTTCATGCTCATCCCTCCAATGGCTTGACTTCAAAGACCCGGTCGGCCACCTTTTTGGCAAAGTCCATGTCGTGGGTAATGATCAATTGGGTCAAGCCGGTTTCCTTAAAGCCTAAAATCAATTCCGCCACCTGGTCCCGCATGGCCGGGTCCAGGGCACTGGTCGGCTCGTCATAGCAGAGGATCTTGGGCTTCATGGCCAAGGCCCGGGCGATGGCCACCCGCTGCTTTTGCCCGCCTGAAAGCTGGTAAGGATACAGCTGGCTCTTGTCAGCCATCTCCAATTTGCCCAGCAGGTCCCGGGCTTCAGCTTCCGCGGTCGCCTTGTCTTCTTTCAAGGCCAATTGCGGGGCCAGGGTAATGTTGTCCAAAACGGACATGTTCGGAAACAGCTTGTAGTCCTGGAAGACGACCCCGATCGCGCCCCGCTCTTCGCCGCTAAGGTCGTAGCGCTCGCTGTCCAGCTGCATCTGTCCTTGGTCGGCCGTCTCCAAGCCGGCGATGATCCGCAAGAGGGTCGTCTTCCCGGCCCCAGAAGGACCAACGATCGTCAGGATCTGCCCGTCGTCCAGCTCGAGATTAACGTCTTTTAAAATCTGTCTTGGCCCAAAGCTCTTGGCCAAATTTTCAATCTTCAGCATTGTTCAGTCCCTCCTATCTGTAGTAAGCGAAGTGTTTTTCCAAGCGGCGCAGAAGCAAAGTGCACAAGCCGATCAGGATCAGGTAGATCAGGCCAACCAGGACCAGCGGCACCAAAGTCACGTCTCTTGAGGTGGCCAGGTTGCCGGCCCGGAGCAAATCGCCCAAGCCGATCACGTAGACCAGGGATGAGTCCTTGACCAGGTTGATCACTTCGTTGCCGATTGATGGCAAGACGATCTTAGTCACCTGGGGAATAATGATCTTGCGCAAGGTCTGCCCGTAAGTCAATTGCAGGACCTTGGCCGCTTCAAACTGCCCCCTGTCGACAGCCTGGTTGCCGCCACGGAAGATTTCCGCGAAGTAGGCTGCGTAGTTCATGACGAAGGCCACGAGCGCCGCCAGATAGCGCGGGAAGGTGATATGAATGATGGGCAAGCCATAGAAGACAAAGATCAGCTGCAAGAGCAGCGGCGTCCCCCGCATGATCCACACGTAAAAGTTGAGAAGCCATTTCAGAGGGGCAAAACGGCTGCTTAAGCCAAAGGAGACGATCATCCCCAGCGGGAGGGAGATGACCAGGGTCTCAAAGAAGATCTGCAAGGTCATGCCCGCTCCGCTGAAGAGCGATGGCAAAATTTCAAAAACGTATTTCATTCTTACCCACACTTTCTATTTCTGCTTAATCAATCTGTCGGCCGATTTTCTGAAAAACAAAAAAGTCCCCCTGGCCCATGGGGCCAAGAGGACGACAAATAATCGTGATTCCACCTCGCGTTCGCCAGCTCCTCACGGCAGCTGGCCTCACCAAGTTTACGCGTTCATAAACTCGCGGCTGTAACGGGCCGTCCCGGAAGAGGCTACTGCGGTTCGCCCCTCCTGCTCACAGATGTGTGTTCAGCCGCCGCCCTGCTCCCGTTTCCATCAGCGGGGAGTCTCTGCGTGTCCCGCGCGCGGCCTACTTCTTCTGTTCTTCGCAAATCGATTGGTTTGATTGCAATATTAAACTAATATTAAAAATCCGTCAACATTTTTTTGAAAAAATTTACTTATTTTCGTAAGTCGTCGGATCAACTGCCAGCAAGGGGCTCTTCTCACCGGCGTAGACGATGTCCAGCTTGTACATGGCCCGGGAGGCAATCGTGTAGACCAGCTGGGTCTCATCTTCTTCGTGGTAGGCCGCCTTTGAGGCATCCCACATGACGACCGCGTCGAATTCCAGCCCCTTGGCCAAGTAAGACGGCAAGACCAGGTTCCCTTCAACCAGGCGCTGGTTGGCGTCGCGGATCAAGGTGGCCTTAGCCCCGTGCTCCTTGAGCCAGGCAGCGGCTTCCTGGGCGCTGGCCAGGTCCTTGGCAATCACGGCCGTGGTCATCTTCTGGGCATCATTGGCCTTGATAGCCGCCAGCATGGCCTCCCCAGCCTCTTCCTTGCTCTCGCGGCCCCAAACTTGCGGGCGGGGTCCTTGGCGGTTGAAGCTTTCGATCTTCTCCCCGTGGCGGAGAATCTGCTTGGTAAAGTCAGTCAGCTGCTTGGTTGACCGGTAGGACTTGGTCAATTGGACCACCTTGGTCTTTTCCGGATCAAACAAGCCAGAGATCTGCTTCAGCAAAGTTGAGCTCTCATCCTTGGTAAAAATGGCCTGGTTCAAGTCGCCCAGCATGGTGAACTTGGCCCGTGGGAAGTTGTAGCGCAGGTAGGCCAGCTGGAAGGCTGAGTAGTCCTGAATTTCATCGATGAAGCAGTAGCGCATCTCGATGTTGGTCTGGCGGGCAACGATCAAGTCGTAGAGATACAAGTAGGCGGAAGCGTCCCGCATCTCGATTTCGCGCTGCTTGAACTTTTCCTTGACGCCCTCGACGTGCTCAGCCCATTCGCTTTCGCTGATGCCGTACTTTTCCAGCTTGGTCATCTTTGGCACGGCCCGCAGGAAGGCCAGGTACTGGGCCCGGACGTTCAGGAAGTGGTTGCGGTTGATCCCCTTGGCCACCTTGGCCAAGTGCTTGACGACGATCTTGCGGCCCAGGAACTTGCGCTCAGCCTCTTCTGACGGGAATTCCTGGTCTGGCCGGTCGTACATGCTCAGCATCTGCTCGTGGCTCAGGCTTTCGATTTCCTTGGTCACCCAGGCCTTGCGGATTTCAGGCGCGATCTTCCGGTTCAGGCGGTGAATCAATTCCTCGCGGGTAGCGTCGATCCGGTTGCCCAGCTTGTAGTTTTCATTGAAGGAGTAGTAGAGCTCCTTGATTTCTTCCTTGCTGAAGAAAGGCTTCTTCTTGGTCCGGAAGTAGATGTTTTTAAAAATCATCCCGGACTTGTTCAAGTGCTGGCCATACTTGGTCACCAGCTTGAAGAAGGTCAGCGAGTCCTTGAAGCGGCCGATCGCCGTGTCAGCCAGGCTGTCCTCGAACTGCTCAAAAAGGTTCTGGACGTGCATCTTCGGCAAGCGGCGGTTGATGAACTGCCAGTAGGTCATTTGGACCATGTTCTGCTCGCCCATTTCCGGGAGAACGTTCTCGATGTAGTCGTTGAACAGTTGGTTCGGGCTGAACATGATGACGTTCCCGCTCTTCAGGTTGCCCCGGTAGCGGTAGAGCAGGAAGGCAATCCGCTGGAGGATGGCACTGGTCTTGCCCGACCCGGCAGCCCCCTGAACAAACAGCAGGTCGCTCTTGGTGTCGCGGATGATCTTGTTCTGCTCTCTTTGGATGGTCTTGACGATCGACTTCATCTGGATGGAGGACTTCTCAGACAAGACCTCCATCAGCATCTGGTCGCCGATGGTCTCGTCCGTATCAAACATGTTGACGATGGTGCCGTCTTCGATCATGAACTGGCGCTTCTTGGACATTTCCACGGAAACTGGCCCGTCTGGGGATTCATAGGTCACGTGGCCGATCCTGCCGTCGTAGTAGATCGAGGAGATCGGGGCCCGCCAGTCGTAGATCAGCAGGTTCTTGTCCTTGTCCATGAAGGAGGCCAGGCCGATGTAGATGGTTTCCGGATCCTCCCCTTCTTCCTGGAAGTCGACCCGGGCGAAGTAGGGGTGCTCGTGCAGGCGCTTGAGCGTGGAAAGCTCACGGGCGTTGACCTGCCAGGCATTGTCGCGTTCTTTCAGCATTTGCTGCTGCTGCTGGATCGACAGGGCGGTATCCATAGAGGTTGAGTAGTCGTCAAAGTCCAGACGGATGTCGTCATAGAAGTGGGCGGAGATATCCTTGGCTTCCGCCTTGTCTTTGGCGATTTGGCGGGCCAGCTCATCTCCTTGCTGGTCAATCTGGCCCAGGATCGAATCCAAGTGGGCCTGTTCTTTGTTGCGTTCTGAAATTTCTGCCATGCAAACACCTTTTCTAAAAATCTTGCATAATATTGTACCATCTTTTCAGCCCGACCGGTACTTTTCCGTCTCTCGCCCGCAAGCGGATCCATAAGAAAAGGCAAGTATTTTGCTAGGCAGAGCCCTGGAAAAAAACTATAATATACTAGCTAGAAGGAGGCCTTCATGAGCAAATTTTTCAACTTCTTAAAGAACCTGCTGGTCCTGACCTGCCTAATTGGGGTCGCTTGGACCTACCAGGACCAGATCAAGGACGTCGCGGCTGACTGGGGCAGCAAGCTTGCCGGCTGCCTGCCAGACAGCCTCAGCACGGCCGACCTGGCCGAGAAGACCATCTCGGAGAATTCCAAGTCCACCATCAAGAACACGACCGGCTACACCTGGCCCAAGAAGACCGCGACCGTCTACATCGACTTAAAGCGGTCCAGCCAGGTTGACCTTTACAACGCGACGATCAACGCCATGGCCGCTTGGAATCAGACCGGGGCCTTCCGCTTTAAGCAGGCTTCCAGCAAGAAGAAGGCCCAGATTGTCGTCGTCTCCGCCTACAAGTCAGACGGAGCCGCCGGCCTGACCACCTACAAGTACTCCAACCGCAACCGCCGGCTCTACTCGGCCAAGGTATCCCTGAACACCTACTATTTGGACAGCAGCTACTACAACTACTCCCAAGCCCGGATCGTCAACACGGTTGAGCACGAGCTGGGCCACGCCATCGGCTTGGACCACCGCAATGGGGTCTCGGTCATGTACCCGACCGGGTCTTTGTACACGATCCAGCCGAAGGACATTGACTTGGTCAAGAAGATCTACAAGGGCAAGAAATTTTAGCTGAAGCAGACAGAAACAGAGGCAGACATGAAACGCATTTATTTGATCCGGCACGGGAAGACTTTTATCAACAAGTACAACAAGATGCAGGGCTGGTGCGACACCCCATTGACGGCAGAAGGGCGCGAAGGTGCCGAGCAGGCCGCTGAGGCCTTAAAGGACCTGCCTTTGGACATTGCCCTGTCCAGCAACACCCTGCGGGCCAGCGAGACCTGTGAGATCATCATGCAGAAGAACTGCAACAAGGACCTGCTCCAGCACCTGGCCTATCCTTACTTCAGAGAACACTTCTATGGCTACTTTGAGGGGATGGACAATGACGTGGCTTGGCGGATGGTCGGCGCGGCCCATGGCTTCACCAGCGCGGACGATTTGGCCAAGAACGCGACCTGCGACCAGATTGCCGACTGGACCAAGGAAGCTGACCCCTACCATGACGCTGAAGACAGCACGGAATTTTGGGCCCGCTGGCAGAAGGGCTTTGACCTGATCAGCCAGCTGGACGGGGCCGAAAACATCCTGCTGGTCAGCCACGGCTTTGCCATCAAGTCCCTGGCCCAGCGATTCGCGGTCAGCGGAATTGACACGACGGTCCACCCAAGAAACGCCTCCATCTCCACTTTGGTGATGGACAACCAGGGGCAATTGCGGATGACCAGCTACAATCAGCTGCATCTATAATTTTTACCAGTTTTTTACAGGCAAAACCCTTGCAAGTTTAACCAGACGCTCTATAATATGTGCCAGCAAAAGAAAAAGCTAGTTGCTTTTTCTTTTTTATTCCATTCCTAATTATTAAAACGGAGCGCAATTAAATATATGAGAACTAAGATTTTTGGTCACCGCGGCTACCCTGCCAAGTTTGCTGAGAACTCCCTGGAAGGGTTTGACTACTGCTTCAAGCATGGGGCTGAAGGGATTGAATTCGATGTGCACCTGACCAAGGACGGGGTCCCGGTCATCATGCATGACGAAGACATCAAGCGCACGACCAACGGCAAAGGCTTAATCAAGGACTACACCTTGCGGGAATTGGATCAATTCCACCTGGCCAACGGCGAGCGGATTCCCCGCCTGCGCGACCTGTTTGAACTGGCTGAAGACTACGACGGCCAGCTCAACCTGGAAATGAAGACCAACAAGTTTGACTACCCTGGCCTGCCAGAGAAAGTTTTTGACCTGGCTGACCACTTCAAGTTCAAGCAAGAAATCATCTACTCATCATTTAACCTGCAGACCCTGGTGCACGCCAAGGAGGTCCGCCCCAACCAGAACTACAACTTCCTGACTGACAAGGAAATCAAGAACCCAGTACAGTTCATTAAGGAGCACGGCTTCAGCGGCATTCACCCAGAGCACTTGGTTGACACCAAGGCCGTTGAAAGAATCTGGACCGTCGACAGCAAGGCCCGGGCCAAGAAGATCATCCAATACGGTGCTGCCGGCTTCTTCACCAACAAGTTCGAAGATATGATGGCCTTGCGCAAGGAAGTTGCCAATTACTAACAGAAGATCAATTAAAAGAGTTGTCTGGACTGACAGCTCTTTTTTTGCGCGGTAATTTTCAACATAAGCAGATTGTATTCGGTTTCACCAAGTGCTAAAATCGACATGTCTCATATGTGATATCAAAGGAAGGAAAAGTAATATGCGGAAAATTTCCAAAAACATTCTGCTCATATCATCTGTTGGCTTGGCCAGCTCCGCTTTTGCGGTGACTGCTACCCACCCAGTGTTTGCCGCAAGTAACACTAGCAAGAAAACTACTGTGGCTAACGACCAAGCCAAGGTTAAGAGCGCGCAAAATAGTGTTAACCAAACTCAAAGCAAGTTAACCAAGGCGCAAAATGATTTGAATACCGTTAACAAGGATCTGACTCAAAAAGAGACGGATTTGGCAAATGCTAAAAATGCAACCGAAGCCGCTAATGGTAAGGTAGCAGCTCCGAATAAGAGCAATAATGAGGCTCAGTCCGCTCTCAAGCAAGCTCAAGCAGCCACTGATTCCGCAAACAGCAACTACCAAAACGCTGTTAAGGACAATACCGACAAGCAAAAGGACTTAACTGATTCGCAAAACAAAGTAACTAATCTCGAAAAACAACTTACTGATGGCGAAAAGAACAATAACGACATCAAGCAAAAAGTTACTGACAAGAACAATGAGATCAGCGACAACCAGAAGACTTTGTCCGGCTTGCAACAAGAAAAGAGCAAATCTGACGCTAAGCTTTCATCCGCGCAAAATAATCTTGCTGAAAAGAAGCAGAAGGCTGATAGTGCCTCACAGGCCTTGCAAACGGCTAAAAAAGATCTGGGTTCAGCAACCAGCACTAATGAAAGCTTGACCCTTCCGCAAAGCTACATTGACTACGTTACTGGCAAGTCAACTGACTGGGATACTGCCAAAAAGGACCTGCAAGATGTAGTAAACAGCCACACTTATCCATTTACTGATGGTGATGAAAACGATACTGTTTACGACGATCCTGCCGCCTTATCCGAAACAGATCAAAAGCGTTTGGATTTCTACGTAAAGAGCTTAATTGATTCCGTCAAGTCTCAAGTTGGATCAACCAGCAAGCTGACTATCACTGACGGTTCACTTGAATTTGCTAAGCGTTACACGCAAGAATACCAAAGCAGCAATTATGTCTTTAGAAAGTACAACGCAATCAAGTCAGCCTCAAGCATCATGGGCCTTGATGAGTATGCTGTCACTGGATATGACATTGCTGCCAACAGACAAGTTACTAGTCGGTCCATTTCGATTATCAATGGGTACGTATATAACTCATATGAATTCGGGACAACCAAGATGAGCGAAATTGCCAAGGCAGCTTTTGACTTGGTAACACAGGAACTGGCTAATCCAACTGATTACAACAACATCATCAACAACAATGGTTACTTCTCAGTTGCTGTAACCACCCAGGATGACAAGTTCTACGTCTGCCTTTTGACAATCAACCCTACTAACGTTCCAAGTCGCTTTAACACCAAGGAAGTTGTCAAGCCGAGCCAAGATGAACTTGCAGCAGCTGCTCAAAAGGCTCAAGCTGATTCAGACCAAGCCAACAAAGACGTCAAAAGTGCTCAAAGCGCGTTTGATCAAACGCAAACTGAAAATCAAAAACTCAGTCATCAAATCAGTGATCTGCAAAAGAAAATCAGTGACGATCAAGGCGCTGTTGCATCCTTGCAGAACCAGCTTACTGACACGGCAAAGCTTCAGTCACAGATCAAGGAAACCAAGGACTCGTTGCCGGCAAAGCAAGCTGCTCTGCAAGCAGCAAATGAGAAGGTTAAAACTACTCAAAGCAAACTGAATGACTGCAAGACCGCATTAGCAGCGGCTCAGAAAGAAGCAGCAAATACCCAAAGCAACTTGGATAAGGTAAAGGCTGACGCAAGCAGTGCACAACAAAAGCTCCAAACTGCTCAGAAGGCATACAATGAAGCAAAGAAGAAGCAAGAAAAGCTAACAGCATCGGTTGCATCACTCAGCAAGAAGCTTGCCTACGAAAAGAAGCAACTGGCCCACGCTAAGGCTGTTTTAGCTCTTGCTCAAAGCAAGAAGGCTACTACTAAGAAGTCAACCACTGGCAAGAAAGCCAAGACCACTAAGAAGACGGTCAAGAAGGCTAAAAAGTCCAAGAAAGTAGTTGTCGCAAGCAGCAAGTTCACCAGCCTCAAGGGCAGCAAGAAGGCCTTTGTTGGCAGCTGGAAGAAAGCCAAGTCCGTTTCTGGCTACCAAATCCGCTATAGCACGGCTTCATCAATGAAGAAGGCTAAGACTAAGAGCACCAAGGCAACGAAAGTTAAGATTTCCCGCTTAAAGAGCAAGAAGAAGTACTACGTACAGCTTCGTTCTTACCGCAAGCTTTCCGGAAAGACCTTCTACTCTGCTTGGTCAAAGGCTAAGACAGTCAAGACCCGTTAATCTATTCAAAAGCTGATATTGTATAAATAAAAACTATTCCACGCATGGAATAGTTTTTTTAGTCTCTACTTATTTTCATTAGTCTGACTGACCGACTTGACCTGCTTTCTAAAACAAAAAGAGCAACTAAGCCATAGTTGGTTTAGTTGCTCCTCTAAAAAGCGCTAGCGCTTATTTTTTATTGGTTTTCTTAAGAGCACCAAATGAGTTCTTAGTAGTTGCCTGGTTCTTAGAAGCTGCAGTGTACTTCTCTGAAGTCAAGTAGCCACTCTTGTTTAAGGTGTAAGTATATGCACCACTCTTAACGGTCTTACCCTTGACCATCTTGCCGCTCTTGGTGAAGTAATACCATGAGCTATTGATCTTGGTGATTACATAGCCAAGAACATACCCGTCCTGAGATACGTGGCCTTTAAAACCGTAGTAGTAAAACTTTTTGGTTAAGTTATAGCCAATGTTGGCTGTTCCTTCAAACACCTTAGCTCTGCGGTTTCTGATTGTCTTGACTTCAGATCGTTGACGATCTGAGCAGTGATGCCAAGAAGCGCTCTAGCCCTGCGATTAAAACGAGGCCTAGAAAGACCACAAAGTCCCCAGCAACGGGCAAATCTGCGCTGAGAAGATATACCTTCCTCAGCTTGCCAGACAAGTAATGCAATGATTTCGTAGTCTGGAACCTTTACCAGACCGGCATTGCGGCGGTGAGTTAACCGAGATGGGGCGTACTTGTAATAAAGTTTCTTGCAGATTTTCGACAAAGCTCTAAATTCTACTTGCAAACAGTGACTATAACGTTTAATCTGTAGTTGGTTCAACATTGTAAGGACTCCTTTATGTTTTTTCCAACTAGAGTCTACAATGTTGGACCTTTTTTGTTAGGAAATTGAAACTATATTTCAACTAGCACCACGCGTAGGTTGATAATGTTTTGTTTAAATTCTTTGTCGTAACGAGTTGGCATGTAAAAATTCCTTCCTTTTGAGAGACGATTTATTCATTATACCCTCTCTTAAAAGTTGTCTCAGGAATCAGCTTACATCCATTCTTTCTAATGGATTGTGTGGTAACACCATTAAAGACCTTGATGGTTTTTTCTGTCCACTTAAATGTTCAACTTAAATTTTACAATCTGCCTTAACCATACAGGCCTTAGCAAGTCATGCTTTCATCCTGTTGTCCTTACTAACCACAAAATGTAACAAAACAGACAAAAAACTGCAATTTACCAGGAAGAAATCCCATAAATTGCAGTTTTTCACTCTTTTAGGTTCCGTAGTGTAATATTGTCGTAATCAGCTTAGGAAAGCTTGATTTTTTTTAGGAAAGCCTGATTCTTTAATTCCTGTTGAACATAGTAATCACTCGATCCCATCTGTTCTGGAAGGATCGTCTTAAACTTATCGTTATTACCACCATCCAGGTAAGCGTAATCGCCATTAGGTAATTTCACAGCTAAACCAATTCCAATATTTTGAAGTGATGTACCGTTTTGGTATTTAGCAGACCACTTAGTAATATGAGTAGTTGGATCAGGAGCTACGCCGGTAGAAATGGCCCTTGTGGTGAACAAGTCAGGATACTTGGACTGTAACTCTGACAGATACTTACCACCATAAGTTTCCTGTCCGTTTCCACCACCGGCTGTGTATGCAAAGTAGATTTGATTAGCATATGTCTTACCATTGACGTAAATCTGCGTTCCACGATCGTTAGCTCTGGTAACCGTTACTGCTTCTTGATCGGAAAAGCCAATCATCTGGTTCATAACAATATCTTCCTGAACCTTTAAGCCAGCGCTATGCAAAGCGGCAATCGCGTTTGCTAATTCTTCACCACTTCCATACTTGGTTGGATTAGCATTAGTCCCTAGGTTATAGCGATCAGTTATAGAATAACCTTCGTTATAGCGACTCATACCAAACGGTGTGTAAGCAGGGGCCATCCAGAAGTCAGTGATTCCCAGGTTGTTAAAGAGCGCAGCGTTTTTGGCAATAATATTATATGCATGATTCTCTGTACTTGTTGGTTCAGGTTGATACAAACTAAAGTCTTCATAGATCATATGAGAATCAAGTGCAGCATTAGATTCGAAGATCTTATTACTATCCGCTGAAACAGTGGCGGCATTAGTAGTAACATCCTGATTTCCAGAAACAACTGGGACCCACACACCAAGATATCCACTTACATAAGGATTGCTGTATCCCTTAACAGTAACCTTCAAAATACCATTATCATCAGTTGTTAAGGTCTCTGGATTTTCAGCACCAGCAGCATTATATGTTAAACCATTATCCGTTGTGTCAAGCAAGTTACGATACTGCTCATTAGCATGGGCACGACCCATATTAATAGAAATTGTTTGCTCTGCCATTTGTGGATTGTTACCAACGATAACTGCCATTCCACTCGTTCGACTCAAACTATCAGTACCCTCACTATTAGCATTAGCAACGCCCTTACCATAACGAACGCTTGCAATTAAGTTATCGCTAAGCTTGGTCATTGTTTGTCCGCCGCTAACAAATTGTTTCCGTGCCTTCATTAACGTCGTAATTGCATCATAGTAGATCGACTTTTCCTGCATATATTGTGCAGTTTCGTTGTAAAGATCACCATAGTAAATCTGCGGTACAGTATCTTTGTTGCTTAGAAGAATTGCATATTGTGCTGGAACGTTATACTGAGCATACTGCTTATCGGTCTTCTTTTGATCAGCATAAAACTCTTGCCAAGCTTTGTTAGCATATTCTGCTTTATATGCTGATCCCATAATGTAAGCTATGCCAGGATGGTCTTTAATAATTAACCTATTAATCAAGTTCTTGCGTTGATCATGGTTAGTGACAAATGACCAGTTTGGAGTAGCTTCATTTTCCGTAACGTCATTTTGCCGGTTAACAATACTATTAGTAACCAGAGCACCAATATTATCACGATTGTTAGCACGTCCGAGGACATTTTCTAAAGTATAGAATTCTCCAGAATCCATGTACAATTGTGGATTACCCTTCTTGTTCAACATCCGGGCAGCACCTGAATGGTATCCTTCGTTATAGCTTAAGTGATTATTAGCATTTTGCGGGTTACCCTTCATATGGTACATATCATTCATTAATTGTCCCATCTGGTCGAGCACATCAGCATTAATATTATCAGCAGCATCAATCCGGAAACCGTCAAAATTACCATCCCGGTTATAACCCATCAGCTTACCATAATTTAACAAGAAGTATTCCCAGTTAAGGTTCTCAGCTTGTACTACCGGATTAGAGTTATCAATATCATTTCCAACCAATAACTCAGGACTGTTATCGCTATTATCATTACCAGTTTGGTTATTGATCGTACGGTTCATTAAGCGATACTTACTATCAGCGTAACTAGTATTACCTCTACGTTGATCTTTTGAATCATTATTAACGAAGATTAATTGATCGTCATCTACAGTTCCGCTTTCATTAGGCTTATAATTTGGCACGCTCTGCACTGACAATTCAGATGAAGCCGATAGTTCAGGAACAGTAGCTGCAAAACCATTAATGTCATTTGCTAACTTACCCGTTCCCTTATTAGTAGCAATACTTTTTTCAATTACGTAACGAAGATTTTGTGCTGCCGTGTTAAGAACTGTTGCATCTGTGTCCTTATTAAGCTTTGCTGCCGATGCCTTTGTTAATCCATAATTAGCATTCTCATAACCATGATTAACAAAATACTTAATGAATTGTGCCTGAACATCCTTATTTGGCCATGCATACATCAAGATTGGCCGCCAGTCACCAGCCCCGGTCTTGTACCATTTCTTACCATCTTGGCTTGTTCCAATTGGTCGGTACCAACCACTGTAGCTAAGGTAGCCATCAACATTGTTAATGGAGTTGGCATCCATCGAATAGGCCAAGTTATCCCAAGTACCAGCGTCGAGGCTCTTAATAAGCTTGTTTGTCCGCAGATCATAAATATTAAACTTGCCGTTTTCAATTGCCCCACGGACGGTGACCCTTGCGTCACCGTTACCACCGAAGTAATATAATTTATTGCCTTCTTGATAAGGCCGGTTACGATATTGAACGTGGTCCGCGCCGTAATATTCTAGCTTGTTCTTGCCGTAATGACGTAAGCCAGTTACTGCGTCACCATTGCTGCCAAAGTAATACCACTTATTTCCCTGACTAGCATAACGATTACGATACTGAACATGATCTTTGCCATAATATTCCAGCTTGTTCTTGCCGTAATGACGTAAGCCAGTTACTGCGTCACCATTGCTGCCAAAGTAATACCACTTATTTCCCTGACTAACATAACGATTACGATACTGAACATGATCTTTGCCATAATATTTTAGCTTGTTATTACTGTAGTGTCGTAGACCAGTGATAGGTTGTCCATCATTACCGTGATTTCGGTTGGCGGCACTCGAAAAAGCCTTGGTAGTAGCGCTTGGGGTAGCAATTACTGCTTTAGTGTTTGAGTTGGCAGTTTTGCTACTCGAAGCAGCCTTGGTGGTTGTACTTGAGGTAGCGGTTGCTGCTTGGCCCTGATTTTGGGCAGAAGAAGAGGCAGCCTTCGATTCCGTGGTGGTTTCTTGACTGCCGTTGTCAGTTGCCGCGGGAGTTTCTGCAGTCTTGCCTGCATCTGCATTGGCATTATTGTCTTCTGTCTGCTTGGTACTTTCCGTGCCGGCAGCTTTTTCCGCTGTATTCGTCTGCGTCTGGGCTGCTTGCTCGCTAGCAGTCGTGGTATCAGCCTTTACTTGGCTGCCCGCGCCACTAGCCCAGAACATAGTCATCCCAAGAAGCACAGACGTCATACCTACGCTAAGCTTTCTTAAGGACCATCTTTGCTTTTCGCTAGATGGTTCATTCATCATTTTCTTTCTTGAATTCATACTCTGATGCGTCTCCTAATTTTTCTAAGAAGTTATTTGCATATACTAATACACTGTAATTATATAACTGGCATTTCTTTATTCAAAAACAGAAAGAAGCCCTTACAATGTTGAACCAACTACAGATTAAACGTTATAGTCACCGTTTGCAAGTAGAATTTAGAACTTTGTCGAAAATCTGCAAGAAACTTTATTACAAGTACGCCCCATCTCGGTTAACTCACCGCCGCAATGCCAGTCTGGTAAAGGTTCCAGACTACGAAATCATTGCATTACTTGTCTGGCAAGCTGAGGAAGGTATATCTTCTCAGCGCAGATTTGCCCGTTGCTGGGGACTTTGTGGTCTTTCTAGGTCTCGTTTTAATCGCAGGGCTAGAGCGCTTCTTGGCATCACTGCTCAGATCGTCAACGATCTGAAGTCAAGAGTCGATCTGTTTGTATATGATCATTGACAGTCTACCCATGCCTTTGTGTCAGCCAATTAGAAACCGCAGAGCTAAGGTGTTTGAAGGAACAGCCAACATTGGCTATAACTCAACCAAAAAGTTTTACTACTACGGTTTTAAAGGCCACGTATCTCAAGACGGGTATGTTCTTGGCTATGTAATCACCAAGGCATCAATCCACGATGCAAAAGAAGCAGAAGAGCTGATTCTCAGTACCCGTCCCGAAGGGCACTTTATCTTAGGCGATGAAGGTTATATAGGCAAACGACTGCACGATGCCCTCAAGATAGACGGTTATATACAGTGGACACCTTATCGGAAAAATATGAAGGGTGCTAAGCAGCATAACAAAAGAGAGCTAATGGCAATTCGCAGAACAATCGAGAGTGTGTTTTCAGTACTAAAGTACTACGGAATTGAAAATATACTTGCAAGAAGTGTAGATGGTTTCCAACAAACTGTCGAGATAATTGTACTAACTTACTTAAACTTCCCACTTACAAAAGTGGGAAGTTTAAGTTACAACTCAAAAAATATTATCTTAAACTTCGAAAAAAGCCGTAATAGTAGGCTTCTTAGACATTGAGTTGTAAAATCCTGGGAAGTTAGCATTAAAGGACTTGCCCAGCTCTGAGAGAGCTGGGCAAGAAAAAAATCGTACCGTCAAACAGCAGCCAATGCGGCTTGGCGGAATCGTCGGAGGGGGCACTTCCGTGATAAATAGACTGACCTCTGTTTTTGCACTGCTGTTCAGCTTGCTGGACAGAACCAGTAAAAAAGCAGGCTTGGCTTCGGTCAAGCCTGCTTGCAAGAATAAGTTGGTCGTTCTCAGAAGCTGTAGGCTGCGCGTGAGCACTAGCCTATAAAGAAACCCCCGACCTTGGTCGGGGGAGCATGTCATGGCAGTTGGTCCATAAAATGATCGATCTTTAAGAAAAATTCTACCAATTCGCGGTGGTCCTGCCCATCCCGCTGGTAGTGGTCTTGCAGATCAGCTAAAGTCATGTTTTCCATCAGCTTTGAGGCCGTCTTGTCCTTGGCCCAGCTGCAATGGCGCTTTTCCATCAGATTGTACATGTGCAGCTTGACGTCCTCATACGGCGCGAACTTCAGCACCTGGCCATCCTCTTTAAAGACCAGGTAGTTTTCAATTTCCCGCTTAAAAGTCGCGTGAACGTGGCTCTTGTTTTGCGGGTACTTATTCTCAATCCGCCTGAGGTGCCGGCGGCTTTGGTCAGCTTCCGGCGTCCCCTTGTCAGAGTCGATCATGATGAACCAGGGCTCATTCAGCCGGGAAAAAAGGTCAAAATTGAGCCAGGAGATCAGACTCCCGCATCCCCCAACCGGCAGGATAAACAGCCCCTTCTGGCTGAAAGTCTGATCAACCAGGCCTGCTTCATACATCCATTGGTTGACTTTGGTCACGAAACGGACGTCTTCTTGCCCTTCCACCAGCAAGACGCAGCGCGACTGGACGGCCCGCTGGTCGGCTTCAACGCCCAGATTCTTCTGGGCTTCCTCCAGCACCTCTTCCTCTTGCAGGAATTCCCGCTGGCCAGCCACCTGCTTGACCATCCGGGCTCCTTCCAGGGGCAACAGGCCCATCAAGTAAGGCGTATGCGGAATCAGGATGACCTGCTTGCCTTTAGCGACCAATTTCAAGGCGGCTTGGGCCAGCTTGTCCTCCTCTTCCTTTGTCAGGTTGTTTTCTTCAAAGGCGTAGATGACGTTCTCGATATTGGCATTCTCGCTTTGGGCCAGCATGAAAGCCAAGACGATCCGGCTGCTTGTCTGCAGGCTGCTTTCCTCAATCGTAGTCTGCCGCTTGATCATTTCCGCCAAGTTCTGTTCCTTGAAGACAAAGTTGGGTTTTGATCCTGGTGCCAGCTCCTGGTAATTGGCCAAAACCTGGGACAGGTTGCGGCCGACTCTGGCGTCCAGAAAGTCTTGAACTTCCTTGATCTCCTGGCGCTTGTCGCGGATGGCGCTGCGGACGACGAAATTCAAGGGGCTGGTCGCTTTTGACTCTTCGTCAAAGAAGACATACAAGGGCAAGCCGCTGACCAGCTCCCGGTAGTGGCCGAGATTGTCTGAGTTGACTTCCTGAAAGGCTTGGCCAGTCCGTTCCTTAAAATAGTCCTTTTCAGCCAGATAATTCTTCAGGTCAAAGACCTTCTTGACCGTCAGCTGGTCAAACGTGCAGGAAATGGCGATTTCCCAGTCGCCTCGGTCCAGGGCCTCCTGGTTCAAGTCCTGCAGCTTCAAGGGCCGCTTGGCGGCAGAGCCGTTGAAGAAGATGTCCAAGGCCCGCAGCACGGTCTTCTTGCCGGCTTCATTCTGCCCCAGCAAGGTCGTCAGCGGGTCCAATTTCAGGTCAAGGTGCCGGTAGCCACGAAAATTGCGCAGGTGCAAGCCAGTTAAAAACATGATTGTTCTCCTTTTTCATAGGTTGCTTGTTCTTCCTTACCGTTTACCTCAATTATACGATTTCCGGACATTAAAAAGCCGGCAGAAGCAGCGATTCTGTCGGCTTTTCGTCTTTAGTTGTCTTGTTAAAAGAGGCCCAGGAACTTCTTGCGCTTCTTTGGCAAAGGCTGCCAGTTCATCTTGACCAAGTCGCCGTTGACGACCGCGCGGGCGTTATTGATGAATTCCTCCCGCTTGCTTTCGCCAAATTCCTTGGCCAGCTTGTCCAAGGCAGCCTTCATCTGGTACTCGCGCCTTGGCAGATCGTGGGCGTCACTGGCAAAGAAGGCGCATTGGCCAGCCTTGATGAAGGCCCGGCTGCAGTCTTCGATTTTCTTGCCGAAGATGCCCGTATATGAGCTGGCCGTTACTTGCACCAGGCAGCCCATTTCAATGAAAGTCTGCAATAATTCTGGATTATCCAAAATTTCATTGTTTCTTTCCGGGTGCACCACGATCGGCACGATGCCGCGGCTGGTCAGCTCATAGACCATGTTCTTGGCGTAGTGGGGCACGGCGTTGCTTGGAAATTCCAGCAGCATGTAGGTGTTGTCCTCATCCAGGAACAAAATGTCATCATCGTCCAAGGCCTGCGGCAAGCCGCCTGACAGTCTGACCTCATGGCCTGGGAAGACCGTCAAGGGAATGCCGGCCGCGTCAAGCCGCTGCTGGTATTCTTCAGTCAGCTTGATGACGTCTTCCTTGTGATTCAAGTAGCGGCCGTTTAAAGTGTGCGGGGTGCAGACCGCGTGGGTGATGCCATCAGCCACGGCGTCCTGGGCCAGCTTCAAGGAAGTCCCCCAATCCTTTGAGCCGTCGTCAATGCCCGGCAAAATATGACAGTGAATATCAACAAGTACCATAATTTAGCTCCTCACTAACTATTTTTCTCTACAAATCGTATACGTGCTTTCCTGGATGCAGGTCCTGCCAGTCCTGGGCAAAGCCGGCAACCGCGGCAGAAATGGCCGGATTGGCAAAGGCACTGGCGACCACGTCAACGCCAACCGTTACCGCTTGGGCGCCAGCATCCAAGGCATCGGTCACCTCTTGCACGTTGTGAAAGCTGGCCGCCAGGATCTTGCTCTTGGAGCCGGTCCGCTTGCCAGTCTTGGCCACGTTAGCAATCACTTGCTTGGCGTCAACGTTTTGGTTGACCATGCGGTTGAAGTATGGGGCCATGTAGTCAACTTTCGCCATCATGGCCTGATACATTTGAAACTCTGAGTAGATGGCCGTGGCCGTAATATGAACGCCTTTTCTCTTTAAAAGCTTCATGGCCTTTAAGCCTTCTGGCGTGGTTGGCACCTTGATGTAAACGGATTGATCGACTTCCTGGAGAATCCTTGCCGCGTCCTTGACCATTTCTTCCGCGCTTTCGCCCACGACTTGGACGTGCAGGCACTTGGCCGTGCCGATGATCTTCCGGATCGCGCGCAAGCGGTCAAAGACGTCTACGGCAGCCGCCTTTTTCAAAATCGTGGGGTTGGTCGTGATCCCGCTTAATTGCAAATGATCATTCCAATATTCAATGGCAGCTAAATCTGCCGTATCAAGCATGAATTCCATTTCTCTTTCCTGTCTTTCTGCTTTCCCTGCCTTATTCCTTGTCCTTGCCTTCTTGCAGGCGGCGGTAGTCCTTGCGGGTCAAACGGGCATGGGTGTCCACCTTTTCCCCACGCAGGGTCCGGCTGACCCGGTCCAGTCTGGCAGCTTCCGCTTCGCCGCGCGCCTGTCTTTCAGCGGCCTGTCTGGCCTTGCGGGCCCGCCGCTCCTGGATGGATTTAAGCCAAAGGCTGGGCATGATGGCCACTGCCCCAAAGAAGGCTCCCATGGTATTGGCCAGCATGTCGTTGACGTCGTAAACGCCCAGGCCGGTCAGTCTTTGGAAGTGCTCAATAAAATCGGACAGGCAAAAGCCCAAGAAGGTCGTAATGATGATGCTGTGAAGCCACTTGGACCAGGCAGGGATGATGTAGCCTAGGGGGATGAACAGCATGATGTTCATGATAAAACCATATCTTCCCCCGTAATTGGAGCTGGCAAAGACTTTCTTAGCGCCCCACTCCCAAAAAGAAGGATTCTTGACCAAATCGCCAATCGAAGCTAAAAGCACCGGGTGCGTCGCATAGTAGACCGCGGCAGTAATCACCCGCGAGGCTACGACATAGTAGGCCAAAGCGCAGGCATAAACCACGGTGATAATTAAGCGCAGAAGCTTGTTGCCAGTCCGGATCCCCAGGTAGCCGGCGAAAACGCATCCCCCGATGACGATAAATCTGATAAGCAGAGCCAATTCGTGTCCCATTTCTTTCACTTCCCTTTATTAAGTGCTTGTTTTATATTTTAAACCACCTCAGCCATTTCAACAAAAAGAAGCGGCAGCTTCATTCATCTTTTTTTGACTTGATATCAACAATTTTTAGCCAATTTAAAACGCAAATGCTATATAATACCAGTAGTTAGAGTACTCCAGCTTAGAGAGACTCATTGTGTTAAAGAAAGGAAAGAATTATGAATAGCAAACGTTTCTTCACTGGCAAGAAGCTGCTGACCGCGGGCGCTCTGGCTTTGGCTCTGGCAGCCGGTGCCACTCAAAGCAGCCAGTTTAAGGCACTTGTACCAGGCAATGGTACGGCTAAAGCCTTTTATGTCCCAACCAACGATGAATGCAAGTACGTGATCAAGAGCCAAGCGGACTTGGATAGATTCGTCAAGCAAAACGCCTTTGTCAGAGACTCACTCTTGGAATTCAAGTTTGAGAACTCCACGCCAATCAAGTTTCCAAAGGACTTTGACCTGAAGCTGATGCGCGGGGCAAAATTTGACTTCACTGCCAAGTCAACTGGCGATATCGACTTCAACGGCACGAGATTGATGATCGACCGCCGCTACGGCACCAAGAAGAAGATCGACTGGAATGCTGACTGGCCAGAAACCGTCAGAACCAGCTGGACGGTTGAAGGCGACCACCAGGGCCAAGTCATCTCCAACTTGAACGTTTACGGGTCCGTTCAAGGCTCAGTCAACTCAAAAGGCGTCGTAAGTTCTGACTACAACGGCGGGTTGCAGGTTTCCATGCTGCACACCAAGAACGTGACCTTCAAGAACATGAACTTCCACCAAGTTCAGTACTACAACCGTCACGTCTTTGACGTCATGGGCTGCACCAATGTTGCTTGGGATGGTTGCCGCTTCTACGGCTATGCTGGTTCTGGCTTCAACCAGGCTGGCTGGAACGCAATTTACGAGCATGACAAGGAACCACACGGCATCTTCTCAGAAGCCATCCAGTTTGACGTTGCCACCAAGGAAGGCGCGGGCGGTGACCCTAACATCAACGCGTCAGTTTTCGGCAAGGATCTGTTTGACGGCGCTGGTACTCAAAACGCCACGATCAAGAACTGCTATTTCGGGCCTGAAAAGAACGGCCTGTCTGGCGGGGCGATGATCAATGGCCTTGACAAGAAGTTTACCTTCCCTTACGGCGCATCAGTTGGTAGTCACAGCATCAACGAAATCACCAAGAAGTCTAACTACAAGAACTTTAACGTAACCGGTTCTACTTTCGAAAATACTGCAGTCGCCGCCAATACGCCAGCAACTTACTACAAGCACATGGCGCCAATCCACTACCGCTACTCAGCGATCGACAAGGCTGCTGACATCAACACTTTGAAGGCAAGCAACAACACGTTCATCAACATCCTTGACCGCGGGGACAGCGGGATTCCTGACACCCTGGACGGGCAAAACCGGCCATTGTACAAGAAGGACCTCGGCCTGCACAAGGTTTGGTTCCGGAACGCGCCTGAATACCTGGCAACCGTTTCAAACGGCTTCCCAAAGATGAATGCCAACGGCAGCAAGTACACTAAGGCTGTTTTAGCACATCCAGCTAAGAAGGCTGCCAAGAAAGCTCCTGCTAAGAAGACCACAGTCAAGAAGACTAGCAAGAAAGCTCCTGCTAAGAAGACCGTAGCCAAGAAGTCTAGCAAGAAAGCTCCTGCTAAGAAGACCGCAGCCAAGAAGTCTAGCAAGAAAGCTCCTGCTAAGAAGACCGCAGCCAAGAAGTCTAGCAAGAAAGCTCCTGCTAAGAAGACCGCAGCCAAGAAGACTAGCAAGAAAGCTCCTGCTAAGAAGACCGCAGCCAAGAAGTCTAGCAAGAAAAAGTCAACTAAAAAGAAGACGACTAAAAAAGCAACCAAGAAGAGCAGCAAGAAATCAAGCAAAAAGACTAGCAAGAAAAAGTAAGCTCCTCGTCTGAACAAAAAGCCCGTCAGCAAAGCTGGCGGGCTTTTGCTTTTCACTGCATCCCCATCTAATTTATGCTATGATTCTTAACGGTAATTTTTTAAATCACTGATACTAGTAGAAAGAAAAATAACAAACATGGATAAGCAGAAATTCAACGAATTATGGAACAAGTACAAGGACGTCATTCCCTACGTCTTCTGGGGCGTCATGACCACCTTGGTCAATATCGCCTCCTATTGGCTGTGCCATAGCGTCTTTAAGTGGGCCATCATGCCTAGCACGATCATTGCCCAGTTCCTGTCCATTATTTTCGCCTACCTGACCAACCGCAAGTGGGTTTTCCACAGCCAGGCTTCAACATTTGAAGAATACGTCCACGAGATTGCCAGCTTCTTTGCGGCCAGAATTGGGACTGCCCTGCTCGACATGGCAATCATGTTTATCTTTGCTAAGCAGATGCACCTGAACAGCATGATCATCAAGATCCTGGCGAACGTGGTCGTCGTTGTCGTCAACTATGTGGCCAGCAAGTGCTGGATCTTCAAGTCAAAGGACGACAAGCAGCAATAAGCTTTTTTCTTAAATAAAGGTAATTTTCAAAGCATTTTTCTTAACAAAGCGCCTCAAGATGTTATCCTAGTAAGCATAGTTTATGGATGCAGAAGGGGGATCAGCTGATGAAGAAAACATATAAATACGCGGCTTTGGCCCTGTTTGCCCTTTCGGCGCTGGCCATTACCGCCTTTACCTTTCAAAATTCCAGTCATTCCGCGGCTTTGACCATGAAGTTCGTCAACCTCTTTGAGCAGGTGCACTTCCACTTCACGGGGACGATCGTGGCTTGGTGGCCAGTCTACCATATGATGCGCAAGTTTGCCCACACGATTGAATACTTCTTCTTAGGATTGACTGCCTGCTTCCTCTTCAATGTCTGGGGCAGCAAGCATTATGCCGGCTGGGCCTTAGCCACTAGTGCCACTTGGTCTTTGATTGACCAAACCAGCAAGCTGCGGGTGCCGGGACGGGAATTCGATCCAACCGACTTTCCATTTGACATCGCCGGCTACCTCTTGGGGATTGGGCTGGCCTTGGTCTTGACCAAGACTTTGCCAATGGCCAAGGTCAAAATCAGCAACAATTAACGAAATTACAAAGAAATGTCCACGCCAAAAGCGTGGGCATTTTTGTTTTGCTGGTTCAATCTAAGCTGGCCGCAATCATGATAGAATAGAGGCGAAAACAAGTTATTAAAACTAGAAGAAGGTAAAAAATGAAGATTGCAATGGCAAACGACCACGCCGGCACCCGGCTGAAGAATGAGCTGAAGGCTTACTTGGAAGCACAAGGACATGAAGTCGTTGACTTTGGGACCGACAATGAAGAATCCTGCGACCTGTCAGACTTCGTCTACCCAGCCAGCCTGGCTGTAGCCAAGGGCGAATGCGACCGGGGCATTTTCGTTGACGGGGTTGGCTATGGCAGCGCCTTGATCGCCAACAAGATCAACGGCATCTACGCCGCGGTCTGCCAAGACCCGTTCTGTGCTAAACTGGCCCGCCAACACACCGACTCCAACGTCCTCTGCCTGGGCGCCAAGATCATTGGCGACATGATGGCCAGTGAAATCGTCAAGACCTGGATGACTACTGACCCGCTGATGGAAGAAAAGTACCGCCGCCGGGTGGACAAGGTCAAGGCGATCAACGACAAGCACTGCGTCCCTGTTAAATAACGCGTTTTGACAAAGCAACGAAAAAGCAGTCAAGCACTCAGCTTGGCTGTTTTTTTGTCCCCTCTTCAGTGTCCTATTAGGTACTATTATTATCTTAGAGAAAGGAAAGTATAAAATTGCTTCTATCGCAACCGATAGCGAGCAAGCAGCTTTCTTTTGCGGGAAATTTTGGCAAACACTTTTATTCATCTGTTAGAATACTTAATGGCAAATAAATCGGTATATCTGCACTAAGAAAGAGAATTTACATATTGGAAAGAAAAAATATCCTGCAAATCAAGCAAGAGGACGGTTCTTGGAAGCACAATCTGGCCTACCTCGGACTGCTGCTGGCCGTCTCATTGGCAACGGTTATTTACCTAGCTGACACCAAGGCAATTTTCGCCTTCTCTGACTGGAGCTTTCATGCTTCACGGCTGGAAGAGCTCTACCTGAATCTGAAATCCGGGTCTTTTTTGACCTTCATCGCCGCCCGGACCTTCCATAATACCGGCGTCGCCTCCTTCCTCTTCTACCCCTACCTTTTTCTCTATCCGTGGGCTTTCCTGCGCTTTATCTTTTCCCCAGTCAACGCTTTTTACGGCTGGTATGGCTTGGTGACTTTTGCCACGGCCGCGATTGCCTACTTCTCCATGAAGGAGTACTCTAAGAATTCCCTTGCCGCGTTTCTTTTTTCCTTGGCCTACACTTTCGCCCCTTACCGGCTCTACCTGGGCGGGGCCGTGTTTGGCGAGTACTTGGCCGTCACCTTCCTGCCACTCGTTTTCCTGGGCATCTATGAAGTGCTGTGGGGCAATCGGCACAAGTGGTACCTGCTGGCCATTGGCGGAGCCCTGATTGCCTACTCGCACATCTTATCGGTCTTCTTGACCCTGGAGTTTGCCGTGGTCATCTTCATCATCAAGCTGATCACCAGCCGCGGCATCAGTCAAGGCCGCGGCAAAGCTTTGGGCTTAAGCATCATCGTCTGCCTGCTCTTGGTCTTGCCAGTCATTGCCCCCTTCTTCACTGATTTTATCGGGCAAAAACTGGTCAGTGCCAACCCTCACATTACCCAGACGATTGATCTTGGCCCCCTGCTCCTCAGCTCTTTCTCGGCTCAAAAGGGCTGGAAATTGAGCTTTCTGCTCATTCTGACCATTTTTGTCGCCTGGGCCCTGCTCAAGAGCGGACGCGACTGGATCATCTACGGGCTTGGCCTCTTTTCCTGCATCCTGGCCAGCAGCTTTTTCCCTTGGAAGCTCTTAGCCGGAACGCCCTTTGAAATGGTCCAGCTGACTGTGCGCTACTTGTCATACGCAGCCTTGTTCTTGACAATTATTTTTGCCCAGGAAACAAGCGCGCTGCTGGGGCAAGCAGGTGAAAAAAGCAGGCGGGCCTTAATCTGCGGCTTCACCTGCTTTATGGTGATCTTCACCTTCAGTTCCTTGGCTGCCTACCGGGACATCTTGGTCTCTGAAACGATTGAAGACATGCCAAAGACCAGTGCCAACAGCACCCAGCCGACTCCTTTCAAGCTCTTGCGCAACAAGAACTACCACAATCAGTTCAACTACAAGATCCTCTTTGGGGAATTTGACTACATGCCAAAGGTTGCACGGGCCAGCGTCAAAAAACGGCACTCCCTCCTCCAGCACAAGGCCTACCTGAGCGGAAAGACCTTGAACCTGCATCCCCTGATCAAGTCCAACCAGATCACTTACCAGGTCAAGAGCAAAAAGGCCGCGGCCATCGACCTGCCCGTGATCGCCTACAAGCACACGACCGTCAGCGTCAATGGCCAAAAACGCTCCTTCCGCCGCGGCTCCCGCGGGACGGTCGTCGTTAAGCTTGACCGCGGTCAAAACACGATCACGGCCGGCTACCAGCCAAGCCCGCTCTTTTATCTGAGCATCGTTATCAGCATTTTGACCTGGCTGGTCTTGATCAGCTGGCTGATTAAATGCCGGCTGAGCTGATTTTTTATCGCAGACACAAAAAACGAGTACGTGAAGCAACACGTACTCGTTTTTCTATAAGCTATTTCAGCATGATCGCGCCATTGTTTGAGCCGCCAGTTGCTTCTCTGGTGAAAGTCGCGATTGAAACCCAGGCCTTGGCCCCGTAGTCAAAGGCGTTCCGGTGGCTGGAGCCGCTGCGAGCGCTGTAGTAGCATGGGTCGTAAATCAGGAAGCGGCCCTTCTTGCAGCCGACGATGACTTTGGCATGCTGCTTGCGGTAGAAGCGGGTTTCATAGCTGGAGAAACCATAGTACAGAACTGGGTGCCCGCTTTGCACGACCGCCTTGATCTTTGCAACGCTGCTGCCGGTAATGTTGGTAAAGCCGCTGTCAAAGCGCTTCATATAGCTGGTCAGCGTCGAAGCCGCCAGCAGGCCGCCGAAGCTGGCCATGGAGAAGACGCCGCCGCTTTGTGGCAGGTGGCTGTAAGCATAGTACATATTGAACGACTTGTTCTTGATGCTCAGCAGGGTGGCTGAGGAAGCAACCGAGCAGCCTTCCGGCGCCCAAATCGGCGTGAACTGGCTGTGCCAAGTTGGCGCGTGCAGCACCCCGCTAGCCAAGGCGTAGTAGTCCCTGCCGCCGACAAAGGCAAACTTCTTGACGTACATAGCCCCATTCTTCTTGCCAAAGTAGTAGCCCTTGCCCTTGATCTTCTGGTAGCCGGTCTGCCTTTGCCCGTTTGCCGCGTAGTACTTCTTAGCTTTGCCGACCGTCTGCAGGCCCGTGGTCATGTGGGCATTCTTCTTGTTGAAATAGTACCACTTGCCCTTGATCTTTTTCTCCCCGTACTGCAGCTGGCCATTAGCGGCATAATAGAGCTTGTACTTGCTCTTGGTCTTCTTTTTGTACTTCTTCTTGACCAGCTTGCCGCGCTTCTTAACCCATTTATAAGCCGTCTTGTAAGAAGTCTTGGTGACGGTTTGCAAGCCTGTCTTCATCTTGCCGGACTTGTCCTCAAACCAGTACCAGTAGCCGGCAATCTTGTGCTTGCCATATAACATGCGGCCTTTGGCATCATAGTAGACGGTCTTCTTTGGTGAAGTCAGCTTCTGAAAGCCGGTCTGCATCGCCCCGGTCTGCTCGTCAAAAAGATACCACTTGCCGGCGATCCGCTTTTGGCCGTGGACCAGCTTGCCGTTTTCATAGTAGACCGTCACGCCATTTTCCGTAACGAAGCCATTCTTGTCAGCCGCTTGGGCCTTGCTGGCTAAAAAGCCGCTGACGCTGCCCGCGAGCAGGACAGCAGCTAATAGACTATAGCTTTTTTTCATCCTTATTTTTCTTAAAATTAACTCAAATACGCTTTCACTACAATGATAACTGTAACACCGACCATCCGTTTCCGGCAATCGTTCTTATTTTACTTTTTTATGACAAATCGCTGGCCAAGCTTGGCACCCAACTTCCCCAGGCCCAGGTAGAATTGCTTCAGCAGGACGCTGGCCAGAAGCGACAGCAGCAGCAAGGTCAGGTAAGCCACCAGCGGGTTTCTTGACCAGAAGACCGCGATCGTGAATGGGTAAAAGTAGTAGCAGAAGAAGGTATGGATCAGCCACAGATTGGTGCTCATGCGGCCAAAATACCGCACGACCTTCGAGGCCTTTGCCGACAAGTCCAAGAGCAGCAGGCAGCCGGTCATGAACACCGGCGTGATGACCAGCATCATTTCGCTGACATTGCCAAAAACATTTTCCTGGAAGTAAAAGGCACAGGCAATCAGCAGCAAGCCGATCATGGCTCGCCAAAAGGCATTATAGCTGCTAAAAAGGCGGCGCAGATTGGCGAATACATCGTATTTGCCAAACACGATCCCAAACAAGTATGAGCAGATGAAGGCATTCGGCATGAACAGCTGCATCCACAAGTAGCTGGAAGCCAGGCTGCTGAATGGGGAAAGCTTAATCAGGGCTGGCAGGAACTTGACCGTAAAGACGGAAGTGAACAGGACCAAGCCGGTCTCCAGGTAAACGTTGTTGATTTTCTCAGTCAGATAGTAGTAAATGGTCCCAAGGAAAATCGCGGCAACGAAGACGCGGACGAACCACCATTCCCCGTTGTAGCTTGAAGCGTAGCCAGTCAGGTTCTGGAGAAACTTGCCAAAAGAGAAGCTGGCAAAACGGTTCCACATGAAGGCCTTGCTGTAGCGCGGCTGCCTGCTGAAGAACAAAAAGCCCAGCGGGACGAATATCAAGAAGACCCGCCAGTAGACCCGGTACAGACCCCAGATCTTCTTGAGCAAATGAAACCTGTGGGCCTGGATCTGCTTGGCCAAGCCTAAGCCGCCTAAAAACATAAAAATGTACACGCAAATCTTTCCAAAGCTCCCTACCGTCGTCAGTTGCTTTAATGCCGCGGCGGACACGGCATACTGGTATTTAGTGGGGAGCCGGTCGGGGAAGGCCAGCAGATGGTGCATGAGCATCAACAGGATCGCGACCCCCTTTAAGGCCTTGGTATCTTGACGGGAGAACCGCCACTTGTTTGTCTTCAAATTCTTTCCTTCTTCATTCAGTGATCAATATAACTGCCGTTATTAATCTGCATTCAACAATGTAAATTCTAACAAATATGAGATATGATGGCTAATGCAAATGGTAACAGTTATTTTCGGTCTTTTTGCGCTTCGCCTTTAAATTTCCTTAATAATGAAGGCGGAAGCCAATGTGTTATACTGTTAAGTTAGTATTGTGCAAATTCTGTTAAAAAGTCTGTGAATCTTGCTTTTTATCTAGTGCTTCACGATGCATCCGCATAAGATTGAGAGGAAATTTAGGTGAATGATTTTTACGGCGTGGCTGAGACCACGCTCACTTTCAAAGAGCTGGCCAAGCTGATCTGGAAGAACCTGCTGCTCATCCTGGCCGGTACCATTCTGTTTGGCGGCCTCTCCTACGGGGTTGCCAACTACCTGCTGCCAGCCAGATATACTGCCGCCAGCAGCTTCGTAGCCAAGGGGAAGATCACCCAGGGCGGCTTTACCAAGCGCCAGGCCCGCAGCCAAAATGAGCAGGCCGCGGCCGGTTTTCAAAACATTGCCATCAGCCCTGGCGTCATTGACCGCACCACTGCTGAAATCGGCCACGTCTCGCCTGATTCCCTGCGCGAGGACATTACCGTTACCGCTACGTCAAAATCCAATACCTACACCTTGACGGTCACCAGCACTTCGCCTGAAAAGGCTAAAAAGACCCTCAAGGCCGTGGCCAAGAACTTCCAGCAGGAATTCAAGCTGCAGTTCAAAGAGGGCCGGCGGGCGATGCCGACCAAGCGGGAGCGGCGCAAGTACCTGAAGCCAATCCTGCCGACGGTCTTGATCAAGTCCCTGAAGTTTACAGGCCAGACCACTGTCGCAAAGAGCTATCCGAAGGTCAAATTCGCCACGGCGATTGGCGCGGCCTTGGGCTTGCTGCTGTCTACTTGGGCTTCGCTCTACTGGCGCTTGCGCAGAAATTACCGCTAAGGAGGTTTGCATGAAGTCTGTCAAATCTGCCGGCGACCGCTTTTTAGCGGTCGTGGCCTATCTTATCGTTATCCTGGCGGTCATGTCGACGACCGTTATGTGGAACTACCTGAAGGGGGCCTTTATCCCCATCGGGACTTACCGCTACCTGCTGCTTGGGATTGGGGTTTTCTTGTTTTTGATCACCAACAGCTACAACTTCAAGGACCTGTCCTTTATCATCTTGACGGTCTGCTACCTGCTGGTCTTTATCTTCTTCTCGCAGGCCAACCCCTTCAAGTACTTCTCTAACCTCTGCATGCCCTTGACGGCCGCGCTGTTGATCGTCTTCGTCTACTGCCGGCAAAAGCAGGGACAGCAGCTGCTGGACAGCTACGCCAACATCGTCTTGATCGCGGCGGCTGTCTCCCTCTTCTTCTACGTCTTTGGCAGCATCCTAGGCCTGAAGCTCGGCGCCGTGAATACGGTCTACTACTGGGCCAACAACCCTCACTTCACGACCAGCTACTGCTATCTCTACTTCCACCAGCCCTTGCAGGACCAAATGTATCTGGGCCACCATGTGATCAGAAACACCGGGATCTTCACCGAAGCGCCCGGCTACACCCTTTTCCTTTTGAACGGGCTGATCATTGAGCTCTTCGTCAAGAAGTCCAAAACCTTCTGGCGGATTGGGCTGATCCTGGTCACCCTGCTGACGACCCTGTCGGCCACGGCAATCCTGCTTGGTGCTTTAGCCGTCTTGCTTGCCTTCCTCCAGCACCTGCATGCCCAAGGCAAGCTCAACTTGAAGATCGTCATTCCTGGCATCGTGCTTTTGCTGCTCTTGGGGATCGTCGTCATCCACATCAGAAAATCCGGCGGCTCTTCCTACTCAGTCAGAGCGGACGACCTGCGGATCGGCCTGACCGTGTGGAGCCGACACCCAGTCTTCGGGGCAGGCTTTGGCAATGAAAGTGCCCTAATCAAGCTCTTCGCCTTCCACCGGGCCAACAACGGCCTGAGCATGGGCCTGACCACCCTGCTGGCTACCGGTGGCCTGTACTTGGCCTTGTACTTCTTGGTGCCTTTCTTCGTCACCTTGTTTGCCCCGACCCGCCGCTATCTGTTGCCAATCAGTGCCCTGCTTCTTTTGGAAATCATCATTTCCAATATCTCAACCAACCAAGTCTACCTGCTGGCGATGGCTTTCCTCTGGTTTGCCGTCTTAAACGACCTCAGAGAGCCAGAAGCCTTTATTGAATATGATTATGCCAGCTTGAGGCTGTAAGCCTAAAAAGAGCATTCCGTTGAACGGAATGCTCTTTTTGCTTATTTTCCTTGTTCCGGATCAGTGTCCAGATCGTCATGTGACAGCTTGCTTTCCTCGGTCACTTCATTGGCATCGTACAAGTCGTGCTTGATCTTCGAAGAACTGATCTCTGGCGTTCTTGGCAGATAGACGACGTTGACGCCTTCATCCTTCAAGAAGTCAAACTTGCCCTTCCAGTCATCCCCCATGACAAAAGTGTCAATGTGGTATTCGTGCATGTCGCTGCGCTTTTGGTCCCAGTCCTTTTCCGGAATGACCAAGTCAACGTAGCGGATGGCTTCCAAGAGCTGCTTGCGCTGCTCGTATGAGAAATAGGTCTTCTTGTGCTTGGAATTCCAGTTGAATTCATCGGTCGACAGGGCCACGATCAGGTAGTCGCCCAAGGCCTTGGCTCTTCTGAGCAGGTTGATGTGCCCATAGTGCAGCAGGTCGAATGTTCCATAAGTAATTACGCGTTTCATGATTGCTCCTTGTCCCCTATTTCAGGTATTCCTTGTAAGACTTGTCTGGATCAAAAATGACTGACCCATGGATCGACCCGCCTTTGACAAAGACGTTCCACTTGCCGTACTGCTTGGTCAGCAGGGGATCATAGTCCTTGGGGATCGGCAGGCTAAGCATTTCAAACGGCACCCGGGTCGGGTTGGCCACGTACTTGCGCTCCCAGCAGCACTTTTCCGTTTCCAGCATGACCATCATCACATTCTTGGTGTCCTGGTCATCATACTTGGTGATTTCTTTGACGAAGCGGTCATAGTAGGTGTTGCGGCCACCGTTTCGCAATTTGTCAAAAAAGAACTTGCTATAGAGCAGGTGCTGCTTCAGGCCGGACAGGTTCTTGTTCGGATAACCGTTGCAGTAGTTGTAGAACTGCCGGGCCCGGTGCTTAAGCTGGTTGACCTTCTTGACGAAGGCCTGACGCTCAGCAGGATCGTCTGGCACATTGTCCAGCGGGAAGATGTCAATGAAGATCCCCTGGTTGAAGTGGTAGTTGAAGCGTTCTTCTGACTTCAGGATGGCTGTGGTCGAGGAGTTGCGCAATTGGGCGTGCCCCCGCATGGCGCCTGGATCCGTTTCTTCAGTCTGGAAGAAGTAAGGCTCCGCGAATTCATCCTCAGCCACTTCGCACAAGCGGTCAAAGTCCTTGCGGTACATCATCAAGTCAATGTCGTCATCCCAAGGGATGTAGCCGTGGTGGCGCACCGCTCCCAGCAGGGAGCCGCCTGACAGATACCAGGGAATGTCGTATTTTTGGCAAACCCGGTCCAGCTGATCCAGCAGGTCCAGCTCCACGGCCCAGATCTTCTTCATTTTCGGCGAAACCGTATAGTCGTTTCTGACTTCTTCTTTAAAAAAATCGTCTGCGAGCTTGAGCTTAATATTGTCCATTGTCTTTCTTTAATTCTCCCTTATGCTTTAGCCAAAATCTTCTTGATCAAGTCCACTGAATCGTCCTTGAACAAAAGCAAGGCAACTAAGTAGGTCCCAGCCCCAAGAACGAACTGGATTCCCAGCTTGATGACGCCAGGATGGCCAAATGGATTCAAGGCCAGGATGACCAGCATCATCAAAGCGCCCGCGATCAGCTTCTTCCAGATTACCTTGCCAATATAAGCAGCCTTCAAGTAGCCATTATCATGGTAAAGGTAAAGCAGGCTGATCGTCAATTCCGCGATGATTGAGGCAAAAGTAGCCCCGGCACTGGCAAAGCGCGGAATCAAGAGCAGGTTCAAGAGGAAGTTGACGACCGCCCCGATCACGATGTAGACCGCGCTCTGCTTGCGCAGGCCAGCTGGATTGTAGTACTGGGACCCCAGGCAGTTGGAGACCCCGATGATCACGATCTGCGGGCTGAACAAGCGCAGCAGCAAGGCCACCTTGTCCCAGCCCTGGCCGAAGAAGACCGGCACGAAGGTATCCGCAATCCCCAGCAGGCCAAAGCCGATTCCCACCCCGATAAACAGGATGTAGTTGATGGAGCTTTGAATCCGCAGCTTGATCTCCCTGGTTTCCTTCTTGGCGAACAAGTAGGAGATTCTGGCCCCCAAAACGTTGTTGACGGCGGTGAAAGTCACCGCCTTGGTCAAGTTGATGATCTTGGTGGCCTGCTCATAGTAGGCGTTCTCCGCATTGCTCTGGGTCATGACCTGGATTAGGGTCTTGTCCATGTAGGTATAGATGGAAGTAGCGATCGTCGGAATAAAGTAGATCAGGGTTTCATGGAAGTGGCGCTTTAAGTTGGCCAGCTTGATCGGCACCTTTACGACGAACTTGTGCAATTCCAGCCACATGGACATGGTCCCCAGCAGGGTCGTCCCCGTCATGATGAAGACGTAGAGATTGGTGTCCTTGGGGCTTTTGACGAAAAGCAGGATCAGGATGACCCCAGCCACCTTGACCAGGGAATTCTTGGTCACCGTGTACTGGAACTGCTCCAGGCCATCGAAGAACCAAGAGATGTCCAGCATGGTGTTGAACAGGTTCAAAGTCAAAATGAGGAACATGACCCGGTAATGGCTCTGAAAGCCCAAGTAGATCCCCCATAAGAGCAGCATGGCCAGCGAAGTGAAGACGCTCAGCAGCTCAATTTCCCAAAAGAGCTGGCTCCGCTTCTTCACGTCATTGCGGCTGCGGGCAATCTCCCGCATCCCGTATGAGGCCGTCCCCAAAGCCGCGACTAGGGAAAAGTAGGTCTGAATTGAGGAAGTCCAGCTGTAGGCCCCGATCCCGTCAGTCCCAATGACTCTAGAAACGTATGGAGCCGTAATCAATGGCGTGATGATGGCCAGAATCTGGTAGAGGGTGCTGATAAAAATATTCTTTTTAATGCTTGGATTCTTCATTTACGCTCCCAATCTGATAATTTTCCCCGCCTAATGGCCCAGGTACATCTGGTAGACCTGCTCGGCTGATTCCTGGTTGTCATAGCCCAGCTTGGCCAATTGACTGGCGAATTGCCGCCGGTCCTGGCCGCGGGCTGCCAGCGCCAGCTTGATGGCCTCTTTGGCCCAAGCCGCGGGCTTTTCCTGCAAGGACTTCCGGAAAATCAAGCCGTCAAAGTCCATTTCTGAGCTGATGACGTCAGAAATCAGACATGGCAAACCGCTCGTCTGCGCTTCCAGCAAAGTCATCGGCAGTCCTTCATAAAGCGATGGCATGACGAAGAGGTCCATGGCAAACAAGTAATCAGGAATCTTATCCGTGGACAGGACCATGGTCACCTTGCCTTCAAGTTCTAGTTCCCCGATCTTGGCCCGCAGCTCTGCCTCCTTCTCCCCGCTCCCGATCAAGAGCAGGTGGGCTTGGGGCTGGTTTTCAAGCACTTCCTTGAAGATGTCCAGCAGGAAGAGCTGGTTCTTCTGGTCAGCCAGACGGCCAATGTTGCCTAACAAGAGCTGGTCATCATCAAGTCCCAGCTGGCCGCGAACCTTCTGCCGCTTGGCTTCATCAAAGACGTAGCGGTCACGGCTGATCCCATTGTGGATGATGCGCACCCGGTCTTGGTCTTTGGGGTTAAAAAGCCAAGCCGCGGCTTCCTTGGAGCAAGCCGCCAGATCCGTGGCATAGCGGGCAATCTGCTTGCGCTCATAAGTCACAAAGCCTGGCAATTTCTGAATCCCGTGCAAGTGCTCCGCGGCATTGTGGGAGTGGACGATTACCCGCTTAACCCCGCTTTCTCTGGCCACCTTAGCCATGTCATAGCGGCTTGGCAGGTCGGTATCGATGTGGACCACGTCATAGTGGTGCTCTTGCAGGAAATGTCTGACCACGGCCACCCGGTTGCGGTGGTTTTCAAAGGAGTTTCTGCCGGAGTAGCGCAAAGGATAGATGTGGACGCCAAGGGCTTTGACGGCAGCCTCTTTTTCCGGAACGCTCTTGTCGGGATCGAGCAGAACGTAGTCGTAGTCGACCCGGTCATGGAGGGCCTTGATCCATTCATATTCAACCGAGCTTACCCCATCGTAATAGAGCATCCCCCGGATAAAAAGGACTTTCAGCTTGTCACTCACGCTATCACTTTCCATTCTTGTCTTGCTGATTTACAGTCTTAACCGCGTTTTCCAAAGCAGTCCTGGTAAAATAGCCTGCTCTGAGCTTCTTGGCCATCTCTCTGGCATTGGCCGCGAAGCTTTCATATTCTTCTTCCGTCACTTCATTCAAGACCCTTGGCAACTCCTGCAGGGAGTCAATGGTCAAGCCCAGGTGGTTGTCAGCAATGAAGCTGGCTTCAGCGGCTTGGCTCCAGATGATGACCGGCAAGGCGGAAGCCAGATACAAAGACAGCTTGTGGGGGTTGTTGTAGCGCAAGTAGTTGCCAAAGGCCCCGTCGCAGGTCTCAATGCTGCTGCCGTCCCAAATCAGGCCAAAGCCCGAGTTCAGCTGCTTGGGAATTTCGTCAGCCGGGAAGGCTCCGTGATAGTCGACGTTCTGGTAGTCAGCCAAGGTAAAGTTCAGTCCGTAGAGGTTGAACTTGGCGTCAATCTTCCCGATCTCCTTCAAGTACTGGGTCTTGCGGACGTCCAGGTTGCCGGCCACGGAAACGGCCCGGGCAAACTTGGCGTGGCTGATCTCGCCATCAGGAATCAGGTAATCGAAGATCTTCAGGGTTACCAGCTTCTCAGGGTCAACGCCGCGGCCTTCAAAGAACTTCTTCATCGAGTCGTTGTGGACGATCAGGCAGTCGGCATATTTCAGCATCTGCGCAAAGTCTTCCTCGTAGAACTTCTTATAGAAAAACTGCCGCAATTCTTCTACGTCGTGGACCAGGTAGATGAACTTGACCTGCTTTTTCTCCTTCAGCTTGGCCAGGGTTTCCTCCCGGTGCAGCTGGTGGTCACGGGACGGGGCCTGGAAGAGGACGATAGAGCCTGGCTCAATCTGCTTGTAGAGCTTATCCCAGCTGAAGCGGTAGTGCAGCTGGCGGCGAACCCGGGAAATGGCGTCCTTCTTTCCAGCGCAAGACCGAACCAGGCGCAGGCTTTCAAAGCCGGCTTCCCGGGCGATCTGGTTGATGTCGGACGGGGCCTTGCCCAAGGCCGTGTCATCTGAACTGTAGACTTCAAAAATCTGGTATTTCTTCATTAATCCTTGTCTTCCCCCAAGCTAAATTCAAACAACGGGTGTCTCTCCCGCTTGGCGACAGGCGGCGGGGTCATGTAGTCCGGGCCATACAGGCGGTTCATGTAGCTTGCGATCCCATAAGGAATCTTGACGCTGATCCCCTCAAAAGTTCCTTCTTGGCTTTGGCACATGTTCTGCCGGGTATCCATTTCCCCAAAGTAGTGCTTGCGGCCGCTAGGGATGGTCACGTACTTGGAGCCGTCGTTTTTAGCCGCGGAATAGACCTTGTAAGTCCAGCGCGTCACCTTGTCTAGTGACAAGAACTTAAAGCAGCGGCCGATCTTGTACTTCTTGCCAAAAGCCGCTCTGACTTCTGGCGTATCCTGGATCTCCAAGAGCTTAGGCAGGTAGTCATACACCTTGCGGCAGCTGAGCAGGTAGCCAACTGCCAAGCACAAGTAGCCGTGCATTGAGCGCAGAAAGGCATTGTCCGGCGTATTTTCCAAAACGAAAATATCGATGCAGATCCCACAGTTTTCCCTTGGCTCCGCCACGTCGTTAAAGGTCCGGTAGACCGTCCCCTTCTTGATGAAGCGGCTGGCGGCGGCCCCGTAGCCTGGGGTCAATTCTGGCGCCAGCAGCTTGTAGTCATCCCCCAGCTCCTGGCCAAAAATTTCCTTCAGCTTGTTAAAGTCTTTTCTAGGCATGTTGATGTCAATGTCATCATCCCAAGGAATAAAGCCCTGGTGTCTGATCGTGCCCAAGACTGAGCCCCCGCTTAAGGTGTAGTTAAGCCCGTGCTTGGCGCAGACGGCCATAAAGTCCTTAAGCATCCCCAATAAGGTCTGCTTCAGCTGCTTTAAGTCCTCGCCTTCAACGTAGACGACCTTGTCGCTATCCCCAAAAGCATTCTTCTGGGCCGCGAAGCCGTCTTTGGTTCCTAATTTGCTCATGGCTGATCCTTAAAATTCCTTCTTCACTGCTTCCAAAGCGGCCGCGATGACTTGGTCCATGTTGTAGTACTTGTACTGGCCCAGACGCCCGCCAAAGATGACCTTGGCGTCTTCTTGGTCAGCCAGTTCCTTGTACTTGGCGTACAAGCCGTTGTTACGGTCGTTGTTGACTGGGTAGTATGGCTCATCGCCCTTGTGCCAGTCAGCTGGGTATTCGCGGGTGATGATGGTCTTGTCCGGGTCACCCTTGCCAAATTCAAAATGCTTGTGCTCAATCACCCGGGTGTATGGCGTTTCCGCGTCAGTGTAGTTGATCACGGCGTTGCCCTGGTAGTTGCCCACGTTCTTTTCTTCAGTTTCAAAGCGCAGGGACCGGTATTCCAGCTCACCCAAGCGGTAGTCAAAGAACTCGTCAATTGGCCCAGTGTAGACAACCTTGTCAAATTGCTTCAGGTATTCGTCCTTCTTGGCGAAAAAGTCCGTGCCCAGTTCAACGGTGATCTTGTCATCCTTGAGCATGTTTTCCACCAGCTTGGTGTAGCCGCCCTTAGGGATGCCCTGGTAGTCATCGTTGAAGTAGTTGTTGTCGTAGATCAGACGGACTGGCAGGCGCTTGATGATGAAGGCTGGCAGCTCAGTGGCCTTTCTCCCCCATTGCTTTTCGGTGTAGCCCTTGATCAGCTTCTCGTAGATGTCGCGGCCGATCAAAGAAATGGCCTGCTCTTCCAGGTTCTTTGGCGTCTTGCCCGCCATTTCCGCCCGCTGCTCGTTGATCTTGTCCAGGGCCTCTTGCGGCGTCCGGACGCCCCACATTTGGTTAAAGGTGTTCATGTTGAAGGGCAGGTTGTACATCTTGCCCTTGTAGTTGGCCACCGGGCTGTTGGTGTAGCGGTTGAATTCCGCGAATTGCTGGACGTAGTCCCAGACTTTCTTGTTTGAAGTGTGGAAAATGTGGGCGCCGTATTGGTGAACCTGGATGCCGTCGATTTCCTTGGTGTAGATGTTTCCGGCGATGTGGTCGCGCTTTTCAATTACCGTCACCTTGTGGCCGCGCTTGGCAGCTTCGTGGGCAAAAACGGCACCGAAAAGGCCGGCACCGACAACTAAATAATCAGCCATATTTTTCTCCTGTTCTCTATCCTAAAAGTGGGTCTGCTTCTTCCCGATCCCAAGCTTGCGCTTGATCAGGTTGATTCCCTTCTGAATCTTCTTTTCGCCGCCCAGCTGACCCCAGGTCATTTCCACGTAGTTCTGCTGGGTCGTGTAGAGCCAGACGTCCATCAAGCGTTCTGAAATGTAGCCATAGACTCTTTGGTCTTGGACTGAGTAGCCAGAGATGTCAATCTGTCCCTCCAGTTTGCTCAAAACGCCAAAAATAAACGTGCAGTAAGCGTCAAACTGTTCCTTCTTCATGACGAACATGTTGAACATGTGGGCGCTGCGCCGCTTCATCATCATGTCAAAGGCCGGCAAGTATTCCGGGTAGTCCTTGGCCAGGATCTCTCTGGTCTTGTCCAGGGGCTCAGCCGGGTGGGCATGCACGTAATGGTCGTAGTTGCTTTCAATATAGTAGTTCCGCTTGGTCGGCACGATCACGTCATGCTTTGCAAGCAGGCGAACATAATCTGCTTCCTTGGCTGCATTTTCCAAGGTGAAAGGCTTCTTGACATAAAAATAGCGTCGATAATGGACTAAGCCCACTGCATCAACGTCCTTCAAGTTCTTCCAGGCCCAGTAGACCCCAGTCAATTCATTGTAATAAGGGTTCTTGGCCGAAATGTTGCTGCCTTCGTCATCGCGCTGGTAGCTGATGCCGGGCTTGTAGTTCTTGACGGCGCCAACCAAAACCGGCAAGTAGACCGGGTCAGTCGGCATCGGGAACTGCTTATGGGCCGCGACTAATACTTTAACCTTCATTTGCTCGCAAACTCCCCCATTCTAATAGGCACCTTCTTTTTTGAAAATGCTGATGATGGTCTTAAAGAAAATAGCAATGTCATTGCCAAGCGACACGTGGTCAACGTATCCCAGCTCGACGTCGCAGCGCTCCGGGTAGCCAATATTGCTCCGCCCCGTAGCCTGCCATAAGCCCATGGCCCCAGGCTTGACTGACAAGAACTTGTCCACCCGGTCGCCATATTCGGCTAATTCTTTCTCCACCACTGGCCGGGGGCCAACGATGCTCATGTCGCCCTTTAAGATATTGATGAACTGCGGCAGCTCATCAACCGAAGTCCGCCGCATCCAGCGGCCAATTGGGGTGATTCGCGGATCCTCTTCAGCCAGCAGCTTGTAGTCATTAGCCACATACTTGGCATACAATTCCGGATCGCTCTTCAGCACTTCTTCCGCGTCCATTCTCATCGAGCGGAACTTGTACATCTTGAAGGGCTTGCCGTACTGCCCGATTCTGGTTTGGGCGAAAAAGGCTGATCCCCCGTCGCGGCTCTTGATAATGATGGCCAGGATCAAGAAGACCGGAGAAAACAGGATCAAGGCCAGCAGACTGCCGACGATGTCTAAGAGTCTCTTTACATACTTGTATGCGCCCAAGTGATTCACGTACTTGGACGTTTTCGCTTCTTCATTCATTATATTTCCGTACAACCTAACAAATAAATTATTTCAGTCAGCCTCAACAAGCAACCGGCTGGTGAAATGATGGATGTCCAGCAGACTTGCTCAAGGTACTACTAAACCTATTATATCTAACTAGTATAGCATCTTTTTCCTAAGAGAGTCACCGTCAATTGCCAATCCAAGCGATTGCAAAGAAAAAATGCTGGATGCTTACATCCAACATTTCTAAAATTCATTGCTCTGTTTACTGAACCGTCTTGGTCTTCAGGCCCATGGCCTTTCTGATCAAGTCGCTGATTCTTTGCCGTTCAGCGGTTGAGACTCTTTGGTAGGAAACCCCGTCTTCCATGAAGCCGGTCCCGTGAGTGTAGTCAGTTACGACATTCTTCGTGGCTGGCATGTAGGAAGTTGCCATTGAAGTCAAGTCACTGAAAGTCAAGTCGGTCTGCACCTGCTTGGATAATGATGAAACGAAGCTGGTGTTCAGCAAGGTTTGGGCTGATTCAGCCTTCTTGACGAGGGCCTGCAGCACTTGCCGCTGGCGCTTTTGGCGGCCGTAGTCGCCTTCTGGGTCATCGTAGCGCATCCGGCTGTAAGCCAGAGCCTTGGCGCCGTCCATGTGGGTCTTCTGGCCCTTGGTGAAGGTGTAGCCTTCATAGCTAAAGCTCATGACTGGCGCGATATCAACCCCGCCAACCTTGTCAACGATCGTCTTCAAGCCGCCCATGTTGACCAAAACGTAGGCGTTGATCGGGATGTTGAAGTACTTCTTCAAGACCTTAGCCAGCTCACCGGCATTGCCGTAAGCATAAGCCGCGTTCAATTTGGACGGTGAGTGTTCCGGGTAGTCAGGCAGGTTGACCTGGATGTCCCGTTCAAAGCTGACCAAAGTCGTCTTCTTGGTCTTTGGGTTCAAGACGGCAACCATGATGGAGTCCGTCCGGCCCTTGTAGGTTCTGCCCAAGGCCCCAGTGTCAGTCCCCATCAGCAGGATGGAGATTGGCTTCTTGCTCTTGATAACAGTGTTCTTGCTCCCGTTTTCAGCACTGCTAATCCCGCCTGAACGGTAGGCGTTGTTGGCCGCGTTCTTAACGGAGCTGTATTCATACCAAGCGAAGATGCCCAGGCAGACAACGATGACGCCGACCACGGACCAGAAGATCCGCCAAAACTTGTTGCGCTTCTTGCGTTGTCCTGTTCTAGTGTTTAAATTATTGTCATTCAATATGCTTCACCAAATATCCAATCTCTAGAATAGATGTAATAGTTTCATTATATATAAAATTCTTAAGCCTGTATCGGGCCCAAAGAATTTTTTAGCTTTTTTTAAAAAGATCCAAGCTCTGCAACTACCGCTTATTCTGGCAGGAAGCCCCAAAAAATGCAAGCCCCGTGGACAAAACGCGGTATAATTAGAGCAACGATTTTACACATTAGTGTCTTGTGTAAGATTTCTGGGAAAAATAAGGTATAGAAAAAGAAGTGGAAAGGAAAATATCATGCAGATCTCTCTGAAGAAGGGGCTGACCAGCTTGCTGGCTGCCTCCGCCCTTCTGGTCTTTGGCTTCCAAAGCCCAGTCAAGCCGCAAGTCCAAGCCGCCACGCTGACCAAGAAGCAGCTGCCAGGGCTGAATTACGGCAGGAAAAGCATCGTCACCGTCAACAATAACAAGCCCAGCTTTTCAAAGGGCACCATGTCCACCAAGAAAGGCGCTTGGCAGACCTACAGCAATCTGGACTCACTCAACCGGGCCAGAGAAGCCAACGCGCTTTTAAACAAAAAGCTGATGCCAAAGAGCCAGCGGGAAGCCTTGTACTGGGACCCAACCGGCTGGCACAACAAGCGGATTGCCGGCGGCTGGCTCTACAACCGCTGCCACCTGATTGGCTACCAGTTGACCGGGCAAAACAATAACCCCAAGAATTTGATCACTGGGACCCGGCAGCTGAACGATCCAGACATGCTTAAGTATGAAAACATGGTGGCCAACTATGTCAAATCATCAAAGAAACATTACGTCAGATACCGGGTGACCCCGATCTTCCGGGGCCGGGAGCTGCTGGCCCGTGGAGTGGAAATGGAAGGACAGTCCGTTGGCTCCAATGCAGTCCGCTTCAACGTCTACATTTTCAACGTGCAGCCTGGCGTAAAGCTGAACTACGCCAACGGGACCAGCGTCGTCTCTAAGGCCGCCAGAACCGTCGTCAAGGCGGCCAAGAAGTACCAGCCTAAGAAGAGGGTTGTCAAAAAGGCCAAGAAGACCGTTAAGAAGGCGGCCAAAAAGCCAGCAAAGAAGGCTTCCAAGAAGAAGGTCTACACTTCAGCCAGCAAAGGCAAGATCATCGGCAACAAGCGGAGCAAGATCTACCACGTTCCTGGCCAGGCTGGCTACCACATGAACTCATCCAATGCCGTCTACTTCAACAGTGAAAAGGCAGCCCGGGCTGCCGGCTACCGGAAGGCCAAGCGGTAATAAGGCAATTTTTTACATAAATAAAGAGGACCATCTCCTAATGAGATGGTCCTCTTTTGTTATGCTGATTTACACAATTAGAAGTTCTTTGTGCTCATGTACTTGGATGGAGCAACGACATAGTACTTCTTGCCCTTAAGCAGTACCGCGCCACCGTAGGTATACTTCTTGGTTCCCTTCTTCACGAGACCCTTTTGCTTCTTCAGCTTCTTGTTCTTGTAGGTGTAAACGTAGCCAGCATTCTTCACGGTCCGCTTTACGCCGTCAATGTTGCCAGCTGCTACATACTTGTTCTTGGCAATCTTGTAGTAAAGCTTGTTCTTGATGATCGCGTAGCCTTGTGCGTAAACCTTCTTGCCCGACTTGTAGACGCCCTTGCTCTTCTTGCCCTTGGCAGTGTAAACGCTGGCGTTGTGCTTGACTTGCACGTACTTGCCTACCTTGGCATAGGTAACCTTCGCCCCGCTCTTCTTGTCAAACAGGTACCACTTGCCCTTGATCTTTTGCGCGCCGTAAAGCATTTGACCCTTTGCGTTGTAGTAGACGGTTACCTTCTTGGACAGCTTGACAAAGCCAGTCAGCATCTTGCCTGACTTGCTGTCGAATTGGTACCACTTGCCGTTAATCTTGTGACGGCCATACAGCATGTGGCCATCTGCGGCATAGTAAACCGTCTTCTTTTGGCTGGCGATGTAAACGAAGCCAGTCAGCATCTTCCCGCTCAAAGGAGCAAAGTTATACCACTTGCCATCGATCTTTTGCTGGCCATACAGCATGTGACCATCTGCAGCATAGTAAACCGTCTTGTCTTGACTTGGGATGTTGACAAAGCCGGTCAGCATTTCACCAGTGGTCTTGTCGAAGTTGTACCATTGGTCGTTAATCTTGTGCTGGCCATAGTACAAGGCACCGCTGTTGGCATCGAAGTAGTACTTCTTGTTATTGATCGTTTGCGCGCCAAAGACTTGCGCGCCAGTGCTGGTGCTGTAGTATTGGGTATCGTTGCCAACCTTTTGCCAGCCGGTTTGCTGTGAGATCTTGCCTTCGGCGTTGTCTCTGTACAGGTACCAGTTGCCTTTCTTGTTTACGCGGTCAATAAAGGTGTCCGTATCCATGCGGGCTTCTTTCAAAGAAGTAGCGACCAGTTCAGGAGCGGCACTGCCTTCATTCCAGTCCCAAACGCCTTGCTGCGTCAAGTAGTTTGTGACAACTTGCGTAGTGCCGTCATCCTTGACTTCAACCAAGTAGCTTGGCCCTAAAGTAGCGTTCTTGCCCTTGCCGGCCACTTCGCCACGGTTGCTCATGTACGGGTTGACCAACAGGAAGTGATTTACGAAGTAATCCTTAGTGTAAGTCTTGCCGTTGACAGTGACGCTGTTGCCCTTGATGTTGTCTGGATTAATCTTAACCGCATAGTATGAGTAGGTAGCAGTCCGCCAAGTAGACGGAGTTGAAGCACCCAGAACCAAACCGTCGCCGTTCAAAGGAACGAAGTTGCCAGTCAAGCTGTCAGATACAAAGCCAAGCATCGCTACGTTGTCGCCGACAGCTGTGTCAGCTGCCTTGACTAAGTCAGTGTCAGTGGCGCGAGTAAGCCGAGCGTCAACGAACAGGTAGTACTTGCCGTTCAGCTTCATCAGGTCAGGACGTTCGACTTCATCGCCTGCCAGAACAGTCTGTACCAATGGGTTGTAAAGCTTTTCAACCTTTGGCTTCTTAGGATTGCTCATATCCAGCTTCATAAAGCCAATCGCGCTGTTAGCCAACTGCGCGCGCATGGTCATGTCACTGTCACCAACAATCTTGATGATTTCGCTCAAGTTGTAGTTTGCATCGCCACCGTAACGGCCCCATTGGTAAAGGTTTTCGTATTTTTCAGGGTTGGAGCCGTCATTGCCAGTAGCGGTTTCGAAAGCAACATAGTAATTGCCATCATCATCTTGGAAGATGTGGCCATCACGAGTTTGTGGGTTGTCACCGCCACGGTTGGCACCGCTGGCCCATTGATCGAAGTTTTGGTAAGTAACGCCATCGCCTTCAAAGAGGATTTGGTCGTTTTCAACGTTCTTGATTGAAACGACCCCGTTTTCCAAGCCCAAGTTAACGGTTGCGCTGGCTATGCGCTGGTGGTTAGTGTCAAGCTGGGATACAACGTTGGCGTAATAAAGCTGAACTGATCCATCCGAATTGAGCATCGCTGAGCCAGACCACTGGCCACCGGTCACAGCCATATTGTAGCCAAAGATTGAGCCGGCAACCTTCCAGTTGGCAAAGTTATTGTCACCATACTTGTTGTAAAGCAGGTACAAGTGGCTGTCTGACTTGTGAGGGATCCCCATCATGGCTACAACCAGTTGGTAGCCATTCCAGTTTTGAACATAACCGGTCTTCGGGTCTTGAACAGGCCATGAGTCCCAGATGTCCATCGTTGCGTTCTCGCCAGTTTCAGCATCCTTGACGCTTTCCAAAGCTGGCATGTTGACCACCTTGTCACCCTTAGTCAAAGGCATTTGCGTGTTCTTGTCACGCGTAACCACTTTGTTGGTGATTGAGTCATAATCCTTCAAGGTGTATTGGTTATCCATGGTCTTGTTAGAAAGATCCACCTTGTTCAAGACATCAATTGCGCTGTCAGTCAATTGATCCATGTTGACGCTGCTGCCTTCACGCAGGGCAGCCGCAATGATCTTCTTGGCCGTATCATTCAACTTGCCAGCCTTAGCAGTATCTTCAGCCAAAAATGCATTCAGCTTGGCATTGTTGGTAATGTTTTCGCCAGTGATGTCTTCGCTTTGATACTTCTTTGGCAAGGAAGTAACTGGGCCACCATTGGTTGCCTTATCACTGTCTGGATTTTCTGGCACAGTTGGCACGTCAGTCTTGCCGCCGGTTGAGTGATCACCGCTGTCTGGTGCACTTGGCGTATTACCAGTTGATGAACCTGGTGAGTCCGGCTTGTGATCCGTCGTGCCAGTTTGATCCTTCGTACCAATTTGATCATTAGCCGCACCAGTAGGGGTGGCAACGGTACCAGCAGCTTGAGCCTCAGTTGTACCTGTAGCGGTAGTCTGACCTTTAGTCGTGCTTGTAGCGGCGGCTTGGTCCTTAGTCGTACTTGTAGTGGTAGTGACTGCTTGGCCGTTAGTTGTGTCTGTAGTAGCTGCTTGGTCCTTAGCAGCCGTACCAGTAGTGGTAGTAGCAGCTTGAGAATTAACCGCTGCTTGTGCTTGGTTTACATTAGCATTTGCATCTTTATTAGTATCAGCATGTACGGTGCCTGCCCCTAAAAGCAGTGAAGCCGTAAAGGCTGATGCCAGGATGCCTAAGCTTGAAAGCTTAGTATTGTATTTCTTTTCTGACATACAGTTACCTTTCCCTTGATAGATTGACAACACTTAACTATATCATTTTAACTCATTTTTAGTAAAACCAACCTATTTTTTGATAGTTCATGAGATTTTGTTAATATTTTAATCATCACTTATCAACTACCTGGGAATAAATTCCCAGGTTTGCAACTAGCTAACTGTGGTACAAGTGAGTAAAGACTCTCCCACAACCAAAGGCTAAATACCTTTTACGCTGTTGCTTCTCAAACGTCAAAAGACGTTTCCGCACGTTGATAGGTACGGCGGTCTAGCATAATTTATACACTAGACTAATTTTTGATATGTTGGCTTATAATTACCGCTAACGTGCATTGTTCCAAGATTTTGGATATTCATTGCGCCGATGCGGTCGTCATTTGACTTGTATCCACATTTATCGCAAATGTACAAATGTAGATTGTGCTTACGGTTTTCCTTGTTAATACGTCCGCATTTTGGACAGCGCTGACTAGTACAGTAAGCGTCAACTTTAATCACTTCACTGTGATTGAGATGAGCCTTGTAAGTCAATTTCTGTTCAAGGTCGTAGAAAGACCAGGAGCAATGCTCATATCGGTCTTCACGCTTGTGGTTATTAACGGTATCAAAGGTTACGTCAGTTAGATCTTCCAAAACAAACAATGAATCAGTTCCGTATTTTTCAACGAGTGTCTTAGACAAACAATGATTATAATCGCTCATCCAGCGGTTCTCTCGCTGACCAATTTTGCGGATTCGTCTTTTAGAGGATTTGGTATTAGTCAGCTGTAAGTGACATCTTAACTGCTTGTAATGGTTACGTTTTTTAGCAATCTGCTTGCCGCTTTTGAATAAGGTTTTGCCTTTTTCATCATAGCAGGTAACGATCTGCCTTAAACCACGGTCAATTCCAATTACGTGTCGAGTTTGATTAATATCGTAATCGTCAATTTCCCGGCTTGCGGAAATATGGAGATACCAGTGCTTATCAGATTTTAAAACCCTAGCACTGCCAAATTGCCAATCTTGATATTTTTCAAAGCCTGACATTGAGATTTGACAAATAATCCGGCCATCAAGCGTATTAAGGCTGACTTGATTGTCGTTTTTAAACGACCAGTCACGATTTCTAACCAGCTCAAATTGTGGTCTAGAAAAAGTAATAGGTTTCCACAGCCAAGTTAAGTCACGCTCGATTTTATAACCTAGGCATTTGTACGGCTTTTGACTTAGTTGTGTGGCAACAGTCTTATAACGAGCAATTACAGTCCGTAAAACAGATTGAGCCATTTGCGACTTCAAGCCGAAGGTATCACGCAAGTCGTGATACAAGGCTTTGTTAAGATTCGATTGACCAAGTTCAAAATTGTTGTTAAAAACATACAGCGACGCATAATTACAACCTTGTCTGTAAGCTTCCATCGTTTTCTTAAGCGATTTGGCTTCGCTTTGACTAGGGTAAATGCGAGCTTTAATAGTTAGAGAAATTTCCAATTATTTAACCTCCTTTCAATAGTTTGATTGTATCGTATTTTCTATTGAAAGTAAAAGCTAAAGCATTATAGAAAGGAGAAAGGCGTGCTCCTCCCTCGATTTAAATCGAAGGTTTCCGCACGCCAAACAACCAATGAATATTCTGATTTAGCAGAGTACGTTGGTTATTTTTAAGTCGAGATAATTGTACTAACTTACGTTCTCAGCCACATCCGACATTCAGTTTCTTTAACTAGTCGTATATAAGTCGTGCGCCACACAAAAAGAGGATCAGCTCAACTGAGTTGATCCTCTTTGATTATGTTGCTAATTTGCAAAATTAGAAGTTCTTGGTACTCATGTACTTGGATGGAGCAACAATGTAGTACTTCTTCCCCTTAAGCAGAACCGTGCTGCCGTAGGTATACTTCTTGGTTCCCTTCTTTACGAGGCCCTTTTGCTTCTTCAGCTTCTTGTTCTTGTAGGTGTAAACATAGCCAGCCTTCTTCACGGTTCGCTTTACGCCGTCAATGTTGCCAGCTGCTACATACTTGTTCTTGGCAATCTTGTAGTAAAGCTTGTTCTTGATGATCGCGTAGCCTTGTGCGTAAACCTTCTTGCCTGACTTGTAGACGCCCTTGCTCTTCTTGCCCTTGGCAGTGTAAACGCTGGCGTTGTGCTTGACTTGTACGTACTTGCCCACCTTGGCATAGGTAACCTTCGCCCCGCTCTTCTTGTCGAACAGGTACCACTTGCCCTTGATCTTGTGGACGCCAACGAGCATTTGACCCTTTGCGTTGTAGTAGACGGTGACCTTCTTGGACAGCTTGACAAAGCCAGTCAGCATCTTGCCTGACTTGGCATCGAATTGGTACCACTTGCCGTTAATCTTGTGACGGCCATACAGCATGTGGCCATCTGCGGCATAGTAAACCGTCTTCTTTTGGCTGGCGATGTAAACGAAGCCCGTCAGCATCTTCCCGCTCAAAGGAGCAAAGTTATACCACTTGCCGTTGATCTTTTGCTGGCCATACAGCATGTGACCATCTGCAGCATAGTAAACCGTCTTGTCTTGACTTGGGATGTTGACAAAGCCGGTCAGCATTTCACCAGTGGTCTTGTCGAAGTTGTACCATTGGTCGTTGATCTTGTGCTGACCATAGTACAAGGCACCGCTGTTGGCATCGAAGTAGTACTTCTTGTTATTGATCGTTTGCGCGCCAAAGACTTGCGCGCCAGTGCTGGTGCTGTAGTATTGGGTATCGTTGCCAACCTTTTGCCAGCCGGTTTGCTGTGAGATCTTGCCTTCGGCGTTGTCTCTGTACAGGTACCAGTTGCCTTTCTTGTTTACGCGGTCAATAAAGGTGTCCGTATCCATGCGGGCTTCTTTCAAAGAAGTAGCGACCAGTTCAGGAGCGGCACTGCCTTCATTCCAGTCCCAAACGCCTTGCTGCGTCAAGTAGTTTGTGACAACTTGCGTAGTGCCGTCATCCTTGACTTCAACCAAGTAGCTTGGCCCTAAAGTAGCGTTCTTGCCCTTGCCGGCCACTTCGCCACGGTTGCCCATGTACGGGTTGACCAACAGGAAGTGATTTACAAAGTAATCCTTAGTGTAAGTCTTGCCGTTGACCGTGACGCTGTTGCCCTTGATGTTGTCTGGATTAATCTTAACCGCATAGTATGAGTAGGTAGCAGTCCGCCAACTAAATGGAGTTGAAGCACCCAGGACCAGACCGTCGCCGTTCAAAGGAACGAAGTTGCCAGTCAAGCTGTCAGATACAAAGCCAAGCATCGTTACGTTGTCGCCAACCGTTGAGTCGGTGGCCTTGCTCAAATCAGTGTCAGTGGCGTGACTGATCCGGGCATCAACGAACAAGTAGTACTTGCCGTTCAGCTTCATCAGGTCAGGACGTTCGATTTCGTCACCGGTCAGAACAGTCTGTACCAATGGGTTGTAAAGCTTTTCGACCTTTGGCTTCTTAGGATTGCTCATATCCAGCTTCATAAAGCCGATTGCGCTGTTAGCCAACTGCGCGCGCATGGTCATGTCACTGTCACCAACAATCTTGATGATTTCGCTCAAGTTGTAGTTTGCATCGCCACCGTAACGGCCCCATTGGTAAAGGTTTTCGTATTTTTCAGGATTGGAGCCGTTGTTGCCAGTAGCCGTTTCGAAAGCAACATAGTAATTGCCGTCATCATCTTGGAAGATGTGGCCGTCACGGTTTTGTGGGTTGTCACCGCCACGGTTGGCACCGCTGGCCCATTGATCAAAGGTTTGGTAGGTAATGCCATCGCCTTCAAAGAGGATTTGGTCGTTTTCAACGTTCTTGATTGAAACGACCCCGTTTTCCAAGCCCAAGTTAACGGTTGCGCTGGCTACGCGTTGGTGATTGCTCCCCAATTGGGACAAAACATTAGCATAGTAAAGCTGAACTGAGCCATCAGAATTGAGCATCGCTGAGCCAGACCATTGGCCACCGGTCACAGGCATATTGTAGCCAAAGATTGAGCCGGCAACCTTCCAGTTGGCAAAGTTGTTGTCGCCATACTTGTTGTAAAGCAGGTACAAGTGGCTGTCTGACTTGTGAGGAATCCCCATCATGGCTACAACCAGTTGGTAGCCATTCCAGTTTTGAACATAACCGGTCTTCGGGTCTTGAACAGGCCATGAGTCCCAGATGTCCATCGTTGCGTTCTCGCCAGTTTCGGCATCCTTGACGCTTTCCAAGGCTGGCATGTTGACCACCTTGTCGCCCTTAGTCAAAGGCATTTGCGTGTCCTTGTCACGCGTAACCACCTTGTTGGTGATTGAGTCATAATCCTTCAAGGTGTATTGGTTATCCATGGTCTTGTTGAAAAGATCAACCTTGTTCAAGACATCAATTGCGCTGTCAGTCAGTTGATCCATGGTGACGCTGCTGCCTTCACGCAGGGCAGCCGCAATGATCTTCTTGGCCGTATCATTCAGCTTGCCGGCCTTAGTGGTATCCGTTGCTAAAAATGCATTCAGCTTGGCATTGTTGGTAATGTTTTCGCCAGTGATGTCTTCGCTTTGATACTTCTTTGGCAAGGAAGTAACTGGGCCACCATTGGTTGCCTTGCTGCTCTCAGGGTTTTCTGGCACAGTTGGCACATCAGTCTTGCCGCCGGTTGATTGATCACCGCTGTCTGGCGCTTTTGGAGTATTACCAGTTGATGAACCTGGTGAGTCCGGCTTGTGGTCCGTCGTACCAGTTTGATCCTTCGTACCAATTTGACTATTGGCAGTGCCAGTAGTAGCAGTCGTTTGGTCATTGGTAGTACCAGTAGCGGTAGTTTGGTCCTTAGTGGTACCAGTAGTAGTTGCTTGGTCCTTGGTAGTGGCAGTTGCAGTAGTAGCTGCTTGATCCTTGGTAGTACCAGTAGTAGCTGTTTGGCCATTGGTAGTACCAGTAGTAGCTGTTTGACCATTGGTAGTACCAGTAGTAGCTGCTTGGTCCTTGGTAGTAGCAGTTGCAGTAGTAGTAGTTTGATCCTTGGTAGTAGCAGTTGCAGCATTAGCAGTAGTACCAGCATTAACTGCCGCTTGTGCCTGGCTTACAGTAGTATTAGCGTTCGCATCTTTATTAGTGTCAGCATGTACGGTGCCTGCTCCTAAAAGCAGTGAAGCCGTAAAGGCTGATGCCAGGATGCTTAAGCTTGAAAGCTTAGTATTAAATTTCTTTTCTGACATACAGTCACCTTTCCCTTGATAAATTGATAACACTTGACTAGATTATTTTAACTCATTTTTAGCATAATTATCTTATTTTTTGAGACTGTCAATTCTTTTGTGTAAATAAATCTTTCCGGCTAATTGATTCTTTAACTGTTTTTTAATCGAAGTACGATTCCAAGGTGTCTGCTACTTGACCAAAGCCCTTGTGAACTCGATTAGCGTTGCGGTCGTTATAGTCGATAACTTGGCTACCCAAAAAGTTGTCCAGTGATTCTTCGCTAGGGAACTCTGATTTAGGATTGGTCTTTCGCTTGATCATGCGGTTTATCGATTCGATCATGTTCGTTGAGTAGATTGAAGGACGGATTTGCTTTGGATACTGGTAAAAGACAAGCATGTCTTCTTCGAGTTTCCGCAGGTCCTTGATCATTCTGGAGTACTTTGATCCATAGGCTTCGTAAAAGGCGTGCAGAACAGTTTCTACTTCTTTTTGGTTAGTTTGCTTATGGACTTGCTTAAAAGCATTCAGAATCTCAGCACGATCGGTCACACGGACTTTTTGGCTGATGTTGCGCATGATGTGAATTAGACAACGTTGGAATTTAGACTTTGGGTAATACTGCTTTAACATGTCCTTGATGCCCACAAAGCCATCTGACAAGAACAGTTCAACCTGCTCGAGGCCACGTTCTTTGAAGTCGGTGATCATTTCACTCCAAACTTCAAGATTTTCTACCGGAGCGATCCGATAGTCAATGATCTCTTTATTGCCATTAGGCTTAATTCCCACGGCGATATAAACCGCCTCGCGCTGGTACGTATCTCTACGCAGAGGAATATACGTAGCGTCAAGATAAACGCAGAAGAACTTGTCGCTCAAGCGCCGTTGATGATAGCTTTCAACTTGACTGGCTACCTGCTTTGAGATGTTTGAGACGGTGCCTGCAGAATAGTAGCTGCCGTACATTTTCTCGATCAGCTCAGAGATCTCTCTGGTTGTTACACCATGCGAATAGAGCTGGATCACAGTGGATTCCAGTGCATCGGTGTGCTGACCATATGCAGGAAGAGTTTGTTGGTGAAACTCGCCGTTTCTGTCCCGGGGAACTTGAACCTTGATAGGCCCAAACTGCGTCTTGATCTGTCTAAAGTAGCTTCCATTCCGGGAGTTTCCAGAGTTCCAGCCGTTTCTATCGTAGGGATTATAGCCAAGAAAGGCGGTCAATTCGCTTTCCAGGAGCAGATTGAGTCCTTCCTCGAGCTGAGTCCGCATGAATTTGTCAAATTTCTCCTTGTCGAATAGCGCATTGAGGCATTCTCTGTTAAAATCAGTCATAAGGGATTCCTTTCGTATTGATAGTGTTCAAATCAATTATACGGAAAAGGAGTCCCTTTTCTTATACCCAATTTTGATTTACTTTAAGGAACTGTTCATCCTTACACATAAGATTATACGGTCTCTACGCTTTTAGTGTATCTAAAGAGCTTTTTTATTATTTTAAGTTTTTCTTCTTATTATTTCATATTTGTTTACAGCGAAAGTTAATCTTCGTAACTAGAAAGCGCTTATTCCAGGCATAGTTTAAATAATGCCTCTCATTCTTCTATCGAAAGTGGTAGTCTTAAAAAACATATTTTTGTCACGCTTTCGTCCTAACCCCCTGCCAATAAAATTTTATCCGTTATTTATCCGGAATTGAACGCATATTTCTTGCGCCGCAGGCACTTTCTGTGTATGATCGTCATTAGGAAAAGGGCCAAGAGGTCAGTAGCCCCAGCCCCTTTTCCTACGGTTCGCAAATATACTTTTTTCTTATATATTGCATTTTTTGATACACATTTTTGTAGTAACACAATTAATCGGCACGCGGATATCGCTCACTTTATAAGAATTCAATTCCTTTCTATATTTTTCTGATACCCTAATCATCCGCCTGCCATCCCCTTTTTACATTACACCAATAACACAAAAGAAGCCTCAACTGCAGTTTGAGGCTTCTTTCTTGTCTGTTTATAATTTCTTAGCTTCATCCGCGATATCGCAGCGCATAAGCTTTTCGAGCATGCTAATGTATTCTTTGGGCACCTTGTGGCCCTTATAGGTGAACTTGAGATTGCCATCGCTGATTTCAATCACCTTGTCCACCTGATATTTATCCCACTCCTTGTTGGCCTGCAAGACCGTTTCAGCCGGCAATCCAGCCATAATGCTGGTCTTTGGGACGTCAAAGAGCTTGGCCATCTTGCTGACGGCCTTCATCCGCGGAGCCTTGCGACCAACTTCCCAATTGGAGACGGTCTGCTTGGAAACGTTAAGCAGATTCGCTAAATCCTGCTGGCTCAGCCCCTTTTTCTTCCGCAACTCTTTCAAGTAGCGGCCAATCATATTATCTTCCATAACTAATTTCACCACCTGGGCTTAGCCTAACATATTTTTGAACTAAATGAAATAATTATTAAAAGTAATCCGTAACATTTTTGTAAACTAAATAAAAAATAAATGAGTCAGGGCTTACATCCCTGACTCATTTAACTATACAGTTATTTTTATTTACTTCATAAAAGTTAGATAACCATCTCGGACTTCTTCTCCCGGTGCATCAATTGGTAGATGACCTTGCGCGGTTCGGCGTGACCGTTGACGACGGAGTCAACGGCGAAGACGATTGGCATTTCAACTTCGTACTTCTTGGACAGTTCCAAGGCAGCTGGGATGGCATTGATCCCTTCAACCACCATGCCGACTTCCTTCTTGGCTTCTTCGGCGCTCTTGCCTTGGCCGATCAAGAAGCCCGCGTTGTAGTTGCGGCTTTCCTTGCTGGTGGCGGTCACGATCAAGTCGCCCATGCCGGCCAGACCGTCAAATGAGCTTTCCTTGCCGCCCATCTTGAGGCCCAGGCGCTTGATTTCCGCCATCCCGCGGATGATCAAGGCTGCCCGCATGTTGTCGCCGTAGCCCAAGCCGGAGCAAATCCCGCTGGCCAAGGCAATGACGTTCTTCAGCGCCCCGCAGAGCTCAACACCCAGGCGGTCAGCGTTGGTGTAAACGCGCATGTTGTCGTTCATGAAGACGTCTTGAACCTTTTCGGCCGTTTCCTTGTCTTCACAAGCTGAAACGATGGTCGTTGGCAGGTCCTTGGCAACTTCTTCAGCGTGGGTTGGGCCTGACAGAGCCACGTACTTGACGTTGTCGTGCTTGCCGTCCTTGGTCAGAACGTCTTGGATGACGCCAGTCAAGGTCAGCAGCGTGTCTGGCTCAATCCCCTTGGCCACGTCCACGATGATCTGGCCGTCTGGAATGAACGGCGCTGCCGTCTTAGCCGTTGATCTGACGAAAACGGAAGGAACGGCAAAAAGGATGATGTCCTTGTCTTCGCAAGCTTGGGCAACTTCCTTGGTAAACTTGATCGCGTCCGGAATAACCATGCCTGGCAAGTTCTTTTGGCGGCGCGTGGTCGCGAGCTGGTCAACTTCGGCTGGCAAAGCTGACCAAACGGTCACGTCATGACCTGAATTGCTAAGCATCCGGGCCAAAGCCATGCCCCAAGTACCTGCCCCCAAAACACCAATTTTCGCCATATTATTACCTCACTTAATTGTTAATTCCTTATGTAAAAGCAATCTCCCTAGGCTAAAAAGCTCCAGAAGATTGCCTGAATTTGTCTACTGAATTGTACTAACTCGTGTTCAATTATAACACTCTCGGCCCGCTTGGCAGCTCTCCCCCAAAAAGATTATCCAAAACATTAACTTTGACTCAGTTTCAGAAAGAATGGAAGAATCAGCTAAAGCGCTTACGGCCACCTCGTATTGTACGGGACTTGGCCGCTTTTCGCAAGGCAATTACATCCCTATAAGAAATTACTTATGCAAATTCCGCTCGCACTCCAGGGTCAAAGCACTTTCATCGGCGATATGGTGGTTTTTAATTAGTTTTTAGTCTCGGTTGCAGATTGTAAGCGATCACCATGTTATAATGGAAGGAACATATTGTTTTTGGAGCGCGCGACTTGCTCCAACTATCTTAGGTATAACACATGCGCAAGAAATTAAATTTGAAGAAGGCAAATAAGAGCGACTTCCTGCTCCTGCTTGCCGCCTTTTTTCTGCTTTTCATTCTGAATGCTGGCATCATCAGCTACGTCCAGCACCAAAGAATGGTTCGCGAACGTGATCAGACGGCCTTTATCGCCCGTGGCTTCTCACAGACGCTCAATGAAGAACTGGACAATACTTTTTCCTTAACCGACATTTTAAAGGAAACTATCGTCTCCCATGACGGCAAGATCGTCAATTTTGACCGGGTTGCCCAAGACTTAATAGCCAAAAATACCGCCCTTGGCAGCTTGCAGCTGGCCCCAAAGGGCAAGGTCACCCACATTTACCCCCTCAAGGGCAATGAATCCGGATTGATCGACCTTTTAAAAGATCCTGACCGGGGACCAGTCTGCCGCTATGGGATCAAGCACCATATCACCACCCTGCAGGGGCCCTTCAAGCTTGCTCAAGGCGGCAGCGGCATGGCGGTCCACAGTCCTATTTTTCTCACCGAAAACGGGAAACCGACCTTCTGGGGCTTCGCAATCGCTATCATCAAGGTGCCGGACATCTTTAAGGCCACGGCCAAGACTATTGGCCTGTCTGGCTACAGCTACCATCTTTACTCGAATACGTCCCCATTGACCAAGAAGAAGGTCCTGGTCATGAAGTCCGGCAGCCAGCTGGATGACCCAGTCTCCCTCTCCTTCAGCACCTCCAGCAACAATGACTGGCGGCTCTTGATCTCTCCTAAGAACGGCTGGCAATACAAGCGCAGCCACTGGGTCCTGATCTACGTCCTGCTGCTTGACGTCCTACTGGTCTTATTGGTGCTCTGGATGATCAACCGGCGGATCAGCACCCGGATTCTGGAAAGAGAAGCCACGCGCGATCCCCTGACCCAGGCATACAACCGGCAGGGCTTTGACGGCTACATGCAGGACTACGTCCTTCAGCACCCAAATGAGAAGTCAACCGTCATCATGCTGGACGTCGACGACTTCAAGTCGGTCAACGACGTCTTCGGCCACCATGTCGGCGACCAGGTCCTGGTAGATTTGACCAAGAACCTGCAACAGGTCTTTGGCGAGCACGCCATCGTCGGCCGAAACGGCGGGGACGAGTTCGTCGTTGCCCTGCCTGGCCTGTCAATGAAGCAAAGCAAGCCATTGATTGAGAAAATGTCCAAGCTCAAGCAGACCGCGGTCGTGGACAAGAAGCCGATCGACTTCTCCATCTCCATGGGCTACTCCGACTTCCCCGGCCAGGCCCAGAATTACGCAGAAGCCTGCCGTTTTGCTGACGCGGCCCTGTACGAGGTCAAGATCGCCGGCAAAAACAGCTATGCCAGCTACAAGTCTGGCCTGGCCCAAGACAAGCGGCACAACCAGCTGGGACTGGGGATGCGGGCCTTGGCCGCCGGCGACCCGACCCCGCTTTTGGTCGTCAAAGTTGACGGGGATGAGCCAATCTACGTCAACAAGAGCCTCTTGGACCTTTTCAACTGCGAATCGTCGCCTAATTTTTACGACTATTATGGCAGCTCTTTTGCCAACTTAATTGCTCCGCACGACCGCGACCGGGTATATACTGAACTCAAAGATTTTCTGGCCCAGGCGGAAGACGGGGAGCGCTTCAAGGACGACTTTTCGGTCCTGACCACGGATGCCCGCGTCATCCACGTCTGCAGCGAATTGAAATACTCGCTCAACCAGCGCTATGGGGCTTTGATCTACATGAACTTTATTTTGAATTAGAAGAGGAACGAATATGGCAGAATTTGACGCAAGCAAGCTGCGGATGCCCAACCTGCGGATTTTAGGACAAGACACCCGGCCGCTGTTCGCGGATGCAAAGGGGGATAAGGACAACGGCCAGTTGCCGCCGGCCTTGGCTGCCCACGCGGGCTTTAACAAGGCCTTCCAAAAGGGCAAGCTGACTTTCGGCCTGATGGCCCCATTTAAGGGCTATCCAGACACGCCGATTCCTGACGTCAGCGACTTGGTCAAGAATGCCAAGCTGGCTGAAGAAGCAGGCTTTGCCGCCTTGTGGATGCGGGACGTGCCTTTTTATGACCCTTACTTTGGAGATGTCGGCCAAGGGCAGGATCCGATCGCCCTTTTAGGCGCTTTGACCGGGCAGACCAAGGAAATCGCCTTGGGGACTGCCGGTCTGATCCTGCCTGAGCGCAACCCCATCCATGTCGCGCAAGCCGCCGCCACCTTGGAGATCATGTCGCAAGGCCGCTTCCTGCTTGGCATGGTCAGCGGAGACCGGAAGTCTGAATATAAGAATTTTGGCAGAAAATGGGAAGAGCGCGAGGAAATCTTCAAAGAGGGCTGGAACTTGACCAAAACCTTGCTGGAGACCCCAAAGCGGCCGCACTTCAACAGCAAGTACTACAGCAACCTGAACGGGACTTTGGACTTTATTCCCCAGCTTGAGCAGCAGCTGCCAATGGTCGCGATCGGACGCTGCCGGCAGGACTTGGACTGGCTGGCCAACAACGCGGACGCCTGGATCTGGCACGGCGTGGCTGAAGACGAAACCGCGCAAATCGTGGCTAAACTGCAGGACCTGAACCAGGACGGCTATTGGCATCCGTTTGGCTACCAGAATTTCGTTGAGCTGCTGGAGGATCCAGATGCACCATGTCAGCTTTACAACAAGATCTACCTGCGCGGCGGGGCTAAGTCCCTGGCCCAATTCTGGAAGCAGCAGCGCAAGCAGGGCCTGGCCCACGTCATCATCAGCCTCAAGCCAAGCAACCGGCCAGCGGCAGACTGCATCCGTGACCTGCACGACTACGTGTTTGATGAGGTCAACCAAGATTAGCAAAAACCTGAAGCTCACGAGCTTCAGGTTTTTTGTTCGGTTGGCCGTGGCTGCGGTAATTATGGGGACGAGTTTGCGTGATTTGAACGTGGCTGCGGTAATTGCGGGGATGAATTCGCGCGTTTTGGACGTGGCTGCGGTAATTGCGGGGACGAGTTTGGCTGATTCGCGCTTGGCTGCGGTAAAAACGGGGACGAGTTTGGCTGATTCGCGCTTGGCTGCGGTAATTGCGGGGATGAATTCGCGCGTTTTGGACGTGGCTGCGGTAATTGCGGGGACGAGTTTGGCTGATTCGCGCTTGGCTGCGGTAAAAACGGGGATGAATTTGCGCGTTTTGGACGTGGCTGCGGTAATTGCGGGGATGAATTGCGCTTGGATACGGTATTTATGGGTACAATCACTGTTTTAATCCCCATTTTTTACTGAACCAAGCGCCTTTTCAAAAATTCGAGCCCCGCTTTTTACTGAACCAAGCGCCTTTTCAAAAATTCGAGCCCCGCTTTTTACTGAACCAAACGCCTTTTCAAAAATTCGAGCCCCACTTTTTACTGAACCAAGCGCCTTTTCAAAAATTCGAGCCCCATTTTTTACTGAACCAAGCGCCTTTTCAAAAATTCGAGCCCCGCTTTTTACTGAACCAAGCACTTTTACAAAAATTCGAACCCCACTTTTTACTGAACCAAGCGCCTTTTCAAAAATTCGAGCCCCGCTTTTTACTGAACCAAGCGCCTTTTCAAAAATTCGAGCCCCACTTTTTACTGAACCACAGCAACCTCTATAATTTTTGCCACAGTTGGAAACCCTTTGGGGATAAATTCTGAGATTATTTACTTAGTTGAGGACTTTGCGGGGATAAATTTCGTAATTTTCGACTTAGTTGAGGACTTTGCGGGGATAAATTTCGTAATTTTTGACTTAGTTAGGGACCTTGCGGGGATAAATTTCGTAATTTTTGACTTAGTTAGGGAC
>JAEDAG010000003.1:90441-105827 GCA_017309015.1 Faecalicatena absiana
TCTTAGCTGCTTCCTTGGTTGACTTAGCGGCCTTCTTAGTGGTCTTTGCTGAAGTCTTAGCTGCTTCCTTGGTTGACTTAGCGGCCTTCTTAGTGGTCTTTGCTGAAGTCTTAGCTGCTTCCTTGGTTGACTTAGCGGCCTTCTTAGTGGTCTTTGTTGTCGATGTCTTTGCTGCTGCCTTCTTGTTGGTCTTAGCAGCTGCCTTCTTAGCAGCGTGAACAGTCAGTGACGTGCCTGGGTTGGCAACGGCACCAGCACCTGCAAGCAGGGCAACAGCAACAGTAGCTTTACTTAAGTTCTTAACTAAACGGTTCTTCATGATATTTTTTCCTTTCCTGATAAAACAACTATTTGCCACGTATTATAACGCATATTTTTCAAAATTGTCATTTTTTCAAAAAAATACACCTAGTATTTAAATAGACTTAAAATAAATTTCCGTGCCCGCTTAGATATTTTTCAAAAATCAATCGCACGCTGGATTTCTTTGAAGAGTCTGGGAAAAACTCAATGTCATAAAAAAGCTTCCAGAAGTTTTCCACTTCTAGAAGCTTTTCCCAGATTCTTTATTGTTCTTCTTTCAAAATGCGCATCGTCGCCTTTAAGGCATCGCGCAATTCCGTGTCCGCCACAAAGCCCAGCTGGCTGATTTTATCAATATCCAGCAAGGCCTTCGTCGCGGTTGAATAGCCAGAGGCTTCTTCGGCATCAGGCAGCTCGAAGACGACCTTCGTGCCGACCGCGTCCGCGATGGTTTCCGCCAAGTTCTTCAACGTGGTATCGCACTTGCTGCCGGCAACGTTATAGGCTTCACCGCATTTGCCATGAACCAACGTAAAAAAGATCGCCGCTACGGCATCAACGGAATAGATGTATGAGTACTGCTGCGTCCCGGCGCTCTTGAGCACGATGTCCTCTTTGGCAATCCCCTTCTTGATGAACTGGGACAAGGCCTTAGAATCCGATTTAAGCATCGTTGGGCCAAAAGAACGCGACAGACGGGCGATTACCACATCCAGGCCTTTTTCTTTGATATAAGCCTGGCAGAGGGCTTCACCGGTACGCTTGCTTTCAGGGTAGCCCGCGCGCAAGGTGTTGCAGTCAAGGTAGCCCAAGTAGTCTTCTTTAAACTTGTCGACGTCCCCGCGATTTTCGCCATACACTTCAACGGATGACATGAACAAGACGCGCTTGACGCCGTGTTCAGCCGCGTAGCTCAGCAAGTTGTTCGTGCCAATCACGTTGGTAGTGATCGTGCTGATCGGGAACTTCGAATAAGCCAAGGGGTGGGTATTGCTGGCCGCGTGCAAAATGTAGTCAACGTGGCCATCATAGTTCACGCCGGCATTGATGTCGCCTTCCGCGAAAGTAAAGTTCGCGTCGTCCCAATAGCTGCCAAAGCGGCCCTGGGCCTTCTTCGCATTGCGGCCTAAAGCAACGATCCGGCAGTTCAGATCGGCTTCTTTGTTCAAAAGCATCACTGCATCGATCAAGCAGCTGCCAATCATCCCCGTTGCCCCGGCAACCATGATCGAGCTGTCTTTGAAGGCCTTCCAATCTTGATATTTTTTAGACCAAGTTCTTAATTCTGACAGGTATTCTTGATTATCAGTAATCATCGCAGAGCCTCTAATCTAACTGGTTGGTGTTCAGGTAAGCCTTGAAGAAGCTGAGGTTTTCCGGCGTGGTCAGCTTAATGTTCATGTCTGAGCCAGCCGCGAAGTGCAGTTCAACGCCCAGATCAACCATCATCGTGTTGGTGTATGAAGACCCGTAAATGCCAATCTTTTTTTCAAAAGCTTCATGGTATTTGCTGTCAAGCAGGTCAAAATTGTAAGCCTGCGGCGTCGACACGCGGCGCAGGGTCTCACGTGGAATGTACTGGTGGGTCTTAGCCGGGTCTTTTTCATCAATGACAAAAATTTGCTCATTGTAAGGCATCGAAGTTACGGCATTACCATATTGCTGGCACTTGACAATCACGTCGGAGATAACTTCATTGTCAATCAATGGACGCACGCCATCGTGAACCAAAATGATGTCATCTTTAGCCGCTTTGCCTTCTAAGTTGAAGACCCCGTTGCGAATGGATTCCTGGCCAGTCTCCCCGCCAGTGACGATCCACTTAAGCTTGGTAATTCCATATTGCTTAGCGTAGGCTTCAGCAACGTTCTGCCAGCCATCCAGGCAGACCAATTCAATAGCGTCAATTTGCGGGTGTCTTTGGAAAGATTCAAGCGTGTACACCAAAACAGGCTTGTCATTGATGTTGATAAATTGCTTGGGGATCTTCTGCCCCATTCTCTTGCCAACGCCACCAGCGATTATAATTGCGATATTTGCCATTTTTTGCTCCTAAATAAATTCCCGCTGCCTTAAACTAAGTCATGCGCGGCTTTCGGCGCGGAAAGGCCCATTTGGGCCAAAAAGTTCAGTCAATACTTTAATTTTAGCAGATCTCCCAGTTTTTGGGGGCTATTTGCCCGCTAGTTGGCTTGCAGCAAGGCAGTCAATAGGTTTCAAAGCGGACGAATTCCGCGAATCTAGGCAAGGTGAACGAGATGCTCCCGTACTTGCGGGTGTCGATCAAGCCTTTGTTCTTAAGCCGGCGGCGGTATTGGTTAAACAGGTTCGGATTCATGTTTAACCGCTCTCTGAACTCTTTCACCTTTCCCCCTTCGTTTTCCGCGATCACGCTTAGGACCTCCTGGTCCAGATCCGACAGTTCGCTCCACAGCTTGGCATATGAGGCATCAGCCAGCAATTGATCGTATTCTTGCAGAGTGTCTTCACTAATCTCGCAGCTGCCCTGTTCCCAGCAGACATAGCCCAAAGTCTGGAAAGCAAACGGATAGCCCCGGGTCAAGCGGGCCATTTCGATGCTTCTTTCTTGGTCAAGATTAAAAATGCTGGCATAAGCATTGGCCACTGCCATTTGATTCAAAGGCGCCAAAACGATCTTAGGCGACCGGTAGAGAAAGGTCAGATTTTTTACATTCTGCAAAGACATGATTTCATCGTACAAGCCCGTTGCCAAAAAATACAAGGGGCGGTCGTTGCTGATAAAAAGCTGGAAGGCACTGGCAAACTGCTGCATCTGCGGCGTGTTGGTTGCTTCATCAATAGCCACCAGAACCTTTATGCCTTGCTTTTGAAAAGTCGCCAGCGTCTTGTCAATGGAATCGACCAAGTTCGGTTCTGGCCGCTGGTGGTTAACTGTGACGCTAGCCCCCAACAATGACAAGCCGTAACTTGCTTCATAGTTGCTAGGGTTAAAAAAGCGGCTGTTTTGCAGGTCACTGTACAAGGCTTTCAGAATGTTGTCCAAAGGACTGATCTTGATCACCAGCCAATTTTTCATTTGGCCAATCCGCTCACAAATATCAGTTAATAGCACGGTTTTGCCGCTGCCTCTGATCCCCATCAATATATATACTTGATCAGTTACTGGCGGCTGCGTAAATGTAGTAATCACGCGATTGCTATCACTCAAACGATTGATATATTCCACCGGTTTTCGTCCAAAAGAAATAGTAAACGGATTTTTACCCTTGTACATGACAGTCCCTCCCTTAATGTTTGTTTTCTCATGCAAGTCCATTATACAAGCTTATACAACTGTATACAACCTTATACAACTTTTGCTTTCTTATACAACTGTATACAACTTTTTTTTAGTTGGGGACTTTTCGGGAACGGAGTATGCAAGTTTGGGCTCAGTTAGGTATTTTTTCAAAAAAGACTCCCGAAAAACAAAAAGCGCCACCGTCGGTGCACTGTCTTTAAGCTGAGACACTGCAACACGCGGGTGACGCTAATTATTTTCACTATTCAAATCGATGACCAGTTCAGTGCTGTCCTTGTCGATGATCAATTTTGGCCGCGGGGCCTTGATTTTAGCCAGGTTCTGGCAGATCCGCTGGCCGCCGTTGCCGGATCTCTCCCCCAGCCGGTCAATATCCGGCTCCTCCAGCAATGGCATTTTCCTGTAAAACAAGCAGTTGTCAAAAGAATGCCCCAATAGAGCCAGCCTAAATATTATTGTACTTGTATTATTATATTGTGTTCAAAATCCAAAAAACTGGTGAAATCCTATCATAGGACTGCACCAGTTTTTGCTTTATTCAAAAATTTTCCGGTATTCGCCATAGCCTGCTTCTGTCAGCTGGTCGTAAGGAATAAACCTAAGGGCCGCGGAATTGATGCAGTAGCGCAGGCCGCCTTGATCCAAGGGGCCATCGGTAAAAACGTGGCCTAGGTGAGAATCAGCCTGGCGGCTGCGGACCTCAGTTCGCTCCATGCCAAAGGACTGGTCCCGGCGCTGGGTGAGCTTGGCCAAAGGCTTGGTAAAAGCCGGCCAGCCGCAGCCGGAATCATACTTGTCCAACGATGAAAACAGCGGCTCGCCGCTGACCACGTCAACATAAATGCCTTTTTCAAAAAAATCGTCGTACTTTCCGCTAAAGGCTGGCTCAGTTGCAGCATTTTGGGTCACCGCATACTGCATCGGGGTCAGACGCTTTTTCAGTTCATTTTCCTTAGTCATTTCAGTCACCTCATATTTAAAGCTATTGTAGTCTAGGCGGCCGCTTTTCGTCCTTGATCTAGATCAAGAATCCAAATGAAGAGCTTCAGTAATCTGCGTCAGTTGGGTAAACAAATTCCCCCTGGAAATTGAGAACATATTCCAAGATGATATTTAGCTTAATTGAGCTCAAAAGCAAGGATGTGCTGCTTTGGCCGACTAGCAATTTTTTTAATGAAACCAGCCTCTTCAAGAGCATCCAGTTCCTGCTTGATCTTCCGTTGAGATGTGCCTTCAGCAGAGATTAGTTTAACAATCTCCCTGTCTTGAATTCCCAAAGACGGATTATCACCGGTAAACAGCTTAGATTCAGCCAAGTAAAACATAATGCCGTAAACCGCTTTTTCATTATGACCAACTTCAGCGAGTCTTTTAGCCTTAGCACTAACGACTTCTTTAACATGATCCAGCTTGTTTTTAGCAGTAATCAAGTTTTCTAAGACTTTGTCTTGCTGAGCAGTCAAGATCTGTAGCATTTCTTCAATGAAAAATGTCAGCTCTGCTCTATTTTCAGCCTTATCTGTTTCTTTAAAGATCCGATAGTAGCTAGAAATTTGCGCATGAATCGCAGTGGCAACAGAGAAACCAGTGAAGCGGTCATACTTGCTAGAAAGATAAGTTGACAAAAGATAACGACCCATCCGGCCATTGCCATCTAAGAAAGGGTGAGTGTTTTCAAAAAAGAAGTGAGTTATCAAGGCTTTGTAAACCGCTGGCAAGTCATCTTTATTCATAAAGGCGATCAAACTGCTTAGGGCTTCGGAGATATCTAATTCAGACACTGGCGGTACATGCACAGTCTTAGTGGCCGTACCGATTGTGAGGATGCCACTCGACAATTTGTCCCGGAAAAGCTGACCATTTGGCTGTTTTTCAGCAGGAATTTCACCCTTGAGCAACTCGTCGTAGATATCACGGAAATTCTGTAAGCTTTCAATTTTGAGAAGCTGACCCTTTTGAATTTCTTGATACATCCGAATAGTTGACCAAAGGCGTTTTTCCTGTCCTTTTGGGTGGACATCTATGCTTCTGATAATCGTGCTAATTTCAGCTGCATCTGTTTTAATGCCTTCAATACTGTTAGTATAGGTAATTTCACCAAGAAGGAGAGAGTCCAGAAATTGACCAAGTGCGACATTCGGCAGTTTCATGCTAGCCTTTTCAATTTTTCTAGAATTAAGGATAAATTGATTACATAAATTGATCATTTTTGGCGTATAAACAAAGAAGATTGGATATTTCTTGGTCTGTTTGTCACTATTTTTGAAGCTAAGCAAGGGATAAAGGCTGGTTACAACGGCTGATACATTAGCCAACCGTTGTTGGTATTCCGCATCTAAAGAAAAATTAGGATCATAGTCATGCTGATATTTAACGGTTTCTAAGGGATGATAGTGCACCATCGACTGCTCCTTTTTACTCAAAACACTATTTTTGGCAATTTATAGCACCAATTCTAACACTTTTGGGCATCCTTTTTCGTCAAAACCGGTGTTTTGGTAAAAAGGTTATTGAGATCTTCTAACTTTTCTCGCAAAAAAGCCATTTTGATCAAAATTTAGGTAAACGAAAACCTCTTCGATGCGATCGCTGATCCCCGCAAGGTTGCCCACGGCAAGTCGGCCCCAGACATCTTCCTGGCTGCCGCGAAAGGCGTCGGCTGCCAGCCTGAAGACTGCATCGCCTTTGAAGATTCCGCGGCCGGCATCGCCGCCATCAAGGCTGCCGGCAGCTGCGCGGTCGGCGTCGGCCAGCAGGCCGCACGGCAAGCCGACATCGGCTTTCTTGATACCGCCGCCCTTGACCTGGACCAAATTCTGGCACAAATAAACCGCAAAAAAAGCGCTGGATTGATACGGCCCTTGTCAAGTAGACAGAGAAAATAAATAAAAAATTACCGATTTGATGTGACCCCCAAAATTGGGACAAATTAGTATTATGCCGTTAAGGTTGTTAAAACATGATTCCGATATTCAATCGGGGTCATGTTTTTTCGTCCTGTTTTGATTCTTACGTTGTTGTAGTAATCGATATATTTGTGAATAGCTTGTTCAAGCTCATCTAAGTCCTTGTATTTATGCTCTTGGCCGTAGAACATCTCCCGCTTAAGAATACCGAAGAAGCCCTCCATTAGGCCGTCGTCAAGAGAGTTGCCTAGCCTGGACATACTCTGATCGATCCCTCTGTTAGCCAGAGCGGATTGATATGCATAGTGCTGATATTGCCAGCCACGGTCTGAGTGGAAAATAAGCCCGTTAAGAGCCGGGTGCTTCTCAAATGCATCATCTAGCATAGTCATCACTTGCTTAAGGTCTGGGTGTCTAGAAATGTTGTAGGAGATGATTTCTTGGGTACAACCATCGATAATTGGAGAGAGGTAGAGCTTTTGATCTTTAAGATGGAATTCTGTCACGTCGGTAAACCAATGTCTGTCGGGAATAATTGCGTAGAAATTGCGTTTGATTAAGTCTGGCTTGATCTTGCCTTGAACGCCATAATAGCTGCTGTATTTGCGTTTCTTGCGGATTGAGATGGCGAATAAGCCCATCTTTTGCATGAGCCTCTGCACCTTCTTATGGTTGATCTCATAGCCTTCCCGGCGGAGTTGTCCGCAGATTCTCCGGTACCCATAGCGCCGGCTATGTTCAAGATAGATCTCTTTGATTCGATCCATCAGCTTCTGGTTACGAGAATCCTTGTCTGGCTTATGAGTCTGATAGTAGTAGTTACTTCTTGAAATATGAGGCAATCCAGGATTGGCATTGATAACGTCGATAATGTACTTAACGCTAAGCCGCAATTCTTGCCTTAATTCAGTGATTGCACGAGCTAATTCTTCTTTTCTTGGCTCTTCCGTTCTTGAATTAAGGCCTCCAATTTTTTTACGTATGCAAGCTCGACTGTAAGCCTCTTTACCTGCTCTTCCAGCTCTTTGATCCGTTGTTTGTCCTTGTTTTTGGGCATTCTTGGGTGGTCTACCTTTCTTCTTGGTAATGACAGTATACCCGTTTTCTTTGAAAGAGCGAAGCCAATTAGCAAGAATTCCTTGATTCGTAAGCCCTAAGTCTAAGGAAACCTGCCTAAGAGCTTCACCACCTAGCAGAACTCTATCAATGGCAGCGAGCTTGAAATCAGCAGTATATTTCTGTTGAGGGCGATCCAAAATGGCTTCGCCATGCTTTTGGATCAAGTCTACCAAATATTGGATTCCTCCACGCTCCATCCCATATTTTCGGCTGAGGTAGGTGCCTCTTCTATGATCGTCTACCCATTCGTGGTAGATAGCAAGTTTGATTTCTTTAGTGTATTTAGTCATGAAAATAACCCCCGAAATTAGTGTCCTAATTTCGGGGGTCATATCACTTTGCGTAAGCAGATCGGTTTTTTCATTCCTTCTGCTTCTTGGCGTTAATTTTCGCCCAGTATTTGATGATTCGATTATTCTTCGGGATTGGATAGCTATAAACCTTACCAGCCAGCGCTTCAGCTCTAACTTCACCCGCCGTCTTTCCGCCGAACCGCTTTTGCGGGTCGCTTTCAATGTAGTATTTAATTGCTTTGTGGATGGATTCTACCAATTCCTCATAGTTATGTACATGCGGGAATAGAGTGTTGCGGATGTCCTTTATCCGACCTTGCCAGCCTTCTACAGGGGCATTATCTATACAGTGGCTTACACGTGACATTGATTGCGTTGCGCCATGGTTTTTCAAATATACTTTGAATGGTTTTCTAGTAAATTGGAAACCACGATCACTATGAATTAATGGATGAGCATTAGGATTAGCTTCAAAAGCCGCATCAATTGCCTTTTGAACAAGGGCAACGTCATTGTGGTCACTTATTGCATAGCCGACAGGGGATTTGTCGTATAGATCAATCATAGTAGCTAGGTATGCCTTCTTGCTTACTCCCGGTGCGGTTACTTCAGTAATGTCGATTCCCCATTTTTCATCTGGAGCTGAGGCATTGAAATCACGATTTAAGATGTTCTCAGCCGTCTCGTTACCAGAAGGCTTATTTGGCCGTTTAGGCTTGTTGTATCTCGCTACACTGCATCTAATCCCGTTAATACACATAATCCGGGCAACACGATTATGGCCATAGCGCGATTCGCCTTCACTTAAGGTCTTGTTCAGCTCTAGCATCATTTTTCCTGCTCCAAAGAGACTATTATTACTGTTGGCAATTGCGATAATCCGGTCTGTTAGATATTGGTCTTCTACTTCATGCTTTGAAGGCTTATGGTTAAGCCATTTATAGTAGGCAGAGCGGGCAATTTCAAGCTTCTGACACATCCAATCAATCGGCCAGTTGTACTTTTCGTGCTGTTCTCTAATTAATTGGTAAATAGCTTGTTTGCGTAATTTCTTGGCATAAATTACTTGTGCTTTTGGTCCTCTAGCATCATCATCCTTTCCAAATCCTGCAGTTTTTTTAAGAGAATGTTCTCCTTCTCGCTAGCTTCAAGCCGTTCCTCAAGATTCTTAATCTTTCTTTCGGCACGTTCAAGGTCCGTTAGCTCTTCATCTTGCTTGCGTTTCCCACGTCTATCAAGTAGGGCATCGCCTCCTCCAGCTAGGTATTTCTTAACCCAACTATAGACCTGACCATAGCTATAGCCAAAATGTGCAGCTGTTTCGGCGTAGTTACGTTTATGGTCAAGGAAGTAGATCACAACTTGTTTCTTTTCCTCAGGTGTTGCCTTGCGTCTACTAGTCATATGAACCTCCGGGTGTGGAATGTAGTCTTCTAGTTCTATATGACTATTATACTTTGAAACCCAATTCACTAGCTGAGATTCGTTACGGAGACCATATTTGAAAGCTAATTCTCTATACGACCCTTTGCCAAGCAAATAGAGTTCAACCAGTTTTAGCTTAAATTCTTTTGAATATCTGTTGTTCTTAATTGCTGGTTTAAGTCCGTTTTCGCCTTGAGCACGGTATGAGTTTAGCCATCTAATGATAGTCGATGTACCTACTCCAAGCTCAAGGGCTAGTCGTGCAACACTGTGATTCCCCGCCAAATACGACTTAACCGCCGCTAGCTTCGCCTCAAAACTTATTGAACTTTTTCTGCCCATAATAAAAGTCCTACCTCCGTATCCAGTGCAAATTTTAAATATTTGAACTGTCTACTTAAGTAGGACTATATCAGATGATTCCAGCGCTTTTTTCAGCTTCTAAAATTAGTCAAAGAAGCCTTCTGCCTTCAAGGCTTCCAGGTAGCGGTGCACCGCGTCTGGCCAAGTTGGCAATGGCTTGAAGCCGTTCTTTTCCAGCTTGCTCTTGTCCAAGCGGGAGTTGAATGGCCGCACTGCCTTGGACAGGCCGTATTCGGCCGTGGTAACCGGGGTCACCTTGGTCTTGTAGCCGGCTTGACGGTAGATTTCCTTGGTGAAGTCGTACCAGCTGATGTAGCCGGTCTTCGTGCCGTTTTCGTCAAAGCCGCTGGCCGTTTCCGGCAATTCCGCGTTAGTCGCGTGGTAGTAGCCGTACTTGTCGGTTTCGATCATGTCGACCAAGAGGCGGGCCAGGTCAAAAGTATAAGTTGGCGTGCCGATCTGGTCGTTGACCACCTTGACTTCATCATGGGTCTTGCCCACGTTGAGCATGGTCTTGATGAAGTTCTTCCCGTTCAAGCCGAAGACCCAGGCGATGCGGACGATGAAGTACTTGTCCAGAGTTTCTGAAACGGCCAATTCGCCGCCCAGCTTGGTCTCACCGTAGACGTTCATTGGCTTGTAGCCCTTGAAGTCCGGGTCCCATGGCGTCGTGCCCTGGCCGTCAAAGACGTAGTCAGTTGAGATGTAGACCATTGGCACGTCCAACTTCTTGGCCACGTTGGCGATGTTTTGGGTCCCGCCAACGTTGACCTTGCGGACTGCTTCCACCTTGTCGTCGTCCTCAGCCATGTCGACTGCCGTCCAAGCGGCGCAGTGGACGATCACGTCTGGATTTACCTCAGTGATGACCTTTTCCACGCCTTCAGCGTCGGTGATGTCCAAGGAAACGTAAGGAGCAGTGGTTACGGCTGAGCCATCAGCTACCCCGCTGTATTCTGGAGCCAGGTCGCTGCCTACGCCTTCGTAGCCGCGCTTGGCCAGTTCGTTCATCACGTCATGGCCCAATTGGCCGTTGACGCCAGTTACGAAAACTTTCATTTTTCTCCTCCAAAAATTAGAACTTAAAGGTGCCCTTGATGCCCAGCCACTTTTGGTCTCTGTCAGACAAAGTCAGCTTAGTGCCGTCTTCCAAGGAGTAGCCGCTGGCGTCAGCTGAGCCTGGGTATTCGCCAACCAGCTTTGGCCATGCAATGCCGATTTCTGGGTCGTTCCAGGCCATGCCGCCTTCATCGTTTGGGTGCCAGAAGTCGTTGACCTTGTAGCAGAATTCAGCCTCGTCGCTCAAGACCAGGAAGCCGTGGGCAAAGCCTTCTGGAATCAGGAATTGCTTCTTGTTTTCAGCAGTCAGTTCAACCCCGTACCACTTGCCGTAGGTCTTGGAGTTGCTCCGCAAGTCGACTGCCACGTCAAAAACGTCACCGCGAACGGCGCGAACCAGCTTGCATTGCGGGAAGTGCTTTTGGAAGTGCAGGCCCCGCAGCACGCCCTTGGTTGAGCTGGACTGGTTGTCTTGCACGAACTTGATGTCAAAGCCAGCTTCTTTCATGTCGTTTTCGTTGTAGGTTTCCATGAAGTAGCCACGGTCATCCCCGTGCACCGTTGGCGTAATTACTGCCAAGCCTTCGATCCCGCCGACATTTTTTTCAACTTTGATTTGACCCATCGTTAATCTTCTTTCTATGAAAAAATCTTAATCTTAATACTTCAGCTTGCCGTTGGCAACTGCCTTCAGGTGCTTGCCGTAAGGGCTCTTGCCATAGTGGTCAGCTGATTCTCTCAGCTTGTCTTCATCAATCCAGCCGTTGACGTAGGCAATTTCTTCTGGAGCAGAAATGCTTACCCCAGTCCGCTCTTCAACCATCTTAACGAAGTTTGAGGCGTCGACCAGGCTTTGCATCGTGCCCGTGTCCAGCCAGGCGTAGCCGCGGCCCAGCAATTGGACCCGCAGGTTGTCGTCATTGAGGTACATTTCGTTCAATGAGGTGATTTCCAGTTCGCCCCGGGCACTTGGCTTGACTTGCGCGGCCTTTTCGCTGACGCCAGCTGGGTAGAAGTACAGGCCGGTTACGGCGTAGTTGCTCTTTGGCTGGGCAGGCTTTTCTTCAATTGAAACGGCCTTGCCCTCTTGGTCAAATTCTACCACCCCGAAGCGCTCTGGGTCGTTGACGTAGTAGCCAAAGACCGTCGCGTGGCCCTTTTCGGCATCTTCAGCCGCTTGCTTCAATTGTTCAGTGAAGCCGGCGCCGTAGAAGATGTTGTCGCCTAAGACCATGGCTACCGGCTCGCCGTTGATGAAGTCCTTGCCCAAAGTGAAGGCTTGGGCCAAGCCGTCTGGACTTGGCTGCACCTTGTAGGTCAGCTTGATGCCGAATTGTGACCCGTCGCCCAAGAGTTCCTTGAATCTTGGCGTATCAGCTGGCGTAGAGATGACCAAGATGTCCTTGATCCCGGCCAGCATCAAAGTTGACAGCGGGTAGTAGATCATTGGCTTGTCGTAAACTGGCAAAAGCTGCTTGCTGGTAACCAAAGTCAACGGGTAAAGGCGGGTACCGGAACCGCCTGCTAAAATGATCCCTTTCATGGAAAAAAGCCTCCTAGCTTAGTCTTCGTCTAAAACTTGCTTCTTGCCGTACATTTCTTCGTAGTAGTTCTGGTAGTCGCCGGAAATGATGTTTTCCCACCATTCCTTGTGGTCCAGGTACCATTGGATGGTCTTCTTGATCCCGTCCTTGAACATGGTTTCTGGCAGCCAGCCCAGTTCTTCGTGGATCTTGCTTGGGTCGATGGCGTAGCGTTGGTCGTGGCCCTTGCGATCGGTCACGTGTTCGATCAGGGAGTATGGCTTGCCCAGGTAGTCGCAGATCAGCTTGACGATGTCGATGTTGTGCATTTCGTTGTGGCCGCCGATGTTGTAGATTTCGCCAACCTTGCCCTTTTCCAGGATCAGGTCGATGGCCTTGCAGTGGTCTTCAACGTACAGCCAGTCGCGGACGTTTTGCCCTTCACCGTAAACTGGCAGCTTTTCGTCAGCCAGGGCACGCTGAATCATCAATGGGATCAGCTTTTCTGGGAATTGGTAAGGGCCGTAGTTGTTTGAGCAGCGGGAAATGGTTACTGGCAAGCCGTAGGTTCTGCCGTAGGCACCAACCAAAAGGTCTGCTGAAGCCTTTGATGATGAGTAAGGGCTTGAAGTGTGCAGCGGCGTGTCTTCGTGGAAGAAGAGGTCTGGGCGGTCAAGCGGCAGGTCGCCGTAGACTTCGTCGGTTGAGACTTGGTGGTAGCGCTTGATGCCGTACTTGCGGCAGGCGTCCATCAAGACTGAGGTCCCGATGATGTTGGTTTGCAGGAAGATTTCCGGGTTTTCGATTGAACGGTCAACGTGGCTTTCCGCAGCGAAGTTGACCACAACGTCTGGATGTTCTTCTTCAAAAAGCTTGTAGACGCCTTCGCGGTCGCAGATGTCCAGCTTGACGAAGCGGAAGTTTGGCTTGTCCATAACATCCTTCAAGGTTGACAGGTTGCCCGCGTAAGTCAGCTTGTCCAGGCAGATGATCTTATAGTCTGGGTGCTTCTTCATCATGTAGAAGATAAAGTTGCTGCCGATGAAGCCAGCACCGCCGGTTACGATAATTTTCATAGGTGAACCTCCAAGTTCAATCATTTTCTTTTATTTATCAGCTGATTCTTAGTATAAAACCTGACGTAACGTCACCTTCAACCCCTCTGGATAAGATTTTTTGGCCGCTATTGCCGGTGGCTTATTTTTGATAAAGCAATTTGAAATAGTGGCAAAAATAGGCTCGTGGGCTCAGTTGGGAATTTTTCCAAAAATAAGCCAAAAACACTCATCTAAGTTAGATGAGTGCCCTACTGATATTAACTTCAAGCCGGATTATTTTTGGCAAATAAAGACGCCGGCGTCTTTGGTGATATGAAAGCCGTCTTTGACCTCGGATTCCACGGACTGCTTGAATTCCTGGTAGTGGTCCAGCAGGATCGCGTTCTGGTTGCCGTGACAGGACAAGATATAGGAAATTAAAGGCGCGGCTTCTGAAAGCTCAATAGCGTCGTCATACTTGCGACAGGCGATCTGCTTGAAGTATGGGGCCAGGATCTGGCGGCCGTTGTCCAAGCCAAAAAGCTCGTAAAGATTATGCGAGGACAGGACGATCTCGGAGTTGAAGCTCTGGACCAAATCGGTGATCTCGTGCATGTGCCGCTGGCTGTAAGTGCTGCAGGCAAAAGTTCCCGCCGCCTTCAAGACCCGGGCGACTTCGCCCAAGACCTTGGGGATGTCTTTGCAGTAAAAAAGCATGTGGTTGGCCACGACCAGGTCAAAAGTTTCCGCGGCAAAAGGAATTGCCTGGGCGTCAAAGGTCAGGTAGCTGAAGCGCTGGTCCTGGCCGATTTTTTTGCGGGCATCCTGGACCATCCCTTCCGAGATGTCTGACAAAACGATCTGAATGTTTGCTGGCAGGCGGTCCTTGTTTTCAGCCCACAGCTCACCGTTGCCGCAGCCAATTTCCAAGACCCGCATCCCCGAGGACAGCTTCACCTGGTCAAACAGCCAAGGGAACCAGCCCTGCTGGTTCAAGGAATAGTCCCGGTGCAGGCGGATTCTGGCGGAAATGTTGGTCGCGTTCCGGTATTGGGTCTTAAGGCTCTGGCTCATGGTCGTCAGGTGGATCAGGTCGAGCATCTTGCTCCAATCCACCTCCTTGCCCTGGTCCAGGGCCTGGCTGGTAGAGTCGATCGCCGTCGTCACGGCCTTCATCTCTTCCATCCGCTCTTCAACCAGCCGCCGCTGGATCTGCAGGCTTTCCCGCAGCAGCTGCCGGTCCCCGGCCCCCACGGTCAACTCGCGGATTTCGCTTAAAGAGAAGCCCAGGTACTTCAAGAGCAGGATCTGCTGGAGCTTGGCAAAGTCAGCATCGGTGTAGCGTCTGGCCCCGCCTTTGCTTCTGGCCGAGGGCTTCAGCAGGTTCTTCTGGTCATAGTAGCGGATCGTCCGGATTGACACGTGGGCCTTTTTGGCAAATTCGCCTGATGTATAGTACTTGCTCATTTTTCTGCCTTCTTCGATTTGCTTAGTCACTAAAATCCTAACCTATTTTCAGCCACTTGGGTATCTGCCTTGGTGAAAAAATAGCCGGCAAGCCATGTGAGCAATACCTCCTCGTGCAGTCAATCCGTTCAAATTAGTTAGAGTATGACATGCTCCCCCGACCAAGGTCGGGGGTTTCTTTATAGGCTAGTGCTCACGCGCAGCCTACAGCTTCTGAGAACGACCAACTTATTCTTGCAAGCGGGCTTGACCGAAGTCAAGCCTGCTTTTTTACTGGTTCTGTCCAGCAAGCTGAACAGCAGTGCAAAAACAGAGGTCAGTCTATTTATCACGGAAGTGCCCCCTCCGACGATTCCGCCAAGCCGCATTGACTGCTGCTTGACGGTACGATTTTTTGCTTGCCCAGCTCTCTCAGAGCTGGGCAAGTCCTTTAAGCAAAATATTGATTGATGCATTGACGTCACGGTCATGATGCGCCTTGCAGAATGGGCAGTCCCATTCCCGCACTGACAGTGGCTTCTTGCCCGTATCCTTGCCGCATTTTGAGCAGATTCGGCTGGTGTATGCTGGATTGACCTTGATGAGGATCTTTCCGTACTTCTTGCACT
>JAEDAG010000003.1:106215-224542 GCA_017309015.1 Faecalicatena absiana
CGGGAAGCAGATTGTTAAGATCGAATTCCGTTAACAATTTTGATTTCTTGTTGTTCTTGTAGCGTTCCTGATAGAGGCTGACAAGCTGATTCCAGAGGAAGCGGTCATTGCCAAAGAACTGTCTAAGTTTGGCTTGTTGTACGAGAGTCGGGTACAATCTGATTTTTACTCCATATTCCGGCAGATCTGACTTGCGCTTGCGTATTGCCATGTCGCTTCCCCCTTTCTAGCGTTTAGTGAAACGGTCTATTCCATTGCATCTCAATGTATTTCTTGACGACGGCTTCGGTTGCCACTCCAATGCTTCCTGCGTAATAGCTCGGTGATCAGACGTGACCACCCCCAGAAGTATTCTTTCATCGTTTCCGGGTACTTTTCAAAAAGCCACTTGGCCGTAATGCCTTTGAGCTTCTTGACGATATTTGTCACGCTCTCTTTTGGTTTGGCAGACAGCAGAATATGCACGTGAGTTGGCATTATTTCCAGAGCCTTGACCGTATACTCATTCTCACGGCAGATCTGCAGGATCTTGTCCTTGAGTGAATCGACAATAATCGGATTAGCCAATGCTTGGTTGCGATACTTGGTACACCAGACGATGTGGTAATTGAGGTTGTATGCGTAGCCTCGTCCATGGATGATATCTGGCTCATAATTTCTAAATTCGTATTTAACCATATGAGTCGTACCTTCTTTCATCATTTGCAGTTCTTTAGCTATTTATATTATATCGCATGCCGAACTAATGTTCACGTACTAAAGCAAAAAAAGAGGGCGATTCAACTCGGCATTGAAATGCCAAGTTTTCTCGCCCTCAACGTAATAAAAAGTCTGCCGTCTGATGCCAGTCTTTTTCATAACTTTGGCAATGCTGACGTGACTGAATCCTTCTTTTGCTACCTCGTCCTTAAACACTTGCGCGATGTGCAGCTTTAAGCATTCTGACATTGGCTCACTCTTTATTTAAGCAAGGCCTGCAGGCCGCTGGCCAAGATCCCGCCAGCGATAGGCCCCAAAACCGGCACCCAAGCATAGGCCCAGTTGGCACCGCCTTTGTTAGGCACTGGCAAGATTGCGTAAGCCAGACGTGGAGAAAAGTCCCGGGCTGGATTCAGGGCAAAGCCGGTCGTTGACCCCAAAGCCTGACCCACAACCATAATCAAAAGACCAACGACCAGTGGCTTCAAGCCTTGGGTGAAGTTGCCCAAGTTGAGCAGAGTGAAGACGAAGAAGAAGGTTGCGATCGTTTCACTCAAGAAATTGAAGACTGGATTGCTGATAGCCGGGCCAGTCGCGAAAATCCCTACGCTGTTGCCTTCATCAGCCTTAGTGGCTTTGAAGTGCGGATAGTAGTGCAGGATCACTAAGGCTGCCCCAACAAAGGCACCCAAGAATTGGCCTAATAAGTACGGCAATACCTGACTCCAAGGGAAAAAGCCAAAAAGGGCAAAACCAATCGTTACCGCTGGATTAAGGTGGCCTTGTGAACCGAATTGACCTGCCACGTAAACGCCAAAGGTTACGGCCATCCCCCAGGCCAGAGCAACAAAGAGCCAGCCTTGGCCTTTAGCATAAGCCTTGTTCAAGCTGATCCCAGCCCCGCAGCCAACGCCAAAGACAATCAGAATCATCGTTCCTAAGAACTCTCCTAAAAATCCGTTCATGATTAGTCATCTCCTTTAATTTTCAGAGGTGCCAGCTGGCTTTCTAATTCTGCCAGCCCAACGCCTGCTTGCAAAAGCGAAGCCGCCACGTATGAGCCTTCTATCAAAGCCGTATCGTAGACATGCAGCTTCTTGTCAGCAAACTCCCCAGCCATGTCCAAATTCATTTTTGCACTGCCAAGGTCGTAAAAAGCCAAGATCTCGTCCGCTGAATTTTCCGCAATGGCTTGGCTGATCTTTTCCATGCTGGTGCCAATATCGCCATCATCAGTCCCACCGGCAAAAGTAATTGGCACGTCAGCTGCTGCCTGCTTGAGCAGCTTTGGAAGACCAGCCGCAATTTCAGGGACATGTGATACAACTAAAATTCCGTAAGTCATGCTAACCCTCCACTTCCAGCAGAGCACTGAACAAGTAGCCGCTAGATACGGAACCTGGGTCCAGATGGCCAATTGACCGTTCGCCTAAGTACGAAGCCCGGCCCTTCTTGGCTTGCATTGGCTTGGTGCTTTCAACGGCCTTTTGAATCACCTCTTCTGTCAATTCACCCTTGGCCAAAGCCGGAACGACTACGGACCAAACATCAACCATGGTCTTGTCGCCCGGTTCAGCACCGCCCCGCTTTTTTATGCCCAAGAGGGCTGCTTCAGTCAGCTTGGCTAAATCAGTTTCTTTGGCGCTCAATTTCGCCATTTCCAAAAAGGCTGTCCCATACAAAGGACCCGATGCACCGCCAACCTTGCTGATAAGAGACATGGCCACCAGCTTCAGGGCTGAGGTTAAGTCAGCTGGCTTTTTAGCATTCAAAGCATCTTCTACCGCAACCATCCCTCTGGCCATGTTGTTGCCGTGGTCACCGTCACCGATTGGCGTGTCCAAATCGCTTAAGTAGGCCTTGTTGGCTTCGATCTTTTTAGCAAAAGCTGCCATCCACTTGTTCAACAATTCTGTCGTCAGTTCCATTTTCATCAATCTCCTTTACCAAGCAATCGTCTTAACCGGGTAGTTCAAGTAGTCCAGCCACTTGTCATCCGCAATTTCCATTACCGTCAGAGAAATCCCTGCCATATCAATGGAGGTCATGTAGTTGCCGGCTTTGGTAAAGACCGGCTTAATGCCCTTTTCATCCAGCCAATCGAGAACGTCTTTGCTGAAGATGTATTGCTCCATCAACGGCGTTGCCCCCATCCCGTTGACCAAAACAGCATATTTCTTGTCAGCGGTCAGTTGCAAGCTGGCATCGATCTTGCTGAGGAGTTCGTTGGCCAGATCTTTGGATGGCTTGATCTTTTCTCTGCGGTAGCCTGGTTCGCTGTGAATGCCGACCCCATATTCAATCTCATCATCTGCCAGAACGAAGCCCGGCTTGCCAACTTCTGGTACGGTAGCAGCTGACAAGGCTACCCCAATGGTATTAATGTGTGGCAAAACTGCTTTTGCCAATTGCTCAATTTCATCCAGACTGGCGCCCTGATCAGCAGCTGCTCCCAGAATCTTGTGCATGAAGACAGTCCCAGCTACCCCGCGGCGGCCTTGAGTATACAGGCTGTTTTCAACGGCAATGTCGTCATCAACCACGATCGAGCGAACTTCAATATCATCCATTGCGGCCAAGTCTTTGGCCATATCAAAGTTCATCACATCGCCAGAGTAGTTTTTGACGATCAAGAAGACGCCTTTGCCTTGGTCAGCGGCCTTGATGGCCTCGTAAATTTGGTCAGGCGTTGGCGAAGTAAAGACTTGACCGCAAACGGCAGCCGTCAGCATCCCCGCCCCCACGTAACCGGCGTGGGCGGGCTCATGGCCGCTGCCCCCACCACTGACTAAGCCAACTTTGCCCTTCATCGATTCCTTGTCGCTTCTAACCAAGGCAGTCGTGCCAGGAATCCGTTCAACGTATTGCGGGTACATTCTGGATAAGCCAGTTACCATTTCTTCAACCACATCACTTGGGTTATTAATGATCTTTTTCATGGGAAATCCTCCTTGCTATTTTTTCCTTCGTATCTATTACCAATCTTATTGTGTAAGCGCTATATTTACAACGGACAGTTTTGCAAAGTTGTCCGCCCGTCTGGCCTCATCCCTACTCCTGTCTAAGTCCGTGCTTAAATTCAGCCAAGATGCGGTTGCCGCAGAGGTGCAGGATCGCGAAGTAGCCGGGGGCGGCCCAAAGGACGGACCAGAAGACTGTCGCGCCTGGGCCCAACCCTTTGGCCAAAAGCAGCTGGCAGACCAGGTACACGTACAAGCAGCCCAGCAGGCTGCTGGCCAGCTTTTTCCAGCTGGGCAACAGGCGAGCCTCCTTTTTAGCCAGCCAGCAGCAAGCCGCGCACGCCGCGATGTCGGCCAGCAGCGTTGCCGCGGCCGCGCCAGTTGCTTGATAAGCTGGGATCAGCAGCCAGTTCAAGCCGACATTGACCACGGCAGCCAGGCTGACGGCCAGCAGGGCAGCTTTTTCCTGCCGGGCCGGAACCAGGACGGCGGCCATGTAAAACCAGGAGAACAGGGAGAAGACCAGGGCCAGGCCAAGGAGGCTCATGGCCCCCGCGGCCGGCGCGAAATCTAAGTCCGCGGTTAAAACGACCACCTGCTCGCTTAAGGCAAACAGGCCACAGGACGCCGGCAAAACCAGCGCCGCCAGCAAGTCGGCCAGCTGCCTGGCCAATCTTTGAAAAGACGCGCCACCTTTTTGCCCATAAAGGCAGGCCAGGCGCGGCACGGCGACCACGATGACTGCCCCCAGCAGCTGCTTGAGCAGCGCCGTCACCTTGCTGGCAACGGAATAGAGGCCAACATAGTAGTCGCTGGCCAGCAGGCCCAATTGGGCCACGTCCGCGCTGGCGTAAAGCAGGTTGACCACGGCATTGGCAAAAAGCACCATAATGGCCGGCAGGTGCTGCTCCCAAGAAAAACGCCAAGTCAAAGACCAAGTGCAGTATTCGCGCAGGCGGACCAGGTTGAGCAAATTGGCCCCGGCACTGGCCACTACAGTCGTCCAGGCATACAGCAAGAGGTCGCCCTCATCCTTGACCAAGGTCAGCAGCAAGACCAGCGAGAGGACTTGACAGCCGATGTTGCGGATGGCCAGGTAGCCATACTCCTCGTGGATGGCATAGAGCCACTCGCAGCCCAAAGTCGTAAACAGCAGGCTGGTGCTCAAGGTCCAGATCAATGGCGCGTAAGCGCGCAGCTTGCTGGAAAAAAGCAGTCCCGCCGCCAGGCCCAGATAAGCCAGCAGGGTCGCGGCCAGGTTGATGACCAGGACTTCCGAGGCAAAACGGGACAAGGCTTGCGGGTCATGGCGCTTCTTCGCTCCTTCCCTGGTCGCGTAGGCGTAGATGCCTAAGCCCGCCACCAGGGCCGCCCAGCTGACGACCGCGGCGGCGAAGTCGTATTGGCCCAGCTGCTCCACCCGCAAAATCCGCGCCAGGTAGGGATAAGTCACCAAGGCACAGAGCAAGCGGGTTCCCGTCTGCAGGCCGCTAGCCAAGGCATTGCGCGGCAGCGACTTCTCTTTGCTTTTCTTTGCTTTTTCCATGCGTCACCTTCTTTCGATTGATTGCTGACAATTCACCCACACAGGCCCAGCGCGGCGGCGAGGAAGACCCCGGAGGCGCTGGTAAAAATCGGGTTCCCCAGGGAGCTGATCAGGAAAAAGGCCACCAAGCTTATGCACGCCGCCCGCGGGTAACCCGGCGCGGCTTTCTTCAGGCAAGCCAGCAGCTGCAGCGCCAGCCAGTACGCGTACAGCAAGGCGCCAAAGAAGCCAAACTGGGCCAAGAGCATGGGCCAGAAGTTGTCGTTCATGGCAAAGCCGGTCTCACTGGCCAGCGCGTAGTCATGGTTGAAGCCAAAGCGGACGTAAAGGGGCGAATAATGCTTAAAAGCCTGGTCCGACCCATAGGTCGCGAAGCCGCTGCCGCCTGGGAAATATTCCCGCAAGACGACCAGGGCATGGCGGAGCAATTTCGACCTGACCGTTTCGCTGAAAAAGTACTCCTTGACCTGGGGATAGCCCAGGCAAAAAGCCACGCCGGCCGCGCTGACGGCCTTTTTCCAGGTCAAGCGGACCGCCTGACGCTCATAGCGCAAGGCCAAAAGCAGGATCCCGCTGGCCCCGATGCCGCCAGCCCGCAGGGTCATGGCTACCGTGGCCAAATAGAGGAGCAGCCAAAGCCTGACGCCCTTTTGCCGTCTAAGCCCCTGCCCCAGCATGATCACCACTAGCGACACCAGCAGCACCTCGTTTAAGGCAGCCGGGTTTTCATAGATGAACTTGTAGGACCTGATTCCATAGCGCAGGTCATAGCTGAGGCCGACCTCGGCCACCAAGTTGACCAGGCCGCCCAAAAAGGCCACTAAGATAAAGGCCTTGCTGGCCCAGCGCAAATTGCTGACGATCGTCCTTTTTTCCCAAGGGCGCAGGCAGCAGCTGACGTAAAAGACCACCAGGGGCAGCTTGACCAGCTTAAAGGCGTCAATTGCCACCGGCATCCCCTTGATCAAGCCAGATGTCAGGCCGGAAACCAGTCCGATCGCTTCTACCAGCCCCAAGGCCAGGCCGCTCTTCAGCAGCAGCGCTTCTTCCTTCTTGCTCAGCCGCTTGGTCACAAGGGCCCAGCCAATTCCCAGCAGGCTGAAGACGGCCAAAAGCTCGTCTTGGCTGTCAGCCAGGGGCAGGACTTGGCCCAGCCCGGCAAAAGCGGCCAGCTGCAGGGTCAAGTAGACCGTGACCAGGTTCTGCCGGCGCAGCTTGATGACCATGGCTCAGTTCCTGCCCAGCAGGTACTTGCGCCAGCGCCGCCGCCACTTGAAGTGCCAGTGCGCCAGCATGACGCGCAATTCCCCAGGCAGGCTGAAGCCGTTATAGCGCTTGATCTCCCCCATGGTCACGTTGAAGCCGGGCTCTTTGGCGTAAAAGCCGTCCTTGCCGATAAAGTAGCTGTCGCTTTGGTAAAAATGCCTGCTCATCGCCCTTTTTGGGAAATGCAGGTAGGCCAGCTCCTCATACTTGATCCGCCCGTCCTCATAGTAGGCCCGGTAGATCCGCCCCCGCTCATAAAAGAAGGTCTGGCGGGAATGGTTCAGTGAGCGGCGGTCTTTGCGCTTTAAGTAGGACTTGGTCCGCCGCATCTGATCTCGCCAGGAGTAGATGTCCGCGAAGTTCCGCTTTTGATAGCTCCTGATCCCCAGCTGGTCGAACTTGCGCTGGATTCCGGCCACCTCGTCAAAGACGCAGGCCACGTCCGTTTGAAAGACCTGCCGGTAGTCCATCCCGCCCCTGGCCATGAAGCGCAGGTTGTTGGTGACCGTATTGCGAAAAATGGTCAAATGCCCGTTCTGGTAGAGCTTGTCGTACTTGGCCAGCAAGGAGGCGGGCACAAATTCCGCCAGCCGCCCCATGACCTGGTCCAAGTCACAATACCCCCAGTAGCGGTAATCCTTGAGCCAGTCGGCCAGCAGCCAGCCAAAGGCCGGGCGGTAGTCGCAGATCTTGTAGGGCTGGTGCAGGCGGATCGGGAAGCTGATCTTCCGCTGGAACTTGGCCCGCAAAGCCGGCAGGGTCAGCTGCTTGATCTTGAGGTTGGCCGGGGGCTCCTTGACCAGCTGGTCGGTCACCAGAATAAAGTCGATTTCCGGGTTTGCCCGGACAGAATTGAAAAACAGGTCCGCGTAATTTGGCAGGGGGCCAAAGTAGCAGAGCACTAAGGCAAGCTTGGCGTCAGTCATCGCAGGCTCCTTTCATTTGGCCGACCACTTGCTGGTAAAAAGTCGCCGGCTTGGCAAAATCTTCCTCCGGGAATTTGTGGGAAAGCTTGTGGATTGCCGTCTGCCTGGCAATCGCCGCCCAAATCCGCGGATCATAAGGTTCAAACAGGCGAAGGCCCAATTGGTGGGGGGCGCTGCTGTCCACTGGCACTACCCGGGCCCAGTCCTTAGGACAGGCTTCAACCGCTAATTGGAAAAAGGCGTGGAACAGGTAGTAATCCAGCAGGTCATCATGATCCCGCCAGTAGCTGTAAAGCAGGTCCCGCGTGATCAGCAGCAGGCGGTCAAGGCGCGGGGCCACTAAGAGCCAGTTGGACATTGGCAGGGCCTGCCCGTCCCTTCCAGGCTTAAGCAGCTGGTAGGCAAACAGCTCTTTTTTAAACAGCCAGTCCGGCAGGTCGCGGCTGGCATAGAAGACGGTCGCGTCTGACCAGATGCCGCCATAGTTGATCAAGAGCTCCAAGCGGATCAGGTCCGCCAAATGGGCCCCCGCGATCACGCCGCGCGCGATCTTGTCCTGGATTTCCTGGGGAAAAGTCACGTAGTTGCGGTAGTTCTTTTCCGTAATCAGGACCACCTGCCGCCTGCCTTCATAGGCCTTTTGGGCTGAGGCATAGCACTTTTGCACTACTTCCGGCGCCTGGTGGATTCCCTGCAGCCAGCAGAACCAGACATAGTCCACGCCCTTGTCTTCCTCCTTCAGCCCGTAGCTAGGATTTGGGGAATGGTGGGCCACTAAGGCCTGCAATTCTTGGCGGTAGCGCCGGCGCAGCTTTTCCCGGATCCGGTACTGGGTGCTCAGGCGCAGGATCTCCAAACCCGGCTGCTTCCCTCCTAAAGCCAGCAGCTGGTTGAGGGCCAAGGGCAGGCAGCCGGCCCGGGCATACCGGCGCACCAGGCTCCAGCCGCCCTGCTGCTTGAAATAGTAGCGGGCATTTTTGTCATTTGCGTTTCGTGTTTTCATAGTCAGCTCCTTTGCATGTGAAATTTGGTAAGGGATAAATTAGCATACAAGTGCAGGCCTGTACAAGGCAGATGACCGCCAGTTCAACTTCCGCGCTTATTTTTTCGCATGCTTGTGAAAAAATCTTAATCCTTGCGTCCAAATGGCCTAATAGGAACAAAGCGGCAGGGGCCACTTTTTCCAAGCCGCTTTGCACGAGCGGGAAAGAATTTCTTAAGATTTTCCGCCTTGACGAAGGGGTGGCTGGCTTGCTAAATTATTTGACCACAACCCAAATCCAAATTTTGAAGGAGGCTTATATGCACAAACTAACCCTTTCCGAGATCCAGGAAATCGAACTGGACAACCTGCTGACCATTGACCGACTCTGCCAGAAACTGGGCCTGGTCTACTATCTGGCCTACGGGACCCTGCTGGGAGCCGTCCGCCACCAGGATTTTATCCCTTGGGACGACGACACGGACATCTGGATGCCGCGGCGGGATTATGAGCAATTGATCCGCTACTGCGAACAAAACTGCCCCGCCCCCTACAAGCTGTGCACCCGGAAAAACAGCCGCGACTTCCCTTACGGCCTGGCCCGCTTCAGCAACCTGGACTACGAATTCGTCTCAACCAATCCCGCCGAGCAGTTTGCGGCCGGGGTCTTCACCGACATCTACCCCCTAGATGAAAACGGGGCGTCCTACTCGGTCGCCCGCTGGCTCTACCGCCGCTGCAAGTGGGCCAACATTGCCTACTATGCCTACGCGGCCAACTGGCCCCGGAATTTTGCCAGCAAGGCGGCCCAGCGCTTGTACCAAGGCGCCATCCACTGCCTCTTTGGCGACCAGTTTGCCCAAGCCGTCGACGGCAAGATCCAGCGGATGATTTTTTCAAAAACGAAAAACGGCTGCCAGCACGTCGGCGTGCCGGCCTGGCCGGACGGCGGCGTCCACCTGCTCAAGAAAGAATACTTCGGGGCCGGCCAGTACGCTGACTTTGCCGGCTGCTCCCTGCGCATCCCCGCCAAGCCCGGCCCGATCCTGCGAGAATACTACGGGGACTACCAGGAGCTGCCCCCAGCCTGGGCCCGCTACCCCCACCATGACTACAAGATCTATCCCAAAGCTTGAGTTTTCAGCAATCCATAAATTATATTTTGTTTGTTATAAAAAGACATCATTTCAAGTTATCAGCTTTCCATGCTATTCTGTTAGCACGCTAATTTTTCAGCACAAAAACACACGAAACAAGGAAGGTGACCAATGTCAAACTACTTAAGTCAGCAGGCAGTCATGACGATTGCCATCTTTTTCCAAGCTGACCCTGAAGAATTGCAGTTCGTGCCCCTGAGCCGGGGCATGAGCAACCAGTCATTCCGCCTAGAATGCCGGGGGCAGAGCTACCACTTCCGCCAGCCGGGACCAGGCCAGGAGCTGATCAACCGCGAGCACGAAGCCGCGGTCTACCAGGCCATCAAGCCCTACGGCTTCTGCGACTCCCCTTTGTTCTTGGACCCCGACACGGGCTTCAAGCTCAGCCGCTTCTTGCCTGGCGCCCGCCCCTGCGACCCCCGCCGGGGCAAGGACCTGGACCTGTGGCTCAAGAAGATTCGCCAGCTGCACCGCGCCAAGCTTGAGGTAGGCCACGCTTTTGACCTGTTTGGCCAGATCAGCCATTACGAAGCCCTTTGGCAGGGCTGCCCCTCGATTTACCCGGACTATCAAGAGACCAAGGAAAAAGTCTTTGAGCTCCAGAACTACATCAGCCTAGTGCCCAAAGACTGGTGCCTGACCCACCTTGACCCGGTCTTTGACAACTGCCTCTTTTATCAAGCAGAAGGGGGCGAGCAAATGCAGCTGACCGACTGGGAATATGCCGGCATGCAGGATCCCCATCTAGACCTGGCCATGTTCGCCATCTATGCCGGCTACTCCCAAACAGAGGTCGACCAGCTGCTGGACAAGTACTTCCAAGGTCCTTGTCCGGAAATCATCAAAAACAAGATCTACTGCTATATTGCCGCCTGCGGCCTGCTCTGGTCCAACTGGTGCGAGTACATGCGCCGAATCGGCAAGGAGTTTGGCGATTATGGCTTAAGCCAGTACCGCTACGCCAAAGACTACAGCAAGGCGGCCAGCAAGCGCATCAACCAATTCGACTAGCAAAGGAGCTGACTCAAATGATTAAAGCAGACAATGCCGTAATTTTAGCCGGCGGTGCCGGCGCCCGTTTTGCCCCCCTGTCCTATGAAAAGCCCAAAGGCCTGATCGAGGTCAAGGGCGAGCCCATGATCGAGCGGCAGATCAGGCAGCTGAAAGAAGCCGGCATCAAGCAGATTTACCTCGTGACCGGCTACAAGCAGGAGCAGCTGAACTACCTGGCCAAAAAGGAGGGCGTCGACTTGATCGACAATCCCGGCTACGCCATGCAAAACAGCGCCGCCAGCATCTGGCTGGCCCGGGACGTGATCAAGAACAGCTTCATCTGTGCCGCCGACAACTACTTTCTCCATAACCCTTTCAAGCAGGGGCTGGAAGACCAAGGCAGCTACTATGCCGCCCAGTACAGCCCCGGACCAAGCAGCGAATGGGGCGTCAAGCTTGACGAAGCGGGCTTCATCAAGCAGGTGACCATCGGCACCCGGGCTTCCTGGTACCTCTTAGGGCATGCTTTTTGGACGGAAGACTTTGCCCGCCGCTTTTTTGAGATTTTAAGCAAGGAGCGGACCAAGGCCCAGACCCACGCCAAGTTCTGGGAGGAGATCCTGGCGGAAAACCTGGACCAGCTCAAGATGCGGCTGGCCAAGTTCCCGGCTGGCGTCATCCAAGAATTCGACAGCCTGGACGATTTGCGCCAGTTCGACCACAGCTATGTCAATGACAGCCGGTCGCGGATCTTGAAGAAGTGCGCCAAGCGCCTGGGCACCACGGAAAGCTGCCTGGACCGGATCAAGGCCATCAAGGGCCGGGGCAATGAGGCCATTGGCTTTCACTTTCGCTATGACGGGCAGATCTTCTGCTACCTGTACCAGCTGGGCGAGATCATCAAGTGCCGCCGCCTGGGCCATCCCTATTGACTGTGAGAAAGGACCACGGCCATGCGCGCGGGCATCTTAGCCGGCCTGACCTGGGCAATTGAGACCATGCTGCTCAGCGGGGCCCTGAATCTGCCCTTTTTCGCCAAAAATCTGCAGCTGGCCTTCCTGGCCCCCTTCATCTGCGCCTTCCTGCACGACTCCTGTTCCAGCCTCCTGCTGGCTGGGCAAGGGGCCTGGCGCGCTTGGCAGCGGCAATACTGGTGGATCGTCTTGGCTGCGGCCATTGGCGGACCGGTGGGGATGACCGGCTACGTCTTAGCCGTCAAGTTCATGGGGCCGGCCCTGGGAGCCGTGGCCTGTGCCATCTTCCCGGCCGCGGGGGCCGTCTTGGCCTACCTGATCCTGGGCGAGCAGCTGACGCCCGCGCGCTGGGGATGCCTGCTGGCCACCCTGCTGGGCGTGTACGGGCTCAGCGCCTCCAGCCACTTGGCCGCGGGCAATCTGCTCTTTGGCCTGGCCAGCGCCATCATGTGTGCTGGCGGCTGGGGCCTGGAAGCCGTCATCTTGGCCAAGTGCCTCAAGGGCGGGGTCAAGCCCAGCCATGCCTTGCAGATCCGCCAGACCGCGTCGGCCATCGTCAGCGGCATCCTCTTGTTGGCGCTGCTGCCAGCGGGCATCTTTTTCCACCCAGTGCTGGGCCAAGGAAGGCTCTGGCTCTTCATTGCCTTTGCCAGTGCTTTTGCCACGGTCTCTTATCTTTTCTACTACAAGGCGATTGACCAGCTGGGTCCCAGCAAGGCTATGGCTTTGAACGTGACGTCTTCTGCCTGGGCCTACCTTTTCACCGTCTTCTCCGGCCAATGGGACCTGGTCAATGGAAAAAGCCTCTTTTTTGCCCTGTTGGTCTTTGCCGGCAGCATCTTGACTGCTGGCGACTGGCAGGAATTGTTTAAGCGAGGTGATCATTAATGGAACAAGTCAACTACGAGCGAGTCAAGGGGCGCTTGGTCTACCGGAGCTGCCGGCGGGCGGTCGATTTGACCTTGAGCGCCCTGGGCCTGGTCGCCCTCTCGCCCCTTTTGGCCTATCTGGCCTTAATCATCAAGCGCGAGGACGGCGGACCGGTCCTTTATTCGCAGACCAGGCTGGGCAAGGACGGCGTCCCCTTCCGCCTCTGGAAGTTCCGCTCCATGGTCGTCAATGCCGACGATTTAAAGAAGCAATTGGCTGATCAGAATGAGGTCGCCGGCGCCATGTTCAAGATGGCGCGCGACCCGCGGATAACCAAGGTTGGCAAGCGGCTGCGCCGCCACAGCCTGGATGAATTGCCCCAATTGTTCAACGTGTTAAAGGGCGACATGGCCTTGATTGGTCCCAGACCCCCTTTGCCAGAAGAAGCAGCCCAGTATAGCGCCTATGACCGGCAGCGCTTGCTGGTCAAGCCGGGCTGCTCTGGCTTGTGGCAGGTCAAGTGCCGGAACGCGGGTGATTTTGACCAAATGGTCCAGCTGGACCTCAAGTACATCAACCGCAGCTCCCTCTGGACCGATCTGGGCCTGATATTGCAGACGATTGCCCTGTTTTTTAAGCCAAATGGCATGTAAGGAGGAATATATGACCCAACAGCACGTATTTATCATCGGCTCCAAGGGCCTTGGCTCTTATGGCGGCTACGAAACTTTCGTCAAGCGGCTTTTGGACTGCCATGAAGGCAACGGCCAGATCCAGTACCACGTGGCCTGCAAACAAAACGGCGACGGCGCGATGGCCGGCAATGCCTCTGGCAGCTTCAGCTACCGCGGGGCCAACTGCTTTAAGATCTCAGTGCCAGAAAAGCTGGGACCCGGGCAAGCCATCTACTATGACTTGGCGGCCCTCAAATACGGCATCCGCTACTGCCGGGAGCGGGGGATCACTGAGCCGATTTTTTACATTCTGGCCTGCCGGGTTGGTCCCTTTTTAAAGCGCTATGCCAGGCAGATCCGCCAGCTGGGCGGGCAGCTGTTTATCAACCCAGACGGGCATGAATGGCGCCGGGGCAAGTGGCCCTACCTGATCCGCAAGTACTGGCAATTGTCTGAGCGGCTGATGGTCAAGCAGGCCGACCATATCGTCTGCGATTCCATCGCGATTGAGCGCTACATCCTGAAGACCTACGGCAAGTACGAGCCACGGACTTCCTTCATTGCTTATGGCAGCGATTTGGCCGGCAGCCAGCTGGCCGATGACGACCAGCGCTTTACTGAATGGCTTAAGGCCAAGGGTTTGCGGCCTTTTTCCTACCACCTGATCGTGGGGCGCTTCGTGCCTGAAAACAATTTTGAAACGATGATCCGCGAGTTCATGGCCAGCCAAAGCCAGAAGGACTTGGTGATTATTGCCACGGCCAATGACAAGTTTCTGGCCCAACTGGAAGCAAGGCTTAATTTTTCCAAAGACCGGCGGATCAAGTTCGTGGGCACGGTCTATGACCAGGATTTGCTCAAAAAGATCAGAGAAAACGCCTATGCCTACCTCCATGGACATTCAGTCGGCGGAACCAATCCATCCTTGCTTGAAAGCCTGAGCAGCACCAAATTGAATCTCCTTTACAAAGTCCCCTTCAACCAAGAAGTCGCCCGCCGGGCTGGACTTTACTGGGACAAGGAAAAGGGCAGCCTGCGGCGCTTGATTGAAAAAGCCGAGCGGCTCAGCCGCCAAGCCGTGCAAGAATTTGGCCAGGCCGCCAGGCAGCGGATTGAGCAGGCCTACAGCTGGCCGCTGATTGCCAGTGAATATGAAGAGCTGTGGCTCACTAAAGGAGGTGAGGCGCGGGCAAAGTGACTGCACGTAACTAACTTCACTCCTACACATATTAGACTCTTAACAGATTGCTTTCTCGATTCATATCAAAAGCCGCCCAGGATTTGCCCATCCTGAGCGGCTTTTTTGGGAATTATCGGCGCGGTTGAGGACTTTTCGGGAATTATGTTTTAAGAAGTACCCAACTGAAGCATTTCTGACCGGCAACCTGCAGAAAGATGTCGAATTGATGCGATCTTACGCATTTTTGATCAGCAGTAACGACAGAAAGCCCCGTATCCCTAAATTGGGTGCGGGGCTTTTGGGTATAAAAAAAAAGCGCCTATTAAGCGCCCTTACCGGTTTGGTACAAGTAATCAGCTGGTACCATTTTTTGCACATCAGATGTGAACTCCGGTTCATTTTTCGTGATACCCATATTGTATTATTCGAATGTGCTACAAGCAAGACGTACATCGAGATTAATCGATCTCAAAACTAAGATGCGTGAACGGGGGCTGGTTCCCCCTCTTATTCGTGATAGTGGCACCTCCGAAGTACCTGAAACCCGGCCTCCGCTCTTGCAGGGGCTTTTATTTTGCCTCACTATCTGCATCGAGGGCTGGTTCAGCATTTCAGTCTGCCAAGCACCATGACCGCGATTATTTCTGGAAATCTTACCATGCAGTTTGATTGGCATTAGAAGTTAGAACTGATATACAATTCCTCTTACAAACCAAGTTTGGAAAACATGTTTCAAATTCAGGCAAACCTGTTCATGAAAGAGCGGTTGACTGGCCTGAGCTTGATTGAGAAAGCCCCGCATCCCTAAATTGGGTGCGGGGCTTTGGACACAAAAAAGAGCGCCTATTAAGCGCCTTTACCGGTTCGGTACAAGTAATCAGCTGATACCATTTTTTGCACACCAGATGTGAACTCCGGTTCATTTTTCGTGATACCCATATTGTATTATTCGAATGTGCTACAAGCAAGACGTACATCGAGATTAATCGATCTCAAAACTAAGATGCGTGAACAGGGGCTGTTGCTCCCTCTTATTCGTGATAGTGGTACTTCCGAAGTACCTGAAACAACTGCAACCTGGCCTCCGCTCTTGCGGGGGCTTTTATTTTGTCTCACTATCTGCATCGAGGGCTGATTCAGCATTGCAAGTCTGCCAAGCACCATGACCGCGATTATTTCTGGAAATCTTACCATGCAGTTTGATTGGCATTAGAAGTTAGAACTGATATACAATTCCTCTCACAAACCAAGTTTGGAAAACATGTTTCAAATTTGTTCATGAAAGAGCGGTTGACTGGCCTGAGCTTGATTGAGAAGGCCCCGCATCCCTAAATTGGGTGCAGGGCTTTGGACATAAAAAAGAGCGCCTATTAAGCGCTCCAACCGGTTCGGTACAAGTAATCAGCTGATACCATTTTTTGCACATCAGATGTGAACTCCGGTTCATTATCTTAGTGTCTACATTGTACTATTTAAATGTGCTACAATCAAGACGCACATCGAGACCATCAATCTCAAAATTAGGATGTGTGAACGGGGGTGTTTCCCCTATGAACCACTGGTTCATTATCTTAATCGTGGTACCTCCGAAGTACCTGAAAAAACTGCTTAAACACTTGCTTAGGTAGCAAACCGGCCTCCGCTCTTGCGGGGGCTTTTATTTTGCCTCACTCCCGTATCGAAGGCTGGCGACGACACACGTAATGAGCTTGCAAATGTTCCGGATCGCTGTTTTGGGTGGGTCCGGCAACTCACTGGCTTTGGTCATCTTGATGATGCGCAGCAAGGTGGAAAAATACCGAGCTTTGGGCCGCCTGTCCTTTATTCCGGGACTCTGCAGCATCAATGAACCGATTATTTTTTGGCACGCCAATCTGCTTCAATCCAATTCTGGGGATTCCCTTCTTGATCGCACCAATCGTTAATGTCATCTTGACTTATGTAGCGCAGAATCTGCACTGGATCGGGATGGGCTATATCGTAGATCCTTCCTTTACTCCATTCTTCTTCCAGGCTTACATAAGCTCAATGGACTGGCGCAATATCGTTTTTGAATGTCTCTTGATCGTGATTGGGATTTTCATCTATCTGCCTTTCTTCAAGGTAGCGGAAAAGAATGAATTGGCTAAGCAGAACGTTAAAGTTAGTGAAAATTGATCTTAGGAGGACACAATTATGGATAAAAAGACCATCATGCTTTGCTGTGCGGCAGGGATGAGCACTAGCATTCTGGTTAAAAAGATGCAAGATGCTGCTGACAAACAAGGCTTGGACCATGAAATCTTCGCTTGCCCGGCTTCTAAAGCAGACGTAAAACTGCAGGGGTAGCAGATCGACTGCGTCCTGCTTGGGCCGCAAGTCCGCTACATGCTGGATGATTTCCAGAAGAAGCTGACCGGCACCGATATCCCGGTTGAGGTGATCGATATGGTCGCCTACGGAATGATGGATGGACAGAAGGTGCTTGACCAAGCGACGAATACGATAGATAGGAAATAAGGAACAGGGATGCAATCCGTTGTTGGACTGCATCCCTGTTTTGGTGTAAATGCTAACTTCCCAAAGCAATCAAACTCAAGTCCTCTGAGAAAGTGCCTTAAACCCGCAAAAATACTGTATTTTTCGCACATCTTTGCTTGCATTGATGTGCTTTTCTATGTTATAATTTGAGTATGATATCATACTCAGCAAAGGAGGCCATCATGTACTACAACTGCCTGGTTAATATTCCTAAGAACACTGGTAAAATTTCCAGAAATAAACGGGGGAAGACTACCTACATCGAATACACTTATGCTAGAGAGTACCTTCCCGAGAAGAAATACAACGTTGCCAGAAGAACGACCATTGGGAAAGCTGACCCAGATCATCCTGGAATGATGTTTCCTAACCCCAACTTCGAAAAGTTCTTCCCAGATATCGAGATTCCCGCCGAAGGAACGGCGGCTGAGCCAGTCAACGAATCCAGAAGCAGCTGTATCCTCATTGGGGCTTTCTCCGTAGTCAGAAGAATCATCGAAGACTACAAGCTGGCTGAACATTTGAAGCGTTGGGATGACCGGGGAAAAGGGCTGCTTCTTGATCTCGCCGCTTACTCTGTTATCGCGGAAAGCAACGTAGCACAGCACTTCCCGGATTACGCATACAACCACCCATTGATGACGCCACAGAACAAGATTTACAGCGACTCTACAATCTCGCGCTTCATTCGCGAGATCGATGACAATGACAGGGTCGACTTCTTGAACAGCTGGAACGCCACCCACGACAAGAACGAGAAAATCTACGTTTCCTATGACTCCACCAACAAGAACTGCAAGGCTGGAGATATTGAGATGGCGGAATACGGTCACCCTAAGAATGACGTTGGCGCGCCAATCATCAACTACTCGATTGCTTACGACATGACCAATGAGAAGCCCCTGCTTTACGAAAGCTACCCGGGCAGTATCGTGGATGTCTCGCAGCTGAAATACATGCTGGAGAAGATTCGCGGCTACGGCTATAAGAAGATAGGTTTTATTCTTGATCGTGGATACTTCAGTAAGGCTAACATCCAATTCATGGACTCGTGTGACTATGATTTTGTGATGATGGTTAAAGGCAGGGCCTCCTTTGTACACGGCTTGATCATGGAGCACATGGGCGAATTCGAATCAAAGAGAGCCTGCTCCATCAAGGCTTACCGGACTTATGGCATGACGGTTAAAGCCAAGCTGTACGCCGATGACAACACTGACCGCTATTTCCACATCTACTACAAGGCCAAGAAGCAGGCTAGCGAGCGTGCTAGACTGGAAGCTGATCTGGACAGAATGGAAGCCGAGATGGACAAGATAAAAGGCAGAGAATACAAGCTTCCAAAGCGATACGAGCACTACTTCAAGCTCACCTACCACAAAGACAAGTTCTATGGCTACGAGGAACGGGAAGATGTCATCGAACGAGAGCTGCAGCTGTGCGGCTATTTCGCGATCGTGACCTCCGAAAAGATGACGGCCTCTGAAGCCTTGAATCTTTACAAGAGCCGCGATATCTCAGAGAAGCTGTTTGGCAGTGATAAGACCTTCCTTGGCAATCGCTCATTCAGAGTCGCAAGCAGTCAAGCGGCTGAAGCGAAGATCTTCATTCAGTTCATCGCTTTGATAATCCGGGCAAGAATCTACACGCTTTTGAGAAAGCGCAAAGCCGAAATGCCAGGCAAGCCTAACTATCTGAGCGTACCTTCGGCACTGAAGGAGCTCGAAAAGATTGAGCTGATACGCCAGCCGAACGGCAATTATAAGCTTGATCACGCAGTCACAGCTACCCAGAAAGTAATACTAGGCGCCTTTGGACTGGACGAAGAATGGATCAAGGCGCAGGCAAGACTGATTGGAAAAGACATTCAGAACGCCGCAATGCCAGAAGAACAGAAAGATGATGATGAAGATGCCGAGAACGAAGAGTATTAAGACAATTGAAGCCGAGATCTCCCAAACCGAAGAACAACTCCGGCGCCTTAAAGAGCGCTGCGATAAAGTATCGCAGAAACTAGATGCTCTCTATGAGCTCAAGAAGCACCGGGAGCAGGAGGAATTACTAAAAGCTATTGATAAAAGTACCCGAACTAAAGCTGAGATCCTCGCGTTTCTGGAAAGTCATGCATAAAAGAAATACGGCTGGCAGAAAATCTGTCAGCCGTATGGTTTGAGTTGTAAAATCCTGGGAAATTAGCATTAAAAGAGCGAAGCCAATTTGCAAGAATTCCTGTATTTGTAAGTCCTAAGTCTAGAGAAACCTGTCTAAGTGCTTCACCTCTTAGCAGGACTCTATCAATGGCAGTAAGCTTGAAATCAACAGTATATTTCTGTTGAGGGCGATCCAGAATATCTTCACCATGTTTTTGAATCAAGTCCACCAAATACTTGATTTCTCTACGCCCCATCCCATATTTCCGGCTAAGGTAGGTGCCCCTTCTGTGATCGTCTACCCATTCGTGGTAGATGGCAAGTTTGATTTCTTTAGTGTATTTAGTCATGAAAATAACCCCCGAAATTAGTGTCCTAATTTCGGGGGTCATATCATAAGCTTGAGGCTTTTCTACAATCTATACTTTCAAGTTAACCCGCTCAAAGAAATTTAGCATATTAATGCAAGGAACATCAAATTCTCTAGCAACATCTGGGATCTTCGGATTCTTGCTTGGCCGACCTTTACTTAGATTAACCGCTGGAAGTTCATTGGTTACAATCGTCAATTGCTCAGCTTTAGCAATAGCAATCAGCCATCCATCAGCAATAGTATCTTGCGTCCATGACCGCTCCCCGATCAAGGCCTTATTGCTATAAAAGCCGCAACTAGCAATATATTGTAAGACTTCTTGCCATTGTTCAGCATAATCACTGTGTTTTAAATACTCTTTATGATAGTATGTTTTCAAAAAATCTTTACGAAACCACTCGTTATGCTGGTTCTCTTCAACGACAATATCTGGAATTACCACTTCCTCTTGCAGAATAGGAATGAACTTCTCCCAGAAAGTAGGGAAGTATTTCTTGGGATAATACCGCTCATAAAAAGAAATGTATATATTAGTATCCAACAAATACACGTTGCTACCTACTTTCTCTCAACGCCTGATACCCCTTATACCCAACACCAACAATGTTAAAAGCATCCGTATAAGAAATCTTCTGGTTATTCAAGGCACCTTCAACATACTTAAAGAAGTTGCGGTCAATTCGATACTTCAAGTTGTTATGATAATTTCCGCCACTGCTCTTCTTCTGGACATACTTCGTCAGCTCGAGATTAAGCTCAGAAACAAGACGGTTATAGTCCTTCGCAGAAATGTACCGATTATCTTTCAGTCTTCTGGCAATCACAAATTTACTTACTCTAAAGTACTTTGCCAGGACGTCTAAATCCTGCCCCTGCTGCTCGACCATTTCTCTAAAGACGCTATTCGGAACCAAGATTTCCGCTGTCACCTTATTTACAAAAGCCTCAGTCTTATCGTAGTCGCGCTCAATGGATTGCGTTCCCAAGATTTCGCTCTCACCGATAAACAGGTGCGTTAATTCATGAATCAAGGTAAAAACTTGCCCATTCTTAGAATCACGCTGATTAATAAAAATGATCGGTGCCTCTTTATCGACTAAAACGAAGCCACGGAATTCGTCCACGTTTAAAGTTCGATGGCTATTATCCTTTACCTTGCCGTTGAGAAAAACAAAAACTCCCAGCTGGTCTACTTTGTTTCTTAAAACGTTGAAGTAGTTCCCGCCCTTAAGATAAGGAGAAGCACCCAAGTTCAATTCTTGTTTAATGCAGTTTGCAACTTCGAGGTAATTGCTTTTAGTCGAAAATTTACCAACGAAGTCCAGGCTGGTATCAATTTCATCCTTCAAAAAGTCCTGTTTGTCTTGCATCTCTAAGATTGTATCTCTTAGCTCCGGACTTTGTTTAGCTAGGTATTCGGAATTGATTGTTCTAAACTTCAGTTTAGCAGCAGGTTCTGCTACCGGCTTATTCAATAGCAGCAGTCCCACAGGGATGTCGAATTGCTTGGCGATCTTAACCAATTGCTGATAGCTAGGCTGCTTCTCTCCTGTCAAAAATTTGGAGAAGTTAGGGCTAACCTTCTCTTCCATATACGCAAGAGACAATTCAGATTGTTCAAAATATGACTTTAATACTTTGCTATTCAACAAAATCACCTCACTTCTGCCAACTCTGTCAATTATTCTAATTATATCAAGAACCAGTCAAATTGACTATTTATAGGTGCTTAAGCGGATACAATAGCTCATCAGCAAACACTCAACAGGCCACCCGATCAACGCCTTCCCAACCTTCCACTGGTGGAAGGGCGGCTTTGCTTCAGAAGGCTACGTTCCATATATGAAAAAGCGCTGCGACGAGCTTGGCATCAACTTCATGACTTCAACCAGTGCCATCAGCTTGATCATCGAAGACGACCAAGTTAAGGGCGTTTATGCCAAAAGTCCTCAGGGCACCATCAAGATCAACGCCAAGGCCACCCTGCTCTGCACCGGCGGCGTTGGCCACTCAGCTGAGTTAATTGAAAAGCAAGGCTGGTCAACCAAGAATCTGCACTACTGCTCCATGCCATCCAACACCGGGGACGGCTACAAACTGGCTATGGCTGCCGGCGCCAAGGACATGCTACGGGAATCACCAGAATTCATGATGAACTACATCATGGCCTTGCCGCACGAAGGCGTTCACCTTTACATCGACCCAATCAACGGCTTCATGAGCCTGCCATCCGGCGGTCCAACCGTCTTTGTCAACCAAGATGGTCGCCGCTTCATCAATGAAAATGCTAAAAAGTACAACCTGCTCTACCAAAGAATGGCTATGCAGGCCGTAGAAGTAGCCTACGAAGTCTTCAACCAAGACATCTACGACCAAATCACTGCTGGCATTGACGGCGCTGATGAAGTCTTGGCAAAAGCCGTTGAAACCAACGAAGGCAACTCTCTATACAAGGAAGACCGCTTAGAAGACCTGGCAAAGCACTTCAACCTGCCAGAAGACGTCTTGACCAAGACGCTTAACGACTACAACAAGTTTGCTCACAACGGCAAGGACGAAGAATTCGCCAAGGACAAGGAAAGCCTGGTAGCCATGGACAAGGGCCCATATTACATTGCTCGCCTTGACCCATCCAACCTAATCGGCGTCGGCGGTATTGGTTCAAACCGCAAGTTCGAAGCGATCACTCCTGACTTCAAGCCAATCCCAGGCCTCTATGTAGCAGGGATGGACTCCACCATGCAATACCGCAACGTCTACACCATCACCCTAGGTGGCTCCGCCTGCGCCCACGATGTTAACTCAGGTCGCCACGCTGCCATCAACGCCAAGGAATACATCAACAGCTTGTAATTTGTAAAAAATCAAACAGTTCTAAACGAAATCCCGCTGCCCTAACCGGCAACGGGATTTTGTTTATTCCTAGTTATTGTCCTTCTCGGAAATCAATCTCCTGCTCTCGTTCAACCTCTTTCTCATACGACTCAATTTCCCTTTGGAGATGCACACGCTGAGTAAAACAATCAATTGGCAGCTTATTATAAATTGCTTTCAACTGTTCGATCTTTTCCTGAGTAGGAGGAACTATGCTTCCCACTCCGTTTGTAAAAGGCGAAGTTACATAGATTCTTGACAAGTTAAAACCTGAATCCTGCTCCACCAGCTTGGCAACATATTCCGGCGTAAACTCAGGGAAATATTCTACAACCATATAACTTAACGGTCTAATTAGCTCATCATCCAGATGCTTTAGTGACTCTTTCATCAGCCATTCCGTCTTGACATTTTCTAGACTTGATTTATTGCTTTCAAAAATCAGCCTTTCCACCTGATAAAAAAGCGCATCATCGTGCAATTGTTTAAAGCAATCAAAAATTATGTCATCACAGTCCCCGTTTTGCCACAGGCCGTCAAAAACCTTTCTCAGTCCATCGCTTACGCTGTCAGGAATAACATATTGTTTCTTCTTTGCTTCTTCCTTCACAACAGTCAAGACATCATATAAAATCTGCTGATCAGCATTATACAATTTCCAGAAGAGCTTCAAGTCATAGTCAAAGAAATCGTCTCTCGTACTTCGAAACCTATCATGTTCAACCGCTAAATATAGTTTTCTTAACTTATCTAAATTTCCGGCAAACATTTCAATAATTCCATCAGCATCATTTACAGTATCAAATAGTGAAACTATCTGTTGCGGATTTGCCATCAGCTGACTATATACTGTATTCAAAAAATCAGGCTTAAGCGAACAACATTGCTTAAATGCTTCAAAAGCCCCCGCTGAGATCGTTAACTGATCCCAATTATTCTTCAAAAAATCTTGGTATTCACCGACCACTTCAGTATTTCGATTCGCCAAAATCCATTCTTGGTACAAGTCACTGACAAAATCAAGATTATTGCTTTGACCTAAGTAGGTCCTAATTTCTTTATCCGATATCTCATTAACTAGATTTCGTGCCAAACCGGTTTCCCTACCATAAAATGGCATCCCTTGTTCAAAATAGGTATCCAAAGTCTCAGAATCAAGATTATCTGCGAAAATTGCTTGCAGAATCATAATATATGACCATCTCAGTTTCTGACCTTCCGGTTCATCCACTAACTTAGCTAAAACCTTGATGATCTCTAACGAGCCACACTCATCAACAAGCTTCTTTGGTTCTAACCTCCTTTGATTCAAGGTTACTAGCTTAGCAATTACTGATTTGTGTTCTGTTGAAATTGGATCCAATCCATTCTTAACCGCTTGCTCATTCAAGTGGTTAAGAGCGACTAATCCTGAAACGGTTCCTGAATTATCAAAAATACAGTCCTGAATTGTTTTGAGATCTGCTTGGATAAACCATTTCCTTGTTTCTGCATCTTTGGAATCTGCCTGGCTATAATACTGTGATTTGACTATTTCCAGTATCTTCTCGTGACCATCAAAGTTCGGTTCTTTATACAGCTTACCCAGTATATGCCAGATCTCGTCCCTTAGCTCTAATAAAGACCGATCCATCGGCAGGTTTCCGGTTTTGATCAGCAAAGTTCGGGTATCCTTCAGTCTGCTATTGCTTACCCGAAATTTTAGGATTGCCGGTGCCATTGCAAGAAATAACTGTTTGGCTGTCAGTAATCCAGCATTCATCTCACCTTCTAAAGACTCGATTAAGCTGTGTTCAACAACGTAATTATTGGCAAAGCTATAGTCACCAAAGAGAATTGACTTAAGATCCTGACTTGCTTCAGCAAGCTGATCAGGACACTTATCCAGGTATTGGCACAAAAGACCAATTGCAGCTTTAAAGTACTCAGGATTATCCTTAAAGTTAATTAAACTATCAACGACAAGCTTACCATTGAGATTAGAGCCACCAACTGGCATCTCTTTGATTTCTTGAGATAGATAGGCCAGAGCACGATCAGGAATTACCGGACCAAACGAAGTGACGAATTGAAGTTTATCTTTCTTCTCGAGATTACTCCATGACTGTTTGATTACCTTACTTATTTGTGTCGAAGTTTCACCATTGTAAAAGAGGTTAAGAATCGTGTTAATACTGCTTACTAGCTGTACTTGTGCTTGAGGGATGCACCAAGCAAACAAGTCTTCTAGCTTAACCAGCGAATCGCCAAACAAGACCTTATATAGAAGGTAATCGCCAAGGGATTGATCTGAGACCCTGACTAACTTATCATGAAAAAAGTCAACAAGTTCCTTTCTGCATAAGCTTCTGGCTCTTTCTTCAGGATCGGTCACTTCCAACTTATTTAATAAGTCTTGAACGAAATCAGATTCAAAGCTCAAGGTCTTAAAAAATGAGGCTAAGAACATCAACTTCAAGTCTGACTCATCCAACTTCAGCTTAGTAAAAATCGAATCAAAGCATGCCTGATAAATATTGGTTTCATTCCATAAAACCCGATAGCCATGTTCTTTAGAAGCCACTCCAGCTAGCATTGCCAATCTAACATTGCCTTTAGCTGCTGACGTAATCTTGTCTAGGTAATCCTTGTTAACTATTCCAAGACTCTCTTTCAGGATCTCTTCAATTTGATTATCAGACATTGGCTTGATAGTAATCTCTGGGACATTCTTGTCGCAAATAGGTCTAACCTTCTCTACCACATCTGTTTTTAGATAGTCTCTTACTGTCAAGACAAGCTTCATGTATTTATTCGCTGCAATTTGATTAAGAACAAACTCTAAGTCAGTAGTCTCGTTTGCATCATCGATAAAAATTAAGAATTTACCTAGACCAACCGTATGAGTTTGCCAGTCATCTTTCAAAGACTGGCCATTATTCTTAATGCAGCGAACTTTATAGCCTTGTTCTTCAAATTGCTTGCACACCTGCAAAACTAATCTAGTTTTTCCAACGCCGGACGGTCCGGTAACAATTGTTGCCTTGTGTTCTTGGATGTCCTGAACTAGTTTAGCTTTTTCTAGATCACGGAACATAAACTTAGTATTTAAAGGAGCCGCAATCGCAGGATTATCATACGCCTTAACAAAGTCTGGAATACTTAAGATCTGTAACGTATCTACGTTGATCCCTAAGTGATCTTTAGCAATTAAAGGATATTTAAAGCATAACTCTTTCGCTAAATCCTCCACTGTAATGATTTTCAGTTTTATATCCTTACCCACTAACTGATGTAGCTCTTCCTCTTGACCTGGCCGTATATTTGACGCACCTGTTCCACAAATGATTGTGTCTATTTTACTCTTTGGGATGTCAGTCTTCTTAGGATCAAGCGAATCTACAATATCATCTCTTAACTTGCCAAAAGGATTATTCTTAACTGTGCCGTAATTGATCAAAACATACTTACCATTTGGAAGACGGAAAAAGCTATCCGGAACGCCTGTCGTAGTTTTATTAGTGCCAAGTTCAGAACCAAGCGTATTGGAATTATCAGGATGATATTTGCAAAACAGGTAATCATTAAAAATCTTCTGAAACGCTCCCCCTTCTTGTTTCTTTAATTCCTCTATTATGCTTCTTTCAATATCGTTAGTCATGGACATATCATTCACACTCCTTACTTATCTAACAAGAACCTATATCACATCGCTTATTCTAACATGATTTTGACTGCTCCTATAAATTTGGCATTAGTCGCAAAACTACTGATAAAATCCTGATCTCCTTCAGACGTCATAATTGCAAACAAATAAGCTTCGTTCTACAATTGATACATAAACACCGAACACATATTCAAAAAGGAGGATCAAGTGTACCAACTATATCAAACAACGGTGACAGACGAAGTCTTCAATGGTCATCATCGCAGTATTACCAAAGAAATCCTGTGCCCATACTCCCAAGAAGAATTGAGCAAGATGATGGACTATGCCATTAAGATTGAAGAACTATTTCATTCGCCAATTGCAAGAATAAATTGAACACTTACCATAACATCTGGTAGATTTTGACTATCTACGCCGGTAAATGCGGTCAAGTTCGGTGTCAAAGTACTCTTCTGGAGTCTTGTAGTTTAAGATCTTCCGAGGAAGAGAGTTGCACCATACCTCGATCTTAGCAATATCTTCCACACTGTACTTATCCATACGGTCTCCCTTGGGAATATAGCGTCTGATAAGCCCGTTGTGCCGTTCTACGCTGCCTTTATCACAGGATGTATAAGGGTGAGCGTAGTACACAAGAGTCTTGGAAACTTGCTCAAGATCGGATAGATCTGCGAACTCAGATCCATTGTCGGTTGTGATAGACTTAAAGATTTGATTCCATTTGGATCCGTAGTACTCTCGAAGCTTATCAAATGCCTTCATAACGCTAGCTGAGGTCTTATCCTCAATCTTGATCATGAAGAACTGACGCGTCTTTCGTTCGCACAGAGTAAGCGACACATCATCGTCCTTAGTCTTGTGTCCAAGAACCAGATCGCATTCCCAGTGACCAAAGTCCTTACGGATTTCGATTCTAGGACTACGTTCATCGATGCTTCGTCCCAGGATACGCTTGTTTACACGGTCACGACGAGTCTTAGTATTGCGCTTGACCTTCTCTGGAAGATCACCGTTCTTGATATCCATTAGGCCCAAGTCAACGTAGTTATACAGAGTTTTGGTTGATACGACCTGATCCTTCCGGAAGATTCCCTTGGCCAAAGCATAACCCACGCAAGCATCAAGAGACCAGCCTTGATTATGGAAGCAGTGGGAAACATAGTCGATGAACTTATGTCTGCGAAGAAACAAGCTCTTGCGGCCGCATTCGCTTCTATGTAGTTCGTAAGTGCTTTGCCCTTCGACAGCTTTATACCGCTTCACATTGCCGGTATACACGGATACTGTGCCTCTTTTGAGCTCATATCCGACCGTGCTTGGTGAGCAGTTAAGTTCTCTAGCTATAGCACGATTAGAGTAGCACTTAGAGTGCAGCTCCTGAATTGTAGTCCGGTCGTTCAGCTTAAGGTGCTTGCCCTTTTGGTGTGGTTTAGTGTTAGAATATGAATGATCCATTTTAACCTCTCTAGAAATGTTTGTGGTAATTCATATTCTACCAGATGGTTGAAATGGATTTCTTGTGCTCTAATCCAGTGAAAACGATTTTTCTTACTGGATCGGAACAGTGTTCAGTTTAATTTTACAATCGGCGATTATTTTTTATTGATGCTTTAGGCCAAAACATCTTCTAGCATGATATTTTAGTTTGATAATCGTATTTCTCACAATGTATTCTTTCCAACTTACGTTGGTTGCTTACTTTATTACCCATTTTTTCAATATGTATTAAATAATGAAGCATTCTTAATCTACTCATAAAGCTTTTTGCCCAATATTTTGTATTTGATAAATTCCTTAAGAGGAATTAAGTGGTACTTCATTTTTCTGGATATCTTTGACCCTTTATACCAGCTAGATGCAAACAAATGTATTCCATATGTATTGCTAGTTAGCGTTATTTTTTCAGTTCCTAATTTTTTGGGAGAGAAGTAATCCGACGAATACACATTTAAGCCATCTACTTTTTGCACTACATTTTCCGTATAATTTAAGCCATGTTTTATTAAAATCTTTGTTGTAATTTTGACGCATATCTCAGGTTCGAAATTGCCATTTTCATCGACAAATAAATTGTTTTCGTAATAATCCTTATTTTCTTTTACGATTGGATTTCCTGCTTCACAAGCAAATCCAACACCAGTGTTAACCCTTCCTCTCTTCTCGAACGACATAAAGGGCCCTTTATCAATCAATGGATCTAAAGAACGTATAAGCTTTACATCTGTATCCATATAGACCCCACCCTCATTATATAGGACGTCTAATCGAACATAATCAGTTAAAAATGCCCATTTTTTATTTTTATAAGCTGCTCTAGTATAGGCATTTTTACTTACGTCATAATTTGATTCATCCCATCGTTTAATTTCATATTCTGGGCAATACTTTTTCCACGATGAAATACAGTCCTTAACAATATCTGGCAACTCACTATTTCCAAACCAACAGTAATGTATAATCTTAGGAATCAAAAAATATCTCCTTACATCAATTGATCTACAATTCTTTCTAGATTCTCATTAAATTTCCTATTATTGCTACTTTCACCACTGTTTTTCGTTTTAACAATACTGTCATAATTAGCAATTGTAGCAGCTAAATCATCAATATCGTAAATGGGAATGATGTTGTTCATTCTTTTAGCAATTAGCTTGGTAAAATCAACTTGGTGATTGTTAACGTGTTCATTAAATTTCAGCTGTCGCGGTACTACAATCGGCACTTTACCATACTGCAGGGCTTCCACAAAACTAGATGGTCCACCATGAGTAATTATGATACGCGCATTTTTAAAAGTTTGCTGCATCTCATCAAAGCTCATCATCTTGTGCATCTCACAGTGCTTGGCATCATAGGTACTGAAACCATATTGAATAACAACTTTTTCCTTGATATCACCGTTAGCAACCAATTCATCCATCTTCTCAATCAAACGGTTGAATGGTTGCTCATGTGTTCCTACAGTTACAAATATCATAAGTTCCTCTAGAAGATACTACCCAAGTTAATTGCCTTAGGATAAACCTGCTTCATTTCTTCCCATTCTACAATAAACTTATCAGTAATTGGATAGACAAGCTTTCCGGTTACTGTCGGTTTATCATAGCGGTCAAATACTTCAATGTATACTAGCTTAGCTCCCATCATTTTTCCGATATAAAAGAATGGCGCCGCAACAGCTGCCCCACTAGAAATAATAAGATCAGGCTTCTCTTTACGAAGTACCTTAATTGCCAAGAAAGTATTCTTGATTAAGTTCTTCAAATTACGGTTAGTTGGGTAATAGCAAGGATAGAATCGCTCACCCTTAAGTTTGCTTCTAGCATCTTCTTTATCAAAAGTAACCCAAAAGCGTTCCTTGTTTTGCCAAAATGGTTTCAACATATACAAGTGCGTCAAGTGACCACCGCTTGATCCAACCAAACATACTTTAATATTCTTCTTACTCATTGTTTGCTTCCTAACAAAAAAGCGAGGCGATTAATCCTCGCAAACTCTTAACCTTCATACATTCCATTTGGATGGAAAATAACACCAATTGTCTTGATGATGATCCACAAATCGAAGAAGACACTGCTCCGATTAATGTATTCAATATCGAGCTGCACCATTTCCGCAAAATCTGCCGCATTCCGGCTAGTTGCCTGCCAAAGGCCGCTACAGCCAGGCTTGACTAACAGTCTCTGCTTGTCATAGTCAGTATACTGTTCTACTTCATTTGGCAGAGGTGGCCGGGGTCCCACCAGTGACATATTCCCAATCAGAACATTCCAAAGCTGAGGCAGTTCATCCAAGCTATGAGCCCGAATGAACTTGCCAATCTTGGTAATCCGCGGATCATCATGCATTTTGAACATGGCGCCCTCAACCTCGTTTTGATCTAAGAGTTCCTTCTTCATTTTATCGGCGTTGACCACCATTGAACGGAATTTGTAGATCCGAAATGGCTTCTCATTTTTGCCAATTCTGATTTGTGAATAAAAGACCGGACCACCATCTTCACTGCGAATTTTAATCGCTAACCACAAAAAGAGTGGCAACAATAAAATCAACGCAACTAGGGAAGCCAGAAAATCAAAGAGCCGCTTAATTCCATGATAGATCGGTCGACCTTTGACTTTGGCTTGATCAACATATGCTTGGCCCATTTCCATTCTTTCCTCTCCTGATAGCTCATCCAAACTTGTACTTTATTTTTCTTTAGTGATCGGCCTACTTCTTTCTTCCAAAGAGGCCCTTCTTCTTTGTATCTTCTTCTCCGTAGCCATAGCCGTAGCCATAGCCGTAGCCATAGCCATAGCCATAGCCGCCATCGCCATCAGCATCAACGTCATTCATGACATAGCCTAAAATTGGAGACTTGGTCAGCTTCAACAATTCTACAGCCCGCTTAACCGCGGCCTTTTGTGAATAACCTTGCCGAACTACCAGGATCGTCCCGTCCAAGGCACTGGTCAGCTGCTGGGTTTCAGCGGCGTCCAAGATTGGAGCCAAGTCCAAGATAACCATGTCGTACTTCTGCTTCAAGTCTGCAATCAAGTCAAGCATATGCTTGGAAGACAAGAGCTCTGATGGGTTAGGGGGAATTGGGCCAGCCGTGAGAATTGACAAATTCTCAACGCCACTTTCCCGGATCACGCTCGCTGCATCAACGTCTTTGCCCCGGCTGGTCAACAGCGTCGTCAAGCCGTTGCTGTTAGTCGTATTGAAAGTTGAGTGCAACGTTGGTCTGCGCAAGTCGGCGTCAATCAAGACCGTCTTCTTGCCAGCCTGCGCCATGGTAATTGCCACATTGGCACTGACCGTTGACTTGCCGGCACTGGCCATGGCTGACGTAAAGGCAAGCGTCTTGACTTCCTTGTCAACATTCATGAAGTTGATGTTGGTCCGGATATTTCTAAATTGCTCAGAAATAACGCTTTGCGGGTTAGCCAGGGTAATCAACTTGGCCCCGTTTTCCATTGTTTCAGTGTCTAAGTGCTTCTTTCCAAATAAACCCATGCTAACCTCCTAAACCCGTCTTCTGGTACCCAATCTGTGCTTTTCAGCGCTAGCTGCCGTAAAGGTCCAGTCCTTTGGCATCTTGATGCTGGCAACTTCGCCCAAGTTGATCAAGCCCAGTTCTTTCTCCATAAAGTCATCGCTGCGTACCGTCGTGTCTGACAAGTCCTTGATGATAATGATCAGCAAGCTGATCACTAGGCCGAGCAAAACTCCAACCGCAGTGAATATCTTCACCTTTGGGAAAGACTTAGTCCCTTTTGAAGCTTCGGCAACAATCGTCACGTTGTTGACATCCATGATTGATGGAATCTGCTTCTTGAATTCCTTGGCCACGGCATTGGCGATTGCTTGGGCTTTTTCTGGGGTTTCAGCGGTAGCTGATAAGCTAAAGACCTGGGAAGAAGTCGTGGTCGTGACTGACACGGCTCGTGACAGTTCACTTGCTGAAACCGAATAGCTCTTGCCATCGCGCTTGATCACGGCTGGCTTGGCTTTGACGGCCTTCTTGACCAGGACTTTTGTCCCGTCGTCTTGCGTCTTGTAAACGGCCTTCTTGGCTGGGGTGGCCTTTCTGACCACAGTAACTGGGTTGGCCAGATACTTGGAAGCCCCCTTCAGGATTACCCGGCTGGTAATAATGTCCTTATAAGTCGTAACCGCATTAACGTCGGCTTGCTGGTTGTTATAGGCCTGGTTAACGTCAGTAGACTTGCGGTTAACCAACAATTGAGTGCTGGCAGTATACTTAGGCACCAGAACATATTCTGAAACCCCATAGGCCACCAACCCCAGGCCGATCATCCAGATCAAGATGCTGATCAAGTGCTTCTTGATCAAGATGAAGAGTCTGCGCAGATCAATGGTTACTTCTTCATTATTCTGTTGTTCAGCGCTCACTAGTTATCCTCCTTATAAACGTTGACAGTCTTAATTCCTAAAGTCTTGCGGATATTGTTGGAAATCCGCTGTCTTTCCTTGGTCGTCATGATTTCGACTTCCATGTTGCCAAATTTCTGGTTGTTGACGCTGCTGCTGGTCCCTTGCGCGTAGTCAGACTTGATCGTTGACGTCGCGCCTCGGTAGTTGGCTGCCAGCTTGATCATCTGGTTCAAGGTCAAGTCAGTTTGCACGCTGTTGCCCAAGGATTGCATGAAGCCGGCATTCAAGATGTTCTTGTAGGAAACGCTCTTCTTCAAGGCAGCTACCATCACCCGCCGTTCACGGTCTTGCCGGCCGTAGTCTTGCCGGGGATCGCCGTGACGCAACTGGACGAAGGCTAACGCCTTCTTGCCAGAAATATGGTAGCTTTGTCCCTTCTTGAAGGAGTAGCCCATATTGTCGAAGGTCAATGGCGAAGTTACATCGACACCGCCCAGCTTGGTGATGATCTTTATCGTGCTCTTCCAGTTGACCAGGACATAGCCGTCAATCGGCACGCTGTAGTACTTGTCCAAGGTCTTCATGGTTTCCTTGACCCCGCCAAGTGAGTAGGCACTGTTCAGCTTGATCGGTGAATACTCTGGGTAGTCAGGCAGGTTGACCTTGGAGTCCCGGGCGATCGTCGTGACTCTCGTCTGCTTCATGGATGGGTTGACCGTCACGAACATCATCAAGTCCGTCAGCCCGTGATACTTCTTCACGCTGCGGCCATCCGCACCAGTGTCAGTCCCTAAGATCAGCAAGTTGACTGGCTGCTTCTTGTCCAGAATTTGGTCAGAGGACGACCGCCCCTTGTTGCTCTTGATGTTCTTTGAAACCGGAGTATACATCGCGGTCGTGGCGTTGCGGGCGTTCTTGTAGGCATAGCCCGCCACCATCAAAGCTGCCAAGAGCAGGACGCCAATAATCCCCGCGATCCAGCGGCCAACATGACGCTTGTGGCGTCTGTGGTGGTGATGGTGATGATGGTGATGATGATGGCGATGCTCGACATTTTGTTGTTCAATTTCCGACATCGGTATCTTATTACCTCTTTATATATTTTTCTTTTCCCTCATCATAAGGACATCTTCCCAATACTGTCCCTATTGTATAGTGATAATAATACAGTATAAGTGCTCACATATTTGCATGCAATATGCGTTATCGCTTACAGCCATCTAACACCATTGTTATCTAATAATAATTTCATTATCGTTTGCTAAATAATGTTTTTTTGCTGCTAAATGAACCTGTATCTACTATTATAGCAGAACCAGATAGCTTGCATGCAACGCAATCTAGGCTACAATATCTGTAACATGATTTTTAGATTTTAACCCTGAATTAGGGTAAATGATAAGGGGGAGCGCTATGATTGACAATACGCAACATAAAATAAAAGCATACTTAGCCGGGGTAAACTTGAATGATCCCAACTTTGACTACTACATGACCGAATTGGCCAACCTGGCCGAAGCCAACAATTATGAAGTCGTCGGCCAGTCCGTGCAAAGGGCCGAAGCGATCGTCAACAGCACCTACCTGGGCAGCGGGAAAGTCAACTTGATCAAGAACATGGCCCATGGCCTGGGAGCGGAAGTACTAGTAATCAACGATGAACTTTCGCCAATGCAGATCCGCAACCTGGAACAGATGACCAAGCTGCGCGTCGTCGACCGGACGGAATTGATCTTGGAAATCTTCTCCAGCCGAGCCCGGACCAAGCAGGCCAAGCTGCAGGTCCAGCTGGCGCGCCTGCAGTATGAGCTGCCCCGCCTGCACCCGTCTGAGAACAACTTGGACCAGCAGCGCGGCAGCGGCGGCTCAACTGGTGGCGGCTTCGCCAACCGTGGGGCCGGGGAATCCAAGCTGGAAATGAACCGGCGGACCATCGGCAAGCAGATCTCTGCCATCAAGCACGAGCTCAAAGACATCGCCGGCCAAGAAGACATCAAAGCAGCCCGCCGCAACCAAAGCCGCTTGCCTAAGGTGGCCCTGGTCGGCTACACTAACGCTGGCAAGTCCACGACCATGAACGGCCTGCTCCAGGCCTTTGGCGTTGAGAACAGCGACAAGCAGGTTTTCGCCAAAGACATGCTCTTCGCGACCCTGGACACCTCCGTGCGCCGGATCGACTTGGACAAGGGCTTCTCCTTTATTCTGTCCGACACGGTCGGCTTCGTCTCCAAATTGCCCCACAACTTGGTCGACTCCTTCAAGGCCACCCTGCAGGAAGCCAAGGACGCTGACCTCTTGGTCAACGTGGTCGACGCAACTGATCCCAACATGAACCAGATGATCAAGACCACCATGAGCGTCTTGGAAGAAATTGGCGTGACTGGGATTCCAATCATCACCGCCTACAACAAGGCTGACCTGACTGAGCGCAGCTACCCGCAGATTGAAGGCAATGACCTGCTCTACAGTGCCCAAGACCCCGCCTCAATCCGGGCTTTGGCTGATTTGATCACCAAGCGGGTCTTCAGCAATTACCAGTCCTTCCAGCTCCTCTTGCCCCTGTCGGCGGGCAAGGAGCTGGGCTACCTGCATGAGCATGCCCACGTGGAGCAGGAGGACTACCAAGAAGACGGCATCCACCTCGTGGCCAACATCGCCCCCCAGGACCAGGCCCGCTTCTTGCCATACGTGCAGCAATAGGGAAACACGAAAATGAGTCTGGGAAATACGCTAAGGGCTTAAAAGGCTTCTGGAAGTGAAAATACTTCTGGAAGCCTTTTTATGTATCTCAAATCACAGCAGAGAGCCGATGAAGCCTAAAATTCCTCAACTGCCACGTTTTTCCCACATTCGCTTGCCCAAACACAAAAAACGCTCATCTAAATTAGATGAGCGTCCTAGAGCCTTGCCCAGACTCATTTATTTGCTTTGCTATCGATAATTACAGGACCCGTCTAGCCTTGCTTGGCCAGAAGTAGCTGGAAAGAGTCGTCTGCACGACGCCATCCTTGCTGCCCGTGGCGGCCACGTACTTGCCGCCGCCAACGTAAATCCCCACGCTGTATGGGTTGGTGGCTGAGCCCCAGAAGAGCAGGTCGCCCTTCTGCAGGTTCTTGGTTGAGTCCACGGCAATCCCCTGCTTGCTCTGGTCCTTGACTGACCGGCCGGTATTGACCCCAGCGGCCTTCTTGTAGACATAGGCAACCAAGCCCGTATTGTCAAATGACTTTGGCCCAGTTGACCCCTTGGAGTAAGCCTTGCCGACCTGCTGCTTGGCCAGGCTGACGACCGCGTTGGCCTTGGCCCGAGAACCCATCGGGGCACCCCAAGACGCCGCCAGCTTCACCGCGCTGACCGCCTTGGTCTTGGCCTTCTTGACCGTCTGCTTGACTTTCTTGTTCTTGCTCTTAGCCTTGACCGGCTTGGTCTTCTTGGCCTTGACGGCTTGCTTGACGTACTTTGCCATGACCCACTGGTTCTTGCCAACCCGGTACCAGACATTGCCCATGCTGTCCTTGGCAGTCTGCAGAATCATCCAGGCCGTGCCCTTCTTGGCGTGCGTGGCCACATGGCGGCCATTCTGATAGTTGGTCCAAACCGTGACGTACTTCTTGGTCACGACCTTGATCCGCTTCGATGAGGCGTTGACCGTTTGTGAGACAGGCTTCATGCCGGTTGCCGAAATGCCTAAGAAAGTCAGAGCGGCGGCTGACACTTTAATCCACTTTGACTTGTTCATGTCCAACATTCCCCCTATATAACGACTTGACGATACCTATTCTTATAATAAAGCAAGTCTCGACCCTGACGCAACTAAAAAGAAAGCCCTGCCACAAGCAGGGCCCCCATTAAAGCAGGCGGCGAGCCGTAACTGGCCAGTAGTAGCTGCTCAAGGTCGCTAAGATGACCCCCTGGGTTTCATCAGCGGCGGAAACGTATTGGCCGTTGCCAACGTAAACCGCTACGTGGTATGGCGCGCTCTTGTCGCCCCAGAAGAGCAAGTCCCCTGGCTGCAAAGCAGCCGCGGAAACGGGAACTTCATAACCTTCGTTGACTTGGGTGTAGGTAGTTCTGGAAACGGTCTTGCCAACGGCTGTCTTGTAGACCCATTGCACCAGACCGGAGCAGTCAAAGCTGTAAGGGCCAACCCCGCCCCAGACATAGGCGTGGCCAACCTGCTGCTTGGCAAGGTTGACGACTGCCGCCTGCCGGAAACTGGACCCGGTTGGAGCCTGGCTGGAAGCCGCCTGGGTGATCTGCGTGCTTGACAGAGCTGCCTTGGCTTGGGCCGTCTTGGACTTGGTCGTCGTGGACACCACTACCGTGTTCTTGCTTTGAATCCACTTCTTGCTGCCAACCTTGATCCAGACCGTGTGCTTGCTGTCAGTGGCTTCGGCCTGAACCTTCTTGACCGTGCCCTTCTTCAAGTACTTCTTGGTCTTCTTCCGGCGGCCGCGCTTGTAGTTGTTCCAAATGGCCGTCTTCTTGATCGTCTGGACTCTGGCTACCCGGCCTTTGACCTGCGCGTATGCTGCTGGCGTCTTTAATGCCGCGAAAGCAAAGAACGCCGCGAAAACCGTGACAAGCTTGACCCACTTGCTTGACTTGCCCATAAACTATCCTCCAAGACTACTACACTATTTTGATGCTATTAATACTTATAATAAACGCTCAAGCCGCTTCCTAGCAAGCTTTCTTTGTATTACAAGTTTGTTACAAGCGCAAAAAAATGGCCTCATCCAAGATGAGACCATGACCAATATGCTTAGCTTAGATCAGCCGGCGTGCGCTTGACGGATAAAAGACGCTTGCTGGCCGGGTGCTGACCCTTGACTTGATGACGCCAACCGTTGGGCTGGACGCGTGGACGAACTTGTTGCCGCCAACGTAGATGCCCACGTGGCTTGGCGCGCGCTTGGAGCCAAAGAAGAGCAGGTCGCCCTTTTGCAGCCTCTTGGTGGAAACCGCCCTGCCGTAGTAGAGCTGCGACACTGAGTAGTGCGGCAGGTTGACGCCCAAGGCGTGCTTGTAGACGTACATGGTCAAGCCGGAGCAGTCAAAGGAGTAAGGGCCAGTCGCGCCCCAGACGTAGCGCTTGCCCAATTTGCTGGAAGCCAGGGCCACCACCTTCTTTTGCTTGGAAGCCTTGGCGGCAGCCGCCTTGATCTTGTTGTACTTGATAGTCGTAATCGCATTTACGCCGTTGATCCACTTCTTTGAGCTGATCCGGTACCAGGTCTTGCCGTTTGTCTTGACCTGGCCAGTCGCCGTAAACTTGCGGCCGGACTTGTAGCGGGTCACGACCTTCTTGCCCTTGCCGTAGGTGGACCAGATGTTCAGCTTGTTGCCGCGGTTGTAGGCCACAAAGGTCTTCTTAATCTTCTTGACCGGGTCGGCTTGGACGGTCTGGGCATCGTTGGTCTCCGCCTTGACCATGCCTGGCTTGACCGCAAAAAAGCAGGCCAGGGCTAATAAACTCAAAAGATAAGTGAAGTTGCGCTGTTTGCTATGCATATTGAAATTCTTGCTCCGTCTATTTGATATTACTGGCTAATATTCTACGGAATTTATATTACATTTCCGTAACAGGCATGATACAAGTCATTAAAACTTAGGCTTTTTTCACAAGCAAAAAGCGCCAGCCTTTCGCTGACGCTTATCGTTCGATGGTATCTTAATTGGCTTTGAATTAGATGATCCGCTTAGCGGTTGATGGCCAGAAGTAGTAGCTCAGGCTTTGCTTGATGACGCCTTGGCTTGGCGTAGCGGCGTGGACGTACTTGCCGCCACCAACGTAGATCCCAACGTGGTAAGGCGCGCTTGACGGACCCCAGAAGAGCAGGTCGCCCTTCTTCAAGGTGGCGCTTGAAACGGCTACCCGCTTGCCTTGGTAGACTTGGGTGTAGGTCGTCCGGCTGATGTTCTTGCCGATGGCGTGCTTGTAAACGTATGAAGTCAGGCCAGAGCAGTCAAAGCTGTAAGGGCCAGTAGCTCCCCAAACGTAAGGCTTGCCCAGTTCGCTTTCAGCTAAAGCAACGACCTTAGCGGCCTTGCGGCTCTTGCTCTTGGACAGCTTCTTTTCTTTAGCGGCCTTCTTGGCAGCTTTCTTGGCAGCCTTTTCGGCTTCCTTGGCCTTCTTGGCCCATTGGTCAGTGGTCAAAGTGTACCGTTTCAAAATCCACTCATGGTCGCCCAGCCGGTACCAGACCTGCTTCTTGTAAGTTACTTGGCCGGTAACGTTCAAAGTCGTGCCGTGCTTGTAAGAGTTGGCGGTGGCGTTGCCGCGGACGGTCCCCTTCTTGTAGTTCTTCCAGCTCTTGATGCTGTAGCCGGCAACGTAGTTGACGACAACTTGCTTGTTGACGTCCTTGACGCGGGCAGCAGCAACGGTGTTGACTTGGCTTTGAGTGACAACGGCCGCGCCGGTGAAGAACAGGGCGCAAGCCGCGGTTAATTTGATTAAAGTACGCTTTAAATTCACTATAAGATACCTTCTTGTCATTTCAATGACAATCTTTCATTTTTTGTTTTCTTTTTTACACAATGACTATCATAATTAACTAATGTTACAGAAATGTTACAAGGCCAATACTATCTTGTTAAAATCCCTCCTATTTAAATAAGCCACCGGAAGATCGCTTCCGGTGGCTTGCTTAATTCACGATTTAGATGATCCGCTTGGCAGTTGATGGCCAGAAGTAGCGGCTCAGGCTCTGCTTGCGCACGCCCTGGCTGGGGGTCGCGGCGTGGACGTACTTGCCGCCCCCAACGTAGATGCCCACGTGGTAAGGTGAGCGCTTGGAGCCCCAGAAGAGCAGGTCGCCCTTTTGCAGCTTCCTGGTGGAAACCTTGACCGTCTTCCCCTTCTTGACCTGGGTGTAGGTGGTCCGAGTAATGTTCTTCTTGATGGCCTTGCTGTAGACAAAGGAGGTCAAGCCGGAGCAGTCAAAGCTGTAAGGGCCAGTCGCGCCCCAGACGTAGCGCTTGCCAACCTGCTTCTTGGCTAAGGAAACGACCTTGTTGCGCTTGGTCTTCTTTGAGGCAGCCTGGACTGGCTGGCCGGCACTTGGCACCTGGCTGGCCGCGAAGCTCACGCCAGCGGCTAAGGCCAGGGCCAAGGTCAATTTTGCAAATACTTTCTTCAGCTTCAACATTTCTCGATTACACTCCCGAATTTGATTTTTTAAGTTAGATAATTAGTTTGATTCATTTTTTCCTTAAGTACGCTATCTATCTTAACCAATCTTTGTTACAAGCCATTTACAGACTGTTTGCAATTCTTTGAATTAGCATTTACAGAACTTTTGCACGAAAGCTAGCAAACAAAAAGGAAGACTCCCCGCTATTCTCAAGCGGAGAGCCTTCCAGCCTATTTGTTAAATTGTTATCGTATGCTTTTGTAACTCAGTCTTAGGCGCCAACCTTTTCGGTAGCGCCGCTGGAGACTTCGACCTTGATCTTTGGCGCTGGGGCCTTGTATTCAACCTTGTTGCGCTGGTCAACCGTGCCTTCGGCTTCCATGTTGTGGAAGTTGTTGTAGGACAGGGTGATCATGTCTTCCAAGGCTGGTTCAGTAAAGGAGCCCATGTGCGGCGTCAGCAGGACGCGTGGGTAGAGGTCCATCAATTCTTGCACGTCATGGTCAGGAACCTGCTCTTGGTTGGCAAATTGGTGACCCATGATCTTCTTTTCGCTGGTTACGACATCGGCACCGTAGCCACCCAATTGACCAGACTTGATGCCCGCCGCGACAGCGGCTTCGTTGGCCAGTTCACCTCTGGCCGTGTTGATCAAGACCGCGCCTGGCTTCATGCTCTTGATGAAGTCTTCGTTGATCAATTCGTCATTCTTCCCTGGGAAGTAAGGCACGTGCACGGACACGACGTCACAGGTCGCAAGCAGTTCTTCTGCAGAGACGAATTCGCAGTATTGCTTGGCAAAGTCGGATGGATAAGGGTCATAGGCATAGACCTGGCTGCCAAGGCCCTTCCACATCTTGCCTTCAACGGCGCCGATTTTGCCGGCCCCGTAGATGCCAACCTTCAAGCGGTTGAATTCAGTCGCAAAGTAGTCCGGGTGCATCTCGAAGTCCTGTTCATGGACATGGTGGACTGCTTCCCCAACATGGCGGGACAGGGTTACGCCCAAAGTGAAGGCCAAGTTGGCAACCGCGTATGGCGAATAGTTAGGAACGCGGGCAACCGAAATCCCTAATTCCTTGGCTGCCTTCAAATCGTAATGGTCAACGCCAACCGACCTGGTAAAGACCCAGTTGATCCCATAGGACTTAAACTTCTTCAGGTTGGTCCGGTCGCAAAGACAGTTCCCGCGAACCAAGACCGCGTCACAGTCAGCAGCTTCTGCAGCATTGTCCCTGTTCAAGTATTCGCCAATGAGCTTCAAGTCATAGCCGTACTTGTTCAACTTCTTAAAGTAACTTCTTTCCAAAGGGCGGACGCCGTAACATGCAATTCTCATGGTGAATACCTTCTTTACAAATTAGACTATATTTAACCTTCATTAACAATGACCATATTCTATTTAATCCTTTTCTAAGGTTCAACCCCTTTGGCTTACATTCTTAGAAAATAATTTTGTTCTCGATTACTTTTGTAAGAAATGCCCCCTTCTGCTTTCACAAACGAAAGTCAGTCCGCTTTTTCCCGCAATTGCGGGCTTTGGCCGTCTTTTAAAGACAAAAAAAGCGCCCCGCGGACGAGTGTCCGCAAGACGCTAATTAGGTATTCATATCATTTTGAAGCAAGGGACTAGATGATCCGCTTGGCGGTTGATGGCCAGAAGTAGCCGCTCAGAGTCTGCTTGCGCACGCCTTGGCTTGGGGTGGCAGCGTGCACGTATTGGCCGCCCCCAACGTAGATCCCAACGTGGTAAGGTGAGTTCTTGGAACCCCAGAAGAGGAGGTCGCCCTTCTGCAGGGTGGCAGTTGATACGCGCACCGTCTTGCCCCGCTTTACTTGGGTGAAGGTGGACCGAGTAATGTTCTTGCCGATGGCGCGGCTGTAGACGAATGAAGTCAGGCCGGAGCAGTCAAAGGCGTTTGGGCCAGTGGCGCCGTAAACGTAGCGCTTGCCGACTTCCTTCTTGGCCAGGGCAACGACCTTGTTGCGCTTGCTTGCCTTGGAAGCAGCTTGCACTTGCGGGGCGTTGTTGGCAGAAACGGTTGAAACAGTTACGAGGCCGGCGAAGGCAAAGGCAACGGCGGCAAAAGCTTTAACGAGTGAATTCTTGAACTTCAAAATGATAACTTCCTTTACTTGTATGCTTGAATTAATTGCTTAATTGAACTTGATGCCCTATATCATACAGAGGAAATATTTCAGTTCTGTGTCAAAATAATCACACGTTCTTTAAGAAATGTTACTTTTGCTCCTTTAATTGCAATACAAGCCGGTCAAGGGCCTGCTTTGTCTGTGTTAAATCTTCATTGACCAGGATATGGGCGTAAGGGGCCAGATCGCTTGGGAGAGCATTCAATTCATGCCCCGTCAGGCGCTGCTTGATCTTGGCCGGGTCATCCCCTCTAAGCCGCATCCGCTCAGCAAGTTCCGCGACCGGGCTGGTCACGTACAGGAAGTAGACCTGCGGGCCCAGGGCCTTGATGTAGGAACGGGCGCCTTCAATGTCAACGATCAGGCTGACCAGGTCGCCCTTGGCCCAGGCCTTCCGCAGCCCTTCCTGGCTGGACCCGTAATGGTAGTCGCCGTATTTGACCGACTCAAAGAGGTGGAGGCGGCTGAAGGAGGCCTCGTCTTCAAAGTAGTAGGCGACCCCGTTGACTTCGCCGGCGCGCTTGGGCCGGGTCGTGTGGGTGATCACCCGCTGGATGTGGTGCTGCTGGCTGAGATAGTCGGAAATGGTAGTCTTGCCAGCCCCGCTTGGACCAGCGATCAGAATTATTTTTTGCAAAAGAGGATGCTCCTAACTTGAATTTTTTGAACATATAATATAGTATAACTTCGTTGTAATTTTAACCAGTTAAATAAAAAGGTGAGGCCAAGACATGAAAAAAGCAGATGTTGAATTGGGTGCGGTTGTGACCGCCAAGTCAGAAGAAGAATTGAAGAAGCCATTCCAGGGCACGGTGGAAAAGATTTACGAAAATTCAGCCTTGCTCGCCATCACCTCTTTTGACGATGTCGACGCGACTGCCGTCAGCGACTTGAACTACAAGCTGGTCGTCAACTTCAAGAACATGAAGCCGGCCAAGTCAGCCAAGAAGGCCAAGGCCCTGTCCACCAACAACGTGACCGTGGAAAAGATTGCCCCAACCATGAAGGCGGCAGACAAGGATGAGAAAGAAGCCAAGGCCAAGAAGGCCAAAGGCAAGAAGACCGGCAAATAAGCCAGTTACGGGTCAGCTCTAAGGAGCTGACCCTTTTTTCTTGCCTGCCGCAACTTGTGTTAAGATGATTAAGCAATAGAAAGCGAGGAAAATCAATGAACGAAAAAGCACGCAAGCTCCTCTGCGGCTTCGTCCTCATCCAGCCCTTCCTGGATTTCGACTTCTTCTACGAGGGACGCCTGGCCACGGCTTTGCCCTTTACCATCCCGACCATCCTGCGGATCATTGGGGTCCTGGCCTTGCTGGGCCTTTACCTGGCTAATGCGGACCACCGAAGCCGCTTGAAGCGCCAGTACTGGCTCTGGGCCTACCTGGCCGTCTTGACTGTTTACTGCCTGTTGCACCTGTGGCACGCCAAGACTTTTAAGAGCATCAACCCGTCAGGCTATGGCTACTCCCTGTTCGGGGAAATTTTCTACCTTTTCAGAATGGCCATGCCCCTGATCCTGATCTACCTGACCCAGGGACTGGAAATCTCCAAAGAGCTGTTCCTCAAGGTCTGCTACTGGGTCAGCCTGACCTTCTCGGGCATCATCGTCTTGTCCAACCTCTTCGTGGTGTCCTTGAAGTCATATGAGCACGGGGTGATCTCCGGCAATATCTTCACCTGGTTCATGGGACCCTTGTACGGCTACTCCCATTCAGCCTCCAAGGGCTTCTTCTACTTCACCAACACTTTGAGCGCCATCTTGCTGATGCTGGCACCGCTGGTCTTTTACCTGCTTTTGGCCCGCTTCAAGTGGCAGAACTGCCTTTTGGCCGTGGTCCACTTCCTGGCCATGCTGGAAGTCGGGACCAAGGTGGCCTTGTATGGGCTCCTGGCCAGCATGGTCTTGAGCCTGCTGGGTTGGCTGTTTCATATTTTTTTGACCAAGAACGAAAGCTTCTCTTGGAAGCCGGTGGCCGTGATGGCGGTCTTGTTCGCGGCTTTTGCCGTGACCTACAAGGTTACCCCGGCCGTGCAGCGGTATGAATACGAGATCTACTGGGCCAAGAGCCACGATGCCGACATCTCCAAGGAGAACGCGGAACTGGCCGCGGGCCTGGCCAAGTACCGGAATGATCCGGCCAAGCTGGCGGAATTTGAGAAGGACTTTTTGGCAAAGAACTACCAGAAATACGCCTTGAACAAGCGCTTCATCACCAAGTCCTATCCTTACAAGTACGACCCGCAGTTCTGGATCGACATGCTTAAGAAGCCCGCCACTTACCGCCTAGCCAACCGAAACGTGGAGACGGCCATGCTGGACCGGGTTGTGGCCACTAATGCCAGTCCTTGGGACAAGTGGCTGGGGATCGGCTATACCCGGGAAACCAATATTTTTAACCTGGAACGGGACTTCAAGGCCCAAGCATACTCGCTGGGGGTGGCCGGCACGGTCCTCTACCTGGGCTTTTACCTGGGAATCCTCCTCTACGGGGCCTGGGAGTGGCTGCGCTTCAAGGGCGTCCGGAACTACCTGGTCACCGCAAGCTTGCTGGCCAGCGGCATGATCCTAGGCGCCGGCTACATGTCCGGCAACGTCCTGGACTTCCTGACCTCCAGCCTCCTGCTGGCCTTCCTCGACGGCTGCCTCCTGTGCTTCATCCGCCGCAGCCGCGGGTGATGCGCAGTGTAGGGGCGCGCGTGGATGCGGGGGGATTTTTGTAAAGATAGGTATCAGCAGCAGGGCCTTCGGGCCCTGCTGCTTTTTGCTTGCGCGAATGCGGACTTGGATGTGGCTACGGTAAAAACGGGGATGGATTTGCGGGATTTGCGATTGGCTGCGGTAAAAATGGGGATGGATTTGCGGGATTTGCGATTGGCTACGGTAAAAGCGGGGATGGATTTCCGGGATTTGCGATTGGCTGCGGTAAAAACGGGGATGGATTTCCGGGATTTGCGCTTGGCTGCGGTAAAAACGGGGATGGATTTCCGGGATTTGCGATTGGCTGCGGTAAAAACGGGGATGGATTTGGACGATTTGCGATTGGCTACGGTAAAAGCGGGGATGGATTTGGACGATTTGCGATTGGCTGCGGTAAAAGCGGGGATGGATTTGCGGGATTTGGACATGGCTGCGGTAAAAACGGGGATGGATTTGCGGGATTTGCGATTGGCTGAGGTAAAAACGGGGATGGATTTGTGGGATTTGCGATTGGCTACGGTAAAAACGGGGATGGATTTGTGGGATTTGGACATGGCTGAGGTAAAAACGGGGATGGATTTGGGCGATTTGCGCTTGGCTGCGGTAAAAACGGGGATAATCATTTATTCGAACCACATTTTTTACTGAACCAAGCCGTTTTTTCGAAATTAGAGCCCCGTTTTTTACTTAACCAAGCCGTTTTTTCGTAATTGGAGCCCCGTTTTTTACTGAACTAAGCCGTTTTTTCGAAATTTAAGCCCCGCTTTTTACTGAACCAAACCGATTTTTCGAAATTTAAGCCCCGCTTCTTACTGAACCAAGCCGATTTCTCGAAATTGGAGCCCCGCTTCTTACTGAACCAAGCCGATTCTCTGTAGGAGCGCGGCAGTTAAGGGCTTTGCGGGGATTTTTTACTGATTTTTCCCCAGAAAGTACCCAACTACGGGCTTTTTCAAAAATTAGTTCCCCAGAAAGTACCCAACCGAAGCTTTTTGCCAAAAAATCACCACACAAAAAACGCTAAGCAAACAACTTTGCTTAGCGTTTAAGATTATTTCTTAATAAAAGACGTGTCGGGCACGCGGATCAAGAAGAAGCGGGTCGCCACCTTGCCAGCGTGCATCCCCAGCCCATTCTGGGCCGTATTCTTGTAGCGGGCAGTGTAGACGGCCACGTAAGCCTTCTGGTAGTGATCGTCCATCTGCTTCAGCTTGGCCAGCTTAAACGGAATCGTGCTGGCGGTCACGTTGATCGGGTTGTCCTCATAAGAGACGGTCGCCATCCGGCTAGGCACGGTATACTTGTGCCCCGCGGTGTAAAAAATGTAGTTCTGGCTGGCGTTCTTGGTCTTTGAAGACTCGACCTTGACGTAGTAGTTCTTTGAGGCGCTTGGCTGCAGGATCAGGGACTGGTACTTGACCTTGGCACTGATCCGGGTCTGGTCGTTTAAGTTCGGGTTGTCAAAAACCGACTGCCCCGCCAGCCAGCCCAGGGCCAGGCAAAAGATGGCAATCTCCGCAATGCTGATGGCGAGGTTGCCCCATTCAAAGCTATGGTGGCGTTCAATAATCATTCGCAGCCGCCGCTTGCGGATATTCTGCACAATGAAGGTCAGGTAGACGATCAAAGCCACCCAAAGGGCCACGCCCAAGACATTCCAGCTCCACATAATTGCTTACCTCCTATGTTAATTATAAGGGAAGGCGGCGGTAAAGCCCAATTTATTTTTTGCTGGACTTGGCTTTAGTCTCCTTCTTGGCAGCTTTTTCGGCCTTGGCAGCTTCGCGGGCCGCCTTTTCATTTTCGCGGATCTGCTTGATCTTCTCGCTCATGGCATCAGTCAGCAGGTCCGTGGCCTTGTCCTCGTCAGCTACCAGCTCATCCCCCGTCAGCAAGAGGTCGATCCGGAACTTAGAGGCGTTGACGTACTCGCTGGCCGTCTCAAAGTAGACCTTGACCGGCACTTCTTCCTCATTTTCAAAAAAGTTGATCAGCTTCTTGTAGTTGGCCAGGGGCAGGTTGATGATATTGGTCTCCAAGGCAAAAGTAATCGGGTTCTTCCCTTCCAAAACCAGCTGGACCTGCATCAAAGATCCCTTCTTCAAGGCCAGGGCGACTTCGTGGACCATTTTTTCCGCGTGAACGCGCAGCTTGCTCTTGCTTCTGGACACGTCAGCGTACTTGATGGTCTCCATGTCGGACAAGTATTCTTGCTCTTCAATTGCTTTAGTAATCTCGTTTAAGTTGATTTTCATGGTCATCATGTCCTAACTTGCTTATCAAATTCTCTACCTACCTTAGCGAAAAAAGCTCAATTGTGCAAGGACATCAGCTGGAGGAGGGGATTTTTTCATGAAAAAAGAACCGGCCATGCGACCGGCTCTTATCAGGATTAATAGGAAATATAGGTATGACGCCAGACATCGCCTGACTATCATCGCCGCGGACAGAAAACATGGGGAAAAGATCTGCCCGCGGGGAAATAGAGCCACTTGTCATAAGCAGGCCTCTATCACGCTGTCATTCTAACATATCTCCTTAGCACTGTCTTTCATAACGTAGAGTATTTAATTATTTAAGGGCTGGTTCTTGAAAAGTTAAATAATTAATCCAAAAATTTTGGTTCTGTATAAAAACGTGTGTAAATTAACTAAGGGACTTAAGGCTTCTTCCGAGATAATTCCATTAATCTCAAGAAGAAATATTCATCATCTGGATATCCATAACCCTTGCGTCTCTCAGTTTTGATCTTGTTGTTAATACCCTCTAATTTGCCCGTAGATATCCTGTACTTAGCGAATGAATAGATTCCTGACAGGTGGCGCTGTAAGAGTCTGGCAAACCACTTAAAGTGGCTATTCTCAGTCTCGATACAAATATCTATGATGTACTCGAGTTTGACGCACATCTCCACTTCATCATTTGAGCTATATGCCTGATCCAATAGGTCTTTGACGATGTCTATTGTGAAGAACAATCTGTTTTCCTCTAGTAGATCGTCATACCAGCTCTCATTATCACCATGAGCTCTAATCTCTGGCTTATTGAAGATTTCGCCAGGCACAGATACTAGCTTTCCTTGTCGAGCATCTCCATCCTTTTGAACTAGGGTAGATCGTTTAGACATCAAGATATAACGAGAGTTCTTAAGCAATTTGGCTGCTTCTGGGGTACCTTCTTCAGCTAGTCTCTTTTGTTCATCCTTACGGATTTCAGAAACAACTTTATCGTTGAAATTCTTGATGATGTGGAAGCGGTCATAGACAATGTCTAGCTTGGGATAGCGCTCTTTAAAGGCTTCTTCAAAGTCTGAGTTCATGTCACAAGCAACTGCTTCAACCTTAGACATCCACTCATCGCCAACATGATCCATAAACTCATAAACAACGGCCTTCTTCTTGCCATGGGCTAAGTAAAGAATGTGCCCAGTTTCCCAGTCAATGATTACAGTGGCGTATTTATAACCATCGTGCAGTTTGAATTCATCTATGGCTAAGTATCTTGCCTGTCTTTCAGGTTTAATGAGCGTCTTTCCATCGATTGTAAATTTAGATAATAGGAGTTCCTTGTGAATCGACTTAACTGTCATTTTATCAAGGCCAGTAATTTCAGCGACTTGTTTTAGAGTGCATCCATCGCTTAGTAGGCGCTCAGTGCATTCTTTTAAAGCCTTGGTAATTCGATAACCATTGGCTTTAAAGGGAATAGACTGACTTCTGGTATTAAATTTACAATCAGTATTGAGACAACGAAAACGTGCGTAAGATACCTTAATCTTAGTATGTTCTAGTCCCAGAGGAATATGCCTAAGGGTAGTGACAAGGGTTCCATTCTTGACTAGCTTCGTTGAGCAGTCGGGGCAGAAACCAGGTTCACACTCGGCTAATTTTCCAACAAAGATTTTTTCACCTTCATTTTGAATTGGCATACCCAATTGAATAAAGTCGGTTAAGCCAGATTCGAAAAATAAGATGCCTTTGTTAGATTCAAAGCCTTGAGTAGAAACTGTCTGTTCTGTATAATTCATAGTAAGAAGGGCCCCTCGTGTTTTTGTGGTTATTAACATTGTAAGGGACAACCCTTCTTTTTTGTTGTCTAATTTTTACTATTTACACACGAATTTATACTGAACCAAAATTTTACAAAGCAGCGGCAAGCGAGTACAATAGATCATCGACGAGTCGAGGAAAACGCAAAGGTGCGTATTTTTGAGATAGAGGGCATCAGGCCTTTGGCCAGACGCGGGAAGCGTCGATGCTGACACACCCTTGATGTGAACGAGAAGGAGTCACATTTGCCGCTTGGCAAGTGCCTTGAGCAAGCCGCCGGAAGCTTAATTGCTTCTGGCGGCTTTTTTGTTTGGCCAGCGCGGCGCGCCAGCTCTTTTTGGCTTATTTATTCAACTGACAAATCGTACCATCTTGTGACTGGTATGAGCCATCATCTGGCATCCCTCACCTGCTGCTATCCTACTTCGTTTCTGAATCAGTGAAAGCGCTTTACTTTTTTTGAAGGCTGTTGTAAAATATTCAGTAAATAATGGAGGGAGAAAAAATGAAAACAATCAAGCAGCTCTATCATGAGCACAAGATCATCACGCTGATTCTGACCTCGCCAGTGTGGCTCTTTGTCCTTTTTTCCGTATTGTTTACGGCAAACGAGATCTACAAGTCGACCCAAGAAGGCGTGGTAACGGAAGTTCTGAATCAGACCCTGCCTAAGCACGGCTACAGCGACCTGTACTACCTCAACCAGGTCAAGGCCGACAGCCATTTCGGCATGGGGACGACCTATGTCAGCAGCTTCTCAACCAAGCGGACAGTTAAAAAGAACCAGGCTCTCTTCGCCAAATCTGGCAAGAAGGTGGACAAAGGCGATGCTAACCTGCCTTACTACAAAGAAGTCACGGTCCGCCGGAATGGCATGGGCTGGAAAGTTACCGTCTCTGACTCAATCGGCCAAGAAGAAAGCAGCTATAACGTGAAATAAGTTGGGCGCTCATCTAATTTAGGTGAGCGTTTTTTTGTTTTGGGCAATCGAATGTAGGAAAATTGCGGCAGTTGAGTACTTTTCGGGAACCGGACTGCGCCAGCAAACGCGGCAGGGCAATCCTTAACTTAATGGCCTTGAATAAGCACAAAAAAAAGCACGTGAACATCTCACGTGCTAATCAATTATTCGTTCGACCCTTCCAGTGGCCCTTCTTTGGCAATCGCGTCTTCCTTGGTCGACTCAGTCGTGCCGTGCGCGTGCTTTACTGGCGCGTAAAGGCTGAAGCACTTCATCGGCTCGTCGCCAGCGTTGGTCACGTTGTGCCAAGTGTTGTCCGGGATAAAGACAGCTTCCCCAGCGTGAACGATCTTGTCCACGGTCAGCTTGTCCTTCTCCTTGCCCAGCTGCACGCGGCCGGTCCCGCTCACCAGGTAGATGAACTGGTCATTGTCGTGGTGAATCTCCAAGCCAATGTCGCCGCCGCCAGCCGGGATGCACATCAGGGTTACCTGGAAGTGGTCCCCGGTCCACAAAGTTTCACGATACTTTTCATTTTCTAAGGCAGCCTGCCGTAAATCCAAAGCACATGGAGCAGGTCCATAGTCCTTCAATTCTAACATGACAAAACACCTCTTTATAAAAAAAATGTAAGCGTTTTACTTGCTGACACCTTAAGTCTAACACTTTTTTGCCAGCATACAAGCCTGAATGCTCGCGGACCTATTCTTTCTTTTCCCGGGCATGAATCCGCCGCAAGTGCTTGACCATCGCTTCCTGGAACATGGTCGACAGCAAGACCCCTAAGGCAATGGAGGCCGTTACGATCGCCACCCGCTGGACTTCCTGCTGGGCTTGCGGCAGATTGCCGTCCAGCAGGCTCCTGACCGCCATATAGGCCGGCGCCCCTGGCACCAAGGGAACCAGGCCCGGCACGCTGAACAAGAGGGCGGGACACTTTTGCCAGTGGGCCAAAAGGACGGACAACAGGCCCACGGTAAAGGCCCCCAGCATGTTCGACAGCATCCGGCCCAAATCGGCCCGGTCAGCAAACCAGTAGACCATCCACCCGGCCATGCCGCAGATCCCGCTCCAACTGATCACCCGGTGGGGAATATTGATGGTCAAGGCAAAACCGATCGTCGCGATCAGCGAGAAGGCCAGGTTGATGACCAGGTCAAACAAGGTAAAGTTGACGTGCATTCCAAACATAGTCAGGCTCCTAAAAACTTGATGACAATCCCGACCCCGCCGCCTAAGGCGATGGCCGTCAGCGCGGCTTCGCACATGCGCACGATCCCTGAGACCAGGTCCCCCTGAAACAGGTCGCGCAAGGCCGTGGTCAGGGCCATGCCCGGCACCAAAGTCATCAGGGCCCCAACCAGGATATTGTTGATGTTGCACGGCGGGTACAGGTGGTTGATCCCAATCGCGATCATCCCCATGACCATGGCCGACACCATCTCTGACAAAAAGCGGACATTGGTATGCTGGGAGAACCGGTAGTTCACCAAGTAGCCGCATCCCCCGACCAGACAGGAGGCCAGCATATCGGCCCAGGCATACTTGCCCAAGAAGATGACCATCAAGGTCCCGCTCAGCAGGGCCGCCCCCAGTACCTGCAGCCACAAGGGAAAGGTCGGCACCTGCTTTTCCACCTGACCCAACTTTTCCTCCAGCAGCTTCAGGCTGATCCGCTTGTCCGCGAACTCCCTTGACAGCTCATTGACCCGGTCGACCAGCTCCAGGTTGATGGCCCGCTTTTTCACGGATTCCAGCTCCGTGACCGTACTGGCCACCCCATTGTCCAGGCTGACGAAAATCCCGGTCGGCGAGGCAAACACGTTGACCTCCCGGATTCCGGCGTTGACCGCGATCCGGCGCATGGTGTCCTCGACTCGGTACATTTCACTCCCGCCCGCCAGCATCAAGCGGCCGGCCTTCAAACAAATGTGCACCACCCGTTGGGTGTATTCGGCTTGGGTTTCGTTCATTGGCTTTACCTGCTAAAAAAATCCCCGCTTATTCCTGGGCCATGGCCTCGATGTCCACGACCTTGTCGATCCAGTCGCCCCTGAAGAAGTCGCGCTCGTGGCTGACCACGATGACCCCGCCCGGGAAGGCGACAATGGCCTTTCTCAAGCTGTCCTTGGTCTCATTGTCCAAGTGGTTGGTCGGTTCGTCCAGAAAGAGCAGGTTGGCCGGCTCAAACTGCATCTTGGCCAGTTTGACCTTCTCCTGCTCGCCCCCGGACAACTCCTTCAAGGGACTCATGACCAACTGGGCCGTCAAGCCCATCCGGGCCAAGGCCTGCCGCAGTTCCTTGGGCTTCTTCTGATCAAATTCGCTCGCCAGATACTGCAAGGGCGTCATGTTCTGGTTGGGCCAGGCCAAATCCTGCTTGAAGTAGGCCAATTTGACCGTCGATGAGATCTCAAAGCCGCCATAGATCGGCTTGATCTGCCCCAACAGGGTCTTGAGCAAGGTAGTCTTGCCGATCCCGTTAAAGCCAGTGATGGCCACTTTTTCCCCATTGCCCACGGAGAAGTTGAAGGCTTCCTTGACCAGAGCCTGGTCATAGCCGATCACCAGGTCTTGCGTCTGCAAGAGCAGATTTGAGGCCGTTTCGACATATGGAAAGTCGAACTTGGCCTTCTTGCCATTTTGCGGCGGGGTCAGCTTGTCCATCCGGTCCAAGAGCTTCTGGCGGGACTTGGCGCTTTTGGCCCGGGTACCGGCCTTATTTTTTCTAATATAGGCTTCGGTCTTGGCGATCTGCCGCTGCTGGTTGGCGTAGGCCTTCATGTAGGTCTGCCGGTTGGCCTCTTTCTGCCGCATGGCCTGCTTCAAGGTCCCAGTGTAGCGGGTGATGGTCCCGAAGTCGATATCGATGATGCAGTTGGTGATCCGGCCTAAAAAGTCGTAGTCGTGGCTGACGACGATAAAGGCTCCTGGGAAGTCATTCAGATAGTTGACCAGCCAGTCGATGTGGCTGACATCCAAATAGTTGGTCGGTTCATCCAAGACCAGGACCTGGGGCTTCTGCAAGAGCAATTTGGCCAGGATGATCTTGGACCGCTGGCCGCCAGAGAGCTTGGCCACGTCATGGTCATAGCCCAAATCCGCCAAGCCAAGGCCGCTGGCCACGCGCTCGATTTCCGTGTCCAGATCGTAAAAATTGCTTTCTTCCAGGTTGGTCTGGATCTTCCCGGCCTTCTCCAGCAGCTGGTCATCCCCGCTGGCCGCGTAGTCCGCGTACAGCTGGTTCAAGCGGGCCTCTTGCGCGTACAGGTGGTCAAAAGCCGTGCGCAGGAACTCGCGAATCGACAGGCCAGGCGTCAGCTTGGCGTACTGATCCAGGTAGCCGACCGTGACCTTGTTCTGCCACTTGACCTGGCCGTCGTCTGGGAGGATCTCCCCCGTCAGGATCTTGATCAAGGTGGACTTGCCAACCCCATTTTGCCCCGTGACCCCCATGTGGTCCTCTTTGTTCAGGACAAAGCTGGCGCCCTCATACAAGGTCTTTTCCGCGAAGCCTTGGCTCAAATTATCGACTGTCAGTAAACTCAAAGTTCTGTTTCCTCTCTATAAGTGGAAGTTTTCCGCGTTGTCGCGCTCTTTTTCATATTTTTTCAAAATTTTCAAAATTTTCGGCCAGAGGTAGCGGGGAGCCACCAAGTTGAGGTGGTCGCTGGCAACCTTGAAGTAGCTCTGCCGCATCCCCGTCAGCTTGGCCAGGAACTCGTCATCCATGTGGTACTTGTCCGCGATGCGCTGTACTTCCGCGATAGCGTACTCCGTGTAGCTGGAGCTGGCCCCCACCAGGATGAAGCCGATCACGCCCCAGATGACTGACTGGTCGGTGGTCATGGCGAAGGAATGCAGGCAGATGTAAACCATGGCAATGAAGGTCAGGGCACCCGCGATGGCCCCGTAGATGTATGGATAGTAACGTTTCATTGAAAAATTCCCCTCTCAAATTCTAAGAACTATCTTAACGTATTTTGGCCCTGGTTTAGTAGGAAAATTATTGCTGAAAAGGAAAAAAATAAGGCCTGGCACTGGAAATTTTCCAGGCTGACCCTTCTATCTCTCTTGAAAAAGCTGGCGCACCTTCCGGCTGTTTCTGGTCGAGAAATAGCGGACGTCGCCGGTGATGAAGGTCAGCTTTTTCTCCTTCAAATCGACTTCTTTGACGTTGGCGGGGTTGATGACACAGGATTCGCTGACCTGCACCAAGGCCGGGTACTTCTGCGGCAGTTCCTTCAGCTTGCCGATGAATTCCGCCCAGCCGGTCGTCTTGACCAGACGCAGCTTATGGGGAACCGGCGTCGTTTCAATATAGACGACATCGCTGATGCTCATGTTTCTGACGTCATGGCCGAATCTGTAGCTAAAAGTATTTTTCTGAATATAGCGGTACTTGGCGATCGCGTCCACCGCCTGCTCCAGAGAGTAGGTCACGTTCCGGCGCAAGTCGTCCGCGTTGCCATTTTTGACGATAAAATTGCTGGCCCCCAGCCGCCTTTGAAAGGTCAAGAAAGCCATGTCCTGGTGGCTGGTCACGAAAATCAGCTGGGCCTTGGGGTCCTGCTTCTTGATGATCTCGCCCAAGTCCAGGCCGTTTTGCTCGTCCAGCCTCTTCCCAATTTCAATGTCCAAAAAGTAGATGCCGGACGTGAGCGGCTTTTTGGTCAAAAAATCTAGGGCCTCATCGTAGCTGCCTGCTGCCTTGACGACGGCAAAGTCCAACTCTTCTTCATCACTTAAAATAATCTGCGCCCGCTTGATGCAGTCCTTGATCAGGGCAATCTGGTCAGGCTCATCATCGCAGATAAAAACCGGATACTTTATCTTTCTCCCTCCTTCAGAACCATCAGACTAAATGTAAAAGTGTTGCCTGTCGTATCTATATCAACAATCATTTGCCCGGCATACTTGTTCACGATCTCCAAGGCATTGCTCAACCCCAGGCCAGCATGCTGGTCCTTATTCGTGTAGCCTGGCTCAAAAATGTGCGGCGACGGGAGATTGTCCGTCTTGTTCTTGATGACGAACTCGAAGTCTCCGTTTTCCTGGTAGAACATGGCTTCAATCCGCGCGTCCTTTAAGCCGCTGCTAGCCTCGATGGCATTGTCAAAAGAAATCCCGATAACCCGGACCAGGTCCATTTTTTCCATTTCAGAGACCAAAGGCAGGTGGTCAATGTCCTTCTGGCAGCTGAAGCGGTAGGGAATCCCCTGATCGTAGATTTTCGACAATTTGGTAATCACGATGCTTTTAAGCAAATCATCATGGATATGATTGACGTCTTGAAACTTGGCCAGGGCATGCTCATCAAAGTTTTCCCTTGAATACTCGTTTAGCTTCTCCAAAAGCTGCTGGGAGTCGTTTTGGGCCGCCGCCAGCTTGAGGCTGCTCAAAATATTGCGGTAGTCATGCTTGAAGCGGCGCAGCCGGTCCTCATCCTGCTCCAAAGAAGCCGCGTAGCTCTTCAGCTGCTGGTTGGACTCATAGAGCTGGCGGTTCTGCGCTTGCAGGTGCCGCTCTTCTGCTTCGTTTAAAAGGGCGGTCTGATTTTTGATACTGAGACTAAAGCTGAGCACGGCATAGATGCCTTGGACGGCCAAGATACCCAGGAGGATCGCCAGGCCAACCGACATCTTCTTCACCTGCATCCCGACGACGTATGCAAAAATTGTCGAGACATACAAGTAGGACAGCAGAAACAAGCAGTTTGTCTGATAGCGGACGTCGCTGATATATTTGCGGATTTTTGGCAAAAGCGGCCAAGCGAGCATAAAGCCAGCCAGCAGGAGGCCAAGATCAATCCACAAGCTGTCCGTAAGAGTTTCCGCGAAAGACCAGCAGCTGATGATGTTTACTATAATGTCTTCTAGCAAACCAAGGATACCGACAATCAAGGCCGCGCTTACTGCCTGCTTGACCTTTTTGCCTTTGATCTGGGTTAAAACCAAGAGGGTCAGCTCAAAAATTTCGAAAGGAAGGTCAATGAAATAGGACGGAACCGATTCAACTGTGATCCCGTCGATCACGCCAATGAGCCAGATACCAAAAAGCATGGCCCAAGCCCGGCGGCTAGCGGGCCGCTGGTCGAGCAGCCGCAAAAAGCAGGCAATATCAATCATAGGCGCCAGCATCATGGTGCCGGCATCAAGCAGATACAATAAAGTCATCTATCCATCCTATCTTCGCTTCGTCCGTTTACAGTTTCCATAATACAGCAAAAAGCGCAACTGAATTGCGCCTTTATGCCTAAACATTAACCAAAAATCGTCTTGATCCTAATCCGCAAACAAGAATTTTTCATTCCCAATGACTGGCAGCCACTTGCCCCAATTGTGGTCTCTGGCCCCCAGCAAGATAGCCAAAACTCCAACCGCACCGGTGGCCAGGTCCAGGGAATTTTTCAAGCCATAGACCCCAGGAAGCAAAATCCTGTCTTCATCAAAGACCAGGTAGTTGGCCAAGTACTGCAGTTTTTCGTCCAAAAAGCCCTCATAGCCCAGACTTTCTGCCGCGATGTCCCCCAGCATAAGACCCGCGAAGCCGTCAAACAAGCCATTCATGTAGGCTAATTTAACCCGGTTAGTCGCGATCAAGTCCTTGATCATCCTGCTGCCGCCTTTGACCTTGACCCCGTCTTTCGCGAATTCCAGCAAAACCAGGAGCAAGCCGCAGGAGCCAGAATTAAGGTAGGGCAGGTAGCTTTCCTCGCCATTGACCACGCCTTTTAAAAAAGTTCCGCCTTTTATCTGGCTGACTTCCTGCTCTAAAAAGGCGGCCAGCTTTTTTCCAGCGGCTCTTACTAAATCAGTTTCGTTTAAGTACTTGCCAGTTTTTTCGAGGTAAAGGAGCATCCCTAATTTTCCAGTAAGCAGACCCGCTTCCTCCCAAGCGTCATAGCCAGCCAGTATCTGTTGGGCAACTTTTACCAGCTCCTGCTTTCTCGCCTCATCTGGTTCAAGCAGCTGCAGGGACAATTTGGCCAGACCTATCCCCGCCAAGCCGCTCTCTAGCGACAAGTCAGTCATCTGGTCAACTTCAATTCCATCGATCAACTTCTTGCCTAGTTCCTGGTCAACTTCTGAATACAGGACTGCCCCCATCCCGGCCGCGCCGGTAAAGAGGCCTGGCTCCATTTCACTTGCCTGGCAAATTGCCTTTTGATTGTCCAGGCACCACTTTTTAAAAAGCTCCCGGTCTTCCGGCAAAGCGGACAAGACCAGGCCCAGGCCCAGCGCTCCATTTTCAATATTCAGCATCCCTGCCGGCTCAATAAACTGAGCAATATCGCCCTTGATCAAACGCTGACTGGTCCAGTCGATATTCGCGTCGATCCCGCTCGCGATACCCGCAATCAGCTGGTCCAGGGACTTCTGCCCTGCCGCTGCCGGCAAGTCTGGCAAAGTCAAGTCAGCTTTTTCAAAACACTCTCTTTTGAATTTCCGCAAAAAATCTCCCGCTGCCTGGTCCAGATTTTCTAGCCTGACCGCTTCGCTTGCTTCCGGCTTTTTGGCCAAATGACTGACGTCGATGACCGGCAAAAGGGTGTATTCAATCATTTTGTACAAGGACAGCCAATCCTGCTGGCCCAGGGTCTTGGCCCGCTGGTCGCTGAAACCTGGCGTGGACAAGCCTGGTTCATAAGTCTGGTCAAGTGGCCCCGCCTGTTCAAAATCGACCAGGACCGGGCCTTTTTTGCTTAAGAGAACATTGCCCGGCTGCAGGTCGCCAATGGCTATCCCCCGCCGGTGGATGTCTTCGACCGCCGCAAGCAGCTGCTTGGCCAGCTTTTTTACCATTTTCAGATAGCGGCCATGATCTTGCCGGAAAGGATACTTTTCCTTGATCAGCTGGTCCAAGTTTTCTGCTGGCAGATAGTCCTCGACCAGATAATAATGAATCCAGACCTGGAAAGAATCCCGCAGCTTCACAACATAGGGTGAGTCTTGCAGCTGCCTTAAGAGCTCTGCTTCATGCTTGATCCGGCTGAAGCCATCCTGCAGGTTCGCGTCAATCCCGGCCCCCTGCCGGCCTTCCTTAATCAAGTACTTCTGCCCAGCTTTTCGCCCCAGGTAGATCCCGCCGGCATTGCTAAAAAGCAAGGCTGACGAAATATGGTACTGACTCAAGCGAGAAAAATCGCCGCGGCCTGCCTCTTTTTCAGCAGGAAAAGGATCTGACACGAAATCTGGCTGCAAGTAATAAGGCAAACGTTGGTCGATGACCAGACGACCTTGCTCGTCCCTTATGCAATAGTTGCCCGCCTCATCGCGGAGCTCCTTAAAGGCTCCATAGCGGTAATAAACATTGCTTGTTTTATACCGCTTGTCAGACAGGATATAGGGTCCTAATTCATACTCACTAGTTAAAGCCGACAGGTCAGCCGCGGCCTGCTTGAACTGTTCCGTATCCTTTGGATAAGCCGTGATAAACTTGCCCGACTCAGTCCGGTCAGCGTTTTTGGAGTTTTTGACGATCCATTCGCCCCGGCTGACCGTGAACTTGAAGCTGATTTTTTGCTTAAAAAGATAGTCAGTTGCTGCCCTTAAAAGCGCTTCTTCGTCCTTGTATCCGGCTGATAAGTGGATCTTCCAGCCCTGCGCCGGCAGCTTGCCTGGCGCCAACAAGTAGGTCCAGTGACGGTCACTCCAGGTCTGCCAGCCTGCTGGCGGCTTCACCTGGTAAGGCTGCATTTTAGGCGCCGCGTCTTCAAAAAAGCCGCTCTTTTCAGCCAATAGAAAAGGAACATAGTCCTCGATCGCGTACTTCATTTTAACTTGAACACGTTGTCAAAAAAGCCGTAAAAGCTGCCATAAATGGTGTGAAAGCAAATCAAGCTGCGGCGGACGTCGCCGTTTTTATCCTTCTTAGCCTTCTTCAGCTGCAAATTCAAAATTTCATCAATCAGGTCTTCCATTTTTCTGCCTCCTTTTGTCTACTAGTTTAGTGCCTTCCCTCTTGCTTTTTTTAAAGAAGTCATTATCGGACAAAAAAGGCTCATAAGCGCAAAAAAATGCCCCCACTTGCTGGGAGCATTTTAATTACCAAGAATCGCTGCTTCTTGGCGTATTGGAGTTTGCTTCATAAATCGTGTAGTCAGTAAAAGTCGCGCTCTTGGAGAAGTCGATGCCGTTATAGGACTCATTCAGGCTGTTTTGCCGGGTTTCCTGGTTGGCCAGGGTCTGAGTCGCCAGGCCCAGATTCTTTCTGAGCTTGTCGGACCACTTCTGCAATTCCGCGGTTGAGGCAATCTGAAAGCTGGTCCCCGAGATCATCGCGTCGTGCCCTTGAATGTAGCCGCTGGAAATGCTGCTGGCCGCGCCGCGGTAGTTCAAGGCCAGACTGGTCATGTCGCCAAAAGTCAGGTCCGTCTTCACGTATTTGGCAAAAATTTTCAGCAGCTTCTGGTAGTTGGCCAGGCCGTTGACGCTCAAGGCCTTCTTTAACACGGCCTGAATGATCTGCCTTTGCCGCATCTGCCGGCCATAGTCGCCCCGCGGATCGTCGTAGCGCATCCGGGCATAAGCCACGGCATGGCGGCCGTTAAGGTGCTGCTTGCCCTTGCGGAAATCGCACCAGTCATAGCTGAAGCTGAACGGAACCTGCACGTCGACCCCACCCAAAGCGTCAACCAGGCTCTTCAAAGCCTTCATGTTGACCTCCAGATAGTAGTCGACTGGCACGTTCAACAAGGCAGAGACCGTCTTCACGGACCCGTGGCTGCCCCCGAACTGGTAAGCCGAGTTGACCTTAAACATGAAGTAGCTCTTCGCGCTCGTCTCCCCCAGGATCTCCGTCAAAGTGTCCCGCGGAATCGAGGTCATCGTGGCCTTCTTGGTCTGCGGGTTGGCGGTCACCAGAATGATGGTGTCCGAATTGCCTTGGTCATGGCGTCCCTCAATCCCCTGGTCCACCCCTAAAACCAAGATGGAAATCGGCTTCCGGGCCGCGATCTTGGCGCTGGTCGCGGTGTTCGTGTTCCCCTGGCTCATCTGCGACACGGTCGCGTGCAGGGTAAAGTAGGCATGTGCTCCCCAAGTAGCCGCGACCAGGACCAGGAAGGTCAAGACCAGCCCAAATACCGCCCCCTTGCGGCGTGGCTTGTCAATCAGGTCTGCCTTGACCAGAGTCACGTTGCGGAAAAGCTTGTCTGTCGTCTTGTGGCGCTGCCGGTTTCCATTATCCATCAATCGCCGTTTCCTTCCTAAATCCTAATCAATCAAAAAATATTTTCTCACTTATTTCCCGTAAGATAAACTAAAAGCAGGCAATGTTTATAGTATCTTATTTTTTAGGCAGGAACACGCGAATGTAGTAGAATACAAGCATATTGAGGAAAAAACTGCAATTAGAAAAGAGGAATCATTTATGGAAATTCCAACCCGCGACCAAGTCCCAGTTCAAGACACCTGGGACCTGACCCGCATCTATCCAGACGACGCGGCCTGGGAAGCCGACGGCAGCGCCTTGGCCAAAGACATCGCCGCTATCGCCCACGTCGCTGACGGTCTGACGGATAACGGCACCGCCCTGTACGAGGGCTTGAGCAAAATTTTTGCCCTGGACCGCCGCTTGTCCAAATACTATTCTTACGCCACTTTAGCTTCTGACGTCGACACCAGCAACCAGCACTACTTGGGCTATGCCGCCAAGGCCCAAACCCTGGCCAGCGACTACCAGGCCCAGATCTCCTTCTTGGAATCAGCCATCCTGGCCTTGTCCGGGGAAGAGCTGGCTGAATGCTACCGGCAAGAGCCGCGCCTGGAAGACTACCGCCACTTTTTGGACAAAATCCGGACCCAAAGCGCCCACGTCCTGTCCGCCAAGGAAGAAGCCGTCTTCTCCCAAGCCAGCGACGCCTTGGCCTCTTCCACCAATACCTTCAACGTCCTGTCCAATTCCGACCTGGAATTCCCTTACGTTGAAGACGAAGACGGCCAGGCCATCCAGCTGACTGACGGCAGCTACAGCATCTTGATCCAGTCCCAGAAGCGGGAAGTCAGAGAGGATGCCTTCGGAGCCCTCTACTCCAGCTACGCCCAGTTTGAGAATACTTTTGCCTCAACCTTGGCCGGCGTGGTCAAGGCCCACAACTTCAACGCCCAGGTCCACCGCTACCCGGACGCCAGAAGCGCGGCCTTAGCCGCCAACAACGTTCCCGTCGAGGTCTACGACCAGCTGGTGGCCAGCGTCCATGACCACCTGGACCTGCTCCACCGCTACGTGGCCTTGCGCAAGGAAATCCTGGGCCTGGATGACCTGCAGATGTGGGACATGTACGTGCCGATCACCGGCAAGCCATCCCAGACTTACAGCTTCGCTTCTGCCAAAAAGATCGCCAAAACTGCCCTGGCGCCGATGGGCCAGGACTACTTAAAGCACGTGGACTACCTGTTCGACAACCGCTGCATCGACTTCGTCGAAAACCGCCACAAGCAAAGCGGGGCCTACTCCGGCGGGGCCTACGACACTGACGCCTACGAGCTGATCAACTGGCAGGACGACCTGGACTCCCTCTACACCCTGGTCCACGAGACGGGCCACTCCGTCCACAGCATGTACACCCGGGAGACCCAGCCTTACGTTTACGGGGACTACCCGATCTTTTTGGCCGAAATTGCTTCAACGACCAACGAAAACCTGCTCACCAACTACCTGCTGGACCACACGGAGGACCCAAAGGAAAGAGCCGCCCTGCTCAACTACTACCTGGACTCCTTCAAGGGGACCGTCTACCGGCAAACCCAGTTCGCGGAATTCGAGCAGTTCATCCATGAAAGCGACCAAAACGGACAGCCGCTGACGGCCGACTTTTTGAACGGCAACTACGGGGACTTGAACCAAGCCTACTACGGGGAGGCCATGACCCCGGGCAGCGACATCGACAAGGAATGGGCCCGGATTCCCCACTTCTACTACGACTTCTACGTCTACCAGTACGCTACCGGCTTCGCGGCCGCGACTGCTTTGGCCAACAAGGTGTCCTATGGGAGCGACCAGGATCGGTCCAACTACCTGGGCTTCCTGAAGTCCGGCTCCTCCGCCTTCCCGCTGGAAACGATGCAAAAGGCCGGCGTGGACATGACTAAGGCCGACTATCTGGAAGACGCCTTCACGACTTTCGCACGGCGCCTGGACGAATTCACCGACCTGATCAAGGGCCTGCACAAGTAAGCCTGGCTTAAAAACTTAAAGACCAAAAAAGCTGCTCTCCAATTGCACGCGGAGAGCAGCTTTTGTTATGCGATTTATTAATTTTGATGCTTATGCTTATTTACTATAACTGAAATTTAATGGTAAATTGCAAGAATAATTTGAACACCCACTAAATTTGGTAGATTTTATCCATTTCAGAATCGAATAATTCCTCTGGCGTGGAGTAATTCAAGATCTTTCGAGGTAGTGAATTACACCACATCTGAATACCAAAGATGTCGTCAATACTGTATTTGTCGATCCTCTCACCCTTTGGGATGAAGCGTCTGATAATGCCGTTGTGGCGCTCAACGCTTCCCTTGTCGCAAGAGGTGTAAGGGTGGGCATAATAAACAAGAGTTTTAGAAACTGCCTCTAAGTCGCTTAACTTCGCAAACTCTGACCCATTGTCAGTTGTGATAGACTTAAAGATTTGGTCCCATTTAGCGCCATATTCTTTACGGAGCTCCTTAAAGGCAGCCATAACGCTATCGGCGGTCTTGTCAGGGATCTTGATTACCAAGAACATCCGAGTCTTTCTCTCACAAAGAGTCAGAAGGACCTCGTCATCCTTGGCTTTCTTCCCAAGAACCAGGTCGCATTCCCAGTGGCCGAACTCTTCACGCAGTTCAATCTTCGGGTCTCGTTCATCGATACTACAGCCTAGTTTACGCAGATTTTGGCGTACTCTGTGCTGCTTAGTACTCCGAGTAGTCTTCATGGGCAAATCGAGATTGATGATACCCAGAAGCCTTTGATCAACGTACTTGTACAGCGTTTTGGTAGAGACGACCTCATCCTTGGAGAAGCCATCTACTACTAATGCACGCCCGACACAAGCGTCTAAAGACCAGTCATTTTGGTGGAAATGCTTGACCACATACTCCATGAAGCGGCGGTGCTTAAAGAACTCAATCTTGCGCCCGCAGTGCTTGCGATTATTGTCATAAGCATCCTGTCCAACCTCGGCGATATAACGCTTTCTGTGGCTATTAGGAGTGATTTTAGAGCCTCGTTTCAGCTCATAACCAATAGAGCTGGGAGAGCAGTTTAACCTTCTGGCAATAGCTCTGTTGGAGTATTTTTGATTGTGGTACGCCTCGATCAGACAACGATCCTTGATAGTAAAATGTCTGCCCTTTTGTCGAGAATCTGTGTTAGAATTTGAATGATCCATTTTGACCTCTTTCTTAGAATCGTGTTTGTGGTAATTCATATTCTACCAGAGGTTGAAATGGATTTTTTATATTCTAATACTACTGATTTTCAGTGGTGTTCAAATTGATTATACAATCGACCACTGAAATTTAATCCCTTAATGAAGTTAACTCACATTCAGATAACTCCTTCTATAAGTATTTTTCACAAGGATTATTGTACATGAAAGCGTTTAAAATTCATGTGAATATTGGCTTAAAACGTTGATATATCAGCGCCCATACTTGAATTTATTTCACAATATTTTTGTTTGCTAAAAGAAGGATCCCAAAAAGCCCCGCTATTGCGGGGCTCTATATATTTTTTCACAAAGTAGTTTGCTAATAAGGTTGCCTCTATTGATCGGCAAAAAAGATTTAAAAAATTTTGATATTTGGCGTTAGGCGTACCTAATTTTTCTTGGCGTTAGGCGTACCTAATTTTTCTTGGCGTTAGGCGTACCTAATTTTTCCAAAACGTAGTCGCCGTCGCTGTCCTTGCTGATGATCCCGTTTTGGTAAGTGTCAGTCACGCTGGTGTCATCCTTGTCACCGGTGTAAGAGAGGTTGTGGGTGACCTTGTAGTTGACGTAAGTCTTGCCGCTGCCGGCCGGGCTGGTAGACAGGACTTTGACGACTTCGTTGTACTCAGAGACTGAGTCAGAGTCATCCCAGTTGTCGTGCAGCTTCTTGATGCTGAGGTAGCCGGTATTGCTGCTGCCATTGACCCAGTCTTTGCTGTCGTTGTCATCCCAAATATCCTGGAGGAGGTCTTCAGCGTCTTCGCTGCTTGCCAGGCCTGGCCAGGACGGGGTCAGGACCCAGCTGCCGTTGACGGCCTTGATTTGGTCGCTGCTATCGTCATCGCCGTCATAGTCATCGTCACTGTCATTTTCCTGGTCAGCTGGGGCAGTCACGTACTGGTCAAAATTGTGGATCGTATCTGACTTGCCGATACCGGACTTTTTCACGTAGAGGTTCATCCCTGACGTGATCTGGTAGTCCTTGAAGCTGGCCTGGCCCTTGTCGTCCAGGTCGGCCACCTTCTTGTCGTTGATGTAGACTTCCCCGTTAGGCACGCTGCTGACCTTGAAGCTGCCCGTGGTGATGTTCAGGCTGACCTGGTGGTTGCTGAAGAGGTCCAGCTTAACCGGGCTAGGTGAAATGGTCTTCCCGCTCAAGTTGGCTGAAACTGAGAAGGTATAGCGGCCAGCGATTACCGGGTCCAGCTTCTTTTGGTAGTAGTCACCAGACGCAGACAGCTTGCCCACGTTTTTCCCGTTCATCTTGATCGTGGAATTTTTGTGGTTGGTCACGACCGTTGGCGAGTAGGTCTTAACCATGAGCTTGTATTTCGGGAAAAGGAAAAAGTAGTGGCCATCCTCACCTAAAGAAACGGATTTCTTAAAGCTGGCATCAAGTTCTTCCTGATTCTTCCACTTACTGCCCAGGTTATTAGCTGCGGTCTTGTTTTCCTTGTAGTATGTTTGCAGCGGCCGTACGCTCTTCTTGGTCAACTGGAAGCTGCTGTCGTCAGTTTTAACGTAAGGCGACAGATCCTGGCTTGGGTCCTTCAGCGCGCTGATGATTCTGTCGATCTGTTTGTCCTTGGCGTAGTAAGACTTACCAAAGCCGTAACCAGCCAAAAGGACCAGCAAGACAGCAGCGGTGATCAAGATTGGCATCTTCCACTTCCGGGTCTGCTTGAGGTTGGCCCGCTCTTTGACGGTTTTAGCTGGCTTAACAGGTTGAACTTGCTGGACTGGTTGAACTGGTTTAACCTGCTGGACTGGTTGAACTGGTTTAACCTGCTGGACTGGCTGAGCTGGCTGAGTTGGCTGTGCCGGTTTAACCAACTTTGCCCCGCATTTGGCGCAGAAAGTGGCATTAGCTTGGTTTGGGGCGCCGCATTTAGCGCAGTAGATCATTTTTGCTTCCTCCCACTTCGATACAGCTTAGTAACTACTGCCAAACAGCGAGTTAATCTCCTGATTAGTGACAGACGCGATCTTGGACACGAATTCCTTGAAGAACATGTTGACCACAATCATAACTATAATCAAAACAATGATTGAGATCACAAGCGCGAACTGCATCTGGTCGATTTTTTCCGCCTTTTCTTCCAGCAAAACATAAATCAAAGCAAGGAAGCCAACGACTGCCGTCATACTGAGCGCAATTTCCTGCAGGCGCAAGCTGCCCGTCAAAGCAAAAAGCCAGAACAAAACATTCAAGATCAAACTATAAGCCGATAAGTGAGCATACCGGTTGAGATATCCCAAAAAGTCAAATTCAGACTTGGCAAAACGCTTCATGGCAAAGTAGTTGATAGCCAAAACTACCACTTGCCCCAGCACGACACTGATCATTACATACGAAGAGAAGCTAGACTTTAACTCATTAATAACCGATGAAAAATATGGGTATTTTGTTATTAATGAACTAGCCAGCTTGTTCATGCCCGTAAGCCCTGCCAATATAAAAAGCAAGTCTTCCAAAATCAAGGTCGTCAAGCCGTACCACTTTTCAGCGGCCACCGCCTCAGCCGGCTTCTTCCAAGCATGTAGCAGCCACTGCCAGTATGTGGACAGCACATTTTTAACTTGGCCGCTGGCCTGACTGTCAGCCTGACTTTCCGCTTTCACTTCAGCTTCCTGTACAGGTGCTGCTTTTGGTTCAGGCGCTGCTGGGGCAGGCTTTTCCTCGCTTACCGCTACTTGGCGCAGGTCAGTTCCGCAACTAGTACAGAAATTGACATTTGCTCTCATTTCAGCGTGACAATTCGGACATTCTTTCATCATTAGTCCTCCATTTTTATAAAAAATTAATACTTTTTAAGGAAAATATAACATATAAAAGCAAGCTTTTTCAAGATGATAATAAACTATTTTTAGGGAATTATATTAGCAAAATAAAATACACAGTCTCCCAAAAGCGCATAGACCGTGTATTGATGATTATTAAAATTCTATATTTGCTTACGCCCGCTTCTTTCTGGCGTGGGTGAAGTAAACCAGCAGGTAAGCCGTTACCTCAATTAATGAAATGAAGAAGGTGACCGGCCAGTTGGTAATGTAGCCCAGGATCAAGCCGGACCAAACCCCAAACAGGGCCAAGCCGACCGACCAGCCCAGCATGCTGGGGATGGACCGGCCCAGGTAGCGGGCGGTGGACGACGGCATGGTCAGCAGGATGAAGACCAGCATGGAGCCCACGACCTGTGAGCCGATCGACACGGCCATGGCCAGGGCAACCAGGAAGGCGACCCCGACCAGGCCCGTGTTGATGTGGTGGGCCTGGGCGCCGATGTGGTCAAAAGAGTCGTAGTTGAGCTGGCGCTGGATCGAGAAGATGATCAAGAGCACGACCACGGACAAGACGACCAGCTGCAGGACGCTTTTTGGACTGACCCCAATGATGGAGCCAAACAGGATGTCCGTGGCGTAGGAGCTGGCGGAGTCGGACAAGGAGAGGAACAAGACCCCCAGGCCGACGAAGAAGGCGGAGATGGCGGAAATCGACGACTCCTTCTGCTCAGTCCGCATGGACAACTCCCCGACCCCGATTGAGCCCAGAAGGGCAAAAATCAGCATCCCAGTCAGCGGCTGCATTCCCATCAAGACGGCAAAGGCCGCGCCAGCGAAGCCGATTTCCGACAAGGTGTGGGCCAAAAAGCTGAAATTGCGGGCGACGACGTAGACGCCGACCACCCCGCAGGTGATGGCGATGAAGGTCGCCGCCCAAAAGGCATTGCGCATGAACTCGTAAGCAAACATCAGTTGAAACTCTCCTTAAAATCTTCCATCTTCCCCTGGCGAATGGTCCCGTCGCTCAGGTACAGGTAGTCTTTCATGTAGCGACGGGCCAAGGGGATGTCGTGGGTAACGAACAAGACGGTCATCCCGTGCTCGCGGTTCAGGTGCTGGATCAGGTTCATCAATTCTTCCTTGGCTTTGGGGTCCAGGCTGGCCGTGGCCTCATCCAAGATGATGAAGTTGGGCTTGTCCAAAAGGGCCTGGGCCAGGTAGGCCCGCTGCTTTTGCCCGCCGGACGCCTCGCCCATCCGGGTCTTGGCCAGGCCTTTCAGGTGGGTCTCCTGAAGAATGTGGCTGACTTCCTGCTTGACCTTGGCGCTCTTAAAGACCGGGGCGTTCAGCTCGATAAAAGACTGGATCGACAGCGGGTAGTCCGGGTCGATGTTTCTAAACTGGGGCACGTAGCCGACCCTGATGTCGTCAGCAATTTCGAAGTAGCCCTTGGCTGGGCTGAGCATCCCCAGCAGGATCCGCACCAGCGTAGTCTTCCCGGCCCCGTTTGGGCCCAGGAGCGCGGTCATGGAGCCCTCTTCCAGGGAGAAGTTCAGCTTTTTAAAAATTTCGTGGTCATCAAATCTCATTGTCAGATCGACAACATTTAAGGCTTTGGCCATTATTTTTCCTTTCTAGTCTTGCCTAGCTCAACAATTCCAGCATCTTGTCCTGAACGGCGCTGTCTTCGCTGGAGCCAATGATTGCCGTCGCAGCCCGCTTGGCTTCCGGCAAGGCACTGGCCGTCGCGTAGCTGGTCCCGGCATATTCCATCATCGCCACGTCGTTGCCCCCGTCGCCAAAGGCCACCATCTCGCTTGGCGAAATGTTGTAGCGCTGGCCCAGGAGCTTGAGGCCGACAGACTTGTTCACGCCGACCTTGCTGATGTCGACGGCCGTGTCCGACCCTGCCACCATGTCCAGGCTTGGGAACTCGCGCTTGAGCTGCTTGGCAAAATCCGAGGACTCGCCAGGCTTGGTGGACAGCGTGTACTTGAAGAAGCGGTCGTCAATTCCCTCGTAGCTGTCCAGCATGGTCAGCTTCTCGAAGAACTGGGTCAGGTAGCGGTAGTATTCGTCCCCGTAGCTCTTCAGGCTGTAGGCGCTGTGCACCCCGCCCCAGACGCTGGGCCGGCTGCCGTACTTTTTTTCAATCTGCTTCATCGTGCGCATTTCATCAGGGTCCAGGTCCACGATGTTCAGGACTTCCCGCCCTTTCAAGACAAAGGACCCGTTTTCTGCCACGAAATACATTTCAGGCAGGTATTCCTTAGGGAAGCGGGTGAGCAGGTTGTAGTACTGGTTGCCAGATGCCACGACGAACTTGACCCCCTGCTCCCGGCACAGCTGCATAATTCGCGCGAACTTGGCGTGGTCATAGGTTTTCTTGGAAGTCAGCCAAGTTCCGTCCATGTCAGTTGCAAGCAATTTGATCATTTTTTTCTTCCTTCCTAACTGCTTTTTCGCTAAAAGATCTTTAACGTTATAGAATACCAAAATTTCGCCCTCCTTGCAAAATTGCGGCTGTCGTGGGCTATGTTTGACGTGGTCGGGAATGAGATTGGCCTAGCTGGGAACGCGCTGCGGGAGTTTGGCCGTGGCTACGGTAAAAACGGGGATAGTTTTGCGGGATTTGGCCCTGGCTACGGTAAAAACGGGGATAGTTTTGCAGGATTTGGACGTGGCTACGGTAAAAACGGGGATAGTTTTGCAGGATTTGGACGTGGCTACGGTAAAAACGGGGATAGTTTTGCAGGATTTGGACCTGGCTACGGTAAAAACGGGGATAGTTTTGCGAGATTTGGCCCTGGCTACGGTAAAAACGGGGACAGTTTTGCGGGATTTGGCCCTGGCTACGGTAAAAGCGGGGATAGTTCATCGCTTCGAGCCCCGTTTTTTACTGAACCACAGTCCTTTTTCGTTTTTCGAGCCCCGTTTTCTACTGAACCACAGCCCTTTTTCGTTTTTCGAGCCCCGCTTTTTACTGAACCACGATCTTTTTCAAAAATTTTAACCCCGCTTTTTACTGAGCCACGGCCTTTTTCAAAAATTTTAGCCCCGCTTTTTACTGAACCACGACCTTTTCCCAAAATTTTAACCCCGCTTTTTACTGAACCACGACCTTTTTCAAAAATTTTAACCCCAGTTTTTACTGAACCACATGAACCTAAAACCTACTTCAAACAATCTCCGAAATTCTTTTCTAAAATTTTCTCAGCTTCCAGTTGCTCGGTTAGAGATAAATGCGAATTAGCAGAAATATTGGTTGAATATTTGTGCCATCCTCTTAAAGTCAACAGTTCCTCCGGCGAAAACTTATCAAAAGTGAAAGTTATCCCAACCATTTTATTCGCTTTGCCGCTCTTGACCACTTCGTAGCTCAAGTTGCCAAAAAATGGTACCAGTTGAAGTACAGCGGGCTTAATCTTATTCCTCATTACCTCATAATTCGAATAGCTATCCGGCACTGCCAGAATTTCCCGCAGCTGCTCAAAGGACACCTGGTAGCAGCCGGCTGCTGAAGCTTGCAGCAGCTTGCGGAACAAAGTCTTGGCGTTGTTCAGGCTGATTCGGCGCAGCAATTGATAATTCCAGCAGGTGAAGTCCTTCGTGCAGCCGTTAAACAGGAACGAGTACTTCTTGCTAACGCTGACCGTCAATTTCTTGTCTTCATACTTAGCCTTTTGAAAAAGCTTGCTCTGTTGCATGAACTCAGCCAATTCGCTTAACTGCTGATCCAGCCGCAAAAAATCACGCCCGCCATAGCCAGCCCCAGTCCGCAACTCACTTCGGGTCAGCTGGAGCGTGCCGCACCCGAAGCCATAAAGCCGGCCCACGATCAGCCACAACATATTCTGCTGCTTCCCGGTCAAGCCCGTGAGCGGATAATCATTTAACCGCCCATGATACGTCACGTTCTGTGCAAGCGGAATTCCAAGCCTGACAGCCTGGCTAATTTGTCTGGCTTTATCCAGATGCGCCTGCGTCAACTTAAAACGGACATTGGCTGGATAGGTCCGCCGATCAGGCAGGCGCTGACTTTGAATCGCCTGCTCAATTGCCTGGATCTGCTGCTGATTCAGCAAGGCGAACCCGTCATTGCTCAAAAACAGGTTCAAGACCGACAGCTTGACCACCTGCGAACCAGCCCGCTGCAGATCCTCCTGGTTCTTCAGCTTGAAGTCATCATTCCCCAGCCGGTTGATCACCACCACAATCGTCTTGATAAAATTGGGACTGATCCCCATTGGCTGCAGGACTTGCGTCAGCGCCTCCTTGTGGTAGCTAATCTGATCATAAATGCCCCGGCCCAGCCGGTTAAAGTCGAAAAGCTTCCCCGCAATTTTGCGCACCTTGACTTCAATACAATAAATGCCGGTACTGGTAATCACCAAATTATCAATTTGGTTGTCGCCAACTGGCCGATTTCTATCATATTTGCAAGGCAGGATCACATTATGAAAAACTGCCGCCGCGACGGACTTGACCGCCTGATCGACTAGCCACTCACCCGCCGCGCCCGCTAATAGATTTTCCGCGTTCGCCAACTGCTCTTGCGTCAAAGTCGCTGCCTGGTCCGCCCCCAGCTGGTTATAGCTGACCAGCAAGCCGTTCAGCTCGCGCACCCCAGCCAAATTCTGATCAGACAGCTGCCGGGTGTGGTCATAGTCCGGATTGATCAGCTGTTCAGCCGCCTGGGCCGATTGCACGACGGCGTCATTTTCAACTTCTTCACTGGCCAGGTACCAATTTGTCCAAATTCGTTCCATAAGATTGCTCCTTTGCTTAGTCTCTCTACTGACTATTACACGAAAGAAGCGATTTTTACCTAAAAAAAGAACTCGGAAAAATCCGAGTTCTTTTATTTGAGAAAATTAGTTCTTTTGGTCAACTGGCTTCTTCCAAAAGCCCATGATCAAAGCAGCGACGATTGAGCCGATCGCTACGGCTGCAAAGTAGCCAAACCAGTTGGTTGACAAGGCGATTACCCAGAAACCACCGTGTGGTGCTGGCACGCCAACGTGCCACAAACCAACCAGGGCACCACCGACAGCACTGCCGATGATTGAAGATACGATAACGTGCAGTGGGTCAGCACTGGCGAATGGGATGGCCCCTTCAGTGATAAAGGAGAAGCCCAAGATCCAGTTGGACACGCCGGCCCGGCGTTCGTCTTCAGTAAACTTGTTCTTGAAGAAAGCAGTTGCGATCGCCGTTGCAAATGGGGCAACCATCCCGCCGACCATAACGGCAGCCATCAAGATGGCTGAAGTCTTGGAAGTTGGGTCGTTGGCGAAGGCACCTGAAGCAAAGACGTAAGCAGCCTTGTTGAAAGGACCACCCATGTCGATACTCATCATGCCGGCCAGAATCGTGGTCAAAAGTACCAGGTTGCCAGTGCCCATGCCGTTCAGGAAGCTGGTGATCACCGTGTTCAAGGCACCAAAGATTGGGTTGACGATGTAGTACATGATCAAGGCTACAAGGAGCAAACCAAAGATTGGGTAGAGCAGCATTGGCTTCATGCCTTCAACGTTCTTCGGCAACTTAGCGAAGAGCTTCTTGAGGCCCAGAATCAGGTAACCGGCAATGAAACCGATGGCGATCCCGCCCAGGAAGCCGGCTGGTGAAGCAGCCTTGGCGTTGACGTTAACGGCGTAAGAACCACCCAATGAAGAGTTGGTGATTGAGGCCATGAACCCGCCGACGAAACCAGGCATCAGGGCTGGCAAGTCGCCGATTGATTCAGCAATGTAGCCGGCCAGAACTGGAACCATGAAGGCGAAGGCCAGGTTACCAGCTGAGTTCAAGAAGATGAAGGCTGGACTCTTGGCACCACCCATGTATTGTTCCACCAGGAAGGAGATGGCCATTAAGATACCACCACCGATAACGAACGGAAGCATGTGGGAAATCCCGCTCATCAGGTGCCGGTAGATAGTTGACCAAACGCTGCCGTCGCTTGAAGCTGAGCTTTCGCTGGCTTCACCGGCTTCAGCATGGTAGATGCTGCCCTTGCCGGACAAGATGTCGTCAACCAATTGGTCTGGCTTGTTGATCCCGTCAACGACTGGGTGCTTAACCAGTTCCTTGCCGTCAAAGCGGGCCATCTTGACCTGCTTGTCGGAAGCAATGATAACACCCTTGGCCCGCTTGATTTCGTCAGCGGTCAATTCGTGCTTGACCCCTTCTGAGCCGTTGGTTTCAATGCGGACTTCAACGCCGCGCTTTTCGCCGGCCTTGATCAAAGCTTCTTCAGCCATGTAGGTGTGGGCAATCCCGTTGATGCAGGCAGTAACGCCGACGATCAATGGCTTTTCTGCTTCGCCTTCCGCCTTGGCCTTAGCAGCGGCTTCCTTCTTGGCAGCCAGCTTGGCTTCGCGTTCAGCGTCTTCCTTGTCCTTGGCAGCTTCGGCTTGGTTGAAGAGGTCCATGACTTCGTCTGGAGTTTCCGCCTTCTTCAAGGCTTCAACCAGGTCTGGGTTGATCAAAAGTGAGCTCAGCTTGGCCAAGGCTTCCAAGTGGGTGTTGTCGGCACCAGCTGGCGCGGTGATCATGAAGAACAGGTAGACTGGCTGCCCGTCCAAAGCTTCATAGTCAAGACCTTGCTTGCTCTTGGCAAACAAGACTCTGGCCTTGTTGATGTATTCGTTTCTGGCGTGAGGCATGGCAATCCCGCCACCGATCCCAGTGGTGGTTTCCTTTTCCCGCTTCCAGATGGATTCAACGAACTTTTCCTTGTTGTTGACAATGCCAGTGGCAACTTCCAAGTCGGCCATTTCGTTAATGGCTTCGTCCTTGGTCGTCGCCTTCAAATCCATAATCATGGATTCTGGACTTAAGATATCCTTAATACGCATCTTATTCCCTCATAACTTGCTATTAGTTGACGCACTTCTCTGCTATTGCCAGCAAATTATTCGACAACGTCGATCTTAATTTGCGGCAAGACGACATCGATTTGGCTCTTAACGGCGATGTCTTCCGTAAAGGCGGTTGCCCCACCGCAGGCACTGCCAACCCGGAGGCCTTCAGCAGCGTCGTGGGTTTCAAACCAGGTCCCAACGAAGCCCGCGATCATGGAGTCGCCGGCCCCAACCGAGTTGACGGCAACGCCCTTGGCGGCGTTGGCGTGGTAGATGTGGTCTGGGGTTACCAGGTAGGCGCCTTCGCCGGCCATGGAGATCATGACGTTTTGCGCGCCTTGGTCCAGCAGCTTCTTGGCTGCTTGCAGCATGTCATTGGTTGACTTGAATTCAGTGTGGAACAAGTCGGCCAATTCGTGGTGGTTTGGCTTGATAACCAATGGGTGGAACTTCAAGGTCCGCAACAGGGCTTCGCCAGTCGTGTCAACGACGAATTCAGCACCCTTTTCGCGGATGGTTGGCAAAAGGCTTTCGTAGAAGTCAGTTGGCAGGCTTGGTGCCAGGCTCCCGCTGATAACTACGACGTCGCCTGGCTTCAAGTCGTCCAGGCGGGCCTTGAAGGCGGCAACTTCCTGGTCAGTGATCTTTGGACCAGCCGCGTTGATTTCAGTTTCTTGTTGGGCATGAATCTTTACGTTCACCCGGGTCGTGTCGCTGATGCGGACAAAGTCGCTGTTGATCTGCTTGACGTTCAGTTGACGGATCAGCTCTTCGCCGGTAAAGCCGCCGACAAAGCCCCAAGCCGTGTTTTCAACGCCCAATTGGTTCAGGATTTGGGAGACGTTGATCCCCTTGCCCCCGGCCAAGAATTGGGTGTCGCTTGAACGGTTGGTTTCCCCATCATTTACCTTTTCCAGCTGCAGGACGTAGTCCAAAGCTGGGTTAACGGTTACAGTGTAAATCATTTTCTTATTCAGCCTCCTCAAGTTGAATATTAGCTGGCATTTTGCGCCGGTCTGCTGCTTTTAAGCGCGTGATGACAACGACCTGCTGGACATTCGCGAATTCAGCAAAAGTCACCGCGTCAAATTTGCTGCGATCAATTAAGACGTAGGCGGCTTGGCTCTGCTCAATTGCGGCCTGCTTGATCGACGCTTCTTCCGTGTCTGGAGTAGTCAAAGTCCCCTCGCGGCTCATGGCGTTGGCGCCAATAAAGGCGGCGTTGAAATTGAGGCGGCGCAAGCGGTCCAAGGCAGCCGCGCCAATAATGGCGTGGGTTTCCTGCTTGATCTTGCCCCCTAAAAGGCAAGTATCAATCCCGGCATCGGTGCAGGCCAGGGCCGTATCGATTCCGGTAGTGACCACGTGCAGGCCCGCAATTTCCTTCAGAAAAGGCACCATTTCATAAATGGTCGTCCCCGCGTCCAAAAAGACATAGTCGTTTGGATGCACGTGGCTGACGGCCTCTCTGGCAATCGCCGCCTTCTCGTCGCGGTTAAGATTGAAGCGGATATTCTGGGCCACATCCTGGCCAAAGCCCTTGATGCTCTCAGCCCCGCCGTGGACCCGCTTCAGCAGGCCCCGGTCTTCCATCTCGCTCAAATCGCGCCTGATCGTTGATTCGGACGTTGACGTCAGTTCACAAAGCTCGGAAACGCGGCAGATCTTATGCTCGTTGACGTATTCCGTGATTCTTCTTTGCCGTTCTTCGGTCAGCATCTTTTCTCACCTCATTAATATTGTAAAGGCTTTCTTGCCAAAAAGCAATCAAAAGCAGTCAAAAACAGTCACTTTTTCTCCAAGCCTTAATTTTAGCATGTTTTTGCCGTTTCTAATGTTTTTTTACATAAAAAAGGCGGGCAGACTTAAGTAGCTTAAGTGTGCCCGCCAGGGTTGACTGACCGTTTTTGATTGTTTTAATTGATCAGTTCCTGCTTCAGGAACCGTTAAATGTTTCTTACTTGTACAGGTACTTGGCGCAGACTTGCTTGGGATCAGCCCCATTTCTGATCTGCAGGGCCAATTCGATTGACACGTCGGCCAAGATCGACTGGGGATCAAGCACGTGGTATGGGTGGTCTGGCGCCTGCTCTTGGGCCAGGGACAGTTCCGTGCAACCCAAAAGAATGACTTCGCAGCCATATTCCTCGTGCATCTTGCGCAGGATCTCGTGGTAGAGGTCTCCGTCCACGGTCCCCTTCTCCTTGATGTCCCGGTAGATCAACTCCGTGACCATTGGCTGGATTTCCGCGCCCCCGAACTCGACTTCCTTGCCGGCCCGGTGGATCTCGTCCTCATACAGGTGGTCGTAGATGGACCCTTCAGTCGCGATCAAGCCGATCTTCTGCTCGCCTGGGAACTTGTCCACGAATTGGTGGACGGCAATCCGCATCATGTTCAAGAAGGGAATGTCCGTCAAGGCCGCCAGGTCGTCATAGAAATAATGGGCCGTGTTGCAGGGCATGACGATAAAGTCCGGCCCCAGCTTAGCCTGGCCCAAAACATCATCTTTAAGGTCATTGAAGAAATTAGGCTGGCTGTGGTCCATGATATAGGCCGTCCGGTCGGGAACCTGGGCATCGTTGACCAAGATGTAGTTCAAGTAGTCCTGGTCCTTGGCGATCTTCACCCGGTGGTTGATTAAGCGGACATAGCTTTCGGTAGCGATCGTGCCCATCCCACCAATAATGCTAAAGAAATGCTTCAAGATTGTTCATCCTAACTGTGTTTATTTTTCAAGCTCGCTGATCACCCTGCGGGCAACTGCCATGTCGCCCTCGTATGGGGTGTCAACGCCGCGGATCTTCTGGAAGGCGTCCGCGCCCTTGCCGCAGAGCAAGACCACGTCATTGGCCGTGGCTTCGCTGATGGCATCGTGAATGGCCTTTTCCCGGTCAAGTTCGATCACGGTCGCGCACTTGGAGTGGTCGATGCCGGCATCGATTTCCTCACAGATCTCCTCGGCGTTCTCAAAGCCTGGGTCGTCAGTGGTCAAAAAGGCCTTGTCGGCTTCAGCCGTCAGGCTTTCGCTAAAGCCGGCCCGGCGGGAGATGCCCTTGTCGCCAGGCGCGCCGACAACGACGATTACGCGCGGGTTGGCGAATTCGCGGCGCATGAACTTCATCAAGGCCATCATTGAAGCCTTGTTGTGGGCGTAGTCAACGACGATCAGCCCGTGTTCCTTGGTCGTGACGGTCTCCATCCGGCCCGGAATCGTCACGTGGCGGATGCCGGCAGCGCAGGAGTCGTGGTCCATGCCTGCCAGACCGGCCCCGATGATGGCGCCGGTCGCGTTGGTCTCATTGAAATCCCCGATCATCTGCAGGGTGTAGTCGCCAGCGATTGGCAGCTTGTGGGCCTGCGGTGAAACGGTCTCCAAGGTGAACTGGGTTTCCGCCAGGTCGGTTTCAATGGACTTGTAGCGGAAGTCGATCTGCTTCTTCAGTTTTGGATTTTCGAAGCCTTCCCGGGCAAAAAGATAGATGCTGTCCGGGTTGGTCGTAGTCGTAGCGGCCGCGTAGACGTCGTCAAAGCGGGCCGTTTCCGCGTTGATGATGCACTTGCGGGAGTTGACCAGCAATTGCAGCTTGCAGTGGAGGTAGTCCTCAAAGTTCGGGTGCTCATTCGGCCCGATGTGGTCTGGAGAGATGTTCAAGAAGAAGCCCAAGTCGTAAGTCAGGCCAAAGACCCGGTTCTTCTTGTAGGCTTGGGAAGAAACTTCCATGACCATGTGGGTCATCCCGTTGTCCACGGCCCGGCGCATGTCGCGGAAAAGGTCCAGGGATTCCGGCGTGGTCAGGCTGGACTTGAAGGTGTCTTCAGGCGCCGTGCCGACGATGTTGTTGACTGATGAGAGCAAAGCAGTGTGGCCGCCGTTGATTTGGTCGAGCATGCCCTTCAAGAAGTAGGCTGAAGTGGTCTTGCCCTTGGTGCCGGTGAAGCCCACCAGGAAGAGGTCATCTTGCGGGAAGCGGTAGAAGGCGGCTGACAGCAGGGCCATGGCCTTGGCCACGTTGCGCACGATTAAGGCGTGCATCCCCTTGCCTTCTGGATATGGCTGCTCAGCCACGTAAGCAATCGCCCCGTCTTCTCTAGCCATTGACAGGTAGGTTGGTCTAAAGCCGGCCCCCTTGCAGAAGAAGAGCGTGTTGGTCTGGACGTCGCGCGAATCGTAGGAAACGTATTCCATCTTGGTCTGCACAGTATCTTGGACAGCGCTTGACTTGAGCAAGTGGTGTTCTTTCAAAATTAAAATACAAGTGTTTAATGAGATGCTCATTAGTTACTCCTCATGGTCAAATATAAATTCACTAAAAATTATACCACACGGCGCGCTTTTGAGTTTGCCAGCTTAGGGTTAGGGTGGCGCGGCAAAAGGATGATGAAGCTGGTCAGCTTGGCGTTTGACTCGCAGCGGATGGTGCCGCCATGAAGCTCCACCACGCCCTGGACGATGGAGAGGCCCAGGCCCGTCCCGCCGGTCTTGGTGTTTCTGGAGCTTTCGACCCGGTAGAAGCGGTCAAAAATCTTCTTCAGCTTATCCTGGGGAATCGGCTCCCCGTTGTTCTCCACCCGGAGCTCAACCCACTTTTCATTGACCAGGTTGGCCACCAGGTTGATGGTGTCCGCGCCAGCCGCGTACTTGAGGGCGTTGGAGATCAAGTTGTTGTAGACCCGGACCAGCTTTTCGACATCGGCATTGACGACCAGGTCTTCCGGCCGAGCCTTGATGGCAAAGGAGATGCCCTTTTTCTCTGCTTCAAGTTCAAAGCCGGCCGCCACTTGCTCCATCATGCTCAGGATGTTGACCGGCGACAGGGTCAGCTTGGTCTTGGTCGACTTCAAGGTCGTGTACTCAAACAGGTCATTGGCCAGAGACTTCATCTGCTCGGCCTTGTCGTAGGCAATATTGATGTACTTCATCATATCCTCGCGGCTGGTCACGGCCCCGTTTTTCAGCAGGCCCAAATAGCCGATAATGCTGGTCAAAGGCGTCCGGATGTCGTGGGAGACGTTGGTGATCAGCTCATCCTTGGACTGCTCGATCGCCTTTTCCTCATTGATGGCTTCCACGGTGGAATCAACCAAGGAGTTGATGGAGTCGATCACCTTCTGCATGTCGGTGTTGACGCTGAAGGAGATCCGGTGGTCGAAGTGGCCGTTGGCAATACAGTGCAACTCGGAAATAATGTGCCGCAGCTGCATCTGGTGATATCTGCGGATCAAGCGCCAGTACAAGACCACCACGTCGGCAATCCCCATCAAGAAGACCCCGATCCGCTCCCAGGACCAGAGGTGAAAGCCGCCCGGCCCGATCGTCATGGTCTTTTTCAAGAAGTAGATCCCGTTGACCAGGCTCTTGTCCTGCAGAATGGCCAAATGGTAGAGAATGATTACCGACAGGTTCAAAAGCAGCATGATGATGATCGTCACCACGCCTTCAGCGAACAGTTCGCTCTTTTCCGCCGCGGTCAGCTTGACCCGCTGGCGCTTGTTTTCTTTATTTTTAGGCTTCAACCTTGTAACCTACGCCCCATACAGTCTTGATAACTTCTTCGCCGTCAGTGGCCTTCTGGATCTTGTCGCGCAAGTGGGACACGTGGACCATGACCGTCTTGGCGCTGACGATGGATTCCTGCTGCCAAACGCGCTCAAAAATCTCATCGGCTGAGAAGACCCGGTTGGGATGGCTGGCCAGCAGGTAGAGGATCCCGAATTCCAGGGCCGTCAGCTGGATCTCCTTCCCTTCCACGGTCTTGACCTCGTGGGAGTCCTTGTTGATGATGAGCGGCCCTACTTCCAGAACGTCCGGCTCGTCTTCCTTGACCTGCTTCTGGCTCCGGCGCAAAAGCGAGCGGACCCGGGCCATGACTTCCAGCGGGTTGAACGGCTTGGACACGTAGTCGTCCGCCCCGGTGATCAGGCCCTGGATCTTGTCCATGTCACCCGTTTTGGCGCTGACGATAATGATCGGGATGTCAGAATCCTTGCGGACCTCCTTCACGACCTCAATCCCGGACATGTTCGGCATCATCACGTCCAAAATCATCAAGGCAATGTCGGGATTGGTGGACAGCTTGGTCAAGGCCTCCTTGCCGTTGTAGGCCGCGATTGGCTCGTAGCCTTCATTCTTCAAATAAATGCTCAAAAGCTCGACGATTTCCTTGTCGTCATCTACAACGAGAATCTTCATCTTCAAAAATCCCTTCTACTCTCATCTATTAATTGTCGCTATCCCTTATTTTAACCGATATAACAAAAAGAACGCACACTCTTGCGCATTCTTTTTGCGATTTTTAGCAAATATTAAGCTAATCTTTGCCAGGCTTTACTGGATTTCCTTCTTGCCCGTGTAGAGCTCGTAGTAGTAGCCCTTCTTGGCCAGCAGCTGGTCATGGTTGCCGGCTTCGATCACGTGCCCGTGGTCCAGAACCAGAATCAGGTCAGAGTTGACGATGGTGGACAGACGGTGGGCGATGACGAAGCTGGTCCGGCCAGCCAGCAGGTTGTCCATCCCGGCTTGAACCAGCCGCTCAGTTCTGGTGTCGATGGAGCTGGTGGCTTCGTCCAGGATCATGACTGGCTCGTCGGCGATCATTGCCCGGGCAATCGACAGCAGCTGCATCTGCCCTTGGGACAGGTCGCCGCCTGAACCGTCGATCACGGTCTGGTAGCCGTCATCCAATTCGTGGATGAACTCATCGGCTCTGGCCAGGCGGGCAGCTTGGTAGACTTCGTCGTCAGAGGCGTCAGGCCGGCCAAAGCGGATGTTGTCCATGATGGTCCCGGTAAACATGTGGGTTTCCTGCAGGACGACGGAAACTGACTGGCGCAGGGAATCCTTCTTGATCTGCTTGATGTCGATCCCGTCGTAAGTAATGGTCCCGGAGTTGATCTCGTAGAAGCGGTTGATCATAGAAGAAATCGTGGTCTTCCCGGCCCCAGTTTCCCCAACCAGGGCCACCTTCATGCCCGGCTTGGCGTCCAAAGAGACGTCGTAAAGGATCTGCTTGCCTGGCACGTAGCCAAAGTTGACGTGGTCAAAGACGATGTGGCCCTTGACTGGCACCTTCTTGTTGCCTTCAGCTGGCAGATTCCATTGCCATGCGTTCTTGACGCCTGGCTTTTGCTCAATGGTCACGTCCCCGTCATCGATTTCGGCCTTTTGGTCCAAAAGCTCGAAGATCCGGTTGCCCCCGGCGATTGCCAGGACAATGACGTTCAATTGCTGGGAAATCTGGGCAATTGGCATGATGAAGGCCTTGGACAATTGCATGAATGAGGCCAAAGCCCCCAGAGTCAAAGGCAGGCTGCCCGCCAAAACGGCGGCCCCGCCGATAAAGGCAATCAAGACGTAAAGCAGGTTGCCGATGTTGCCCATGATTGGGAACAAGATGGTTGAGTAGGTGTTGGCCTTGGCTGAGGCGTTGCGCAGCTGCTCATTGTAGACGTCAAACTGCGCTTCGGCTTCCTTTTCGTGGGAGAAGACCTTGACGACCTTCAAGCCCGTCAGCATTTCTTCGTTGTAGCCGTTGACTTCCCCAACCGTCTTCTGCTGAATGTTGAAGAAGTGGCTGGACTTGCCGGTCAGGTACTTCACGATCCCGATCGACAGGCAGACCACGATCAAGGACACGATCGTCAGCTGCCAGCTCAAGACCAGCATCCCCACCAGGACGAAGGCCACGTTGAAAGCCGAGTTGACGAGCATTGGCAAGGCTTGGGAAATCATCTGCATCAAGGTGTCAATGTCGTTGGTGTAGCGGGACATGACGTCGCCGTATTCGTTCTGGTCAAAGAAGGCGATCGGCAGGTGCTGCATGTGGGCGAACATCTCGTCACGAATCTGCTTTTGCACCCGCTGGCTCACGAGCATCATGAGCAAGGTAAACAGGTAGTTGGCCACGACCCCGACCGCGTAGATGCAAGCCATGAAAAGAATGGCGTGGATCAGGGGGGCGAAGTTCGGCGTGGACTGCTTGAGCATTGGCGTGATGTACTTGTCGATCAGCTGCTCAATGAAGAGGGAACCATAAACCGTAGCCCCGGCACTGATGATGATCGCGACCAGGGAAATGATCAGGGAAGCCGGGCTGACTTGGTAAATGTACTTGATAAGCCGCCACAAGGTTTTGGCTTGGGATGGCTCGTTGCTGTTTTGTTTCTTTGTCATATCCGTTCCTTCACCTACTTCTTGTTTTCTTCTTGGTACTTGGCAATTGAGCTGTAGAGCTCGTCCGTCTGCATCAGTTCATCGTGGGTGCCGATGGCTTCGATCTGGCCATGGTTCATGACGATGATCCGGTCGGCATCTTTAATTGAGACGATTCTCTGGGAGATGATGATCTTGGTCGTCTTAGGCAGGTCGCGGGCCAAGGCTTCTCTGATTTCTCTTTCGGTCTTGGTGTCGACGGCACTGGTTGAGTCGTCCAGGATCAGGATCTTCGGCTTCTTCAGCAGAGCTCTGGCAATCGTGATCCGCTGCTTCTGACCGCCGGAAACGTTGGTCCCGCCTTGTTCGACGTGCGTTTCGTACTTGTCTGGCATTTCCTGGATGAAGTCGTCGGCGTGGGCAATCTTGGCTGCCTTCAGGATTTCTTCATCAGTGGCGTTTTCATCGCCCCACTTCAGGTTTTCCTTGATGGTGCCGGAGAACAGGACGTTCTTTTGCAAGACGACGGCAACGTTGTCGCGCAAGGTCTTCAAGTCGTATGAGCGCACGTTGTGGCCGCCGACCCGGACCGCGCCGCCAGTCGTGTCGTACAGGCGCGGAATCATGGAGATCAGGGTTGACTTGGATGAGCCAGTCTCCCCGATGATCCCGATGGTTTCCCCGGACTTGATCTGCAGGTTGATGTCCTTCAGGGCATAGTGACTGTCATCCTTGTCGTACTTGAAGTTGACGTGGTCAAAAATGATCTCCCCGTTGGTCACTTCCGTCAAAGGCGCCTTCTTCGGGTTGACGATGGTTGGCTTGGCCGTCAGCACTTCAGCAACACGCTGGCCGCTGGACTGGGCCATGATCAACTGGGTAAAGATCATGGACAGGACCATCAGTGAGAACAGCACTGACGTGGTGTAAGAGAACATGGAAACCAGCTGGCCGGTTTCCAATTGGTGGCCAACGATCATCGTGCCCCCAAACCAGCAAAGCAGCAGCATGGCCACGTTGATGGTCAAGGTCATGACTGGGCCGTTCAGGGCCATGATCTTCATGGCGCCGGAGAAGAGGCGGAAGATCTTGCTGGATGACTTCTCAAATTCTTCGATTTGCTCGTCCTCGTGGACGTAGGTCTTGACTTCCCGGATCCCACGGATGTTTTCGCGGACCTTGCGGTTCAGTTCATCGTAGGCTCTGAAGATTCTTGGGAAGTAAGGCCGGGTGGCGTTGATCAGCAACACCAGGACGACGGCCAAAATCGGCGCGGCGATGATAAAGATCAAGGCCAGACGCGGGCTGACCACGATGGACATGATCAGGGAAATGATCAGCATCAATGGTGCCCGGACCGCTACTCTGATGCTCATCATGTAGGCGTTCTGGATGTTGGTCGTGTCCGTGGTCATCCGGGTTACCAGACTGGCGCTGGAGAAGCGGTCAATGTTCTCAAAGGAGAAGTCCTGCATATGGTAGAACATGTCCTTGCGCAGGTTGGCAACAAAGCCGGCCGCCGCGTGGGCGGAAAAGTATGAGGCTGACGCCCCCAGGGCCAGGGAAATCAAGGTCAAGACGATGGTGTAGAAACCGAGACGTCTGACATAATCCATGTCCCCCTTGTTGACCCCGTTGTCGATCAACTGTCCCATAATGTATGGGATATACATTTCAATGAAGACTTCGACAGCTACGCACAAGGGCGAAAGAAGCGATTCTTTCTTGTACTGCCGGACAGACTTCAATAAAGTCTTAAGCATTCATGGCCTCCCTCTAATTTACTCAATGCTTATCTAAATCGTTCCAAACAAAAACAAATAGACGATCCTAAGATCATCTATTTGTTTTACTTAGCTTATTTAGTTTACACCTTTTTTAAATAAAAAGCACGCTATTGAATTTGCTTTTTCAGCCTACTTGTCTTCCGGCTTCTTCATGGACATGGTTGAAGGAGTGAAAGATGAGCCTTCGATGCCGTAGTGGCGGCGCAGGAGCCAGCGCAGGCCGTAAGCAGCCGCGGCCACGATCAAGTCAGCCCAGCCAGGCAGAACCGGGTTGATGACCTGCAAGGCCGGCAGCGACAGGACGAAGACCACCAGCATCAAGGCCACGATGGAGCCGACCCCGGCCCCGATAACCTTGCCCCAGCTGGTCTTGCCGTTCTTGCTGCTTGGCTGGATCCAGCTTTCGTACTTGCTGAAGAACCAGCCCATGCCGATCCCCATGATCAAGAGGGTCAGGATCCCAGAGCCGGAGGCAGTGGACTTGTTGTCGCCCGAGAAGGCTTGAATCAGCCCGAACATCAGGGTCAAGATGGCCGTATAGATCAGGCCACCGTCAACGGTAATGATCCAGGCTGGCACCTTTTGCGGCTTGACTTCCGGGTGCAGGATCCGGTCAGCCAGAACCTTGGGGGACGCCCCATAGAGGACGTTGGCCGGTTGGCCCTTGACCTGGGCTTCCAGAATTTCCGGCAGCCGCTTGGAGATTTCCGCTTCCGCCTTGCTCTCGCTCATCCCGCCAGCCAGCAGGGCCTTGCGCAGACGGTAGAGGTAGTCCTTGTTCTTGTTGGACAAGCGGTCCTTGGCCGCTTTCGCGCCGGTCCCTTGCACGACTTGCTTTTCGGCTTGTTCAGTTTCTTGCTTTTTTTCGCTCACTTGTAGCCTCCTGATTAAACGTTAAATCTGAATTCAATGATGTCGCCGTCTTGAACCTCATAGTCCTTGCCTTCCAGGCGCAGGCGGCCGGCTTCCTTGATCTTCTGCATGCTTTCGTATTGGTCCAGGTCAGCGAAGGAAACGACCTCGGCCCGGATAAAGCCACGTTCAAAGTCGGAGTGGATGATCCCGGCAACTTGCGGAGCCTTCATGCCTTGGTGGAAGGTCCAGGCCCGGGTTTCCTTGCCGCCGGCCGTGAAGAAGGTTCTCAGACCCAGCAGGTGGTAGGCAGCCCGGATCAGGCGGTCCAAGCCAGATTCCTTAACCCCTTCGGCAGCCAGCATTTCTTCCTTTTCATCATCGTCCAGGCCGGCAATTTCTTCTTCGATTTCCGCGGAAATGCCCAGGCATTCAGCGCCTTCCTTGTCGGCGTGGGCCTTGACGATTTGGTAGTACTTGTCGCTTTCCGGATCAGCCATTGAGCTTTCGGCGATGTTGGCCACGTAGATGACTGGCTTTGAAGTCAGCAGGAAGAGGCCCTTGACGATCTTTTGCTCATCTTCCGTGAACTGGATGGAGCGGACTGGGTCGCCGGCTTCCAGAACCGGCTTGATCTTTTCCAAGACATTGTATTCAGCCATGGCTTCCTTGTCCTTTTGCTGAGCCATCTTCTTGACCTTGCCGATGCGGCGGTCGACTGAGTCCAGGTCAGCGTAGACCAGTTCCAGGTTGATGGTGTCGATGTCTTCTTCCGGGTCAACCTTGCCGGAGACTGAAGTGATGTTTTCGTCGTCAAAAGCGCGGACTACGTGCACGATGGCGTCAGTTTGGCGGATGTTTTCCAGGAATTTGTTGCCCAAGCCTTCACCCTTGGAAGCCCCCTTGACCAGGCCGGCGATGTCCGTGAATTCAAAAGTCGTGTGGACGACCTTCTTGGCTGGGATCAGTTCTTGGATCCGGGCCAAGCGGGCGTCTGGCACTTCAACCATCCCCACGTTTGGTTCAATCGTGGCGAAGGGGTAGTTTGCCATTTCCGCCCCTGCCTTGGTGATAGCGTTAAACAAAGTTGACTTGCCGACGTTTGGCAAACCGACGATACCAGCAGTTAAAGCCATATTTCTGTTTTCCTCTTTCTATCTGCTTGCTAATTTTTACCTTGTTGTCTATTTTGGAATTTTTGCCCTCTAGTAGTTGTACTACTTGAAGTTTGGCCGCGCAATCTCCTCTTTGGCGACATAGTGCGCCAATTTGCGATTGACGGGGTCATTGGCCTTGGTCAGGACCTTCTTGGCCCGTTTGGTGAAGTCGCCCCGGCTCATCATGACCACGTGCCCGCAGCCCATGCATTTGAGGCGGATGTCCGCCCCGACCCGCATGACTTCCCAGTTGTTGGTCTGGCAAGCATGCGGCTTCTTCATTTCCACCGTGTCTGCTAAATCAAAAGAAAAGTTCTTATTCATCGAGATTCACACCTAACAAATCCAGAATTCTGTTCAGCTCCTCTGGCGAGGCAAAATCAATGGACAAGTGGCCCTTGCCCCGCTTAGTTTCAGAGATGTTGACCGGAGCGCCGAACTTGGAAGCCAGCTGGCTTTCACTGGCCTTAATGAAGGCCGACTTGCCCGCGCTCTTCTTCTTTTGCTTCTTGCCCCGCTCATTCATCTGGGCGACCACGGCCTCGACCTTGCGGACCGGCATCCCCTCCTTGACGACTCGCTTGGCTAGGCCGTCAATGGCCTCCTTGTCCTTTAAGCCCAGCAGGGTTCTGGCCTGGCCCATGGACAATTGCCCGTGCTGCAGCAAGGCCTTGGTCTTCTGCGGCAGGGTCAAGAGGCGGAGGTAGTTGGTGATGTAAGGCCGGGACTTGCCCATCTTCTTGGAGACCTCTTCCTGGGTCAAGCCGAGGTTCTTCTGCAGCATCTCGTATGCCTGGGCCTCTTCCAGCGGGGTCAGGTCCTCTCTTTGCAGGTTTTCCAAGATGGCCACTTCCATCATCTGGCTCTCGTCAAACTGGCGGATGATGGCCGGAATGGTGGTCTTGCCGGCCAGTTCCGAAGCTCGGAAGCGCCGCTCGCCGGCAATGATCTCATAGCCGCCCACGGACCGGCGGACGATGATTGGCTGCAGGACCCCGTTTTCCTTGATGGATTCCGCTAATTCGCCCAGCTTTTTTTCATCGAAATTCTTCCGCGGCTGGTAGGGGTTGGGCCGGACCTCTTCCAAAGGGAGGTCTTCAATCTCCTCGGCCGGCTTAACCTGGGGCTCCTCTTCAAAGAGGGCGCTCAAGCCCCGGCCCAGGCCCCCCTTCTTCTTGACTTCTTTCTTATTCTTGCTATTTCTTGAGTCTCTTGCCATGTGCCTTTAATACCTCTTTTGCTAAGTCGTCATATACCTTGGCGCCGCGGGAATTCGGGGCGTATTCCGTAATCGGCTCGCCGTAGCTTGGTGCTTCGGCCAGCTTGGTGATCCGGGGGATGATCGTCTTGTAGACCCGGTCGCCAAAGTATTCCTTGACCTGCTGGACCACGTCAGCCCCCAGGTTGGTTCTGGCGTCCAGCATGGTCAGCAGGACCCCTTCCACGCCCAGGTTCTTGTTGAAGTGCTTTTGAACCAGGCGGATGGTGTTGAGCAATTGGCTCAAGCCTTCCATGGCGTAGTACTCGCTTTGCACGGGAATCAGGATGGACTGGCTGGCCGTGAAGGCGTTGATCGACAGCTGGCCTAAGGATGGGGGACAGTCGATAAAGATAAAGTCGTACTTGTCGCCCAGGTCATCGATGGCCCCTTTCAGGCGGGTTTCCCGGGCCATCATGCTGATCAGCTCGGTCTCTGCCCCAGCCAGGTTGATGGTGGCCGGCACGATGTCTAGGTTCTTGGCGCTGGTCTTTTTGATTGCTGAAGCGATCGGAATCTCGTCAACCAGGACGTTGTAGATGTCGTATTCAATCGTTGATTTTTCAATCCCCAGCCCTGAGGTGGCATTGCCCTGGGGGTCGATGTCCACGATCAGAACCTTGTAGCCACGCTTGGCAATTGAGGCCGCCAAGTCGATCGTGGTCGTGGTCTTGCCCACGCCCCCTTTTTGATTGGCAATTGCAATGACGCTTCCCATGCTAGTCCTCCTTCTTTACGGCCGGCTTCTTGCTCTTGGCCGCTTTCTTCTTTGCCGGATCCTTCATCACGATAGTGATGGAGTATTCGTCCCCGTCCTTTTGTTCTGCAACCTTGACCTTGATTCCGGACTGCTTGGCCAATTTGACGGCTTCCTTGATCGTGTTGATCTGGACCCGCATGTCATGACTCATCCGAAAGACCTTGCGCTTTTCCTTAGGCTTGGCCGGCCCTTCCAGCAACTTGGCTACCAGTTCTTCGGTCTGCTTGACGTTCAGATTTTCGCTTAAGATCTGCTCCAGGGCTTGCTTTTGCTGGTCGCTGCTTAAAGCCAGCAAGGCCCGGCCGTGGCGGGCGGTAATGGCGCCGCTGGCCAAAGCCTCCTGGATTTGGGGATCCAGCTTGAGCAGGCGCAATTTGTTGGCCACGTAGGACTGGGACTTGCCGATATCCTTGGCCAGCTGGGCCTGGGTCAGGGAGTTGAGCTCCATCAGGTTCTCGTAGGCCGTGGCCTCATCGATTGGGTTCAGGTCTTCGCGCTGGAGGTTTTCGATCAGGGCCAACGAGGCGGTCTGCTGGTCAGAGAGGTTGTTGACGATGGCGGGAATTTTTTCCCAGCCTAAGGACTGGGCCGCTCTGAAGCGCCGCTCGCCGGCAATGATCTCATACTCTTCCCCGTCTTCCCTGACGATGATTGGCTGCAAAAGCCCCTCTTCGCGCAAGGTCTGGGCCAGCTCGCTGATGGATTCAGAGCTGAAGGCATGACGCGGCTGGAAGCGGTTGGGGTGGATCCGGGCTAGCGGCAGGTCCTGGATCTGCTTGTTCTTTGGAATTTCGTTGCGATGAAAAAAGCCAAAAGCCATGGTTTGACCTCCATTCCTAATCAATTACAAAGGCTTGCGGTTCGGCGTGCCGGCCTGGCGCGGGTACTTGGCCGGGGTCTTTTTGACCTTGTCGACCACGACGATGGTCCGCTCCTCCTCAGTCCCGGCCAGGGTGAATTCCTGGCTGAAGGAGACCTTGCCGCCCAAGGTATCCAGGGCCTTTTTGGCATCAGCCAGCTCACTGGCGGCCTTTGGTCCCTTAAGGGCGACGAACTTGCCGCCGGTCTTGGCCAGCGGCAGGCAGTACTCGCTTAAAACGGACATTCTGGCCACTGCCCGGGCCGTCACCAGGTCAAACTGCTCCCGGTAGGCTGGGTTCTGGCCAACGTCTTCCGCGCGCCCGTGAACCAGCTCAACCCCGCTGATTTCCAGCTTGTCCAGCAATTCTTGCAGGAACTTGAGCCGCTTGCCCAGAGAGTCGACGATGGTCAAGCGCAAATCCGGCCGCAGGATCTTGATTGGCAAAGACGGGAAGCCCGCCCCGGCCCCCACGTCGCAGACCTTGGCCCCTTCGGTGAAGACTTCCGGCACCAAAAGCAGGGGCGTGAGCGAGTCGTAGAAGTGCTTGAGGTAGACTTCGTCCTCTTCCGTGATCCGGGTCAGGTTCACGTGCTCGTTGACCGTGATCAATTCTTTAAAATAAGTTTTAAATTGTTGCTCTTGCTTGGCAGACAATTTAAGATTATGGTTTGATAATGTAGTCGCAAAAAGTTCAGGATTCAATTTTTCCACCTGTGAAACCGTGTTTCACACCCTTAAATTTAACGCAAAAGACTATGTTTCGCAAAAATAATTGTTACACAAACTATCTTAACAATTATGGAGTATTTTTGGCACCAGGTCAAAATATTTCCGCCAGATTTGGAAGATTTGTTCCACAGAGTAAAGAGGGATTTTAATGTCAATCGTTATTACCTTGCTAGTTATAACCTATCTGGTCTACCAGACCTATAAAGGCTACAATGTCGGCTTCTCCAAGCGGATCATCAACCTGATCTTCGCTGGGGTCGTCTTCATGATCGCCATTATGCTGCAAAACCCGATCGGGAACATGATTTACAAGCAGGCTGTGGGTGAAGCTGGCATCAGCGCTACCTTAAGCATCAGGGATGAGCTGATCCTGCAGGGTTGCCGCTTCGCTGCCTTCTTCGTCCTTTTGTTCGTTGGCAAGCAGCTGTCCAAGATCGTCAAAGGCTGGCTGCCGGAACGCCAGGCCCAGGTTGGCTTCACCAAGGTCCTGGACTCAACCGCCGGCGCCTTGGTCTCCTTCGTGGCCGCCTACTTCTTCATGTACGTGGTCCTGTCCATCGTCAACGCGCTCGGCATTGCCCAGCTGAGCTCCGCCATTTCCAGCTCGCCATTTTTGAGCTTCATCGTCAACTCCACACCCGGCCTGTCCACCGGGGTCTTCAAGACCCTGTTCAGCGTCAGCCGGACCACTGCTTAAAAAAACTGGAAGACCAGCCGGTCTTCCAGTTTTTTGTTTGCCTGGGTACGCGGCGGTGAGGCGGTTGGATGCGGTAAAAACGGGGATCGCTTGGGGATGAATCGTGCTTGGCTACGGTAAAAACGGGGATCGGTTTGGACGAATCGTGCTTGGCTACGGTAAAAACGGGGAGCTTTTTAGACAAATCGCACTTGGTTGCGGTAAAAACGGGGAGCTTTTTAGACAAATCGCGCTTGGCTACGGTAAAAATGGGGATCGGTTTGGACAAATCGCGCTTGGCTACGGTAAAAATGGGGATCGGTTTGGACAAATCGTGCTTGGTTGCGGTAAAAACGGGGATAATCATTTCTTTGAACCCCGATTTTTACTGAATCAATACGTTTTTTCAAATTTTGAGCCCCACTTTTTACTGAGCCAAGACGTTTTTTCGAAATTTGAGCCCCGATTTTTACTGAGCCAAGACGTTTTTTCGATATTTGAGCCCCGATTTTTACTGAACCAAACCGTTTTTTCGATATTTGAGCCCCGATTTTTACTGAGCCAAGACGTTTTTTCGATATTTGAGCCCTGCTTTTTACTGAACCAAACCGTTTTTTCGATATTTAACCCCCGTTTCTTACTGAACCACGAAGATTCCCTGGGGGAGTGCTACAGTTTGAGACTTTGCTGGACTGAGTTCTGAGATTTTCGACTTAGTTGGGGACTTTGCGGGGATGAGTTTCGCGAGTTTTGGCTTAGTTGAGGACTTTGCGGGGATGAATTTCGTGATTTTAGCTTTAGTTAGGGACTTTGCGGGGATGGATTTCGTGATTTTAACTTTAGTTAGGGACTTTCCGGGGATTTTTTCCTAAAAAGACATCCAACTGCGACCGATTTGCAAAAAATTTGCCCCATAAAGTACCCAACTACTGGACTTTTGACGAAATCGAGCCCCATAAAGTACCCAACTACTGGGGTTTTGACAAAATCGAGCCCCGGAAAGTACCCAACTACTGGGGTTTTGACGAAATCGAGCCCCGGAAAGTACCCAACTACTGGACTTTTGACAAAATCGAGCCCCGGAAAGTACCTAACTACTGGGGTTTTGACGAAAACGAGCCCCGGAAAGTACCCAACTGCTGACATTTTGACAAAAGTGTTCACCCGACACCAAAGCAAAACCCTGTCACCGACCGTGACAGGGTTATTGCTATACTAACTTAAACTTCCCACATCAAAAAAACTATGAAGCCTTGAAAACTCAATAGTTTAGCCAGTAAATATTCAATTAAGCTGCTAGTGATGGCGATATAGCCTCTTGCATGTACTTCGGAAGGCGAGAAATGAAAGCGTTGGTGAATCTTTCCATCTGCTCTTCTGTCGGTTGGAAGATCTCTTTCACGCTCTCGAACATGGCTTCTACCAGGATCTGAAGGGAGTGATTGAAAGTGATGTCCGCAAGCTCGTCTATCATGCAGTAAAATAGCTCGCCCATAGTCCTATCATCTTCATCATCTCGCTTCTCAACTGACATGAACATGTAGCGCAAAAAGACAAAAGCTGTATGGGCAGTCAATGCATCATATGAAAGACCATGGTATTCAGTGCCAAGCTTCAAGAAACTCTTGCAGGTCTTGAAGAAGACCTCGATGTCCCATCTTTTGCCGTAAATTCTGATGATCTCATTTTCATCGATCGTCATGTCCGTGCAAATAAGAGCGATCCAGTCTTTGCGGTTGGAGCGATTTCTTACGCAGACTATTCTGGCGTCAATCTGGGTACCATCTTTGGCAGGATCTCCAACCTTTACAGGGACGGACAGGAGATATCTTGAACGACCTCGACGCTTCTTGCATGCGTTGAAGATCTGCTTGACGTTCATCCGCTTTCCTTCGAACTCGTATGTGATCTTGGAGCTTTTCTTCACCATGGCGATTACGTTCAAACCACGTTGACTGATTTGGACAATCTGATGAGGATTGGAGAACCAAGTGTCAAACATGACGTACTTGGCAGTGAGCCCTGCTTTCAAGGCTTGATCGAGCAGCTGGATAACTACATCGGTCCCCTTTGATTGGGCCATAATCCGCCTCTTGGCCGCGATTGTGCGCTTGTCGATCTTCTTGGTTGTCCCGATGACATTCTGATCGTTCTTTGAGGACAAGAGTGATGAAGCGATTGGGACAAAGGAGGATCCATCAGTCCAACCCATGGTCATCATTCGAAAGCCCTTCTTGTAGGTCATCGAAACGTGGTCGAATACTTTGGCAGCCAGCTCAGTCTTCTTGTATCCAGTTCTAGAGTAGAGCGAATCGTCAAAGACGAAGCAATCGGCACGTTGGTCAGAAGTCAGATCTTTCAGGTGCCCATTGACGATCCTCTCAGCTAGCAGAATAGTGAGGCGAAGCCAGTTGATATGTGGGTTCTGCATGAATCGATAGTAGGTGTTTTTGGAGAAGCCAGCAGTACACTTGCCAGACTTCTGTTGCATGTACATGCTTCTGTCTCGAAACACATTACTGAAGATGTATGAAAGGATCGACCAAAGTGGGATTCCTTTGGACTTGCGGAGCCCACATCTACGGAGAAGCTCCATAACTTTGTAGTCCTTGAAGAACTTTTCAACAGAACGAGAAATTTGGGGTTCGTTTTTGGTATCGAATGATGGTAAACTAGACATAGCACAAGCCTTTCGTTTGATACTGATGATGTTTTGGTCGACTTAATTATATCAAGCGAACAAAGGCCTTGTGCTTTTTTATTGGCTAAACTATTGAATTTTCAAGGTACAAGCCCACTTTTGTAAGTGGGAAGTTTAAGATACTAATATTTCAAGCCAACTTGTTCGACAGTTTCGTCATTGTAAACGTAGACGGCACCCAGACGCTGGTCGTTGACCCAGCCATTGATTGGCGCGCCCGCGAAGAAGCAACGCTTGCACTCAATTTCGGCATCCACGGAATTCTTCGTGAAGGTCGTGACCCCGGCAACCTTGGTCTCAACCGGGTAGCCGGTCCGGGAGTCGATCAGGTGGTGGTACTTGTGCCCGTCAACTTCCAAATAGCGCTCATAAGTCCCGCTCGTTACCACGGAACATTCCGGAATCATGACGGCATCAATGTTCTCGCCCCGCGGCTTGATCGGGTCCTGCACGCCAACCGTCCACATGCCGTTCGCGCGCTTAGGACATGGGTTGACAAAAAGCACGTTGCCACCCAGGTTGATAATTCCGGCTTCTACTCCATAAGCCCGCCACAAGTCGCGGATCCGGTCGGCCGTCCAGCCCTTGGCGATCCCACCCAGGTCCAGCTCCATGCCAGCCTTTTTCAAAAAGACGGAGTGGTCGTCGTCATTCAATTCCACCATCCAAGGGTTGATCAAGTCCATTTTTTCCTTGATCTCGCGCTCATCCGGCACCCGCGCGCCCTTGAAGCCAATGGACCACAGCTTGACCAAAGGCCCGATCAGGGCATTAAAGCCAAAATTCTCCCGGCTGGTCTCCACGGCCAGCTTGATCAAGCCATAAACCGGACTGGAGACTTGAACCGGCTCCTTGCCAGCCGCGTCGTTGACCCGGGTCACTTCTGAAAGACCATAGCGGGCATCGTCCGGCTTGCGGTTGACCGTCAAAATGTCTTCAAAATGATCCACCAGATCGCAGGTCTGCTGCAGAATGCCTTCCGTGTCTTCCCGAGTCCCGAAAATCTGGAAGGTCATGTGGGTCCCCATGGCCTTGTGGGCCGCGGAAACCTGATCGGTTGAAATATACTTTATAATCCCCATCGTTAATCCTCTTTTTTCTCTATCTGCATCTGCTTTTTTCACTTACTTTTTCTATTCCAAATACAAGTCCCGCAGGCGCTCCTGCATCCCCGGACCCACGCCCAGCTGGTTGACGATAAAGTGGTCCAGGTCCCCGTACTTCTCCTGAATCAGCAGCAAGGCCGCGTCCAGGTACTCATTGTTGACCGTCCCCAGCGACCTTAAGTTGGCGCGGAAGATCAGGTTGTCGCCCCGCTCCACGCATTCGCGGTCCCGCCGGGCCCGGTAGTCGTTCAAAAGCGGCCCCGAAGCCAAATAGTCCTGCCGGATCGTCTCCAGATCCACGCCCAGAATATAAAGAATAAAGACCGTGGACATGCCGGTCCGGTCCTTGCCTTCTGAGCAGTGGAAAATCGTGCCGCCCGTTTCCTGCTGGGCCAAAAAGGCCAGCAGGTCGTGGAAGGCCGCCTGGGAATGCGGACGCGAAACCATCTTCTGGTAGGAGCCGATCATATGGCGAAAGCCAGCCAAGGGCTTGGTCGCGTACATGTCAGCCAGATCCTCAAAACTGGCCCCCGCCTGGGTCTGGTCCCGGCTGCTGATCGGAATATGCACGGAGGCGATCCCGTCGACCAGCCGGTCCGGCCGCTTGACGCACTCCTGCGGCGAGCGCAGGTCAATAATCGTCTTGACCCCATAAGCGCGCAGAAAATCCGCGTCCTCCTGGCTTAATTTGGCCACGGTCCCGGTCCTGAGCAGGCGTCTTTTCTTGATCTTGCGTCCGGCATAGCCAACATACCCTCCCAGGTCGCGCGGGTTGCGGACGGTCTTCAGCGGCAGCAGGTCGACTGGCATGACAATCCCTCCTATTTTCCTTCTCTTGCTACTTTTTCGCTCAGCTTCAAGCGAGCTCTTAGTCTTATCATAAGATAATTTGCCAAAAAGGCCAAAAGAAAACGGACAGCAGAGCCGCCCGTTTTCCCACTGAAATTCACTTTTGTCTTATCTCAGCCTTACGCTTACTTTGCTGCTTGCGAAACAAACTTGAAGAAAGCATCCATCACCTTATCCAATTGCTTGACGGAGCCTTCGTCGACCAGTTCGCCGCTTTCCTTGTTAAAGCTGGAGAATGCCCGGCCGATCAACAATTCGTTGCCCGGCAGAACGTTGGCGCTCATATCTGGGGAAAGCAGAATTTCCCGCAAGTCTTCCTGGGCACGTGAAGCACCTTGACCGCCAAGGGAAACGCCAACCACGCAGGCTGGCTTCATGTTCATGACGTCAGCGCCGGCGTGGGAGCCCAGCCATTCCAAAGCGCTCTTCAAAGCAGCTGGCACGGCGTGGTCGTATTCTGGCGTCGCGATGATGACCCCGTCAGCTTCCTTGACTTGCGCGCGCAAGGCAGCGACCTTGTCATCGCCCTTGCCTTCCTTGTAGAAGGCTGGCAGGCCGTCAATTTCCACGACCTCGATGTCCGCCTTGTCGCCGTAGCGCTTGGCGATGAACTTGCACAGCAGACGGTTGAATGAAAAGTCTGCGTTGGTACCAACAATTGCTAATAATTTCATTTCAAGCCTCCGCTCCTACTTCGTGATTTGGGCATACCAAGCGTCGACTTCTTCAAAGAAGTGGTCCAGGAACTTCACGGTCCCTTCCACCTTCAAGTTGCCGTTTTCGTCAAAGTCTTCCGGTGCCAGCCCCATCATGAATTCATCGTCGTTGAAGACCGTTGGGTGCAGGCCTGGAGACGCCAAAATCGTCTTCAGCTTGGTTTGTGAGCGCGCCCCGCCTTGGGCCAAAGGAGAGGTTGAAACGACAACCACTGGCTTCCCGTTGAAGGGATGCGTGTTGGTTGAGAGCCATTCCAAGGCGCTCTTCAAGGCACTGGTAACTGAGTGCTGCTGTTCCGGCGACCCGATCAAGACCAGGTCAGCGTCAGCGACTTGCTGGCTGAGCTTGGCCACGTCCTCGGGGTCTTCCTGCCCTTCCTTGAACATCGGCAGGCCTCTGACGGTCGCGAATTCAAAATCATACTTGCCGGCAAAGTGCTTGGCGATGAACTTTAATAAAGTTTCATTGTAGGACTTTTCGGCGTTTGATCCGCTTAAAGCTAAAACTTTCATATAAACCACCTTTCAGATTTTCCATTACTTCCCCTATTATACCGAAAGATCCAAACGGTGATTACTGTTTTTTGTGAAAAAGTTGCAAGCATTGACGATTTTGCGAACTATTTAAGTTTTTTAAATCGTTCAAAAAGTGCAAAAAAGCCGTCGTTCCCGTTCCATCGCCAATGTCAGCGATTGCTCTTGCCTCGTTTTGGCAAATTGCCCCGTCCTTTTCTTGAAAAGTGCCAGCAGCTTTCTGCGGCTTTTTCAAGACTTTGATCAATCAATCACTAATCAAGCAGTGATTTCATGAAAAAGGTCAAACAGGAATGCGGCTATTCGCTTGCCTTGTCCTGCAACTGCTTCAAATGCTGGTTCAAGTGCTGGTCCAGGAGGTTGACGATGCTGTCCTGGTCATATTCCAGCAGCCCATCCACCAGCATGACGGCCATCCCGTTGACCAGGATCCAATTGAAACGGGTCAGACAGTCCAAGTCAGGCTCAGGCAAGTCTGGAAACTGCTCCTTGACCTTGTCTTTCCCAACCTTGATCAGGCAATCCTTGATCAGCTGATCGCCAAAGCGGCCCTTGACGAACAAGCTGGAAAACAGGCTCCGGTGGTGGCGGGCAAAATTCAGGTAGGACAAGTCTAGATCATAAACCGGCTGGCTCACGTAGACCTTCTGCAGGGTCTTTTCCTGCAAGTTGCTGGTGATCCGGTCCAGAACCTCCCGCCGCAGGCTGGTCATGTTCCTGAATTCCAGGTAGATTGGCTGGGTGGAAAAGTGGCCCTGCTTGGCGATGCTCCGGGCGGTCACGCTCTCCAAGCCGTCCTTCAGGGCCAGTTTATAGGCTATGTCCAATATTTTCTCACGATCAATTTCTTTTCTTCTTGCCATCCGACTGCTCCATCTATCCCCAAAATATCTTTTTTGCCACTTTCATATAAGCTGTAAATATTATTTCCTTATTTATTCCGTATTGGTGGCAACCAATAATGTGTGCTCTTATCGTTTATAAGAACCACTTATCGTTTCTCGGGTTATATCTTAGCACAATTTTCAGGGCTCTAATCTTGGCCTTAGATATTTTTTAAACAATTTGCCTAAATGGGGTAAAATCTAGAGTATCAGCCCTTAGGGCGACGAAACAGCATGAGCAAGCTTATCAAAAAGAAAGAAGGAAGCAAAAATGACAGAAAAAGTCGGCAGATCCTCCTGCACCTCCATCTTGATCGGGAAGAAAGCCAGCAGCGACGGCAGCGTCATCGTTGGCCGCAATGAAGACTCCAGAACCGCCTGGCCCAAGCATCTGGCCTTCAACCAGCACCAGCTGGCCGATGAAGCGCCCGTCTTCAAGTCGCGCGCCAACAAGTTCCAGCTGACCCTGCCACAGGAAAGCTATGCCTACTCATCAACTCCGGAATGGACCAAGAAGTATGGCGTGTTTGAAGAAGACGGGATCAACGAATTCCACGTGGCCATGAGTGCCACCGAAAGTGCCTACAGCAATGAGCGGGTCCTGGCTATTGACCCCTTCAAGACTGAAGGCGGGATTTTGGAAGAAGCCATGGTAACCGTGGTCTTGCCATACGTCAAGACGGCCCGCGAGGGGGTTCGGCGCTTGGGCGAGATCGTGGAACGCCACGGGGCAGCTGAAGCCAACGGAATCCTGTTTGGCGACCGCGACGAGGCCTGGTACATGGAAATCGGCTCTGGCCACCACTGGGTAGCCATCCGCATCCCTGACGACTCCTATGCCGTCGTTGCCAACCAATTGTCCATCCAGGAGATCGACTTCAGCGATCCAGACTCCTTCATGTTCTCCGCCGGCCTGGCAGACTTCGTCTATGACAACCGCCTGTGGCCGCGCGAAGCCAAGTTCAACTGGCGGGACATTTTTGGCACCAACAGCGAAAGCGACCTCCACTACAACACCCCGCGGGTCTGGTACGGGCAAAAGCTCCTGACCCCATCGCTTGTCCAAGAGCCGCAGTCCTTTGAACTGCCATTTTTGCAAAAAGCCGACAAGCCAGTAACGATCGCGGACGCGGAAAAGGTCCTGGGCAGCCACTACAGCAACACCCCTTACGACCTGACCAGCAAGAAGAACGCCGGCCAGGCCACCTTCCGGCCAATTGGCGTCGCCACCACCCAGGAATCCCACCTCTTGCAGCTCAAGGGCGAGGAGATGTACCACTGGCTGGCCATGGGCGTGGCCTCCCAAAGCGTCTACATCCCCTTCTTCCCGCAAGGGACCAAGGTGCCATACATGTGGGGCAACGGGAAGGAAGAATACAGCCCGAACTCCGCCTACTGGATCTTCAAGCTGGCCAGCGTCCTGGTCGACCGCGACTGGGGCAAGTACGGCAACGACCTGGCCAACGCCCAGGCTGAAGCCAAGCAGAAGGTCAGCCAATTGCGGCATGAATACGAGCAAAAGCTGCACCAGGCCCAAGAGCCGGCAGCCGTAGCCGCGGTCGCGGACGAAGCCAACGCCAAGATGGCCAAGGCGACGACTGACATCTACAACAAGCTGATCAGCCACCTGATTACCGCCCAAACCGGTGATTCACCGCTGCGCTTCCAGATGGATCCTAACTTGTAAAAAAGCATATTAAAACAGGCGTGAAAGTGCACCATTGCTGCTTTCACGCCTGTTTCTTCATCTAAATTAATGGTAGCTGATCGTCTGGACCGCTCTTTTGGCATTGATCTCCCTAAAGAAGACCGGTGCCGAGACCCCCTTGAGGATCTGGTCGTTGGTATAAGTCACGATCACCGTATCGTCGTAGCCGAGCCCGCGGAGCAGCTTGCGGTTCATGGTCGCCAATAGCTGGCCCTTTTTGACTTCCTGGCCGGCTTCAACTAAAATGTCGCAGCCGCCCCCGCCTAGCTCTACCGTGTTCAACCCCAGGTGGATCAAGAGATCCAGCCCTTCCTTGGTCCGGATGCCGATCTCATGGTTGGTCGGAAACAAGGAAGTAACCGTGCCATTCAAGGGTGCGTAGATCAAGTCGCTGGACGGCTGAACCGCGAAGCCCTCGCCCAGTCCCTTGCTGGCAAAAATCTCATCGTTGACGTCCTCGAGCGGGAACAGCCTGCCCTGGACCGGAGCCAGAACCTTGCTCAGCCGGGCTCTGCTCTTTAGCAAATCAAAAATTCTAAACATAAATCAACCTCAAAATGATATTCAGACTAAAATATGTAAGCGCAATCATCAATATCTAGTTTATCATCTTAATGATAGATTTACTATTGTTTTAATGATAGATTTACTATTATTTTTAATGGATGTTTTCCAAAGTCAATTCTCCGCCAAAGGCTTCCAAGCGGTCAACTTCAGCCAGGTTGATCTGGCCAGCAAAAGTCTCGTACTTGCCAGACGGGTATTGCTCAAGGCTTAAGGCATCCCCTTCCTTGCTCTTCAAGATGCCATATTCCGCTTCTTCCTCATCTTTCATGACAAAGGACACGACTTGCCCGGCAGCTAATCGCCAGAAGTCCTGCATCTGCTTGATTTCTGCTGCTTTACCTTGAACTTCAAAGGGATCTTCTAATCCTTTTTCCTTAAGCTGGCGCCGGCAACGGCTGATATCTTGCAAATACTCTGATTGATCAATTACTCTGTCAACGGCCGACTTCTTAACCAGCAGCAAAGAGTCATCCCGGCCAATTTCGTCGACAGTCAAATACAGGCTGAAGTCGTCATCAGCACACAAAAGCCGGCCAACCGCGAATGAAGCTGGATCTTCTTTCAGATGAACTTCACGCAAACCATCTACAGTTGCATCTTCAGTATGCCGCAACTTAGGATTATCCAGCAGCCATTCACCGGAGAAAGCAGCTAGCCGCCGGAGTTGGCTGACAGCAACTTTTCCTGCAAAAGGCTGGTATTTGCCAGAAGGATATGCCGCAAAATTAACTTGCCCGGCAGAAATTTCATCAATATAGCCCCATTGCTGGTAATCTTCGCCTTCCAGGCCAAAACAAACAACCTGTCCAGGCAACAAATCCATCAAGCTTTCAACTGACTTAATCACGCTAACTTTGTCTTCCAGCTTAAAAGGATCTGTCAGGCCTTTTTGCACAAGCAGGTCTCGCCGGCGCCGGATCTCTGCCAAATAATCTGATTGATCCAACAGCCGCGTGACCGCTGACTTTCTGATCAAGAGCAGCGAATCATCCCGGCCCAGCTCATCCAAAGTCAAGTAGAGCTGCCAGCTGTTTTCTTCAAATAAGAGGCAACCGACTTCGAAACTGTCCTCGGCTGCGTCTGTGTAGATTTCGTATAACTTTTCCATCCCTAACGACCTCGTTTTCTCTATCCCATATTTTTTCTACAATTATCAGCATACTCGCTTTCAGCCGAAAAAGGACGAAAAACTCAAATCCGGTCGCTTTTCTGCGCATCCGGTCAAAAATTAAGTGATGACAGAACTTTTCGGGAGTCCAAACTTGAAAAAGTACCCAACTCCCCCAAACCCACGCGCCGCATCTCCAAAAAGAAAAAGTGTTGACCAACTACTCAGCCGAGTAGCCGTTCAACACTTTTTTCAGATTATTTTCTTTGCGTCAGCTGGCCGTCCATCATGTCATAGATGTGGTCAGCGTATTTTTCCAGCCGCGGGTCATGGGTGACCAAAATGATCGCCTTCCCGTGGTCCTTGGCCAGCTTCTTAAACAAGCGGCCAACTTCTTCCACCCGTTCACTGTCCAGTGATGCCGTTGGCTCATCGGCCAGCAAAATCTTCGGGTTGGCGTACATGGCCCGGGCAATTGCCACCCGCTGCTTCTGCCCGCCGGACAGGTTCTCCGGATACTTCTTGACCAGGTTCTCAATCCCCAGGTCAGCCAAAAGATCCCTTAATTCTTCCTTGCTCAAGTTGCTGCTCTTCTTGACCTTGTCCACCAGCTGGAACTGCTCATTCACCGTCAAATACGGCACCAAGTTGTAGGCTTGCAAAATAAAGCCCAATTTGTTTAAGCGCAGGCGGCTGCGGTCCTTTTCCTTCAGCTGGCTGATGTCTTGACCGTCGATTTCCACCTGCCCGCTGGTGGCGCTTTGCAAGGCGCCCATGATCGTCAAAAGGGTGCTCTTCCCGGCCCCGCTTGGTCCCATCAACAGAACCACGTTGCCAGTGTCGGCGCTAAAGTCGACCCCGCGCAGGGCAACCGTTGCCGCATCCCCTTGCCCGTAAACTTTCTTCACGTTCTTGATTTCAATCGCTGCCATCTTAGCCTCCAATTGCCTGTACCGGGTCAATCTTCAAAATCGTTCTGACTGGGTTAAGCCCGCCCAGCAGAGCCATCAACAACATCCCGCCAATTGCCGCGGCAAAAATTTCCGGCGTAAAGGCCATCGGCGCTGATGCCGGCATAGCGGCCGCCGTGCCCCAGATGGCCAAGAGGGCCAAGACCAAGGCGCTCGTTACCAAAAGCAGGCTCTGGCTGACCGTGGCCCAGATCAAGGTCTTGGCCGGCACCCCTTGCGCCCGCAATACCGCGTAGTTCGGCAATTTCTGGATGGTCAGAATGTACAAGAAGACCGCCACGATTACCAGGGAAATAATGAACATAAAGGCAATCATCAATTCAAAAGTCAAATTCTGTTCAGAGTAGCCCGGCAGCTTCTGGATGAACTTGTTGACTGGGTAAGACTTGAAGTGCTTGTCCTTGACGGAGAGCTTGCGCTGGGAAATGATCCCGGAAGCCTCAATCCCTGGCGCCACGTTCTTCAATTCCTTCCATGCTGGCAAAAAGCCATACATGATCGGCTCAATGTTGATCTTGGCATCCTTGACGAAGCCCACGATCTTGTACTTGTGGTCTGACCCGTTCAAGGTCACCTTGTCGCCCAGCTTGTAGCCCTTGTCCTTAAAGCGGCTGTCAGCCGTGACCTCGTACTTGCTCTTAGCCCGGCGGCCAGCGATTAAGTCCTGGTCCTTGTAGATGAACTCACCCTTCTTAACCCCCAGGTACTGGGCATTGATCCCGGTCTTGCCCTTCTTCTTGGCCACTACCTGCAATTCGCCGACTACGGCTTCCTTGTCGGTCAGGTCAACCTTCTTCAAGTCGTCCTTGGTCAAAATTGAGCTGTTCATGGACAGGTTGGCGCTCTTGTTCAAGACCACGCTCTTGGTCTGCCAGCTCTCAAGTGCCACCGTGTTTTCCCGGGCCAGGCCGTAGGCCAGTCCCCAGGTCGCCAGAATCATATAGGCGATCAAAAAAATCATAAAGATGATCAGGCCATAGCGCTTCTTCTCATGCTTGATCTCTTTTAAAGCTAAAAACATAGTTTTTCCTTTCACTTGACTACTCGATCAGGGCCAAAGCCTCCTTGAGCCGCTTGAGGTACTCATCGGCATGGTCCGGGTCGAGCAGGGCACATCTGATTGTCTCGTGGGAAAAAAGCATGGCCGCCCACATCTTCGCCGGAAGCTTGCGCTGGCAGCGCAGGGACGCCGGCTGCTTCTCCTTGACCGTGGCCTCATTGGCCACGTAGTGCATCCGGACCAGGTCGTAGTACTCGCTGTCCTTGACCTGCTTGAGGAAGTCCCAGGTTGCCCGGTAGATCTCTTCGCCGTCAAAAGACTTCGGCGAAAAGCCCGCGTGCAGGTGGACCAGCGCCGTCTTCAACGTGTAGGCGTAGGCATCCGGCAAGCCGTCAAAATACTTGTAGAAGGCCCCACGGGCAATGCCCGCCTCCTTGACGATCCGCGCTACTTGCGCCCGCTCCAGGGGGTAGGCGGAAAACTCGTGCAGCAGGGCTTGGGTGACCCGCTCCTTCTTCTCGGCTTTCAGGTTTTCAAACGTTGCTTTGACCATTGCTTTTTTCTGTCTCCTTTGGTGACACCGTGTCACCTTTCACTTATCCACTTTACCGTAAAGTGACACCGTGTCAATCTTTATTTTTAGCTTTCTGAAAAAATTATACTAGAAGCGTCCCGATTCTGGCGCCTTCATAAAAATTCGCCAAAAAAAGACCAAGAGATCATATCTTGGTCTCTTGGTCTTCATAATTACTTGCCTTCCAGAGGGAAGATCTTGTCAGGGTTGATGACGCCGTTTGGATCAAGCAGCTTCTTGACGCTTCTGAGCAAGTCAGTGTAGTCCTTGCCGTAGAAGTCGTCGAAGTAGCTTTCGCGGGCGTAGCCAACCCCGTGCTCACCGGAAATGTTTCCGTCAACGGCCTTGGCGGTCTTGTAGAGTTCGCTGATGACCGTGTCGCGGTTCTTGATGAATTCTTCATCAGTCATTTCGTCAGAGCAGATGTAGATGTGCAGGTTCCCGTCGCCGGCGTGGCCGAAGTTAGGGATCCGCATCCCCAGCTCGTCTTCCAGTTCCTGGATTCTTTCCAGCACATCAGGGATCTTGTTGATTGGTACGGAAACGTCGACTTCGTCCATCTTTGGCGTTGACTTCTGAATTGCCAGCAAAAGCTGCTCACGGGCGCTCCAGATCAGCTTGGCCTGCTCGCTGCCGGCGTCAAGGACGACGATTTCGCCAGCCTTGAAGGCCGCGGTCGTCTTGGCGATTTGGTCCAGTTCAGCCTTGACTTCCCCTTCAGTGAAGGCGTCCAGGCCGATAATGATAAAGCCGTTCCCGTCCTTGACTGGGAATTCCTTGCCTGAGTAACTTTCCCACAGGTTCAAGATCTTGCGGCCCATGAATTCAACCGTGGTTGGCACCACGCCGGAAGCCAGGATGGCTGGTACGGACTTGATGGCGTCGTTCAAGCTTGGGAATGGAATCAAGGCATTGATGATGGTCTTGGCCCGCGGCATCAGCTTGACCGTAACTTCAGTCACCACGCCCAGGGTCCCTTCAGCACCGATCATCAGGTCCTTCATTGAGTAGCCTGAAGATGACTTGACTGACTTGGAGCCAAAACGGTAGAGCTTGCCGTCAGTCAAAACCACGCGCAAGGCTCGGATGTGCTCGCGGGTAACCCCGTACTTAACGGCCTTCAAGCCGCCGGCGTTGGTTGCCACGTTGCCCCCGATGGTTGCCCAGTGCATGGCTGGCGCTGGCACGTAGGTCAAAGGCTTGTCAGCCAGGAACTCCTCGATGTCCTTCAGGCGGATCCCAGCTTGGACGGTCATGGTCAGGCTTTCTGGCTCGTATTCCAGAATCTTGTTCATCTTGACCATGTCCAGGGAAATCCCGCCGTGAACGGTCAGGTTGGCCCCCATCAAGCCAGTGGAATTGCCGCGGGGCACCAAAGGCAGCTTGTGGTCGCTGGCGTACTTGACCACCTGTTGAACTTCTTCGTTGGTCGTTGGCTGGATGACCAGTTCTGGCATGGCCCGGACGGTCTTGAGCTGGTCGTGGTCCCAGTGCTCAGTGACTTCAGTCACGAAGCGGTCAGGATTCGCGATCATGCCGCGCAGGTTTTCAATGTCGCTAGTGGTCAATTTATTGTATTCCATACTTCTCACCTTACAGATTGCCAAAATTATATATTTCAGCTTCTTTTTTAAATAATTACTTACATATCAAAGATCCAATGTCTATTAAACCATATTTGAAAACGCTGTCAATTTAATTATTTTTTGCACATAGGCAAAATTGGTCTAAAATCGCGCTAGTCCGTGAAAGGGCTTTATGGGAAAATTTTCTTTTCCCAGACTTTGTGAAATATTCCTTTAGTCCAGTTTTTTCTTTTTACTTGCATGCTGTTTTCTTATACAATAAAGCCATGTCATTTACAAAGGAGATAATTCATGCTTAATCCGGATTTCGCAATCATCTTAAACTTCAAGCTGGCTGACCCAGAGCTCACGCCAAGCAAGGCTGACGACCTGGTCAAGCGGGCCCGGGACATTGGCGCCCGCTGCATCGCCAGCAACAGCCCGGCCGCCTTTGAGGCTGCCTGCGCCAAATACACGGTCAAGAACGTTCCGGCCATGACCGGGCAAAAATATGCCCCAGACACGGTCGTTGATGCCCTGGTGGCAGCCAGAAAGGCCGGCCAGCCGCTGGTCATCGACCTGGATGTCGCTGATGGCCTGCAAGAAGACGATCAAGCGGCACTGACGGCCTTGAACAAGTGGATGCATAAATTTGGTCACGTCGTCAACGAAGGGGCGCCATGCGCCTTAGAATGCGATCTGCAAGGGGCCTTTCTCTTAGAAAACCGGCACGTCAGCTACCAGGACTACCTCTTCCTCCACGCGCCCGTTGCCGCCCAAGCCGTCGTTACCGGCCTTGAGCAAGCGCCCAACCGGGTTGAATGGGTTGACGGCCGGGCAGAGGTGCCCTTTGAATTTGCAGCTGGCCAGCTGACCCTTGACCTGGCTGAAGCCAAGGACGATTTTGCCTGGCAGGTCGTCCGCATCCAAGGCCACCGGCCAGAAGATGACCTGGCAGATACCAAGTTTTAGACCTATTCATTTTTTCGACCAATCTCCTGCTTACTTTTTTAAAGCACCAGATTTTCATAATCTTATAATTCGTGCTATACTAAACCCAATTCGGAGAGATAGATTGGAGTTAATATGCCTTCTCGAATGGATTATCACAAGAAAAACAAGCAAAACACCAAGCTTCTGATTGGTGGCGCTGCTGCCGTAATCCTGATCATCATCTTAGGGGCCTTCGGCTGGCAGCAAGCCAAGTCCCACAATGCCGCGGTCAACGCGGCCAACAAGAAGCAGGCTGCTTTTAACAAGACCCACTTCAACCCAAACGTCACCATTTATGGCGTCAAGGTCGGCAAGATGACGGTCGCTGACGCGACTAAGGCCATCAATGCCAAGGCTTTAAATCAGGTAACCGATACGGACGGCAAGGTGACGGTCTCCCGCAACCCAAAGGTCGAGACCATTACCCAAGCCCAGGTTCAGAAGTACTTTGACAAGCAGCACACGACCTTGACCAACACCCAGCAATACACCTACGTCAACAAGGACATCGACGCGGGCAAGCAGGCCCTGAACAAGGTCCTGGCCGCCACGGTCACTTACAAGGTTGCTGGCAAGAGCTTCAAGCTGGACGCCAAGAAGTACGTCACCAAGGCTTCCTACTACAAGGGCGCCACGCACTTTGAGGACGTCAAGAAGCTGACGGCCAAGCTGGAAAAAATGGACAGCGAAGTCGGCACCTTGGGCAAGAAGTTCAAGTTCAAGACGCCAGCCGGCTCAACCGTTACCGTAACCAACGAGAGCTACGGCTGGGGCATCTACGTCAAGAGCGCTGAAGAGGCCATCTTGAAGGCTTACCAAGACGGCAAGTCCACCATTGACGGCAAGAACCATATCTATGGCAAGGGCTACACCACTGAAGGCCTGGGCTACGGCAAGGCCAACAACGGCTTGGGCCACAGCTACGTGGCGGTGTCAATTGCCAGCCAGGACCTGTGGGTGGTCAAGAACGGCAAGGTCGTCGTTTCGATTCCTGACGTCGTAACCGGGACCGCAAACAGCACTACTGGCGACGCTACCCCTAAGGGCGTCTGGTACATCTTCTACAAGCAGCGGCGCGTCACCCTGCGCGGGACCAACGACGACGGCTCAGCTTACGCGTCAAAGGTTTCCTACTGGATGCCGTTTACCTTGACTGGCTGCGGCCTCCACGACGCTTCCTGGCGGACCAACTGGTCAAGCACCGCTTACCTGGATGGCGGCTCACACGGCTGCGTCAACATCCGGCCAAGCGAAATCAAGTCTGTTTGGGACGCGGTTGACGTCCACATGCCAGTGGTCGTCTTCTAAGACGAAAATTGCATCATAAAAAGGATCTAGTCGCATTTGCGGCTAGGTCCTTTTTTGTGTTATTTGTTTCTGGTATTTTTCTTAGTCCTTGTCAGCCAATTCCATCAGCCTTTGGACAGGCTCGCTCTCCTTGAGCTTTCTCTTGCCCTTCTCCATCAGGATTCCGGCCTGAACCCCCTTCAAGAACGGGGCTGACCGCTTCAAGGCTTGGCCGCCGGCATAGCCCGCGGCGAGCAGAAGGGCAATTGTCTTTACATGCTTGACTCTCATCTTTCTCACCTGATTTCTACAACCCTCCTGACCTTTTTACACCTATATTGTAGCGCTTTCTTCGCTTGACAACAAAAAACTGTTCCCGGTTTTCACCAGAAACAGTTTTTCCAATTTAACTGCGCTTACTTCAAAGCAGCCTTAACGGCAGCGTTGACCGCGTCCTTTTCGGACTTGATCAAGTCAACCCGGGTAGCGATGACCTTGCGGTCCATCTTGATTTCCCGGTTCAAAAGCATGTCGCTTTCCTTGTCAGTAAAGAAGGCGTTGTATTCGTCGTAGCGTTCCTGGGTCTTGAAGACGCGGGAAATGACGGTGATGAAGGTCGCAAATTCCATGTCGCCGCCAACCGTTTTTTCCATCCAGGCCCATTCGTCTCTGATCCAGTTCCAGGCCAATTGTTCACCGGCCGGGTTGTTCAAGACGCCGCCGAACCAGCCGCGCAAGTCTTGCGGCTTAACGATCTCAGCGTTCTCGAACCAGGAGATGATCTTCTTCAGTTCGCCTTCGTCCTTGCTCTTCACGATCGCGGCTTCCAGGTCCATCTTGAATGATGGATCGCTGGTTGCTTGATAGAGGCCAATCAGCTTGTCAGTCAATTCGCTTGAGCCGTAGTTTTCAACTTCGTTGATCAAAACGTAGGCCCGGATGTCGGCTGACAGATCAGCCAGCTTGTCAGCGTATTCCAGGTAGATCTCGTGGGCCTGCTTTTCAGAATCAGCGTTGCGGCCGTAGAGACTAGCTGACAAAACGTATGGCCGGGTTTGAATGTCTTCATCGCTTTCTCCTGCCTTTGGCAGCCAGCCTAAGCGGGCAACCTGGTCCTTGGACAGGTCGTTGTACAGGGCGCGCAGGTTCTTGTCGGCTTCACTGCCGGCTGGGGCAAATTGCCGCAGCTTAGCAGCCGTCGTGTACAGAGCATCGCTCACGATATGGCTTTCTGAGTTCTTGAAGAGTTCCAGAACTGGCACCACGTCAGCGTATGACACTTGCTTGCCTTCTGCCAAAAGACGCAGGTCTTGCAGCAATTGCAATTGGGAAACTGGGTCCAAGTCCTTGGCTTCCTTCATGATGTCGTCCATCAAAGTCTGGTCGTACTTCACGATGAAGTGGGAGTTGTTGCCCACGTTCAAGCGCAGGGCGTGGCCGGCTTCTGCTCTAAGAGCTTCGTAGTCGCCCAGGTCAAGTTCGACGTCAGACATGATCTTTGGTGCCTTGAAGTTGGCGTTGAGCGGAATTTCCCACTTGCGGCCGACTTCCTTGCCTTCGCCGATGAAGAACTGCTTTTGGGTCAGCTTCAGGTGACCGTCTTCAACAAAGGCATTGACGACTGGGTAGCCTGGCTGGTCCAGCCAAGTGTGCATGATTTCGCCGATGTTCAAGTCGGTTGCCGTTGACAAGGCATCCCACAGGTCATCGCCGGCTGCGTTGCCGAACTTGTGGTGGTCGAAGTAGTACTTCAGGCCCTTGCGCAAGGCTTCATCGCCCAAGAGTGAGCGGACCATGACCAGCATTCTTGACCCCTTGGCGTAGACGATGGCCCCGTCAAACAAGGCATCGATTTCGGCTGGGTCGTTGACTTCAACGTGCACTGACTGGACCCCGTCGGTCGCGTCCCGGGTCAAAGCCGCGGCAGCTTCGCTGGTTTGGAACATTTCCCAGATGTGCCAGTTTGGTTCCAGGTGGTCAACTGACAGGTATTCCATCATGTTGGCAAAGCTTTCGTTCAGCCACAGGTTGTCCCACCATTCCATGGTTACCAGGTCGCCGAACCATTGGTGAGCCAGTTCGTGGGTTACCACGGTCGCTACCAGCTTCTTCATTTCCAAAGTGGTGTTGGCTGGGTCCAAAAGCAAGTAGGCTTCCCGGTAGGTTACCAGACCCCAGTTTTCCATGGCGCCGGCTGAGAAGTCAGGCAGGGCCAATTGCAGTGATTGCGGCAATGGGTATGGAGTTTGGTAGAAGTCTTCGTAGAATTCGATGGCCCGCTTGGCGATGTCCAAGGAGAAGGTCAGTTCCTTTTCGCTGTGGGCTTGGGTTGAGTAGACCCCGATCAAGACGCCGCTCTTGGTGTGGGTCGTTACTGACCGCATTTCGCCAAAGGCAAAAGCAACCAGGTAGCTGGACATGCGGACGGTTTCCTTGAAGTAGTGCACGCCGTTTTCAACCCGTTCTTCCGGCATGTTGGCCAGGACGGTTTCGCCTTCATGTTCGTCGAACTTAAGGGCCAGAGAGAAAGTTGCCTTGGCTTCCGGCTCGTCAACGCATGGGAAGGCTTCCCGGGCAAAAGTAGTTTCAAACTGGGTCCCGATCAATTCCTTCTTAACCCCGTCAACTTGGTAGTAGGATGGGTAGATCCCCATCATCGTGTCCGTCAAAGGAGCTGAGTAGTCGATCGCGATCGTGGCTTGGCCAGTCTTGCCGGCTTCGATCTTGATCCCTTCAAAGTCATCGCCAAAGGTAAATGGGACGTCCTTGCCGTCGACAGTGACCTTGCTGATGGTCATGTATTTTTGGTGAACCAGGACAGTGTCTTCCTTGATGTCACCGTGAATGGTTGAAGTACCAGAGAATTTTCTAGCGGCCCGGTCGACGTCGATGTACAGGTCGTAGTGGTCTGGGTGGAATGTTTCGTAAAAGCGTTTAACAGCCATGTGTTCCTCCTAACAAAAATTAACATTTGCAAATCTGCATTTGCGTCCATATACTCTCTTATTTTAGCAAAAAAGGTCCGCTGAATGACAACAAAATGGCTTTTGCCTGGCTGGCCCTGGCCGGATCTTTTTTTCAAAGCAGACGCGCGGGGGGCAAAGCTTGAAATGACGCCATTTTTATGCAAAAACATCAGCGTTTCCCCTAGCAAATGCTGACAAACGCTGAAATATCTGCAGGAAGCGCTGATAAAATAAAGGTTGTTCCGTTTAAAGATGGTACTTTATAGACAAGGAGCAAAACAATGAATCAAGAAGAAAGACGGCAAGAAATCAAGCGGCTCTTGCAAAGCCGCCACCAGCTCTCCACCAGGGAGCTGGCCCAGCACTTCGGAATTTCCTTTGACACCGCCCGCCGCGACATCCTCCACCTGACCCGGACCGGCCAGGCGGTCCGCGTCCATGGCGGGGTGATGGAACTGGCCAAGGATGACGTGCCAGCCTACCTGGCCCGCCAGCACATCCTGTCGCCAGTCAAGCTGGAGCTGGCCAAAATGGCGGCCCACTTCGTCCATGCCGGCCAGTGCGACTTTATCGGCCCCTCCACCAGTCTGGAGCAGCTCTGCCGGCAGATTCAAGGCCGGGACCTGCACGTAGTCACGAATTCGATCGACAACGCCCTGGCTCTGCTGGCGCATCCCCTGCCCCGGGCGACCCTGCTGGGCGGCACCTTGGAAAAGCGCAACCGCTACACCTACTCCGCGGCAGCCTTGACCCAGGTCAGCCAGCTGCGTTTCAACACGGCCTTCATCGGCTGCGTCAGAGTCGACCCGGACGGGGTCTACCTCAGCGAAGAGGAAGACGCCAACCTGATCCGGATGGCCGTGGCCCGGGCGCGCACGGTCGTGCTTTTAGCCGAAAAATACAAGTTTTCTTCCCAACTCACTGCTCCTTATCTCGTTGCCCCACTGGAGCAAATCGACGTCGTCATCACTGATGAGCAGATGGATCCACAAACGCGTCAGGGCTTTAAAAAGACCGTTCAAGTTTTAAGCATCGCCAAATAGGAGGACAGTACCATGTTTAAGCGGAAGTTCATGCAAATTTTTGTCAAAAAGAACCAGCAAAAAGAAGAAATTACGGAAAAGACCGGCAAACTCCTCAAAAACTTCTATAACAGCTTCTTTTCCGATATTTTCAATGAGATGAACATTGACCGCTACCGGCCCATCCGTGACGCAACCGGCATGGTGATCAACAAGTTCACGGCCAACGACCACCCACTGGCCTACGCGGGCAAGCTGGTCCTCTTTATCCAGGCCTACTTGACCATGAACCAGCTCCACTTGACCAAAGAACAGCAGCAGATGCTGCAGGAGCTGGCCGACCTGACCAAGCACGTCAATCTGAACTACGTCTACATCAGTCCCCTGGACTCGATGGACCAGTTCCTGCCGGCTTAAAGCTGGTTTTGCTATCGCGAAAGGCGACTGCAACTTTGGTGCAGCCGTCTTTTTGCGCTGCTGCGGGGGAGTGGTTTCGCGCGTTTTGCGTTTGGCTGCGTATAAAACGGGGATGATTTCGCGCATTTTGCGCTTGGCTGCGGTAAAAGCGGGGGTGGTTTCGCGCGTTTTGCGTTTGGCTGCGGTAAAAGCGGGGATGATTTCGCGCGTTTTGCGTTTGGCTGCGGTAAAAGCGGGGATGATTTCGCGCGTTTTGCGTTTGGCTGCGTATAAAGCGGGGACCATTTTTGGCAATTTGGCTTTGGCTACGTATAAAACGGGGATAACCATTGCCCTAAGCCCCGCTTCTTACTGAACCAAATCGTTTTTGCGAAATTGGAACCCCACTTTTTACTGAACCAAATCGTTTTTGCAAAATTGGAGCCCCGCTTTTTACTGAGCCAAATCGTTTTTGCGAAATTTGAGCCCCGCTTTTTACTGAACCAAACCGTTTTTTCGATATTTGAGCCCCGCTTTTTACTGAATCACGAAGATTCCCTGGGGGAGTGCTACAGTTTGAGACTTTGCTGGACTGAGTTCTGAGATTTTCGACTTAGTTGGGGACTTTGCGGGGATGAGTTTCGCGAGTTTTGGCTTAGTTGAGGACTTTGCGGGGATGGATTTCGTGATTTTAGCTTTAGTTGGGGACTTTGCGGGGATTTTTTCCTAAAAAACATCCAACTGCGACCGATTTGCAAAAAATTTGCCCCATAAAGTACCCAACTACTGGGGTTTTGACAAAAACGAGCCCCGGAAAGTACCTAACTACTGGACTTTTGACAAAAATAACCCCCGGAAAGTACCCAACTACGGCATTTTTCAAAAAATCGACCCCTATAAAGTACCCAACTACTGAACTTTTGACAAAAATAACCCCCGGAAAGTACTCAACTACTGGGGGTTTGACAAAAATGAGCCCCGTAAAGTACCTAACTACGGCTGATTTACTAAAAATAACCCCCGGAAAGTACCCAACTACGGCTGATTTACTAAAAATGAGACCCGTAAAGTACCCAACTGCTGACGTTTTGACAAAAGTGTTCACCAGAAAAATACCGCCACGGCATTGCTTCCGAAAACAAAAGGCGGCCGCAACTGGATGCAACCGTCTTTTTAGCTATTTTTTGCAGATAAAATCACTTATCAATTGAAGCGTCTCCGCTCTTTGACCACCGTCGCCAAACAAGCGGTGACCTGCCCCCTTGATCAGGTGCAACTCGCTGTTTTGATAGATCTTGTCATACTTGACTGAAGCAAAATAGTCCACGACCTTGTCCGCGAGCCCATGCACCAGCAAGACCGGTCCATCATAGCGGGCCGCGGTCTCGTAGATTGGCAGCAGCTGGGCAATTCTGAAATACTTGCCGCCAACGGTCCAGCCATCAACCACGACTTGGTCAGGAATGTGCTCTGAGTCATACTCAACCCCCTGGCACTTGCCGTTGATGGCATCTGATTTCAATGTAGCCGCTGGTGCCAGCAAAACCAATTTGTCAATCAAGTCATGGTAGTAGCCGCCTAACATGCTGGCTACCACCCCGCCTTGCGAGTGGCCAATGACGTAGACTTTTTCCGCCTTGATCACCTTTTTGGCAAACTGCAGGGTCTGAATCGCGTCCTCAATTTCATTGAAAACATCCATGTCCGCGAAATCGCCCTCGCTCTTGCCGCAGCCGTTAAAGTCCAAACGCAGGGTTGGAATCCCCTTGGCATTCAGCCGCTTGGCCACTTGGTAGTTCAGATGGTCCGGCGTGTAGCCCATGTTTCCCTTGAAGCCGTGCAAAAGGATGGCTACTTCCTGGTTTTCCAGCTGGTCGGTCCCCTCCAAAACCCCATGCAGAGTCAATCCATCCCGTTTGATATTAACATCCATGTTGTGTTCCCTTTCTCCTCTCTTTTGCCTGCTTTCTTCCTATTTTATATCTTTAGGACAGACTTGCAGCGCTTTGTAATGAAAAAAATGCACTATTGTTACATTCTTACTATTCAATTGCGCTGGCTTTACAAATATTACTTTCTCTGTATAGCTTAGATACGTGATTTTTCCAGTCCGCTGACCATTTTTGACAGCTTTTTGGCCATTTTCGCTATTCATGTATCCCTTAAATTGGGAAATATTACCGATTTTGCCGGACTTTTTACCTGATTGTTAACTAACCGTGATTGCTTTGTAACATTCCTGTCATATTGGACTAGTAGCATAATAGTTAAGTTTTAAGAGACTACGTGAGGTGTAATCTACTATGAAGCATTTCAATTTTAAAAAGGTATTATCCGCGGCCTGCTTAGCAGCCGCCTTTGCCACCGCCCCTGCCACTACTGCTTTCGCAGCAAGCAACGACGCGGCCGCGCAATCATCATCTACTCAAGCAAACCAAAGCAGTCAATCATCTTCAACCGACCAAGCCACCAAGAAAGCTGCCAAGAAAGCCAAGAAGACCACTAAAAAGACAGCTAAGAGGGCTGCCAAGAAGGCCGTTAAAAAGGCAACTAAGAAGACTGTCAAGAAGGCCGTAAAAAAGGCCACTAAGAAGTCTGCCAAGAAGACTTCAAAGAAGACGACCATCAAGACTGCCAAGTCCGCTGTAAAGGCTGACGCCAACTCACAAGCAGCTGACGACAAGCAAAAGCAGGACCAAAACCAAAGCCAAAACCAAAGCCAAGACCAACAAGCACAAGACGCGCAAGCCAAGGCCAAGGAAGAAGCTGCTAAGAAAGCTGCTGAAGCCAAGAAGAAGGCCGCTGCCAAGAAGAGAGCCGCTGCTAAGAAGCGTGCCGCTGCCAAGAGAAAGGCTGCCGCTAAGAAGCGCGCTGCTGCCAAGAAGAGAGCCAAGCTTTCCGCTGCTGAAAGAGCAGCCAAGTACTGGATCGCCATGCGCGAATCAAGCGGCTCATACACTGCTAGAAACGGCAACTGCTACGGCCGTTACCAACTTCTGACCGCTTACCTGCACGGCGACTACTCAAAGAAGAACCAAGAAAAGACCGCTGACTGGTACGCTCACAGCCGCTACGGCTCATGGGTCAACGCCAAGAGATTCTGGCTGGCTCACAACTGGTACTAAAACAGACATAGATTCCTCACATACAAGCATGTACAAAGGAGAAGCCGCAAGGCTTCTCTTTTTTATTGTAGTTTTTGCTGACTATTTTGCTAGCTTTCGCCTCGCATTTTTTCACTTTTTTCCGGATCTTTTCTCATGCCACTTGCTCATGAAAGAAGCTTGCAGGCCTGGCCGTTTTTGATTTTTTTAGATTTTTAATCTATTATTTTAATTTTACAAACTGTCTGGGATGTTTTATAATATTTAAACAGCTTTGAAATATACCAAAGAAGAAGGAGCCAATACCCTATGCAGCTTAGCAATGACCAACTGGCCAATATCGCTCATGACTACTACATCAGCAAATTAAACATCGCCGAAATTTCGGCCAAGTACAGCCTCTCCCGCTACTTAATTGACAAGGCCCTGGTGGACGCGGAAAACACTGGGATCGTCCAAATCAACATCAGAGAAGGTGCCAAGCGCAACTCCAGCCTGGAGACCCTCTTCAGACAGAAGTTTGACTTGAAGGAAGCTTTTATCCTGAAGAAGCTGGAAACCAAGAACCAGGACAGCGAAAAGATCGTCTCCTTCGCGGCTGAACAGATCCAAAGCTACATGCAGTCCTGTGAGAACGTCGGCCTGACTTGGGGGACGACCATGCTGGACATCATCAACTCATTCACCGACACCAAGAACGAGAAGCTGAACTTCGTCCAGCTGGTTGGCTACCCGCTCCATGGCTCAGGCCGCAAGAGCCCCCTGGAACAGGTCGCGGCCAACCAATGCGGCGCCCACTTCCAAGCCCTTCCCGCGCCGCTGTACGCCACCAACCCTGACCTGGTGAAGCTCATCAAGCAAGAGCCGTTCTACAAGCTGCTGGATGAGCGCTACAACCACATGGACCTGCTGGTCGCTACCCTGGGCACCCTGCAGGCTTTTGAAGAAGAAAGCTTCATGCACCGCCAGTACGAGAACCTCCTGTTCAGGGACATCCGCCGGGACAACATCGCCGGGATGATCTTCGGACGGCCATACGACCACGAAGGCCACTTCTTCAGCGCCATCACCGACAAGATCGTCGGCATCTCTGACCAGCAGATCGTCAGAACTCCGGTCCGCTTCGTAGTGGTCAACAGCCGCTTTAAGGCCGGCGCCCTCATCGGCGCCCTGCGCTCCGGCATCGTTACCCACCTGGTAACCAACGAAATCATTGCCGAACGGGCCCTGCAGCTGCTCGAAGACGAAAAGCATTCTTAACCGCAAACGAAAAATGTCACTCAGACGCGCGTCTGAGTGACATTTTGTTTTATCACATATTTTTTTGCTTTTTACCACAAGCCAAGCAGCTTCATCCAGAGGCCGCCGACTACGCCGTAGACCAGCAGGTAAAAAAGTCCCAAGATAAAGCACATCTTCCACCAGTCAGTCTGCTTCACGTAGCCAGGGGCAAACAGTTCCGTGGCTGGACCACATGAGTAGTGGGTGGTTGATTGGAAGATGGCCCCGGTCAAGCCAAGCATGATGGCCGCGTACATGACCGGCACCAGCAGGAAGGAAATCAGTGCTGGCACGATGGCCGCGGCTGCCCAGCCAAACCAGGAGATCTTGACGCCATTGCCAGCCGGCAACCGTGATCGTCGCGGGCTTGAATGGGGTCAGCAGAAAGAGCGCGATCCCTACGATTAAAGGCCAGACAAAGCCTTTATAGTTAACTTTCTCTAACATATTTATTCCCGCTTGTTTATTTTTTCTTTGCTCTTAACTCAATATCTTTTCAAAAATTGACTATCCGCGCGCCAGCTTGGCGGCTTGGATGCCGGCTTGGCGGCCGAAGACGACGGTTTCCGCGATTGAATTCCCGCCGATCCGGTTGTTGCCGTGCAGACCCCCGGAGACTTCGCCAGCCGCGAAAAGGCCAGCGATGACCTTGCCGTTGGAGTCGAGGACTTGGGTTTCGTCATTGATGTGGATCCCGCCCATCGTGTAGTGGATGGCTGGGTGCACGTGGATCGCGAAGAATGGCGCCTTAGTCACGCGGCGGTCCATCCCCGTGGTCCGGCCAAAGGCTTGGTCAGCGTGCTTTTCAACAGCTCCGTTCCAGGCAGCCACGGTCTCTTCCAGACCAGCCGCATCAACGCCGATCTTGCCAGCCAGCTCAGCCAGGCTCTCCCCGTGCTCGACCAGGCCAATGTAGTCGTAGAATTCAACCGCCTTGACGTGGTCGCGGATGCCTTGGTCAAAAATCAGGTAGGCCCCATCTTCATCAAGGCCCGTGATGGCATCGGAGACGATCTTCCGGGTGTTCAGCTCGTTGACGAAGCGCCGGCCAGCCCGGTTGACCAAGATGGCCCCTTCCCCGCGGACGGCTTCCCCGATCAGGAAGGTGCGCTCGCCGTCAGTCTGCGCCGTTGGGTGTACTTGGATGAAGTCCATTTGGATCAATTGAGCGTCCACGTCTTTGGCCAAAAGCAGGCCGTCGCCGGTCGCGCCGGCTTGGTTGGTAGTCTTGTAGCCTACCAGGTCTGGCCGATACTTCTTGATGATTTCCTGTGAAGCCCCGAAGCCGCCAGTTGCCAAGATGACTGCCTTAGCCGCGATCTGCTTGGTCCCGTTGACTTCAATGCCCACGATCCGCTTGTCTTCATCCTGCAAGAGCTTGGTGATCTTGGCTTCATTGAAGACGGGAATGTCTTCCTTTTGAATGTTCTTCAAGAGCCCTTCGACCAGGTAGCCGCCAACTGGGGCAGTTGATGCTGGCCGGTGGGCCCGCTTTTGGCTCATCCCCCCGGTAATGGTCAGGTCGGTCAGCGCGATTCCATGCTCAGCCAGCCAGTCGACCGCTAAAGGAGCATGGTCGACAAAGTAGCGCAGCATTTCTCGGTCGTTCAAGCGGCCGCCGCCCTGCAAGGTTTCCTTATAAAAGTCTTCCTTGCTGTCAATGATGCCGTGGTCGTATTGAACCAGGGACTCAGCCGCGTTCATGCCGGATGAGGCCTTGCTGGTGTTGCCGCCAAGCTTGGCGTTTTTTTCAAAAACAGCCACGCTGGCGCCCAATTCATGGGCCTGCAGGGCCGCGGAGAGGCCAGTCCCGCCGGCGCCGATTACGACAACGTCATACGCGCTGTCAACTTCGTTAATCTTCTTTGCTTCGTATACAAATTTAGCCATAGTTGCAATTTCTCCTGCTCAGTGTGAGCTTATTCTTCAGGCTTGGTCCGGTCGACGTTGGTCATGGCCATGTAGTCCATCCATTCGTCGTATTGTTCTTCAGTCACCTTGCCGCTCTTGAGGGCCGCTTCCTTCAAGGTCGTCCCTTCCTTTTGCGCGGTTTGGGCGATTACGGCTGCTTCGTGGTAGCCAATCTTTGGTGACAAGGCAGTTACCGTCATCAATGAGTTTTCAAGGAGATCATCCATGCGCTGCTCGTTGACGGTCAAGCCGTGGATCATCTTGTCGGCAAAGCCAGTGATGGTGCCAGTCAGGATGTCAGCTGATTCCAGGAAGGCCGCAATCATAACCGTCTTGAAGACGTTCATTTCAAAGTTGCCTTGACTGGCCGCGAAGTTGATGGTCACATCGTTGCCCAAGACGCGGGCAACCGCCATGGTTACGGCTTCAGCCTGGGTCGGGTTGACCTTGCCTGGCATGATTGATGAGCCTGGTTCGTTGGCAGGGATGTTGAGCTCGCCGTAGCCGGCACGTGGGCCGGAAGCCAGGAAGCGGATGTCTTGGGCGATCTTGAACATATCGTTGGCCAAGGTCTTCAAAGCCCCGTGCATAACGCTCAAAGCTGAGTGGTGAGCCAGGCCCCAGAACTTGTTGGTTTCAACCTTGAATTCGTGCCCGTAGACTTTGGACAGCTTGCCGGCGATGGCTTCAGTCATCCCAGGAGCTGCGTTCAAGCCAGTCCCGACAGCCGTCCCGCCGATCGCCAACTCGTAAAGGCTTGGCTTCAATTCTTGGATGTAGTCCAGGTCATGCTTCAAGGCTGAGATGTAGCCAGAGACTTCCTGGCCAAAAGTCAAAGGAGTTGCGTCTTGCAGGTGAGTGCGGCCGACCTTGACCGTCTTCCAGTACTTGTTCTGCTTGACCTTGAGCTCGTCGATCAGGTGCTGGATGGCTGGTTCCAGCTTGTCGATGGCTTCAACGGCAACGATATTCATGGCCGTTGGGTAGGTGTCGTTTGAACTTTGGCCGCGGTTGACGTCGTCGTTAGGCAGGATGTTCAAGCCTGGGTGCAGCTTGTTGGCCAAGTTGGCAACGACTTCGTTGACGTTCATGTTGGTTTGGGTGCCTGAGCCGGTTTGCAAAACGTGCAATGGGAAGTCCTTGCGCAGGCTTTCGTCATCAAGGGCCAGCAATTGATCGATGGCTTCTTCGATGGCTTGCCCCTTTTCAGCAGGCTCATCGCCAACTTCAACGTTTGATTCAGCAGCAGCCTTCTTCAAGTGCAGGAAGGCGCGAATGATGGCCAAAGGCATCAATTCGCCTGATGGGAAGTTGTTGCGGCTTCTTTCAGTCTGTGGGCCCCAAAGAGCTTCCTTAGGGATCTTCACTTCACCAATCGTGTCTGATTCAATGCGGTATTCTTGTTCTGACATCTCTGTTTCTCCTTACAAACAAACTTTAAATATTGCTTTTGTTAATTGCATTATATAACGGCCTTTTTTAGTTTTGTTAAAAATCACACAATTTTTAGCAATTTTTTCAAAAAAATTAAACCAGGCTCAGCTTTTTAAAATTGGCCCATTTTTCGGTCATTTTCGTTAAAATGTAAAAGCTTTCAAATTTAAGTAAGCGCTTAATATTGATTTCAATATTTTTGGGAAAGACCAGCAGGCTGTTTTTCTTGGCCTGTTTTTGGCAAGTTAACGAAAAAGGTAACTTGTGAAATGTTCATTTGAGCCTCCCACTTTAGCTGGGCTCTTTTTTCATAAGTGCCGCTTGCTTTCATCTGGAGCTTTTTATTAAAAAAACAAATTCAATAGATTGACTTTAGTGATAAACTAAAGCTTAGATTTCTTGATTGGAGAGAATGACATGCTCCCCCGACCAAGGTCGGGGGTTTCTGGGCCGCCAACCTAGGCCGAGGGGTTCTTTATAGGCTAGTGCTCACGCGCAGCCTACAGCTTCTGAGAACGGCCAACTTATTCTTGCAAGCAGGCTTGACCAAGGTCAAGCCTGCTTTTTTACTGGTTCTGTCCAGCAAGCTGAACAGCAGTGCAAAAACAGAGGTCAGTCTATTTATCACGGAAGTGCCCCCTCCGACGATTCCGCCAAGCCGCATTGACTGTCGTTTGACGGTACGATTTTTTGCTTGCCCGGCTCTCTCAGAGCTGGGCAAGTCCTTTAAGCAAAATATTGATTGATGCATTGACGTCACGGTCATGGTGCGCCCTGCAGAATGGGCAGTCCCATTCCCGCACTGACAGTGGCTTCTTGCCCGTATCCTTGCCGCATTTTGAGCAGATTCGGCTGGTGTATGCTGGATTGACCTTGATGAGGATCTTTCCGTACTTCTTGCACTTGTATTCCAGCATGTCACGGAATCTGCCCCAGCTTTGGCGCAGAATCGAGCGGGCAAGGTGGTGATTCTTCGTCATGTTCTTGATCTTGAGATCTTCAATGACGATGACGTCGTATTCCTTTACCAGCTGATCCGAGATCTTGTGCAGATAGTCATCGCGCTGATTCGTGATGCGGCTCATATAGCGGTTCTTGGCGACATTGGCTTTCTGCCAGTTGCGATAGTCAGACAGGCTTTTTGCGCCAAGAACCTTTTTGTTGGCGTTCTGCTCTGACTTAACCAAAGCCAAATGACGGCGCTTGGATGACTTGCTCTGCCAGATTTCTGCTTGTTTCTCGCAGTAATCCGATGAAAACTTGTCAAACTTTCTGCCGTCTGACAGGATGGCCAAGTGCGTCAGCCCTACGTCAATGCCAACCGCCTTGCCAGTCTTTGGCAGGAAGGCGGTCTTTTTCTCCACAATGAGAGAAAGCCAGTAGCGCCCGCAAGCATCGATGCTGATCGTGTAGCGCTTGATCTTGCCGTCGATGACGCCGGTTTTCGATGATCTGACTCTTCTCAGCTTCGGCAGGAACACGTTTCTTTTGCCCATGATCCGGATGCTGGACGACTTGCCAGTATACGACTGCTTGGCGCTATGCTTTGAGTGGAAGCAGGGCTTGCGTCTCGTTCCGGCAAAGAACGCCTCCCAGGCATCGCTGATGTTCTTGGTCACGATTTGGAAGCTGGAGCTATCGCTTGCCTTGAGGAATGGATATTCGTTCTT
>JAEDAG010000003.1:224552-248725 GCA_017309015.1 Faecalicatena absiana
CTTGCCTTGAGGAATGGATATTCGTTCTTCAAAGCGGGAAGCAGATTGTTAAGATCGAATTCCGTTAACAATTTTGATTTCTTGTTGTTCTTGTAGCGTTCCTGATAGAGGCTGACAAGCTGATTCCAGAGGAAGCGGTCATTGCCAAAGAACTGTCTGAGTTTGGCTTGCTGTACGAGAGTCGGGTACAATCTGATTTTTACTCCATATTCTGGCAGATCTGACTTGCGCTTGTGTATTGCCATGTCGCTTCCTCCTTTCTAGCGTTTAGTGAAACGGTCTATTCCATTGCGTCTCAATGTATTTCTTGACGGCAGCTTCGGTTGTCACTCCAATACTTCCTGCATAATATGGCAGACAGCAGAATATGCACGTGAGTTGGCATTACTTCCAGAGCCTTGACCGTATACTCATTCTCACGGCAGATCTGCAGAATCTTGTCCCTGAGTGAATCGACAATAATCGGATTAGCCAATGCTTGGTTTCGATACTTGGTACACCAGACGATGTGGTAATTGAGGTTGTATGCGTAGCCTCGTCCATGGATGATATCTGGCTCATCATTCCTGAATTCGTATTTAACTATATGAGTCGTACCTTCTTTCAGCATTTGCAGTTCTTTAGCTATTTATATTATATCGCATACCGAACTAATGTTCACGTATTAAAACAAAAAAGAGGGCGATTCAACTCGGCATTGAAATACCAAGTTTTCTCGCCCTCAACGTAATAAAACAATTATTTTTATAAAAAGCAGCAAAAAAGCAGCCCGTGCAAGCTAAGTTGTGGTACGATTGTGAGCACGAAAGGATGAGTTTATATGGCACGAATGTCGCGCAGACAGTACCAAGAAAGACAAGAACGCGCCTCCCAGACGCGGCAGGCAGACATCAAGGCGGTTCCCCGCTTGGACGCTGACGGGGCTTCCCGGAGCGAGCAGAAGATCCGTCTGAATTTTTGGCAGATTTTCGCTGACCGGCCTTACGTCTCAGTCATTATGCTGAGCCTGGCCTTGTTTTGCATCCTGGCCAAGTGGTGGATCGGTCTCGGACTGATCATCGGCTTGACCATCATCGGCATCTTTATCATTGGCCGCTCCCACCACCCAAACCGGGTGCTGAGCCTGGAATTCAAGCTCAAAGCCTCCAGAAAGCTGAGCATGATCAAGGCCCTGCAGTTGCTGGGTTCTACGGTCATGTTCCTGGCCGCCTACATGCGCCAGATCGTCAGCGTCAACTTTGCCTCCGCGGGGACCACGGACAGCCTGACCCTGATCCAGGGCGTCTTGAACAGCCACGGAACTTACGGCCAGCAAGGCTCTTACTTCCTGAGCCTGTTCAACTCCCTGACCGGGGGCTCGCTCTGGGGGACCTACCGCTACGCTACCAATAGCTCGCAAATGATGAACTCCAGCGCTGGCACGATGATCATCCTCTGGATCTTCCTCTTGATGATCGCCCCCGCCTTCTGCGTCCTGTCCCAGTTCTTCAGAGAGCCGTATTCCCGGCACGTGATGACCATCTTCTCCCTCATCTCCGCGGCGTCATTTATGATGACTCCCTACCTGATGAAGAAGTGGGTCGTCCAGTACGCAATTGAGAACCAGATGTCCCAAATTGCCGCCAACAACGCGGTCCAAGTCGGCGGGATGGTCTTCCCGGCCATCGTTTCCGCCATTTTCGTCTTCATCCTGGCGATCTACCGGGAAATCAAGCGGGACGAATTTTAAGCCAGCATCAAAAAACAGCTCCAAATTGATACGGCCCTTGTCAAGTAGACAGAGAAAATAAATAAAAAATTACCGATTGATATGACCCCCGAAATTAGGACACTAATTTCGGGGGTTATTTTCATGACTAAATACACTAAAGAAATCAAACTTGCTATCTACCACGAATGGGTAGACGATCATAGAAGAGGCACCTACCTCAGCCGAAAATATGGGATGGAGCGTGGAGGAATCCAATATTTGGTAGACTTGATCCAAAAGCATGGCGAAGCCATTTTGGATCGCCCTCAACAGAAATATACTGCTGATTTCAAGCTCGCTGCCATTGATAGAGTTCTGCTAGGTGGTGAAGCTCTTAGGCAGGTTTCCTTAGACTTAGGGCTTACGAATCAAGGAATTCTTGCTAATTGGCTTCGCTCTTTCAAAGAAAACGGGTATACTGTCATTACCAAGAAGAAAGGTAGACCACCCAAGAATGCCCAAAAACAAGGACAAACAACGGATCAAAGAGCTGGAAGAGCAGGTAAAGAGGCTTACAGTCGAGCTTGCATACGTAAAAAAATTGGAGGCCTTAATTCAAGAACGGAAGAGCCAAGAAAAGAAGAATTAGCTCGTGCAATCACTGAATTAAGGCAAGAATTGCGGCTTAGCGTTAAGTACATTATCGACGTTATCAATGCCAATCCTGGATTGCCTCATATTTCAAGAAGTAACTACTACTATCAGACTCATAAGCCAGACAAGGATTCTCGTAACCAGAAGCTGATGGATCGAATCAAAGAGATCTATCTTGAACATAGCCGGCGCTATGGGTACCGGAGAATCTGCGGACAACTCCGCCGGGAAGGCTATGAGATCAACCATAAGAAGGTGCAGAGGCTCATGCAAAAGATGGGCTTATTCGCCATCTCAATCCGCAAGAAACGCAAATACAGCAGCTATTATGGCGTTCAAGGCAAGATCAAGCCAGACTTAATCAAACGCAATTTCTACGCAATTATTCCCGACAGACATTGGTTTACCGACGTGACAGAATTCCATCTTAAAGATCAAAAGCTCTACCTCTCTCCAATTATCGATGGTTGTACCCAAGAAATCATCTCCTACAACATTTCTAGACACCCAGACCTTAAGCAAGTGATGACTATGCTAGATGATGCATTTGAGAAGCACCCGGCTCTTAACGGGCTTATTTTCCACTCAGACCGTGGCTGGCAATATCAGCACTATGCATATCAATCCGCTCTGGCTAACAGAGGGATCGATCAGAGTATGTCCAGGCTAGGCAACTCTCTTGACGACGGCCTAATGGAGGGCTTCTTCGGTATTCTTAAGCGGGAGATGTTCTACGGCCAAGAGCATAAATACAAGGACTTAGATGAGCTTGAACAAGCTATTCACAAATATATCGATTACTACAACAACGTAAGAATCAAAACAGGACGAAAAAACATGACCCCGATTGAATATCGGAATCATGTTTTAACAACCTTAACGGCATAATACTAATTTGTCCCAATTTTGGGGGTCACATCAGATTTGCGTAAGCAGATCGGTTTTTTCATTCCTTCTGCTTCTTGGCGTTAATTTTCGCCCAGTATTTGATGATTCGATTATTCTTCGGGATTGGATAGCTATAAACCTTACCAGCCAGCGCTTCAGCTCTAACTTCACCCGCCGTCTTTCCGCCGAACCGCTTTTGCGGGTCGCTTTCAATGTAGTATTTAATTGCTTTGTGGATGGATTCTACCAATTCCTCATAGTTATGTACATGCGGGAATAGAGTGTTGCGGATGTCCTTTATCCGACCTTGCCAGCCTTCTACAGGGGCATTATCTATACAGTGGCTTACACGTGACATTGATTGCGTTGCGCCATGGTTTTTCAAATATACTTTGAATGGTTTTCTAGTAAATTGGAAACCACGATCACTATGAATTAATGGATGAGCATTAGGATTAGCTTCAAAAGCCGCATCAATTGCCTTTTGAACAAGGGCAACGTCATTGTGGTCACTTATTGCATAGCCGACAGGGGATTTGTCGTATAGATCAATCATAGTAGCTAGGTATGCCTTCTTGCTTACTCCCGGTGCGGTTACTTCAGTAATGTCGATTCCCCATTTTTCATTTGGAGCTGAGGCATTGAAATCACGATTTAAGATGTTCTCAGCCGTCTCGTTACCAGAAGGCTTATTTGGCCGTTTAGGCTTGTTGTATCTCGCTACACTGCATCTAATCCCGTTAATACACATAATCCGGGCAACACGATTATGGCCATAGCGCGATTCGCCTTCACTTAAGGTCTTGTTCAGCTCTAGCATCATTTTTCCTGCTCCAAAGAGACTATTATTACTGTTGGCAATTGCGATAATCCGGTCTGTTAGATATTGGTCTTCTACTTCATGCTTTGAAGGCTTATGGTTAAGCCATTTATAGTAGGCAGAGCGGGCAATTTCAAGCTTCTGACACATCCAATCAATCGGCCAGTTGTACTTTTCGTGCTGTTCTCTAATTAATTGGTAAATAGCTTGTTTGCGTAATTTCTTGGCATAAATTACTTGTGCTTTTGGTCCTCTAGCATCATCATCCTTTCCAAATCCTGCAGTTTTTTAAGAGAATGTTCTCCTTCTCGCTAGCTTCAAGCCGTTCCTCAAGATTCTTAATCTTTCTTTCGGCACGTTCAAGGTCCGTTAGCTCTTCATCTTGCTTGCGTTTCCCACGTCTATCAAGTAGGGCATCGCTTCCTCCAGCTAGGTATTTCTTAACCCAACTATAGACCTGACCATAGCTATAGCCAAAATGTGCAGCTGTTTCGGCGTAGTTACGTTTATGGTCAAGGAAGTAGATCACAACTTGTTTCTTTTCCTCAGGTGTTGCCTTGCGTCTACTAGTCATATGAACCTCCGGGTGTGGAATGTAGTCTTCTAGTTCTATATGACTATTATACTTTGAAACCCAATTCACTAGCTGAGATTCGTTACGGAGACCATATTTGAAAGCTAATTCTCTATACGACCCTTTGCCAAGCAAATAGAGTTCAACCAGTTTTAGCTTAAATTCTTTTGAATATCTGTTGTTCTTAATTGCTGGTTTAAGTCCGTTTTCGCCTTGAGCACGGTATGAGTTTAGCCATCTAATGATAGTCGATGTACCTACTCCAAGCTCAAGGGCTAGTCGTGCAACACTGTGATTCCCCGCCAAATACGACTTAACCGCCGCTAGCTTCGCCTCAAAACTTATTGAACTTTTTCTGCCCATAATAAAAGTCCTACCTCCGTATCCAGTGCAAATTTTAAATATTTGAACTGTCTACTTAAGTAGGACTATATCAAATTCCTGGAGCTGTTTTTCGTTTACCCTAAAAGCTTCTGATATAAGGCGTAAGTCCGGGCGTCGTAGGCCACCATGATTACCCGCATTTCGTAATCCTTGTGTTCTCTCAGCCACTTGCGGACCTCACCGAAGGCCACCTTGCTGGCTGCGTCCAGCGGGTAGCCATAGACCCCGGTTGAAATCGCGGAAAAAGCCACCGAATGCAAGCCGTTTTCCTGAGCCACCCGCAGGCTGTTCCGGTAGCAGGCTGCCAAAAGGAGCGGGTCGCTGTGTGAGCCGCTATAGATGGGCCCAACCGTATGAATGACGTACTTGGCCGGCAGGTCAAAGCCGGGCGTGATCTTGGCCTCGCCCGTCTCGCATCCCCCCAAGGCCCGGCAGGCTGGATCCAGCTTTGGCCCAGCGGCCCGGTGGATGGCTCCGTCGACGCCGCCTCCTCCACGCAATTCCTTGTTGGCCGCGTTGACGATCGCGTCAACCTTGAGACTGGTAATGTCACCTTGCCATATTTCTAAGCTCATTTAATCCTCCAGATACATTTTTCTAAATTTAGCCAGCTCGGCCTTAGAAAGACCCAGGCGCTTGACCCAAAATTTATCAAAGCTGCCCCAGCCCTGGCGGATGGTCTCCGTAATCCCCTTAATTGCTGGACCTTCCCCTCTAGTGACGTTCATCTTAGCGATGATCTGGGACAGCTTTTCATTGGTTGGGTGCTGCTTCTTCCAAGAGAAGTCATAGAGCTCATCCGTAAGCATATAATCCCGGGCGATCGTGTCATCATCAACGCCCAAGGCCATCAGGATCATCACGCTGATAACGCCGGTCCGGTCCTTTCCGGCCGCGCAGTGATAGACCAGGGCCTGATCCTCAGGCAGACGCAGAAGCTCTTTAAACACCTTGGCAATCGCTTCTTCTGAATGGCTGTTCAACAGAACCCGCTGGTAGATGCTGGGCAGATAGTCGTCAAAAACGGGAATATGGTGAAAGAAGCGCAGGAGCGCATGTTTTTCTTCAAACCGCTCCCCCTCAGCGTAAAGACCAACGCTGACCAGCCGGGCACCTGGCCAAAGCAAGTCTGGATAAGCCCGCTGCTCACGGCTGGTCCGCAAGTCGCAGTCTACCGTGATATGCAGCTTGCAGAGGGTTGCCATGTCGCGCGTCGACATCTCGTTTAAGGCAGCCGACCGGTAGATCTTGCCCCACTTGACCTGGCGCCCGTTTAATCCCGTGTAGCCGCCCAAGTCCCGGAAATTGACCGGCTGGTCTAATTCAATCACTCTTTGCCGCGTCATCCTGCATCCCTCTTTTCCTAAATTCCAGCAGCTGTTGGCTTCCCTTTTATTTTAGTTTTTCAGGTTATTTTTGGCAAAAAAATCACTCCAGCCAAAGCCAGAGTGATATGGGTTATTTCGTCAGCACAATCTGTCTGTCAAACATGTTGACCATCTCGTCAGTAAAATTGTGCCCAATGAAGACGATGGTCGCCTTGCAATCGAGCAGGTTGCGCAGGATCCGCTTCGTGCTGTCGCGATCAACCGACGCGGTTGCTTCGTCGATCAAAATGAAGCTGCTTCGGTTGAGCTCGGCACGGGCTAAAACGATCTTTTGCCTCTGCCCGCCAGAAACGTTTTGCTTCTCAACGTTTATGTTTTTACCTTTACTCCAAGAACTTGTCCCGCAGCCGCTCCAGGTCATGCCTGTCAAAGCCCAGGCTGGTGAAATAGCGGTCAAAGCCGCCCCACATCTGCCGGATGGTTTCCGTAATTCCATAAAAAGAGCTCTGGCTGATCTGGGTCTGGTTCATCTTGGCAATCTGCCGGCCCAGCCGGTCATTTTCATCAGCCTCATTCCAGTCCCGGCTGTAAGACCGGCTGAACAGGTAGTCACGCATGATTTCCCGGTCATCCAGCCCTAAGGCCATCAAGACAATCACGCTGACCATCCCCGTCCGGTCCTTGCCCATAGAGCAGTGGTAGATCAGGGCCTCATCATCTTTCAAAGCCAGCAGCTCCTGAAAAATTTTCCGCATCACCAGGCCAGTTCTAGGAGCCAGGAGGTTCTGCTGGTAGACCATGGCCAGGTAGGACAAGCGCGGAACCTTGCCGGAATATTTGGCCCAAGCTGCCTCGGCTTCTTCCTCTTCATCCCCGGCCTCACTGTAAAAGTGGGTATCAATCACCCTGGCTCCCGGCCAAATCTGGTCCGGGTAGCTGTCCTGCTCATGTCTGGAGCGCAGGTCGCAGTCCACCACGATCCGGCGGCGAGCCAGCTCAGCCTGGTCGGCCTTGGTCAAATGACTCAAGGATCCTGACCGGTAAAGCCGCCCCCACTGGACCCGGCGGCCGTCCTTAGTCCGGTAGCCGCCCAAATCCCGGCAATTGTAGCCAGCCTCCAGCTTGACGATCCGCTTTGTCTGCATTTCTGTCACCTCATTGTCCCAAAAAGCTAATCAAAATCCTGATTTCCGTGGGCAAAGACCCGGGTGGCCAAAACGGCCCGCTGCCAGCCGGCGTAGAGGCGGTCGCTTTCAGCCTGCCCCATCTTCGGCTCAAAGGCTGCCCCGATCTGGGCAATCTCCTGCAAGCTGGCCAGGTCATCCCAGTAGCCGACGGCCAAGCCGGCCAAAAAGGCCACGCCCAGGCCCGTCGTTTCCAAGTCCTTGGCTCTTTCGATCTTGACGCCCAGCAGGTCGGCCTGGAACTGGAGCAGGTAGGCATTGTTGGATGCACCGCCGTCCACCCGCAAGGCCGGAATCTTGATTCCGGCATCTTTTTGCATGGTGTCGACCACGTCCCGGGTCTGGTAGGCCAAAGACTGCAGGGTGGCCTTGACCAGGTCCTTGTCGCTAGTCCCGCGGGTAATGCCAAAGACTGCCCCGCGGGCTTCCGCGTCCCAGTATGGCGCGCCCAGCCCCGTAAAGGCCGGCACCACGTAGACCTCGTTTTCATCCTTTGAGGCTAAGGCGGCTGCCTCTGAATCCGGCGCGTTCTTGATCAGCTTCATTGAGTCGCGCAGCCACTGGATCGCTGAGCCGGATACGAAAACCGACCCCTCCAGGGCATAAGTCACCTGGCCATTGAGCACGTAGCCAACGGTCGTCAGCAGGTTGTTGTTGGACTCGGCGGGCTCGCTGCCCGTATTCATCACGATGAATGACCCGGTCCCGTAGGTGTTCTTGACCATGCCGGGCCTAAGGGCGAGCTGGCCAAACAAGGCGGCCTGCTGGTCCCCGGCCATGCCGGAAATCGGCACCCGCCCGCCAAAGAACTGGTAAGGGTTGGTCTCCCCGTAGACTTCGGAGTTGGACTTCACTTCCGGTAGCATGACCCGCGGAATCTTCAGCAAGTCCAGAATGTCCTGGTCCCAGTCCAGGTCATGAATGTTGAAGAGCATGGTCCGGCTGGCATTGGTGGAGTCGGTGACGTGCACGGCCCCATTGGTCAATTTCCAGGCCAGCCAAGTATCGATGGTCCCAAACAAGAGCTCACCTTTCTCAGCCCGCTCCTGGGCACCAGGCACCCGGTCCAGAATCCAGCGGATCTTGGTCGCGGAGAAGTAAGGGTCGATGATCAAGCCGGTCTTCTTGCGGATCATTTCCCCATAGCCCTCCCGCTTGAGCTGCTCGGCCAGGGCTGTGCTTTGGCGGGACTGCCAGACGACGGCGTTGTAGATTGGCCGGCCAGTGGCCTTGTCCCAGATCACGGTCGTCTCCCGCTGGTTGCTAATCCCGATCCCGGCAATCTGGTCGGGACGGATGGCGGAATTGATCAAGGCCGTGGAAACCGTGATCTGCACGGCGTTCCAGATTTCTTCAGCCTTGTGCTCAACCCAGCCCGGCTCCGGAAAGTATTGGGGGAACTCGCGGGCCGCTGAAGCCACCTGCCGGCCTTGGTGGTCATAGATGATGGCCCGGGTTGAAGTCGTTCCTTCATCGATCGCCAATATGTATTTATCTGCCATTTTTGTCCTCCTCATCGAAAACGCTTACCATTCAAGTCTAGACTACTTTGGCTGAAAGGCAAGAATATTTCACGGCGAATGTTTGCGATTTGCCTAAAAAAGCGCCAATGTTACCTATTTTTTGATGATTAGTTTATACTAAATGCAATGACTTAGAAAAGGGAGACTACCGATGGCAGAAAACATTATCCAAATCGCCTACCTTTATGAAGACTTGATGAACACTTACGGCGACTCCGGCGACGTGAAGATCCTCCGCTTCCTCTTGGGCAAGCAGGGCTACCAGACCAATGTCGACAACATTTCCCTGGGCTCATCCTTCAACGCGGACGACTATGACTTCGTCTTCTTCGGAGGCGGGCAGGACTACGAACAGAGCATCGTGGCCAAGGACCTGCAACGCTTCAAGGAGACCTTGGAAAAATACATCAATGATGACAACCCCATGCTGGCCATTTGCGGGGGCTATGAACTGATGGGGACCTACTATAACACGATTTCCGGGACTAAGATCAAGGGGCTGGGCATCCTGCCCCTGCATACGGAATTCGACCCGGAAAAGCGGATGATCGGCGACACCAAGTACGAAACCGAATGGGGGCCAACTGTCGGCTTTGAAAACCACTCCGGCCAAACCTTCCTGGACGACCGGACCATGCTCAAGCCTTTCGCCAAGGTGGTTGAAGGCTACGGGAACAACCATGAGGAGAAGGAAGACGGGGTTCGCTACAAGAACTTCATCGGCTCCTGGTCCCATGGTCCAATGCTCAAGAACGAGAACGTGGCCAAGGCCATCGTCAACATGATCCTGGACCGGCACGACAAGCGCCTGGCCCAAGCTGAATAAGCATTTTTGCAGGCACCGGCTGAGCCGGTGCCCTTTTTTGGGCCTTTTTCAAGCAAAGCGATCTGCTCCGCCAAACCCGGGTCTTGAGCCAGCTGCTCACCCAAGCCCGGCAAGAGTTTTCCGGGTTCAAAGCTTAATTCAATCATCGCCAAAAGCCGGCCCAGCTGGCTTTTGGTCTTTTTCTGCCCAAAATCTCGCAAAAAATGTTATTTCACACTTGTGCTATACTACAGATGTGATATAATAATTGGCGTAGGGAAGTGAAAGACATGAAGATCGATATCATTCGATACCTCGACAAGCACCACCTGACCATCTATCGCGTCGCGAAAGATTCAGGCTACGGCTACACAACCCTTCACAAGTCATTCAACAAGCACCAGTCCAACGCGACCTCAATCAACCTACGCGACCTGGATGCCCTAGCCCGGGCCCAGCACTTAGCCATGTGGCAGGTGCTGCAGGAGCTGGAGACCGAATATCTCAGTGAAGATGAAACGGACGACGGTGACGATGACGAATAATTGAAGGTTGGTTAACCGCTGAAAAGTCCTTGTGTTTTGATTTTTGATTAATGCAAAGGGCTTTTTATGTAGGCTAATTTACCGACAGACGGACTAAATGCTGTTTTTACTCACGCTTAGAAAGAGGCAACAAAGATGGCTTACAACGATTTTAATGATTTTAACGACATGGATGATCTCTTTAGACAATTAATGAACGGGATGGGCGGCTTCAATTCCGAAAACCGCCGCTACCTGATCAACGGCCGCCAGGTCAGCCCGGAAGAATTCGCGGAATACCAAAAGACCGGCCGCCTGCCAGGCAATGAGGCCCAAGCGCCAAAGAGCGGCAAGCAAACCGCTGGCGGGATCTTGGAGAAATTGGGCCGCAACCTGACCGAAGCCGCCCGCAAGGGTGAGCTGGACCCAGTCATTGGGCGCAACAAGGAAATTCAGGAAACGGCGGAAATCCTGTCCCGGCGGACCAAGAACAACCCAGTCTTAGTCGGTGATGCCGGCGTCGGGAAGACGGCGGTCGTTGAAGGATTGGCCCAGGCCATCGTCAACGGCGACGTGCCGGAATCCATCAAGAATAAGGAAATCATCTCCATTGATATTTCCAGCCTGGAAGCCGGGACCCAGTACCGGGGGTCATTCGAGCAGAATATCCAGGACCTGGTCAAGGAAGTCAAGGAACGGGGCAACGTGATCCTCTTCTTCGATGAAATCCACCAGATCCTGGGTGCCGGCGGCATGGGCGACGGCAGCGGCTCCAAGGGGATGTCCGACATCTTGAAGCCGGCCCTTTCCCGCGGCGAAATTACCGTGATCGGGGCCACCACTCAAGATGAGTACCGGAACACGATCATGAAGGACGCGGCCCTGGCCCGGCGCTTCAACGAAGTCACGGTCAATGCCCCAAGTCCGGAAGACACCTGCAAGATCCTGCAAGGCTTGCGGCCCTTGTATGAAAAGCACCACAACGTGGAGCTGCCAGACGACGTTCTGAAGGCCGCGGTTGACTACTCAGTCCAGTACATTCCGCAAAGATCCTTGCCTGACAAGGCCATCGACCTGCTGGACATGACGGCGGCCCACTTGGCTGCCCAGCATCCGGTAACGGACGTCAAGGCCGTGGAAAAGCAGATCAAGGCTGAAAAAAAGGCCCAGGAAAAGGCCGCTGAAAAAGAAGACTACGAAAGCGCCTTGAAGCACAAGGTCAACATCGAAAAGCTGCAAAAGAAGATCACGGATAGCCATGACCAGCGCAAGACGGTTGCCACTCCAAACGACGTGGCTGCCGCGGTGGAAAGACTGACCGGCATCCCGGTTGCCAAGATGGGGGCCAGCGACATTGAACGGCTCAAGGGACTGGGCCAGCGCCTGAAGGGCAAGGTCATCGGCCAAGATGAGGCCGTGGAAGCCGTTGCCCGGGCCATCCGCAGAAACCGGGCCGGCTTTGACGAAGGCAACCGGCCAATCGGCTCCTTCCTCTTTGTAGGCCCGACCGGGGTCGGCAAGACGGAATTGGCTAAGCAGCTGGCCTTGGACATGTTCGGCTCAAAGGATGCCATCATCCGCTTGGACATGTCTGAATACGCTGACCGCACGGCCGTCTCCAAGCTGATCGGGACTTCAGCCGGCTACGTGGGCTATAACGACAACTCCAACACCTTGACTGAGCGCGTGCGCCGGAACCCTTACTCAATCATCCTTTTGGATGAAATTGAAAAGGCTGACCCGCAAGTCATTACCCTCCTGCTCCAAGTCTTGGACGACGGGCGCCTGACTGACGGGCAAGGCAACACGGTCAACTTCAAGAACACCGTGATCATCGCTACCTCTAACGCCGGCTTCGGCAATGAAAAGCTGACTGGCGGCGCTGACCATGACCAAGACTTGCTGGACCGCCTGGCTCCTTACTTCAGACCAGAATTTTTGAACCGCTTCGACGCGGTCATCGAATTCAGCCACCTGACCAAGGAAGACCTGAAGGACATCGTCAACTTGATGCTTGACAGCGTCAACAAGACCTTGGCCAAGAAGGGGCTCACTTTGACGGTCACCGAAGCTGCCAAGGACTACCTGATCGAGCAAGGCTACGATGAAGCTATGGGCGCGCGGCCGCTGCGCAGAGTGATCGAGCGGGAAATCCGCGACAAGGTCACCGACTTCTACCTTGACCACCTTGACGTCAAGCACCTGCACGCGGACATGAAGGACGGCGAACTGGTCATCACTGAAGAAAAATAATCGATTACTGTAATTCAATCCTCCTTAAAACAGACATGCAAAAGCCTGGCGATTTCTCGCCAGGCTTTTTTTGTCGCGCCGCGGGGAAAGCAAATTATCTTGCCGCACCGCAACCCATATATATTGCAATATAATATTTTACCTATTACTATTTTATTTTTTTAAAGAGCTTTTTTCTTGTTCATTCTTAAAAGTCTTAACAAATAGCTGAAAAGCAAGCCTATGTCTTGGCTTATTTTCAATAATAAGTATTATAATTAGGTTATAGTAATTTGATTGGATAAATTTACTTTAGGAGTGAATGATTGACAATGAAAGATGCAGATTATCAGTTTAGCCCGCGTGTCCGCGATCTCTATGAAAACTCACCTTTCCCCCTGCTTGTCTACCAGCTTTCAGGCACCGCGCATCAGGTCCTGCTCGTTTCAGATGGCTACTGCCAAATGGTCCAGAGCTCCCGGACTGAGGCCATGAATTACTTAAACCAGCATAGTTTCAGCCGCGTCTACCCAGACGACCGGCAGGCCATGACGGCTTTTATTCACAATTGCCATCAGAACTCCAGCCAGCTGCTCTTCCGTTTTGCCATCAACGGCAGCTACCACCGGCTTTTGGCGACCAGAAAGCCCTTTGCCGCGCCAAATGGGGCTTTTTTGCAATGCGTGGCTTACGCTGACCTGACGGCCAGCGGAGCTGAAGCAGAACTGGAGACATCCTGCCAGCAATGCAGCCAGGTCGACCGCCTGACCGGCCTGCCCAACATCAACCATTTCAATATCGAAGGCAGCAAATTCCTTCACCAGGTGCAAAGAGAGCACCGGGTCGCGGCCGCCATTCTCCTGGACGTCAACAACATGAACGCCTACAACAACCGCTTTGGCTACGTGAAGGGCGACATCCTGCTGAACCGCCTGGGCCAAGCGATGCGGGAAGTCTTTACTGACAGCCTGATCTGCCGCTATTCCCAAGACCAGTTCGTTATCATTACCCGCAGAAGCGGTCTGGAAGAACGGATCAGGCAGCTGAACCGGCAAATGAAGCAGATCGCGGCCGACCACCTGACCGCCATCCGCTGCGGGGTCTACTTGACCGCTGACCAAGAGGAATACGCCGTCTCCGCAGTCGACAAGGCCCACCTGGCCCTATTGTCCATGTCCAGCAACGAAAAGACCGCCTGCAAGTTCTATGACAGCCGGGTCAAAGAGCGCTTCGCCAAGCGGGACTACATCATGACCCACCTGGCCCAGGCCCTGGCTGACGACTGGATTAAAGTCGACGTGCAGCCCATGGTCAACGTCTTCAACCACAAGGCTGTAGCCTTGGAGCTTTTTGCCCGCTGGGACGACCCAAAGCTTGGCGTCCTTTACCCGAAGGACTTTCTCCATTACCTGGAAGAAGTCCACTTGACCCACGTGCTGGGCCTGCACGTCCTCAAGCAGGCCTGCCGGATCTGGAGCCAGCGGCGCAATGAAAGCCAGCTGAACATCCCCCTGGTCATCAACCTGCTGACCGATGACCTGGAAGACGACGACTTCCTGACCAACGTCAACGCGCTGATGGCCAAATACCAGATTCCCCGCCATTACCTCTGCTTTGACCTGGCCCTAGCTGATGATGCCGACAAAGAAGTGATTCAAGAACGGCTCACCCAGCTCAAGGCTGAAGGCTACACCTACTCCTTCGACACCCGCACCAGCAGCTATAGCCTGATCAATGCCTTGGCTGACTTCGACTTTGACTTTGTCAAGTTCGATATGAATAAGCTGGATATCAAAAATCAAAAGTCCATGACCGTTTTGACCAGCACGATCGACCTCTGCAAGCGCCTGGGCTGCCGGCCGCTTTTTAAAGGAGTGGAGACTTACGACCAGTACAGCTTCATCAAGCGCTTGGGCTGCCTGCTCATGCAAGGCAAGTACCTGATGGCTCCAGCCGCCTATGAGGAAATTACCAAGCGCTTGGACCGGGCGGGTCTGCAGACTCAAAGCATGGGTGAGTCCTGGTTCTACAATGAGATCAACTCGATTGACGTGTTTGACCCCTCCTACCGCTTCTTCAACAAGCATACGCCGCCCTTGGGCACCTCCTTCCCCGTTGCCCTGTTCCTGGTCAGAAACAGCCAGCTCGACCTGGTCTACGTCAATCCTGCCGGCCGCCAGCAGTCCAAGCAGCTCTATGGGACGGAAACTGCCTTCCTGGATGCCCTGCATGCCCGCGCGTCCAACAATGCCCTGCGCTTTTGGGACGCCGTGGCCAGCTGCGAGTCAGCCGGCGACACTGCCTCTTGGGTCATGACCACCAAGGACCGCCTGCGCTACCAGGTGCAGATGCAATTGGTTGCCAGTTACAACGACAGCAAGGCCATCCTGGCGGAAATCGACGGCCACCCGATCAGGGAGCTCAGCGACTTCTATGGCAGCGTGGCCCATGACGTCAAAAAGAACGACGTCTGGAAGTCGCTCATCAGCAGCATCAAGCTGGGCATGTTCTGGAAGGACAAGGACCTCCGCTTCCTGGGCGTCAACCAGTACTTCCTGGACTACTACGGCATGACCGCCAATGACGTGGTCGGCCATACGGATGACGAACTGGGCTTCAACACCAACGCGGCGGCTTTTGACGGCAGCGAGCAGCAGCTCCTGCAAGACGGCATCCCCCTGCGCGCCATGGGCCAGACCCATGCCCGAGGGCAGGTCCGGGACATCCTGACCTTCAAGGCCCCGGTCTACTCCAACAAGCAGACCGCTGGCTTGGTGGGCCTCTTTTTGGACGTCACCCACACCGCCAAGCGGATCGCTGAATTGGAAAAGGAAGCCTCCATGGACGCCCTGACCAGCTTGAAGAACCGGCACAATTTCGAGCGTGACTTCAAGTACCTGACCAAGAAGCCAATCACCGTAATGATGATCGACATCGACCACTTCAAGGACTATAACGACAACTATGGCCACCGCTACGGCGACGAGGTCCTGAAGAGCATCAGCCAAGTCCTGTTGGAGAACTACGGGATCGGGCACTGCTACCGGTACGGCGGCGATGAGTTCCTGATCCTCTGCGACCGCTTGAGCGATGAGGAGATTAAGGAAAAGGACGCCAAGGTCCGCCAGGCCCTGGAGCACATTCAGTTGCTGGGCCTCTACTTCTCCATTCACATCTCCGTGGGCTACGTGCAAGGGACGGCCCTGACGCCGGCCCAGGTGCAGGCCATGATCCGCCAGGCCGACCGCAACCTTTACTCGGTTAAAGGCAATGGCCGCAATGGCCTGCTGGGCAGCCAGTTCTGCCTGGATGAGCTTTAAAATTCCACGAAAAAACTCCAGAGCCGCGGCTCTGGAGTTTTTGCATTTTTTCGTTTTGGAAAAATGGGAGTTTTTAAGCAGCTGGACTAGTTCAGTTCCATCTGCTTGGCGGTCTGGCCCAGGTGCTGCTTGAGCAAGTGGCCGCTCAGACCGATGATGTAGCCGGCAATCCCGAAGGTCAGCCAGCCCAGACCCAGTGAGAAGAATGGGAAGCAGTGGCTGGCAAAGGCGATCATAGCCTTGGCCAGGGCCGTGTTGGCGATCAGGGCCGGCGCGGCGTTGATCCCGTCAAAAATTGCTGGGATCAGGGCAAAGAAGATGGTGAAGCGGTAAACGATACTGTCGTTCTTGAACAGCTTGGAAGTCAGGCCGCAGAAGATCAAAGCGATGGCAATCGGGTACAGGAACATCAAAACCGGGGTTGACCAGGAAATGATGGTGTTCAGGCCGAAGTTGGCAATCAGGAAGGAAATGCCGCAGTTAAAGGTCAGGAAAGTCCGGTAGGAAATCTTTGGAAAACGCTTGTGGAAGTCTTGGGCAAAGGCAACAACCAGGCCGATCGCTGATGACATGCAGGTGATAGTGGCCAAAAGGGCCAGGAGGGCTTCACCAAAGAGGCCGAGGAAGTGGTTGGCGATTTGGGCAAAAGCAATGCCGCCGTTGGCTGACAGCTTGAAATAGTGCAGGCTGCTTGCCCCAAGCCAGATCAAGATGAAGTAGATCAAAGCGATGCCGAGGAAGCCCAGCAAGCCCGTCTTGGCCAGGGCCAGTGAGGCATCCTTTTCCTTCTTCAGGCCAAAGGCCCGGATGGCCGAAACAACCGTAACGCCGAAGGCTAAGGCAGCCAGCGCGTCCAAGGTGTTGTACCCTTCCAAAAAGCCGTTCGGGAAAGCAGCGCCCGCGTAGCCGGCAGCAGCCCTGGTGCTTGCGGCTGAGCCCATTGGATTGATAAAGGCAAACAAGAACATAATGAAAAGCAGCAGCAGGAAGGCCGGGTTCAGGATCTTGCCGACATTGTCAGTGATCTTGCCTTCAGTCAAGGACGCGTAGTAAACGATCCCGAAGAAGATAGCGGAGTAGATCAGCAAGGCCCAAGGCTGCATGGCGGCCGGGAAGTGGGCGGAAAACATGGCAAAAGGCACCGTCGCGGTCCGCGGGGTGGCGAACAGCGGCCCCAAAGTCAGGTGGACCAGGATCAAGAAGGTCAAGGCAAAGCCCCCGCCTAATGGCGACGCTAGGCCGTAGATCCCGTCAGCTCTGGTAATGGCCAGGGCCAAAAGGGCAGCCAGGGGGATCAGGGTCCCGGAAATGATGAAGCCGATCGCGGCTGGCAGCCAGTGACTGCCGGCCAGCTGGCCCAAGTGTACTGGGAAGATCAGGTTTCCGGCCCCAAAGAACATCCCAAAAATCAATGATGCGATAATCAAATAATGTTTTAATTGCAGTTTTTTCATGATTGAATCTCCTAAATTTCCAGTAAAAACGAAAACAACAGTGAAATTTGGAGATCAGCGCTAATCTCGAGTCATTAAAAATGCTAAAAAAAACGCCCCGGCAGAAGCTGAGCTTCTGCAAGGACGCGTCTCGCGTGTTACCACCTTAATTCATTGCCCTGTCGCCAGAGCAACCTTACCCCGTACTGGCCGGACTGCTCCAGCCAAGACGTTGACGCTGTAAAGGGCGAACCCATTTAACGCTCCGCGAGACGCGTCGCATTAACCACTCCAAGCCTACTTTCGTTCCAAGCCCCGCGTGCCACTTTCTCACCGTTCATTGACTCTCTTTAAGGCGGAAGCTTGGTCTACTCTGCTCTTTCTGGTGTTTGAATTTCTTTAGTACTTTTAACTTGTTTATAATCTAATCCCTTTCTCATCTTTTTGCAAGAAAAAATCGTCCTTCTTTGGAAAATAATTTTAAAAAAGCAAAAGCCACCTGCTTTTTCTGCAGGTGGCTTTATTTTCTTAGCTTTGTTTGTCTTATTTCTCTTAAAACAAGCGGATCAAGGCCAGGCTGGCCACGCCGGCGATGACGATCCACAGCAGGTCCTTGGTTAAAATGGCCGCGGCCAGGGCTGGCACGGTGGCGCCGGCGTACTGCCAGTCGACCTTAGGCAGCCGGCCCTGCTTGGCCGTGAACAGGCAGCTAAACCACAGGGTGGTCATGATCACGATCGGCACGAACTGCAGGAACTCCATCAGCCATTTGGGCATGGCGAACTTTTTCAGGACGATAAAGGGCACGATCCGCAAGAAGGTGATCGCGGCGCAGCAGACCAGATAGGTCACGATTAATTTACTTGAAAAAGGCATGCTTGATCCCCATTCCTAACAAACATCCGGCAAAAGTAACGACAATCGTGACCGCGCTGCTTGGCAGCACGATCATCCCCAGGTAGGTCAACAGGGCCGTAACCCCGATCATAATCAGCTGCAGATTGAATTCAACCGCCTTGTCGCTGATCAGCTGCAGGTACAGCAGGCCCAGGAACATGGCCGCGACAGCAAAGTCCAGGCCCAGGGCCTTGGTGTCCGGCACCAGGCCGCCCAAGAGCGCCCCAAGGCAGCTGGATCCGGCCCACGTCAGGTAAGCCATGAGGTTTGACGCGTTCAGCCAGTCATAGGACAGCTTGCCGTCAGTATAGTTAAGCTTGGTGATGGCCAGGGCAAAAGTCTCGTCGGTCAGCAGAAAGCCCAGCCAGAGGTTCTTGACCAGCCGCTCCTCTTTGAACTTGGGCGCCAAAGTCAGGGACATCAGCAGCATCCGCGAGCTCATCAAGGTCACCGCCAGAGCGATGGCAAAAACCGAGCTCCCGGCCGCGTACATGGAGACCAGGGCAAATTCCCCGGCCCCAGTGTAGACCAAGAGCGACATCAAAGTCGCCTCCAGGGCCGTAAAGCCGCTGGTGTGGGCGATGATCCCAAATGCCAGGCCGATCCCGATATAGCCCAAGACCGTTGGAATCGTCTCCTTTACCCCGGTCCGGGCATCCAGTTCCCCGTTCATTGCCGTCCCCCCTGTCAAAATAAAGGCTTAAAAAAATATTAATAGATTAAGTATAACCTTTTTAAGTCTTAATAAACAACAGAAATAACAGGCAATTTTTTATTTTTCCTAAGCCTGCTTGCGGCGCAGCTTGGTCCCGCGGGGGCTGGGAAGCAGCTGCATCCCCGTTGCCAGCACGATCAAGGCCCCGCCGACCATCTTCATGATTCCGAAGTCGCTGCCCAGGAGCGACACGGACAAGATCGTCGCGACTAATGGCTCAAAGGCCTCCAGGATCCCGGCCAGGGCCGCTGAAATGTACAAAACCGAGGACAGGTACAAGGCGTAAGCCAGCAGGGTGCCGGCCACGACGATGTACAAGACCAGACCCCATTCAGGCAAAGTGACGTGCTTGGCCGGGACAGCCAACAGGACCGGCGTCAGGACGATTCCGCCAAAGAGCATGCCCCAGCTGAGGATGTCGATGGTCCCGTACTTCTTGAACAGCTTGGCCGGCATCATGATGTCGGCGGCCTGGGTCACGGCTGAAAGAAAGCCCCAGAACAGGGTGGCCGGCGTGACGGCTAAGTGGCCCAAATTGCCATTGGTCACCAGGATGACGGTCCCCACCAAGGCCACGGCAATCGACAGGAGGTCAACCCGCCGCGGCTTCTGCCGGGTCTTGGCGGCCATAAAGGCAATGATCAAAACCGGGGCCAGGAAGACCAGCACCGTGGCCGTGGGTGCGTTGGAAAGCTGGACGCAGTAAAAGTAGGTCAGCTGGCTGCCGACTAACCCGAACAGGCCATAGAGGGCCCCATAGAGCAGGTCATGCTTGTCATGGAAAATGGCAAAAATCTTCCGCCCCTCCCGCAGGTAGCTGAAAAGCAAAAACATGACCCCAGCCAGCCAGGCCCTGACGCCGACCAGCCACAAGGTGTTGATGTTGGCATGCTGGTAAAGCATCTCTGCCGCCGTGCCCGAGGTCCCCCACAAGGAGGCCCCCACTACCGCCAGCATGATGCCGTGCTGCTTCCGATTCATTTTTCCTGTCCTCGCACTTTGTTTCACGTGTAACTTTTTTTGCTTTTTTTAAAAGCACTTGCCTTCTGCAAAAAAATGCTGAAGGAGGCAGTCCTTGCAGCATTTTGACTTCTTTATCGCGCTTGCGCCTGGTCAATCAGGTACTTGAAGATCTTGTTCATGATCCATGATTCCGGAGCCGGGTTGGCGTGCATCTCTTCCGGGTGCCACTGGACCGCGATGACCTTCCCGTCGCGGGATTCCAGGGCTTCCGGCACCTCGTCGCTGGCCCAGCCGGCCAGAACCAGGTCCGGGGCCACGTCCTTGATCATCTGGTGGTGGAAGGAGTTGGTCAGCAGCTCGGTCTGGCCAAAGATCTGGGCCAGGCGCGTCCCTTCCCGCAAAGTCACCTTGTGGCTGCCGACGTCTGGCCGGGTGCCCTGCATGTGCTTCAAGGTGTACTTGCCGCGCAAGGAGCCATCCTGCCACATGGAGCCGCCATGGGCCACGTTGATGATCTGCGCTCCCCGGCAAATGCCCAATACGGGCTTGCCGGCTGCTTCAGCCGCCTTTAACAGGGCGATGTCAAACTTGTCGCGGTCTGGCCAGGTCGCCCCGCTCTTTGGATCCTGCTCTTCCCCGTACAGGTGGGGGTCAACGTCGTGGCCGCCGGACAGGATCAGGGCGTCTACCGCCTGCAGCTGCTCCTGGGCCATTTCACTGGTGCCCTTGGTAAAAGGAATCACCAAGGGGATGCCGCCGTTTTGGTAGACCGAATCCACGTAGGCCGCGTTAACGTAAGTCCTGGGCTCGCCAAAAAAAGGGCCGCCGGTAATGGTTACTTCTGAGCCGGAAATCCCGATAACAGGTTTGTTCATGTGCTAGTCCTCCATGTCCACTAACTGCTCAACGGCCTTGGCAATCCCATCCTGGTTGTTGCTGGCGGTGATGTAGTCGGCCCGCTGCTTGATTTCCGGAATGGCATTGCCCATGGCTACCTTGAAGACGTCAGGCAGGCTGAAGTCTGACAGGTCATTGTTGTTGTCCCCAAAGACCATGGCCTCCTTTTGCGGAATGTCCAAATAATCCAGCAGGTAGGTCAAGGCATTGCCCTTGGTCGTGCCGTAGGTGTTGAATTCCAAGCACTGGCCGCCGCTGGCGGAAATGGTGAATTCCTTGTCCGCTGCTGGCGGCAAGGCAGCTCTAAACTTCTTCATCAGGCTTGGCAGCGAGACGAACTCGCCCTTGATGATCTGGTAGTCCACCTCGTCTTCCATGACCTTGACCCCCATGTTGCGGGCCTTGGCCACGAAAGAAACGCCGAACTTGCTGGCCCCCTTGGGAACGTAAAAGTCCTCGGTGTTCATCAGATAAGGCCCCATGATCCCTGGCCGCTTCAAGGCAATCAGGTGGTCAACGTTTTCCGGAGTCAGGGCGCTGGAATGGAGAATCTGTCCGTCCATCCGCTGCACCAAGCCGCCATTGTAGCAAATGGCGAAGTTTTCATCCGCCTTGAAGGCAAAAGGCTCAAAGACCTTCAGCACCCCAGGCAAAGGCCGGCCGGACAGGGGCACCACGTAGATGCCATGGGCCCGGGCCCGCTTCAAGGCCTTCAGGGTCTTGGGGCTGACTTCCTTCTTGGAGTTCAAGAGGGTCCCGTCAAGGTCGACTGCGATCAATTTTATCTTCATGTTTCCGCCCTTTCTGTTTCTTAGGGAAAAGAGCATTGACTGCCGTTGCTGTTAGCTGCTGTTTTTTAATCTTTTACTAATAATCATACAGTCAATGCCGACTTTTGCCAAGTGGCAAAGTTACTGCTTCCGCTGGCTGCCCGCCGCCTGCGGTCCGGCCGCGTCATGGCTGAGCAGGTACTGCTCAATCAGGCGGACGACCTGCTTGTTCTGCGGCAGACTGGAGTGCTGGGCGTCAACCCCGGTCACGGTCATGGTCGTGTAGCTCTTGACCTGGTTCTGGAAGATGTACTTCCCAGCCTCCACGCTGTTTTCCGGCACGATCCCGTCAGATTCATAGTTTTCGCCCCCCGACAGGGAGTAGACGATCAGGCTCTTGGGCAGGCGCTTGCGGTACTTGATGAATTCCGACAGCATCTGGGTCTTGTTCTTGATGCTTTTTTCATTAAAATTGTACGGCGACCCCAGGGTCATCAGCCGCTTCATCTTGATGTCCGAATCGTACTGGCTGTAGTAGTGCTCCAGCCAGTAGGTCCAGATCAAGCCGCCGTTTGAGTGGCCAAAAGCCTTGAAGTTGTTGAACTTGTAGTTCCGCGAGATTTCGTAAAAGGCATTGTCCAGCCAGCTGGCCTGCTTCTTGATATTGGCATAGCCGTCATGGTTGTTTGCAAAGCCGATCACGATAAAGGGCTCATTGTCCCCACGCTTGATTGAGCCCGTATAGGTCAAGCCGCCGTCCTCGCTGACTTCCACCTTCAGCAGGCTGTGCTTGTCAGGCGTGTGCTTGTTCAGCAAGGACACCAGTTCATTGAAACGGCCGACCGTGGCACTGGAGCCCGGTACCATGATGACTGGCGACAGCTTGGAGCGCTGGCGCTCGGCATGGGCCTTGTTGGTCTTCTTCATCCAGGAATAGCCGGGCACGGCCAAGAGAATGATCAAGGTAAAGACGATGATGATCAGGCGCCAGTTCCGGCTTTCCGGCCAGCGAAAGCGGGCTTTTTGCTTAAACATGCTGGTCCTCCTTCCGTTCATACTGCTGCAAGAGCCGCTTGGCGTGGTTGTCCAGCTTGACGGCTGGCACCATCAAGAGGATGTCCGCGATAAAGAGGCAGATCGAGAAAATCAGGGTCGGCCAGTTGCCGTTAGTAGCGAAAAAGGCCGTCAGCGGCCCTGGCGTCCCCGTGAGGACCGCGTAGACCGGCGTCGGCACGATCTTCAAGGCGATGGCCAAAGAGGCCACCAGGACGTTAAACGCGGGCAGAATAGTCAATTGCAGGCAAAAGATGGGGTTCAAGACGACCGGCAGGCCGATCATAAAGCCGCGGGCGGAGCTGAAGAGGACCGGGATCAGGTTCAGCTTGGAAACCATCTCCGCCTCTCTTCGCCGCCCCCAGATCAAGATTGCCAGCAGCATCGCCAAAACGGCAACGCAGCCGCCCATGGTCCCATAGGAGTAGATCAAGGATCCGCCCAGAAAACGGTAAGGCACGTTCCAGACCGCCCCCCGCCGCAGAACGAAGTTCAAGTTGGCCGTAGCGGCCGCGGAAGTAGTCAGGTTGCTCATGTCCGCGATCGGGGACTCAATCCCGATCCAGTTCAAGAAACTGGCCAGAATGGTGGCGGGAACGATCTCCAGGAGATTGTTGGAATTTTCGATTGGCGACCAGAAGGCGGCGAAGCTGCCAGTCCGGCCCGCCTGGCTGGCCAGCCAGTAGGCCAAGCCGCCAGCCGCGGCCCCGATCAGGATGCTGACGGTGCTGGGCTTTAAGGCATTCAAGGCGCGGGTCTGAACCATCCGGGCATGCTCATAGTCAACTTGCTCATAAGCCGGAGCCAGCCAGTGAAAGATCTGCCCCACAATGTAGCCGACCACCAAGGCAATCAGGGTATACTGAATGCTTAAGAAAGGGGACTGAAACAAGGAGACCCGGCCAGTCTTCCCCATCTGGGTCAAATAGCTGATAACCAGGAGGATCGTGCTTCCGCTGATCCCAGCCATGGTGTGGTCCTTTTTGTACAAGTCGGCCGTAAAAGCCGCCGCGAAGTAGACCACATAGATGCCAAAGAGGCTGAAGATCACCTGCACCACGCTTTGCGACAAGCTCATGCCAATATCCCAGAAAGTGTCGCTCATGAGCTTGTCAAAGTCAAATAAGTTGTAAATAAAGCTTTCTGGCGAGAACACGCTGTCCTGCAGGACCTGAAAATAGGCCCCAATCATCGCCAGCGGCATCAGGGTGGAAAAGGTTCGCTGAGCCATTCTGAAAAAAGAACGGCGCCTGAGCCAAATGCACCAATATGCTAATCTGTCCATCTTACCAATCCCCCTAAAATTTCACCTATTGCACACTAACTAATTATACCTGTCTATAATCCGCGATTTCCAAAATTTTGGATCATGTTTTGCTTTTCCTAGCAAAACAAAAAAGAGCCAGACTTCCGTCTGACTCTTGCTTTCGCGCGGCAGCGCCCTATCCTCGCAGGCAGTTTCCCACCAACTACTTTCGGCGCGAAGAAGCTTAACTTCTGTGTTCGGCATGGGAACAGG
>JAEDAG010000004.1 GCA_017309015.1 Faecalicatena absiana
TAAATATGGCGGTGTGGCGGAATTGGCAGACGCGTCAGACTCAAAATCTGGTGTCCATTACGGACGTATCGGTTCGACCCCGATCACCGCTATAAAGAAAAACGACTCTTTTAGAGTCGTTTTTTATTTTCGTTATTTTCTCTTTGAATTATGCTGTGTTGATCACTATTCCAGATGCGTCTGTGACTTGGCAACAACCTGGCTATTCTTCAGGATGAATAAGCACTTGGCCTCACCGCTGCCTTTCAGCTGCGAAGTGTAGCCCCAAGTCTCACTGACCTTGCCGTCCAGGCTGGTATAGGTGACGGTGTTGGGCTTGCCAAGCGTTTCGACTAGATCCTTGCTGCTTGTTCCTGTCGTCACTTTGGCATACCTTTCCCGATCGATGATGTGGGGGCGTCTGGTCCGCAGACCAGTGATAGTCTTTTGTACCGCGTGACCATGAAGAAAGTCGATTACGACGCAGGAGCCGATGTCGCTGCCGGCAACGTCGTTCCAAGTATAGGCATTGACTTGCTTATTAAGCACCAGGCGCTTGGTCTGGTAGTCTGCTTCTTTGCCAAAAAGCCGCTTAACTTCTTTGACTGAGCTGCCTTTGGCTGATGAAATCTTGATTTTCTTAAAATTGCGCAGGGTCACCCGGTTGTGCAGGCGAATTCCGTCTCTGTTGCGAGGCTCAGCCGGCTTAACGGGGGTGCTGCTGGCTGAAGCGGTGCAGGCAGCAAGCAACAAGGCACCACAAGCAATCAGTCCAGTTGCCAATAGTTTTAGCTTCTTCATGATCTTCCCTCCAGAGGCACTTATGCCAAAATCATAAATTATTATTCTATCCTGCCTCTATCTTAGCATGTTCAATTTAATTGATGCTTGCCAATCTTGCCAAAACTGGTCAATATTGAAATAAATTAGGAAAAAGTTCAAAAAAGAGCCAATTTTAGCAATTTAAGTAAAAGCCGTGAAGTCAAAAGCTGAGCAAAATAAGATAATGGCAATAACAGGATGACGAACTAGTTATTGTCCTCTGGCTTTCTTTTGATATTTTGCCGTTTTGCAATATTTAAAGCAATTATCAAGCGCTTGTAATAATTCAAAATATATGGACTGGATAGACCCCTGCTAAGCCTTGTGAGATCAGCATTAGCAAAGGATTAGCACCGTTTTAAAACTTTTTGAAAGTGCTAGCAAAGGTCGTACAATCTTGCTAATATAATCAATTAGAGGAAATTATATGAACAAACAAAGTCACAAGCAGATACGACCAAATTATTTCACTTTTACAATAACTTTTGCCCTAGTCTTGGCCGCGACCTTATCCTTTTGCAAGGCCGGCTATGTGGCGATCAACCATGATGAACGCATGAAAGCGAGACTCACCGCGGAAAACTACGCCGCGCGCTTGAGCCAAGAAGTCAAAGAAGCCATCAGTCTTTCGGAGCATCTGGAATTCGTGGTCAAGATCAAGCATGGCCAGCAGCTGCAGATCAAGCAGATCGGTCCTGAGCTGATCAGGCAGCTGCCGTTCGCCAGTTCAGTCCAATTCGTGCCAAATAGCGTAGTCACGCAGATCTGTCCCTTGAAAGGAAATGAGAAGGGGCTGGTCGACCTGTGGCACGACAAAGATCGGGGACCTGTCGTGCGCTATGGTGCTAAGCATGATGTCGTGACCATTCAAGGACCATTTGAGCTCTTTCAGGGTGGCACCGGCATGGCTGTCCGCAACCCTGTCTTCTTAAAGCAGGGCGGCAAGCGGAAGCTTTGGGGCTTCACGATCGTGATCGTCAATACAGACCAGCTATTCAAAAAGTCCCGCACCTCCATAAGCAAGAATGGCTATGACTACCGCTTGACCAAGCAGCTGACTCCGTTGACCAAGAAGTACAGCGTGATTGCCAAGAGCAAGGGAAAATTGTCTAAGCCAGTCAAGATCACTTTCACCAGCGATGACAAGCAGGACAAATGGCAGCTGGAAGTAGCGCCGAAAGCCGGCTGGACTGCTGGCAAGAAAGTTTTTTGGATCCTGTCTTTCGTGATTGTTATTGAAGCCCTGTTTTTCATGCTTATCTGGAATTTCTTCAAGATCAAGGCTCTGCAGCTCGAAGCAACGATCGATCCCTTGACCAAGGTCTACAATCGTACCGGCTTTGAAGCGGCTCTGAAAAGCTGGATCAAGAAGCATCCAGACCAGCCTTTTACCCTCTTGATGATTGATGTCGACGATTTCAAATTCTTCAATGACTATTACGGACATCGGGTGGGTGATGAAGTATTGACGCGGATTGGAAATATGCTGGCGAGAAGTCAAAATTCTGGCCTGCTGGCCTGCCGCTATGGGGGAGACGAGTTCTGCGCGGCGATCTTGGGCAAGAGCGCGCAAGCAGCAGAGGCGACGATCAAGCAGATTCATGATTCTGGCCATGGTTTTAAATCCCGCGGAAAAAAGATCAGCTATTCGCTGTCAATCGGCTATGCGGACTATCCCTTGCTGGCCATGTCAATGACTGACTTGCTTGCTAAAGCAGATGAAGCCTTGTACGCGGTCAAGATGGATCACAAGGATGGCGTCAAGTGCTACGGCCAGGGGCAGCACCATGATATCCGGTCCCAGATTGGCTTTACGGTTCATGACCTGATCATGTCGACACCAACGCCTTTGATCGTCTTTGAAGCCAAGAAAGGTGGGAACACCTTGTTTGTCAATCAGTCTTGCATGCGTCTTTTGGGCTACCAGAATATCTGGCAGTTCTTTAACGTAATCAGGAGCAACCCCTTTGCCTTTATCTTAGAGGCAGACCTGCCTTGGGTTGTGGAATGGCTCAGGCTGTATATCGAAGATGGCCGCAAAAATGAGACCAGAGAGCTGCGTCTGCGGCTGATCACGGCTGAAGGGCAGCGGGCTAAGGTCAAGGCCCAGGCCAGAATGACGGACAGTCTCAAGTATGGCCAAGTCATGTATGTTTCCTTTGAAGACTGGCAACAGGCGTAAACAACAATAATCATAAGAATCAAAAAGGCTTCCAGAAGTTTTTTCACTTCTAGAAGCCTTTTTGATTCGTTAGACTTTTTCTCAGATATTGGCAATTATTTTGCATTCAGGGCTTACATCCGCTGGCCCAGCTTGGAATAAACTTCCTTGAGGGGAATCGGGGGACTGAAGAGAAAGCCTTGGGCGTAATCGCAGCCAGTTTCTTTCAGAAAGTCGAATTCTGCTTGAGTTTCTACCCCCTCGCAGACGGTTTGGATGCCCAGGCCTTTGGCCATCTCACAAACGGATTTGATGATTTCCTGGGAACGTTCATCGAAGTTGCGCAGGAAGATCATGTCGATCTTGATCACGTCAAAGTGATAGTCTTTGAGCACGTTCAGGCTGGAGTAGCCAGAGCCAAAGTCGTCCATCCAGACCTCATAGCCTAGCTCGTGGAACTTGTTGACGGCCCTGATCATGGCGTCTGAATTGTCATTTAAGGCACTCTCGGTGATTTCCACGTGCAGCTTGCTTCTGTCCAGTTGGTAGTCATTGACGATCTGCTCAATTGCCGAAAAAACATCAATCGTTTCCAGATCGGTTCTGGAGATGTTGAAGCTGATTGGAAAAATGTCCTTGCCTTTTTTGCGCAGTTCTTGGGTGTCTTTGCCGTAGCGCTCCAGGTTGTGCAAGTCGACCTTATAGATGGTCCGGTTTTCTTCCAAGACGGGGATAAACTTGTCAGGGGTCAGGAAGCCGTATTGCGGGTCGATCCAGCGCGACAAGGCTTCACATTCATGCAGCTTGCCGCTTTGAATGTCGATCACTGGCTGATAGTAGGTTTTAAGCCAGTCTGCTTTTGTTGCCTCGTCAATAGTATTTAAGACATGGACGCGGACTTCTTCAGCTTTGGCCAGCTCGCCGTCATAGATGCCCACCGTTTCCTTCTTCTTAAAAGGGGGCACGGCCCCGGCAGCCCGGTCGATCGTGTTTAACAGTTCAGTCGTTCGGTGAGCGTCATCTATCGAACTCTTGCTGGGCATCTGCGCGATGCCGACTTTGAAGCTCAGGGCTTCGCCAGTGCTGAAACTAGCCAGCTTGCGCGCGATCATGTCAAAACGGCGCGCGTCAAAGTCCTGGTTGATGCCGATAAAGTGGGTGCCGCCATAGCGGATCAGCAAAGTATTTGGAAAAGCCGCGGTCAGCATGTCCGCGGTTTCCTGCAGGATCTTGGTCCCAGCCTGGTAGCCATGTATCAGGTTGTAGTCGTGGAAATTGCTGATTGAAGTGTAAAAGACTTTAACCTTTCTTCCTTTAAGAAGGCCAGGGGCATTCGTCAACAAGTAAGCCAGTGACTTGACGCCTGTCAGCGAATCGTTGTCATGACCACGCAGGTAGTTCTCGTAGCGGGTGATGCTGAAAATATTGAATTTCATGAAGACGGTGTACATCAAGAGCGTAACCAGCGCGATGAAGCCAAGAGCCAGGGAAATTGGGGTCGCTTCACTGTCAATAGCACCGTTAAGGAACATCCGCGGAAACTTCGCCATGGTGACGATTAAGTAAATGCACATCCAGGCAACTATTGGAAAGCGCAGGTCATTGGTCAAAACGGTCTGCTCGCTGGCCAGGTAGTCAATCTCATGATAGAACTCAAAATCAAGAAAAGGGTCAAGACGATAGTCCAGATCAGCCGCTGGAAAACCGTGTCAGCCAGCAGGGTGGCCAGCTGGGCGGCAACTACGAACTGGCCATAGCAGAAGACAGCGACAGGGTACTTCTTCCCAATCAGCTTCTGATAGACCGCTACCAAGGGAATCAGGGGGATGAAGACCGCCAGAATCGCAATGATGAAATCGCCCAGCTGGTTGAACCTGATTCGCGCGCTCAGCCAGTCATAAAGCAGAACGGTCAACAGTGTCGAAGTATTGAATGATAGCAAGAAGGCAAGGATATCCTTGCCAGCCCGCTTCTTTGGTGATTCCTGCTTGAAAAAGGTGGAATCCGTTGCAAACACAAAGAAAAGGGCTTGAAGCAGCAATGAGTTGTTGCGGGCAAAATAAGCTGCCAGCCAATTAAACATGATAACATAACTCCTATAATCTAACTCTGAAGATAATTTTAGCATAAATAATCGTCAGTGCTGGTGAAAGCGCATTAAAGTTGGTGTATTGGAAATCGCGTTGGTAAAGTTAATAAAAATGAGTTCATGCCCCTTGTAGGGCTTTGAAAATTATGCTAAGTACGAAAGACTATTAACAAAATATTGCTCTTTTACATCGATTTAACATTCCCTAGAGTATCGATTTAACTTCCCTCCGATAACATTAGGACAGTAGAAATAAGGAGGAAACTAACATGTCGAGCAAGAAAACTAAAGTAGTCGCAGTCGCTCTGGTTTTGTTAGCTATTGTTACAGGATGTGTGATTGGCAGTTCTAAAGCAGATACTAAGGGAGTATCCGGTACGGTCAACGCGGCAGGTTCTTCAGCCTTGCTGCCTCTCGTACAAAGCGCAGCAAAGCGCTTCATGGATGCCAACCCGAACTGCGTGGTAAACACCAACGGTGGTGGGTCCGGCCAGGGCCTGCAGCAAGTCTCAGACGGGACGATTGATATCGGTGACTCTGACCTGTTCGCTGATGAAAAGCTGGACAAGAAGTCAGCCGCTAAGCTGGTTGACCACCAAGTTGCCATTACGGCAATTGCACCAGTCATCAATAAGGATGCCGGGGTAAGCAACCTGACCACCAAGCAGCTGATCGATGTCTTCACTGGCAAGGTGACCAACTGGAAGCAAGTCGGCGGCAATGACCTGAAGATCGTTCTGGTCAGCCGGCCAGCTTCATCTGGTACTAGAGCAACTTTTGAGCAATACGCTTTAAAGGGCAAGGCCAGCCTTTCCAACGCGTCACTGGAAACTGACGACTCTGGTACTCTGATCCAAATGATTCAAAGCGTTGAAGGTTCAATTGGCTATGTTGCCCTGTCTTACCTGACTGGGAATCCAGAAGTTGGCGTCGTGTCAATCGACGGGACCAAGCCAAACCTGACCAATGTCTACAATGGCAAGTACAATGTGTGGAGCTATGAGCACATGTACACCAAGGGCCAGCCAAAGGGGGCGGCCAAGGCCTTCTTGAAGTCAATGATGAGCAAGTCATACGGCAAGAAGATTGAAGCCATGGGCTACGGCGTTGCCTACAAGCTGACCGACAAGGCCAAAGCTACACGCAAGGTCACCAAGTAGAAAGGAAGCATTGATTCATGGACAAAGTAGTTCAAAAAGCCATCGCCAACGACAAGCGCTGGCGGGCCCTGTATGTCTTCTGCGGCCTGCTGATCGTCGCTTTGACGCTGCTGATGGGGGCATTCCTCCTTTATCAAGGCAGTCAGACCTTTATTAAGGCCCACCACTCACTTTGGGAATTCTTGTTCACCAGTGAATGGGCTCCTAATGACAAGACTGGTCTTTTTGGCGGCAAGGTTGGTGCCGCGATCTACATCGTAGGGTCACTGGAAACCTGCTTGCTGGCTCTGATCATCTGCCTGCCATTCGCAATTGGCTCAGCAGTCTACATGACTGAAATTTCACCAAAGATCGGTGAAAAGTTCTTCCGGCCGGCTACTGAAATTTACGTAAGTATTCCATCTGTTGTTTATGGTTGGTTTGGGATGACCAAGATCGTGCCATTGATCAAGAAAATCTTCCATCCAGCCATGGGGGGCTTCTCAGTTCTGGCCGCCTCAATCGTTCTGGCAATCATGATTTTCCCAACGATTACCACGGTTTCAGCTGACGCGATCAAGTCCGTGCCTAAGAGCTACCGGGAGGGGGCTTACGGTTTGGGCGCGACGCGCTGGCAAACGATCGGCAAGGTCGTTCTTCCGGCAGCTTCCGGCGGGATCTTGACCGGGGTGATCCTGGGCTTGGCCCGGGCAATCGGTGAGGCGCTGGCTGTTGCCATGGTTATCGGTAAGACGCGGGCTTTTGCAACCAGCCTGCTGGCACCAACCAGCAACCTGACCAGTGAAATCGCGGCCGACATGGGCAACACCGCCCAAGGCGGCGAGTTTAACCTGGCCCTGTGGACCATGGCCTTGCTGTTGTTCATCATCTCAATCGTGCTGATTGTCTTGATCCACAAGCTTGCAAACAGAAAGGAAGATTAATAATATGAGCGGTGCTAAGAAAAAAGATCGCTTTATGACCGGGCTCTTCTATGTGATTGGCTGGATTATGCTGATCTTCCTGGTCTACTTGACCTGCACGATCCTGTTTGATGGGATCAAGGGCTTTAAGCCGGAATTCTTGGGGGTAGCCGGCAACGGGATCTTCAACCAATTTTTCAACACGATTTACCTGGTATTCTTGTCACTGCTGGTGTCAGTGCCAATTGGGATCGGGGCTGGCGTCTACTTGGCTGAATATGCCAAGAAGGGCAAGTTCCTGACCATGCTGGAAATTTGTATCGAATCACTTTCATCTCTTCCATCAATCGTAATCGGTTTGTTTGGCTACTTGGCCTTCATTCTGTGGACGGGGATGAGCTGGAACATTATCGCGGGTGCGTTGACGATCTCAATTCTGTCAATCCCATTGATTACTACTGAAACCAATGACGCCATTCAGGCTTTGCCAATCGAATACAAGGAAGGTTCCCTGGGCCTGGGCGCGACTAAGTCAGAAACCATCAGAAAAGTGCTGATTCCAGCAGCCATGCCGCAGATCTTGACTGGGGTCATCATGGCCGCCGGGCGTGGCTTTGGTGAAGCTGCTGCTCTGCTGTACACTTCTGGGCAGTCAACTTACGTCAACTGGCAAAACTTCTGGAAGGTTACCTCACCAACTTCACCGCTGAACCCATTTAGAGCCGGTGAAACTCTCTCACTGCACATCTGGGTAATGAGAACCGAAGGGGCCTTGAACAAAGATGCCACGCAAATTGCCAACTTTACTTCAGCAGTCCTGGTTCTGCTCGCCCTGCTCTTTACTTTGGTAACTCGCCACATCTCAGACAAAATGCGCAAGCGCAATAATGGAGGAAACTAAAAAATGGCTGAACAAGAAAAAGACAAGTTTACGATTGAAAAGCTCAATCTTTACTACAGTGACTTTCATGCTTTGCATGACGTCAACATGCACATCAAGAAGAATAAGATTACGGCTTTCATCGGACCTTCAGGGTGTGGTAAGTCAACCTTGCTTCGCTGCTTGAACAGAATGAACGACCTGGTCGAAGGCTGCCGCATTGAAGGCGGGGTCAAGCTTGACGGTGAAGACATCTACAAGGGCAGCATGGACGTGACTGTTTTGCGGCAAAGAGTCGGCATGGTCTTCCAGCGGCCAAACCCATTCCCAATGAGCGTCTACGACAATGTCGCTTATGGCCCGCGGATTCACGGGATTACCGACAAGAAGGAATTGGATGAAATCGTTGAAACTTCCTTAAAGCAAGCAGCTATTTGGGATGACTTGAAGGATCGGCTGAAGAAGTCAGCCTTGGGTCTGTCAGGCGGTCAGCAGCAAAGACTCTGCATCGCCCGGGCTTTGGCCGTAAAGCCAGAAGTCTTGCTGATGGACGAACCAACCTCAGCTTTGGACCCAATTTCTACCTCTAAGATTGAAGAACTGGCCATGCAGTTGAAGGAAAAGTACACGATTGTCATCGTTACCCACAACATGCAGCAAGCCGTACGTATTTCCGACCAAACTGGCTTCTTCCTTTTAGGGGATCTGGTTGAATTTGGCGACACTGACCAAATCTTCTCTATGCCTAAGGATGAACGCACTGAAAAGTACATTACGGGGAGGTTCGGATAATGAGAACTAGATTTGATGACGAGTTGGATGAATTGCACAAGGCGATGGTCGAAATTGGCCAATTGTGCAAGGACACCATCACGGAAACGACGGATACCTTGTTTACTGGGGATGCCCATGAAGCTAAGGATTCCATTAACTTGTACCACCGGATTCACAAGAATGAGCGGGAGATTGAGGACAGCTGCCTGCGCCTGTTGATGCAGCAGCAGCCGGTCGCGACCGACCTGCGGGTGATTTCCGCTTCATTGAAGGCTGTCTATGACTTGGAAAGAATTGGGGAAATCGCGGCTGACATCTCGGAAATGGTTATTAATGACCACATGTCAGTTGCCAATGACATGATCAACCTCAAGGAAATGTCGCAGACCGCGGCAGAAATGGTCAATGACTCCATTACGTCTTTGGTAAAGACCGACAAGGACTTGGCGGACACGGTCATTCGCCGCGATGACCAGGTTGATGGCCTTTTTGACCAAGCCAAGGAAACGCTGATCAAGAGCTTCAAAGAAAATGGCAATCCAGAATACTTGCTGAATCTCTTGATGGTTGCCAAGTACTTTGAAAAGATTGGCGACCACGCGGTCAACATTGCCCGCTGGGCCAAGTTCGTGGAGACTGGCAAGTCTGGCAGATAGATCAGGTCTGAGCCGCCAAATTTAACCTAGATTTTACAAACCTCTTAATTATCCGTCATAGTCAAAGCATAGGGACTAAACTATAATTAAACGTGACAGATAGATTAAGGGGTTTTTATTTATGTTAGAAATTTGGTGTGTTGAAGACGATGAGAGCATCCGTGAAATTGAAATGTATACTCTCCAGACGATGAATTTTAAGACACGGGGCTTTGAGGATGGGGAATCCTTCTTCAAGGCATTGAAAGAAAAGAAACCGGACTTGGTAATCTTGGACCTGATGCTGCCAGATGAAGACGGCAGCGACATTTTGCGCCGGATCCGCGGCAATTCCGCGACTAAGGAACTGCCAGTGATTATCGCCAGCGCGAAAACGGCGGAATATGACAAGGTCAAGAACCTGGATTCCGGTGCCGACGACTATCTGACCAAGCCATTCGGGATGATGGAAATGGTCTCACGGGTCAAGGCGGTTCTGAGAAGAACCCAGCGCCGCGAGGAAAAGGACAGAATCGAGAGAGATGGGATCAAGATCCTGCTCAAGCGCCATGAAGTCTTTGTTGATGGCGAGGAAATTGAGCTGACCTTGAAGGAATACGGCTTGCTGAAGCTCTTGATCACCCATCCAGAGACTGTCTTTTCCCGGGAGGAGATCATGGATCAGATCTGGGAAACCGGTTTTTACGGTGAAACCCGCACGGTGGACGTTCACGTAAGAACCTTGAGACAGAAATTGGGTAAGGCTGGCAAGCATATCGAGACGGTGCGGGGTGTCGGTTATCGCTACCATGAAGGGAATTAATGTTTAAAAGAATTTTTCGGGCGATCTTCGCGTCAACGACTCTGGTTCTGCTGGTGTCCGTTGCCTTAAGCGTATTGTCCTTGAGCATTGATTTTGACAATACTGAGGTTGGCACCTTGACTTCACAGGCTGATCTGGCCGCGGCTGGGGTCAATGCCGGCGGAGTCAAGTACTTGAAGGAACTGAAGGGAGAAAACTACCGGGTCACGTGGATTGCCAAGGATGGGAAAGTCCTCTTTGACAATGAAGAGAACCCCAAGAAGATGGGCAATCACTCCCACCGCAAGGAAGTGGCGGAGGCCATGAAGAAGGGGAAGGGCGAGAGCGAGCGCTTCAGCACCACGCTGTCGACCGTGACCCATTATTATGCCGAGCGCCTTAAGGATGGCAGCGTCATCCGCGTGGCGATGACGCGGAATACGATGCTGCTGGCCTTGCTGCACCTGATCTCTCCACTCTTGATCATCTTGCTCGGGGCCACGGCCATTTCCTGGCTCTTGGGCAAGAAAATCTCTAAGACGATCGTGGAGCCATTGAACAGCCTGGATCTGGACCACCCGCTGGAAAGCTCCAATTACGAGGAAATCAAGCCTTTGCTTACGCGACTTGACAGTCAGAACAAGCAGATCTCCGACCAGATGGAGCAGCTCCACCACCGCGAGAAGGAGTTCAAGACGGTCACGGATGCCATGCAGGAAGGGCTGATCCTGATTGACTTGGATGACAAGATTCTGCTGTCAAATCCTGCCGTAATGACCTTGCTGGACTTGGATGACAACTCCAAGCTGCCTGAAGACGTGAAAAAGATCGTCAACAAGAACAACCGGACTGAACATGCTGAAGGAATTATTAAGCGTCATGGCCGCAGCATCCAGGTCAGCGCCAGTCCAATTACCAGCCGGAAAGTCCTTAAGGGGACTTCAATCCTGGTCGTGGACGTGACTGAAGAATACCATGAAGCCCAGATCCGCCGTGAATTTACGGCGAATGTCTCCCACGAGTTGAAGACGCCGCTGCAGTCAATCATGGGCTCGGCAGAGCTGCTGGAAAACCACTTGGTCAAAGAAGAAGACAAGGACAAGTTCTACCAGAAGATCCATGCTTCATCCTCACAGCTGCTGACCTTGATTGATGACATCATCCGCTTGTCCCACCTTGATGAAATGCAACAGGTTGAAGAACGGCGGATCGACTTGAAAGGGCCGACTCAAGAGGCAATTGATGCCTTGCAGAGCTCCTTTGAGCGCCACAACGTGACGCTGGTGGCTAAGCTGGAGTCGGTTTACGTCACGGCCAACTTCCGCCTGCTGTATGAGATCGCTTATAACCTGATTGACAATGCCATTCGCTACAACAAGCCAGGCGGCCATGTCAAAGTGACGGTTGGCGAGCGGGACGGACACGCGGTCTTAGAGGTTGCGGACAATGGGATTGGCGTGCCCGCCGAAGCCCAGCAGCGGATCTTTGAGCGCTTCTACCGGGTTGACAAGAGCCACAGCCGCAAGACTGGCGGGACCGGTCTAGGCTTGTCGATCGTCAAGCACGCGACTGAGCAGTGCCATGGTACAATCAAGCTGTTCAGCGAATTGGGCAAGGGCTCGGTCTTTACGGCCACCTTCCCAATCACGCGCCAGTAGAGCATAAGAAAAGCCAAGCAAAATTGTTTTGCTTGGCTTTTTTGTTGCTGATTTTCTGCTGTTATACCGCTTCAATAACGTTGCTTATATTTGCTTGTCTAATCTGCTTGGCTAAACATGATTGCCATTTGCTACTGAAAACGGTTCGCGTAAATTAGTTGTCGTAGGAGACAGACAGCTGCTTGTTCAACTTATAGATTGACAGCTTGCCGCCATCCAGGTCAACCTTGTGCATGTCGATGGCGTGAATGTCTGAGTTGCCGTAGGTCGTGTAGTAGAAGATGCCCTTGTCCTGGTTCATGCAGGATGAGTAGATCGTGTATTCGTACTTGCCTGGGGTGACTTCGCATAAGCCCTTGACTTGCTCGACTGAGCCCAGGATCTTGAAGAACTGGTTGATTGAGCTGAGCTCATCGTCATCGCACATGCTGTTGTACTTGGTAAAGACGGCGCGGACGAAGCGGGACTTGCTGGACAAGTCGCCTGGCAGGCCTAAGCCGGCCATCCCGCGGGAGTACTCGTGCAGGCTGACCCCATTGCCAAACTTGTGCTCAAGCGGGTGGGCTGAGATGGCGTAGTAGTCATTCAAGTCGTACATTTGAATTGGGAATGGCGGGTTGTTGGTCATGACGCCAACCGGGTTGTCGTAGACGTTCAAGCCTTCCTTGGTTGACTCAACTACGATGCTCTTTTCCTTGTCAGCGATGATCCAGTGCAGGGTAGCAGTTGGAAAATCAGCTGAGAAGACTTCAGCGGAAACGCTCACGTTTTCCAAAAGCTTCTTGGCTTCGTCAACGGTCTTGGCTTGTCCCAAGATGTAGGGAATCATCTCAAAAGAAGCGATGTTGTTCTTGCCGTCAATGTCGGCGAAGTAGTGGGCGTTGTCTGGGAAGTTCAAGCCAGCCATGCCCAAGCCTGCCTCATTGATGGCGTCATAGTAGAGCGGATAGTCTTCAACGACGGTTGCCATCCCGATCATGGCGTAGTGGCTGCTTAAATCGTCCACCTTGCGCATTGGAAACTTGAAGTTCCGTGGGGTGATGGTCACCGTTTCGTTGTATGAGAAGTCCAGGTCCAAATTGCGGCCAAAATAGTGGTCTTTAGTAGCAAAAGTAATTGCAGTACACATCTTATTAATAACCTCCCTAAAAGTAATACATTTGATGAATTCCTTTTCACTGACTATTGTAGTTCCTCAATATTGACTTGTTAAGCATAGTTTTTCTAAATTTTTCCTACGATCCATAAAAGATAATTAATAATTTCCCAAGGGATTGACGTGGCTGGCGAGAACTGCTACATTGACAGCAGATGACATGCTCCCCCGACCAAGGTCGGGGGTTTCTTTATAGGCTAGTGCTCACGCGCAGCCTACAGCTTCTGAGAACAACCAACTTATTCTTGCAAGCAGGATTGGCCGAAGTCAAGCCTGCTTTTTTACTGGTTCTGTCCAGCAAGCTGAACAGCAGTACAAAAACAGAGGTTAGTCTATTTATCACGGAAGTGCCCCCTCCGACGATTCCGCCAAGCCGCATTCACTGCTGTTTGACGGTACGATGTTTTGCTTGCCCAGCTCTCTCAGAGCTGGGCAAGTCCTTTAAGCAAAATATTGATTGATGCATTGACGTCACGGTCATGATGCGCCTTGCAGAATGGGCAGTCCCATTCCCGCACTGACAGTGGCTTCTTGCCCGTATCCTTGCCGCATTTTGAGCAGATTCGGCTGGTGTATGCTGGATTGACCTTGATGAGGATCTTTCCGTACTTCTTGCACTTGTATTCCAGCATGGCACGAAATCTGCCCCAGCTTTGACGCAGAATTGAGCGGGCAAGGTGGTGATTCTTCGTCATGTTCTTGATCTTGAGATCTTCAATGACAATGACGTCGTATTTCTTTACCAGCTGATCCGTGATCTTGTGCAGATAGTCATCGCGCTGATTTGTGATGCGGCTCATATAGCGGTTCTTGGCGACATTGGCTTTCTGCCAGTTGCGATAGTCAGACAGGCTTTTTGCGCCAAGAACCTTTTTGTTGGCGTCCTGCTGCGACTTAACCAAAGCCAAATGACGGCGCTTGGATGACTTGCTCTGCCAGATTTCTGCTTGTTTCTCGCAGTAATCTGATGAAAACTTGTCAAACTTTCTGCCGTCTGACAGGATGGCCAAGTGCGTCAGCCCCACGTCAATGCCAACCGCCTTGCCAGTCTTTGGCAGGAAGGCGGTCTTTTTCTCCACGATGAGAGAAAGCCAATAGCGCCCGCAAGCATCGACGCTGATCGTGTAGCGCTTGATCTTGCCGTCGATGACGCCGGTTTTCGATGATCTGACTCTTCTCAGCTTCGGCAAGAACATAGTTCTTTTGCCCATGATCCGGATGCCGGACGACTTGCCAGTATATGACTGCTTGGCGCTATGCTTTGAGTGGAAGCGGGGCTTGCGTCTTGTTCCGGCAAAGAATGCCTCCCAGGCATCGCTGATGTTCTTGGTCACGATTTGGAAGCTGGAGCTGTCGCTTGCCTTGAGGAATGGATATTCGTTCTTCAAGGCGGGAAGCAGATTGTTAAGATCGAATTCCGTTAACAATTTTGATTTCTTGTTGTTCTTGTAGCGTTCCTGATAGAGGCTGACAAGCTGATTCCAGAGGAAGCGGTCATTGCCAAAGAACTGTCTAAGTTTGGCTTGTTGCACGAGAGTCGGGTACAATCTGATTTTTACTCCATATTCCGGCAGATCTGACTTGCGCTTGCGTATTGCCATGTCGCTTCCTCCTTTCTAGCGTTTAGTGAAACGGTCTATTCCATTGCGTCTCAATGTATTTCTTGACGACAGCTTCGGTTGTCACTCCAATGCTTCCTGCGTAATAGCTCGGTGACCAGACGTGACCACCCCAGAAGTATTCCTTCATCGTTTCCGGGTACTTTTCAAAAAGCCACTTGGCCGTAATGCCTTTGAGCTTCTTGACGATATTTGTCACGCTCTCTTTGGGTTTGGCAGACAGCAGAATATGCACGTGAGTTGGCATTATTTCCAAAGCCTTGACCGTATACTCATTCTCATGGCAGATCTGCAGGATCTTGTCCTTGAGTGAATCGACAACAATCGGATTAGCCAAGGCTTGATTGCGATACTTGGTACACCAGACGATGTGGTAATTGAGGTTGTATGCGTAGCCTCATCCATGGGTGATATCTGGCTCATCATTCCTGAATTCGTATTTAACTATATGAGTTGCACCTTCTTCCAGCATTTGCAGTCCTTTAGCTATTTATATTATATCGCACATCGAACTAATGTTCACGAGCTAAAGCAAAAAAAGAGGGCGATTCAGCTCGGCATTGAAATGCCAAGTTTTCTCGCCCTCAACGTAAATCAGGAAAGAAGGGGTTCCATTGCGTTTCTAATCTTGCTATTTCATAGTCGTTGCTTGAATTAAATAGGCACTGCCATTTTGACAGAACTGTTTTTTCAAGGGGGTACTATGCACTTATGCAAGATTGGACCTGTGGGACTGCTCCAGCAGAAGTCTGTACTTGGATAAGTGCGGACTTTTTTCTTTGCTGGAGGTTTTTATGCCAACAATTTCAATCAATCAGCTGACTTTTGCATACCCAGACCAAGCTGAAAATCTGTTCGCCGGTTTAACCGTTAATCTTGACACATCCTGGAAGCTGGCCTTAGTTGGCCGCAATGGCCGGGGGAAGACCACCCTGCTGAAAATCATTGCTGGCTGCTTGGGCGATCTGCCGGCGGTCAGGACCAGCGTGGCTTGCAGCTATTATCCATTGACCGTGCGGCACCCAGATGATTTGGCTTGGAATGCTCTGCAGGAGGGCCGGAATCTGACCCAGTGGCGCGTGGAAAAAGAGCTGGGCAAGCTGGGCCTGGATGCCAGCCTGCTCTGGCAGCCATTTGCCAGCTTAAGCGGGGGCGAGCGCAGCAAGCTTTTGCTGGCGGCTTGCTTCAGCGAGCCCGATGCCTTCGTGCTCTTGGATGAGCCCAACAACCACCTGGACCTGGCCAGCCGCCAGCAGGTGGCCCAGTATCTGCGCGAGGCCAAGCAGGGCTACATCGTCGTCAGCCATGACCGTGCCTTTTTGAATCAGGTCAGCGACCACGTGCTGGCCCTTGAGAACCAGCAGGTGCACCTCTACCGGGATGACTTTGCCGGATACGAGCAGACCAAGAAGGACCGGGACGGCTTTAACCAGGCCAAGGACCGCAAGCTGCGCCGGGAGATCAAGGAGCTGGACCGCAGCCAAAAGCGGCTGGCTGCCTTTGCCAATCAGGCTGAGCGGGGAGTCAGGGTCAAGAAAGGGGCTACGGCGGCGGAGAAGGCCGAGCTGAGGGACAAGGGCTTTTTGTCCAAGCGGGCGGCCAAAGTCATGAAGCGGTCAAAGAACGTGGCCCGCCGCAAAGAGGACCAGCTGGCGGAAAAACAGGGCCTGCTGGCCAATATTGAAAAGACCCCGGCCTTGGACCTGAATTTCGTGCCGGACTATCATCAAAAGCTGCTGGAGATTGAGCACCTAAGCTTGCGGATCGCGGGCAAGGACCTGTTCACGGATTTGTCCCTGCAGGTCAAAAAGCAGGGGGTCATCGCCCTGGTTGGTCCAAACGGCTCTGGCAAGTCAATCCTGTTCAAGGAAATCCTCGCTAAACAGCCGCTGGTTAACCGGACTGGCCGTCTGGAACTGGCCAGCGGGCTCAAGATCAGCTATTTGAGCCAGGACAGCCTGAACTTTGCTGGCAGCTTGCCCGCTTTTGCCAAGAAGATGCATCTGAACTATTCGGCCCTGTTAAACCAGCTCAGGAAGCTGGGCTTTGCCAGAGAAAGCTTTAATCTGCCCTTGCAAGAGCTGAGCCAGGGGCAAAAAAAGCGGGTGGCCTTGGCCAAGTCACTGGTTGAAGAGGCCAACCTCTACCTGTGGGATGAGCCGGCAAATTACCTGGATTTGTTCAACCAAGACCAGTTGGTCAAGCTATTGCAGGAGCAGCAGCCAGCCATGCTGCTGGTCGACCACGACCAGGCTTTGCTTCAAGCGGTTGCCAGCCAGATCGTGCATTTGCCTGAAGCTTAATCTTTTTGCTGAAAGCGCTTGTATTCTATAATTGAGTCAGCAGACAAAATGCTCGTTTGCTTTTTGGCATAATCTATTCAAAGCAGGTGAGGAAAATGGCATACATCGAAGTCAAACGGCTCTACAAGCGCTACCGGATGGGAGAAAACGTGATTGAGGCCAATCGGGACATCAATTTTTCCATCAACAAGGGCGAACTGGTCATCATCCTGGGCTCTTCTGGGGCAGGCAAGTCGACTCTGCTCAACGTTCTGGGCGGAATGGACACTTTTGATGAAGGCCAGGTCGTGATCGACGGCACGGATCTGGCAAATTTTAACGATTACCAACGGACCGAATACCGCCGCCGGGACATTGGCTTCGTCTTTCAGTTCTACAACCTGATTGCCAACCTGACCGCCAGGGAGAACGTGGAGCTGGCCGTGGAGATCAGCGAGCAGCCCTTGGACCCTGGCCAGGTTTTGACCGACGTTGGCTTGAAAGAGCGGATGGACAACTTTCCCGCCCAATTGTCGGGCGGGGAGCAGCAGCGGGTGGCGATTGCCCGGGCCGTGGCCAAGCAGCCCAAGCTCCTCTTGTGCGATGAGCCGACAGGAGCCTTGGATTATGAAACAGGCAAGCAGGTCTTGCAGCTGCTCCAGGACATGTCCCGCAAGAAAGGCGCTACGGTCATCATTGTGACCCACAACGGCGCCTTAGCGCCAATCGCTGACCGGGTCATTCACTTGCGGGACGCGACCGTGGACAAGATCACGGTCAATCCAAAGCCCCAGGACATCAAAACTTTGGAGTACTAAAGGCAGGTGGCAAAGATGCGCAAGAAGAAGTATTGGAAGAACGTTTTCCTGGCTTTTGCCAAGTCGAAGGGCCGCTTCCTGTCGATTGCGTGCCTTTTGATGATCGGCGCCATGGCCTTGGTCGGCCTTAAGGCTACCGCGCCAAACATGGAGCAGGCCGGGCAGGAGTATGTGCGGCAAAGCCGGCTGGCTGACCTGTTCGTGATCAGCGACTATGGCTTTTCCAAAGAAGACGAGGCGGAACTGCGCGCGGTCAAAGGGGCCAAAAACGAATTTGCCTGTTTTGCCGATGTGGCGATCAAGAACAGCAGCCAGGCGGTGCGCCTGTTTTCCATGCCGACTGCCAGCAGCCAGTTTTAGCTGGTGCAAGGGAAAAAGCCGCTTAAAAAGAGCGAGCTTGCCCTGTCAAGCAACCTGAAGGGCAAATACCGCCTGGGGCAGACGCTTGAACTGGCAAAGGCGAATGGCAGTCAGCTCAAGCGGATCAAGTTCAAGATCGTGGCCTTTGTCAAGTCTGGGGAAATCTGGAGCCAGGAGACCATGGGCACGGCCAGTTCCGGAACCGGCCAGCTGGAAGCCTATGCTTACGTCGCAAAAAGCAATTTCGCCGGCCCAGCCAACCTGGCCCGCCTGCGCTATTCATCTTTAAGGCAAGACTCTTTTGCCAGCAAGGCTTACGCAAAAGCGGTCAGCCAGAAGCAGGCCGATTTGACCAAGCTCTTGGCGGACAATGGGGATCAGCGCTTGCAGTCTATGAAGAAGCAGACCGGGCAAAAGCTGGACCGTCAGGAAAGCAGCCTCAAGAAGCAGCAGGCCCAGCTGGCGCTTTACCAGCAGCAGGGCGGACAAGTGACCAAAAAGCAGCTGAAGCAGCTGCAGGCCGGCCTGGCCAAGATTCAGGCCGCCAGAAAGCAAATGGCCAAATGGCCCAAGCCCAGCTATCAAGTCTATACCAGAGCCAGCCTGCCAGGCGGGGAAGGGTATCAGAACTTTGTCAGTGAAATCAGCTCCGTCGCGGCCGTCTCCAACGTCTTCCCAGTCGTGCTTTACCTGGTGGCAGCCCTGGTCGTCTTGACCACGATGACCCGCTTTGTCGATGAAGAACGGCAGAATGCCGGCATCTTTCGGGCTCTGGGCTACAACAAGCGCGACGTGATCCAGAAGTTCATCATCTATGGCCTGGTGGCCAGCACCGCTGGGTCGGTCCTGGGAATTCTGCTGGGCAACTACTTTATCTCGCCGATCATTTTAAGGATCGTCTGCATGGGCAGCGTCATTGACCAGGTGCCCTTGAAGCTGCACTTGTCCCTTGTGCTCTTTACCTTGGCCGCCGGGCTGGCGACTGCCGTCCTGCCCAGCTTGTGGGTGGCCTGGCGGGAATTGGCCGAGCAGCCGGCCAGCCTGCTTTTGCCAAAAGCACCAGTGGCCGGGTCCAAGATCCTGCTGGAGCGGATTAAGCCGCTCTGGCGCCGCCTGTCCTTTAACGGCAAGGTGACGGCCAGAAACATTTTTCGCTACAAGCAGCGAATGCTGATGACCATCTTTGGCGTGGCCGGATCGGTAGCTATCTTGTTCACCGGCCTGGGCATCCGCTCGTCGATCTCCGGCATCGCGGCCCACCAGTTCGGCCAATTGCTCCGCTATGACCTGCTGGTGGTGAAGAACCCCCCAGGCCAGCCAGAAAGCGCAAAAAGAGCTGAAGGCCAAGCTGGCGTCAAATGATGTTGAGCGAAAGCTCCCGGTTGCTTTTTACCAATTGCAGGAAAAGGTGCCGGGGAGCAATGAAGCGCAGGCAGTCTCCTTGATCGTCAGCCAGGACAAGCAGCTGGGCGGCTTGGTCAAGCTGGATGAGCGGACCAGCGGCAAGCAGCTCCAGCTGACCAAGAACGGCGCCGTTGTTTCTGAGAAGCTGGCCAGCCTGGCCCAAGTCAAGCCAGGCGACGCGCTGCGGGTCAAGATCAATGGGCAAGCAGCAAAAATCAAGATTGCGGCTGTCTGTGAGATGTACACTGGCCATGCAATCTACATGTCGGCTGATTATTATGAAAAAGCAACTGGGAAGAAGTATCAGAGCAATGCCAGCCTGGTGGATTTGAAGACCAGGTCCGGCCAAAAGATCAGCCAGTTCGCGGCCAGTTGCCTGAAGCTGGCGGCTTGCGGGGCAGTTTCGCAAAACCAGTCCCAAGTCAAGACGCTAAAGCAGGTGGTTAATTCTCTGCAGACGGTGATGATCGTGCTCAGCCTCTTGTCAGTCATGCTGGCGGTCGTCATCTTGTACAATCTGACCAATATCAACGTCGCTGAACGGATTCGGGAATTGTCGACCATCAAGGTCTTGGGCTTCCACAACCACGAGGTGACGATGTACATCTACCGGGAAACGATCGCATTGTCTCTGGCCGGCATCATCGCGGGAATTATCCTGGGCAAGGGGATGCACCGCTTGATCTTGCAGGTCATTGGCTCAAGCCAGATTATGTTCAACCCGCGGGTGGACCTCTTTGTCTACCTGGCCCCAATTGGGGCGATCATCCTGATCCTTTGCCTGCTCTGTCTCTGGGTCGACCGGACTTTGCAGAAGGTGGACATGCTTGAGGCCTTGAAGTCGGTTGACTAGGCAGAACTTTACATTAATTTAATCTGAAGCTTCCCTTGCATTTAACGTGCAAGTCTTAACATAAGAAATGCAATAGGAGGCGGGAAAAATGACGCAAATCAAATTACAAAAGCCTGAAAATCCGGATTTGGTCTATTGGACCATTATCATTGCCATTATTGCCGGGATGATTTTGACTGCCTGGCTGGGCTTGCACTCTTAAAAGAAAAAGTATTCTAACTTTTTCTTAATTTAGTCTTGACGTCAGCTGATTTTGCACTAGAATATTAAACATACAGCTGAAGATGACTTAACTTTGAGAAGGAAAGTAGCTTGGGCGAAGGGCCTGCAGAGAGTTCCCGGCTGGTGCGAGGGAATGGCCTGACACAAGTGAAGATCACCTTTGAGTTGAAGCCGCGAGCTTGAGCGGCTTCAGGGACCGCCCTTTACAGCGGCAGCGTATCGCGGGAGCTTGTCCCGCCGCACGCGCAGGCTGGATTTTTTCCAGCGAAAATAGGTGGTACCGCGTTAATGACGCCCTATTGGATCAGTCGATCCAATAGGGCGTTTTTTCTTTTCAGTTAAGGAAGAACGGCTGCAGCTGCGTGAGCAGAATCAGTCTTTTGTAGCAAGAATTTAGTGTGTATGTGATTTAAGGAAAAAGAAAAAGACTTAGCTGGCTTTTGCCTGAAAAAATATCTCTGTCAACCGTTTTGCAACAAATCATGTTGATTGTCCATAATATCTTACCAATCTATTTATCTTTTATGCTTTAATTCAATATTCTAACTTTTCATTTCAAATCATTAAGCTTTTACTTTAAACTTTGTGTCCTTTTATAAAATCTCTTAATCAAATAATTTCGAAACAGATGTCAAGCATCAGTCAATCAACTCCATAATTCAAAAATGCAGCCGCGCCGCGGCTGCATTTCTTGTTTAATATGCTTTAAATTCTTTTGCTCCTATATTTCCTGCCATAAGCCGCTGACGAAGTAGGTCAGGGCAGCCCAAGTGATCAGGGGCAGGTAGTGGCCAGTCTCATCCCGTCCGGCTTTAAGCAAGTCCATGGCTGCTTTTCGGTCGACCAGGCGGAAGTCGCCAAAGACTTCCGTCCCTTCAGCCCACTTGTGGTTAAGTGAGGACAGGTCATCCAGGTGGATGATGGCTTTGACTAGGGCGTTGCTTTCGTCGCTGAAGCCAGGGGTCGTGAAGACGCAAGGACTGATGACCTCAACCGTGTCCTTGCTCGTAACCGTAATGCCGGTTTCTTCTTTGATTTCGCGGATCATCGCGCGTTTGACCGGGTCTGGTCCCTGAAAGTCGGCGGGATCGATTAGGCCAGCTGGGACGCCCAGCATGTATGAGCCAGTTGGGTAGCGGAATTCGTAAAAAAGCAGCAGTTTGGGTGCTTCATTGGGCAATTCAATGATCACGAAGGCGCTGGCCGCGTCCGGCGGGGCCGTGGTCAGTTCTGCAGCCGGCTTGTAGGCAAAGAGTTCTTCCGGCCCGCGCCGTGAAGCGTCATAGTAGTGGGTGCCGTCTTGGTATTCCAGATCGTAGAGCTTGATAAACTTGGTATCGGCCAGCAGGCGGCTTTTGTCGCGGTTGATTTGTGGTTCCATAATTTCCCTCCTAGTTAATAAGTTAATTGTAGCGCAGGATGGCTGCCCATAGTCTGCCAAATTAAAGTTCGGTTACAGTCTTTCTACTTGCCTTGACCGGTCAAAATTTGGATGATAGCTTAAACTTGCACGATGAAAATCATAATATAAGGAAAAACTAATTCGGGAACGGATGTGAAGCATGAGCAAAGGAATCAAGAAGGCAATAAAAATCGCAGCTGCTGGCCTGGCTTGGCTGACTTTGGCGGGCTGCACCGCCAAGCAGGAGCCAAAGAGCTCAAGTTCAAAGAGCAGCAAGGCAAGCAAGCGGCAGGTAAGCGATAATTCAGCCATGGGCAGACTGAGTCAGGGACGGAAGCTTTTCTACTGGACGGTCTACTGGGACGTAAACGGACCAATCAAGACGATTGAGCAGCACGCGGCCAGCGTTGACGGGGTTGGCGATTTTGCCGCGATTTACGACGAGAACAAGAATGACCAGCTCTTTTTGACTGACGGAGCCAAGAAGCTGCTCAAGCAGCTGCGGGCAAATTCCGCCACGAAGCAGACGCCGGTCTACATGACCGTGGTCAACGACACGCGGACTGAGGACAAGTCAACCGATCTGGTATCCGCCCTTTTGTCCAGCAAGGCCCAGGCCAAGCAGCAAGCCAAGGAGATCGTGGCCTTGGCCAAGAAGCATCAGTTTGACGGCGTGGAAATGGATTATGAGCAGATCCGCGATGATACTGGCCTGTGGAAGAAGTTTGCCGTGTTTGAAAAAGAACTGTGGTCGCTTTGCCAGAAAGAGCAGCTCAAGCTGCGGGTCGTCCTTGAGCCGTCAACGCCAGTCAAGAAGATCAGCCTGGTCAAAGGGCCAGAATACGTGGTCATGTGCTACAACCTGTATGGCTTTGGCTCAGCTCCCGGCCCAAAGGCCAATCGGAAGTTCCTGGTCAAGACAGCCAAGAGCTTTGAAAGCCTGGGCAAGGTGTCATATGCCTTGTCAAACGGCGGCTTTGACTTTGGCACAGCGGACGGCACCGACGTAACGTCATTGACGACCACTGACGTCAAAAAGCTGATCAAGCGAAAAAAGGCCAAGCCCGTCAGGGACAAAGCCAGCGGGGCCATGCACTTCAGCTACGGCAGCCATGAAGTCTGGTATGCCGACGACCAGACCCTGCAAATTTGGGCCAAGACCCTGGACGAGGCTGCTGGCCGCAAGGTCGATCTCAGCATTTGGCGGATGGAATAGCTTTTTTCAAATTCGTGAGCAGATTCTTTGGCAAGTGGGGCAGAATCAGCTAAACTAAGATAGGTTACAAAAAGTAAGTAAAAATAGCCGCTCGCGGCTGCTAGAAAGCGTGAAATTAAATGGAAATAATGTACTGGTCTGATATTGCCTGCCCCTTCTGCTATATCGGGGCCAACCGGATGAAGCAGGCACTTGCCGAAGTTGGGATTGCGGATGAGACGCCAATGGAATTTCTGGCCTATGAGCTGGACCCAGAAGCCCCAAAGACGACCTCAGAAAAAGGGGAAAAGGCCTTGGGCCAACGCGCCCGTGCGATTGAAGACATGGCTCGCGGGGATGGACTGGCAATCAACCTGTCTCAGGTCAAGCATGTCTCAACGATGGATGCCCACCGCCTGATCAAGCTGGCTAAGGACAAGTATGGGCAAGCCGCCGCCAATCGCCTGGTCAATGACTTTTACAAGCTCTATTTTGTCAAAGGTGCTGAAATCGCGGATCATGACGTCCTGAAGGAGGCAGCCGCCGCGTCTGGTCTTGACCCAGCAGCCGTTGAGGCAGTCTTGAATTCTGACGCTTATGAACAAGAAGTGCGCAACGATGAAGCAGCTGCCATGCAATCCGGCGTTTCCGGCGTACCGTTTTTTGTGATCAACGGCAAGTACGCCATCAATGGCGCTCAGCCAAAAGAACTGCTCGTCAGCGCCTTGCGGCAGGTCTTGGCTATGGAAGGAGCAAATGATGACTAAGCAAAAGGAAGAAAACAAGCAAAGGCAAGCAGTCTTTCAAAATTTGCCTGGCTTAGGCGAAGCTTGCGGCATGGCTTGCGGGCCTGATGGCTGCAGCCTGGCCGACCACCAGAAAATGCTGGCTGCCAAAAAGCATGAAAAAACCGATAAAGGCTAATGCAAAAAAGCAGCCGTCTCAACACATGAGACGGCCGCCTTTTTATTTTGCCTGCTTTTGCAGGTAGGCGCGCAGCAGCTTCAGGCCGCCAACTGGCGTGCAAAAGCGAGAGTCCTGGCTAATCGCCTTGTCCCAGACCTCATCCAGGTCAAACCAGCGAACGGCGGAAACTTCTTCTTTTTGCAGGTGCAGGTCTTGGATGTTTACTGGCTTTTGGTAGACATGGACAAAGGAGACCTCATTGTTCTTGAAGACGGCGCCGTGAAAGACTTTCGTGTAGCAGTTGTGAAAGGTGCCAACAAAAACGAAGTCCGCGGGCTTGGCGTGGATGCCCAGCTCTTCGCCCAATTCTCTGATGATCGTGTCCAGTGGCGCATCCCCGGCATCGATGTGGCCTGCGGAAGAGGTGTCATAGCAACCAGGATAAGAATCCTTGGTCAGGGTCCGCTTTTGCAGCAGGACTTGCCACTTGCCAGCGGTCCTTTTCACGATCCAGACGGACGCGCAGCGGTGCCAGGCGCCGATCCGGTGGGCTTCATTTCGTTCAATCGTTTTGCCGACGGGGATGCCGGCTTGGTCAACTATGTCCAGAATTTCCATCTTATGCCTCCAATTGCTCACTAGTTTAGCACCATCTGCTGAAAAAGCCTAATTTTCAACTGCCGCGTGAAACAAAAGCCGGCAGTTAACCGGATACATCAGCAGCGCAAATAATGGCTAAATATCAAGCTTTCTGCCAGGCTGACCAGCTTGTTGACAATTTGTGCACCAAGGCTGCGTTTTTTTGAAAAAATGATTTAAAGCTAGAGAAGACAAGGAGTTTGGCAGGCTGAAAAGGCGACTTTCGTCAATCTGCCAACTTGTGGAACATGAATTGGCCAAAAGACAAAAGTTGCGATCTGTTTAAAATGCTCTGGAAAAGGCCATGCTGCTTAATTCATTTGCTATAATCTACTTTGAAGACAGGACTGATTGTGCTGGCTTTAGGCAAGAATGATCGTTTATTGTTTGTGCTGGTTATTTTATCTTTCTTTTTTCGTTTTTTCGCGAAAATTATTGTAATTTAACTTATGGAGGTAAACGTCATGTTTTATCACAAGAGAAATGAACGGGTTTTGTGGAGAAGCTCCATTGGTAACGACAAAGTCATTACTATTTCCAAAAAATTGCCTAGAGATGGATCAGAACCGGTCCACCATCACCACCATCTTAAGCGCGAGTGCCTCTTGGCATTAGGGGCGGCAGCGCTGTTGATCCACCATCTGAAAGAGTAGTCCTGCTTCAAGCCAAAAGACCTGCCGGCATTGCCGGCAGGCCTTTTTTGCATATTCATTGTTAGTAGACCAGTAATCCGATGCCCAGGAAGAGCAGACAGACGAAGAACTCGAGCAGCAGCAGCTTCCAGACGAACTTCCACCATTTGTCAAAGCCGATGTTGACCATGGCCAGGGACATCAAGATCAGGCCAACCGGGGCAATCAGGCTGATATAGCCCTGGCCCCAGTTGTAGGCATCAATGACGCTGGCGCGGTCAACGCCCACGACGTTGGCCAATGGGGCCATGATTGGCATGGACAGGACGGCCAGGCCGGAAGAAGACTGGATGAAGAAGCCTAAGACGATGTAGATCAGGAAGAGGACCCAGACAAAGGCCAGCTTGTTCATCCCCGTAATCTGCTTGCTGAAGAAGTACATGATCGTGTCGCTGGTGTGGCTTTCATCCATGACGATGGAAACCGCTCTGGCCAAGCCAACGGTCAGGGCTACGCCAAGCAGGTCAGCCGCACCGCTGACGAAGCTGGCCATAAACTTGTGCTCAGACAAGCCAGAGACGACGAACAGCAAGTAGGAGACGGCCAGGAAGACGACGGCAATTTCCGTAAAATACCAGCCCTTGCTCTGCACGCCCCAGATCATGACCAGGAAGCCGGCCACGAAGGTGAGCAGGGTCAGCTTTTGACGCAGGGTGAACCTGCTCTTTTGTTTGCCGTTGTCAAAGGCCAGGTATTTTTGCTTGTTTTCTTCATATTGGTCATAGACCAATGACTTGGCAGGATCCTTGCGAACTTTTTCAGCATAGATGATGGTGTAGATCATGCCGACGAGGACGGTGACCAGCAGCATGCCGATTCTTAGCGGCAGGGCTCTGGCGAAGTTGACCCCAGCAGTGTTGGAGGCAATCACCGTTGAGAAGGGGTTGATCGTCGATGCCAAAGTCCCCAGGCTGGTGCCTAAGAAGATGGTGGCAACCACGGTCATCGTATCGTAGCCCGCGGCCAAGAAGACTGGAATCAGCATGGGGTAGAAGGCCATCGTTTCTTCAGCCAGACCAAAAGTCGTCCCGCCTAAGGCAATCAAGCCCATCACGATGACGATCAACAGCACCTGCTTGCCCTTAATGTGCTCAGACAAGGCTTGCATCCCTGAATTGATGGCCCCGTTGGCGTAAACCACCCCGATGATCCCGCCCAAGATCAGGATAAAGGTAATTATGTCGATTGAATCAGCAATCCCGTTGACCTGCGCGGTCAAAAACTGCTTGACGGCGCCCCAGAGGCTTGGCTTCTTGACTTTGATCCGCCGGTAGGAATCCGGGATAGCAACCGGTTTGTAGATGGTCCCGTCGACCAGCTTGCCGGCATCGATCTTGACCTTGTACTTGTCCAAGGTCTGCTGGCTGGCCGGCTCATGGGTGACCTTGCCAGTCGGTGAAGTGATCGCGAAGTCCTTGCTGGATGAGTCGTAGGCCACGGTCGCGTAGTTGCCGGCTGGGATGAAGAAGGTCAGTATCTGGACCAGGACCAAGACGATGATGATCACGGAATAGGCGGTCGGAAATTCATGTGTTTTCTTTTTTACTTGTTGTTTAACAGTATTCATGGTTTTCACTCCCTTAACATTCATTTGCATCCCAATTGCTCTACCTGTATTGTAAGAGTAAATCCGCCAGTAAAGCAAGCGCTTTCATCAAAGTCTAAGGCTAGTTTACTAAAAAACTCACTTTGCATTAAAAAAGCCCTGCAGTCAAGGAATGACTGCAGGGCAGGGTAACTGATCTAGATTAGTTTGAGAGTGAAATAAGAAAGCTGTTGGAGCTTATCGATCTTCAGCCTGCTCTAAGGACAGGAAGGGCGGATCGATTCCCAGCATCTGGGAAAGGGAGTAGACCCGGGGCGGGAGGACGCCGATTTTTTCAACCAGATCCGGCTGGGCAAACAGGTCGCTGACCGCGCCGGAGAATATCAGGCGGCCATGGTTCATGACGTTGACCCGCTCGCACTGGCTGGCCAGCCAGTCCATGTCGTGGGTGATCACGATCAATTGCCGGCCGCGGGCTTCCAGCTGCTTGAAAATCCGGGTGACCCGCTGGCGGCTTGGATAGTCCAGGGACATCATTGGCTCATCAAAGAGGTAGATTTCCGGATCGATTGCCAGGACGGTCGCGATGGTCAAGAGCTTCTTTTCAGACAAGGACAGGTCGTAGGGATTCTTTTCCTGGCTGCCTTCCAGGCCAACCGCTTTTAAGGCTTGATCGGTCTGGTCTTTGATTGCTGCTTCAGGCAGGCCCAGCTTTTTCAGGCCCCAGGCCACTTCTTTGGCAACGGTCGCGTTGAAGATCTGGTCATTGGGGTCCTGGAAGGTGTAGCCAACCTTCTTGATCCGGTCTTGGGCAAGATACTGCCCCAAATCCTCGCCGTCTACGGTGACTTGGCCTTCTTGCAGGTCTAAGAGCCCGCTCAGCAGCTTGAGCAGGGTGGACTTGCCGGCCCCGTTTTGGCCAATGAAGGCCGTGAGTCTGTCGGCCAGAACCAGGTGGTCCAGCTTTAGGTCAAAGCCGGCTTCGGGATAGGCAAAGCCCAGCTTGTTGATTTCAATCGTCATTTTCCAGCTGCCTCCTTCAATTCACTGGCAGTTACGGGGTATGAGCCGTCTGGACGCTTAATTTTCAGGCGTTTGGCCAGCTCCAGGGAAGTTGGCTTGGCAACCAGGGGGTCATCCTTCAGCTGGTTGAAGACGGCTTGCGGGGTCCCGGAAGCAGCCAGCCGGCCTGCTTCCAGCACCCAGATCTGGTCGCAGACCTCGGCCAGGTCGTCGACTTCGCCTGAAGCGATGAAGACGGTCTGGTCCTTTTGCTGCTTGAGCCAGGAGAAGAAATGCTGGCGGCCAACCGGGTCCATTTGGCTGGTTGGATCGTCCAGGAGCAAAAATTGCGGGTTAAGTGCCAGGGCACTGGCAATGGCCAGGCGCTGCATCTGACCGCCGGAGAGGGCCGTGGGAGCTTGCTCCAAGTAGTCTTCCAGATCAAACTGGCTGGCCACGGCGGCGACCCGGTCTTGAATGGTGAGGGGGTCCAAGCCGCGGTTGACCAGGGCAAAGGCGAGCTCGTCATAGACTGAGTCCGCCAAGCCGCTGAGCTGGCTGGCGCTGTCTTGCAAGACAACCCCCGTGGTCTTCCTGAGTTCTGGAGCCAGGTCGCGATAGTCATTGTCCCCCAGGGTCACTTTCCCCTTGATCTTGGCGGGAATGATCTTGGGAATGATTCCGGCAAAAAGGTTGAGCAAGGTTGACCGGCCACCCTTGCTGGGGCCAACCAGGCCGATTTTTGCCCCTACTGGGGCAAAAACCGTAATCTCCTTTAACACCCAGTCTTCAAAGCCCAAATACTGGACTGACAGATTCTTTAAGGCTATTTGACGAGAAGCCATGCTTTTCCTCCAATCAAGAACAGGCAGATTAAGGACAAGGCCAAGTGGGTCTTATGGCCCAGCCAGTATTCTTGCTTAAGCTCCGGCTTGCGGCGCTCCGGGCTGTCGTATCCGCGCAGCTGCAGGGAAATGGACCGGTTGATGGCCATCTGGAAGGTCTTGATGATCAAGGGCACCAGCACGGGCACGATCATCTCCACTCTGGACCAGACTGACTTGGCGGGCACGATTCCCCGCGCTCTTTGGGCCAGCTGGATCTTCTGCAGGTTCTGCTTCATTTCCGGCAGGATGTAGCAGACCGACATCAAGACGTAGACCTGCTTGTAAGAGAGACCGGCTGCTTCCAGATACTTGGCGTTTTCGGAAATAGTGGTCGTTTCAATAAAGAAGCAGGTGGAAAAAATAATGACCAGAATCCGGCAGCCCAGAAGCAGGGCGTGGGTCAGGCCTTCCTGGTAGAAGAGCAGGATGCCGGCCTTCAAAGCCAGGGTGTGGTTGCCTGGCCAGAAGAGCCCCTGGATCAAGAGCATGGTCATGATCAAGAAAAGACTGAAGGCAGTCATTGCCCACAGTCCCTTCGTCTTGCGTGAAAACATGATCAAAAGCGCCGTGGCTGCCAGAAGCGGCAGCTCCAATAGCGGCTGGCTGATCACGAAGCTGGCCAAAGTGAAGCCAGCAATCAATAAAAGCTTGCTGATGGGGTCGACTTTGGCATACCACTTGCTTTGGTCGATCGCGGCCTGTCCAATCATTAGTTTTCGTTCCCCTTAAAGAAGTAGATCATCCGCTTTGGCATCTGCTTGTAGATCAAGAAGGCCAGGTAGGCAACTACGACCTTGTCCAGCAGGTCCAAGACGAATTCGTCAACGAATGATGCGATCCAAATGCTGACGTGCTTGGCAATCATGCTGGCAAACAGGGCATCCCCCCAGGCAATCCCGGTTTGCCCGCCCCAGAAGATGACGTTGAGCGGGGTTGAGATGATGGCTGAGACCAAGGCAATGATGATGGCCGCCGGCAAAACCTTCTTGGCGCTGGCAAACCAGCCGCGGGCATGCAGAATCCCCACGGCAATGCCGATGCCAATGCTGGTCAGGGCGTAGACGGTTGAAATTGGCGACAAGGTCAGCCCATAGATAATGTTGTTGATGAAGCCGCTGATGGCGCCGGCAATTGGGCCGGCCAGCATGCTGGCCAGGAAAGTCCCCAAAGACCCCAGCCAAAGGGGCAGCTTCAAGCCTTCGGCAAAGGCCTTGGCCACGTAGTTGATCCCGACGGCCGCGGGAATCAGGGTCACCGTGGCGGCAGACAGCTTAAACTTCCAGACATTTTGCAAACTATTCTTCTTCTCCATGATTGATAATTCTCCTTAGATTTCGCTAGTTAAAAGTAAAGGTAACCTTTACTTTTATATGGATGAATTACGTCGATTCTAGCACTGAAAGGGGACGGGGACAAGTGATTTTTTGCACGAAAAACCGAAAAATTTCCTAGCCCCCTCTAACTTTCGGCAGGCGAAAAAAGGAAAACTATCGCTGGCAGATCAAGTTAAAGTATCCGCTACCTTAACCGAAAAAACAGAATAATCTTTTCACAAAGTACTTAGAGTTAGTTGCAATTTGCAGGTACAACTTTTCTGACTAAAACGGCTATTGCACTGGCTGTTTGCGGGTGATATTTTTGAGATGAACAAAATTAATATGCTGATTAAGCAGAAGAAATTATCTTTTGGCAAAGCAAACGAAAGGAAAAGTGAGTGGAATGGCAGAAGACGTGAAGCGCGATCCGGCCAAGGTCAGCTCCTACTTTATTGCCCAGTGGCCCGCTTTGGCGGTCGTCACCGTCTCCGGCATCATCTACAATGTCGGCATGGCGGCCGGACCTTGGTTTGAAGGCCAGCTGGCCCAGTGCCTGGTCAATATCCTGCAGCAAAAGGCCCGGCCTAGTGCCATGGTCAAATTGAGTCTTGGCTACGTGCTGGCCATCTTCATCGTGCAGTTCATGCGCTATTTGAAGCGGCTTTACGTTCGCAAGTTCGCCAACCAGACGATCCTGTCCATGCGCAGCAGCCTGTACCAGACCCTGCTGACCAAGACCAGCCTGGACGATATCGGGACCATCATGACCAAGGCTATTTCTGATGCGGATGACTGCGCGGAGGGGATGCGGAAGTTTACGACGGAAATTTTTGACACGGGCGTGGTGATGATCGTCTACATCGTGATGCTGATGTGCTATGACTGGCGCTTATCCTTGATTGCCCTGCTTTTTCCGCCTTTGGCCTATGTCTTGGCCGGACAGCTGAAGAAAGTGGTCACGGGCGCCGTCGCCAAGGCTAAAGAGGCGGCTGGCGACTTGAATGCCGCAACCTTGGACCGGGCCGGCAACAGCCTGACCTACCGGATCTATGGGGTGGAAAGAATTCGCGACGGCATTTACGAAAAGTTTCTGCAAAACTATGAAAAGCGCCAGATCAAGGCCGGGGTCTTGATGAGCGCGGCTGAGCCGATCTACTACATCATCTCGTCCATTAGCGTCATCTTTATTATCTGGCTGGGCGGGCGCAACGTCTGCGGCTTGGGCTGGCAGAGCTGGAACATCGCGGCTTTTTCCACTTATTTGGCCTGCTTTGGCAAGCTGTCCGTGAAGTCTTCCCACGCCGCCAACCTCTTTAATGCCGTGCAGAAGGCGGAAGTCTCCTGGAAGCGGATCAAGCCGCTCTTAACAAACGACGTGCCGGCAAGAAAGCAGCTGGCCCCATTTGGCCCAGTCAAAGTCAAGCAGCTGACTTTCAGCTGGAAGGACGACCAGCCCTTGCTGGAAAATATTTCCCTGACGGCCAAGCCAGGCGAGATTGTTGGGGTTACCGGTCCAGTTGCCTGCGGCAAGTCGACCTTTGGCCAGGCCTTTTTGGGCCAGCTGCCATATTCGGGGACGATCGAGCTGAATGGGCAAGACTTGCGCCAGCTCCAGCAGGCCGGCTATTTGACCACGGCCTACCTGGGCCATGATCCCCAGCTCTTGGCCGCATCAATCAAGGACAACATCGCCTTAGGGCAGGAAAAAGCGGTTTCCGCCGTCTTAAGCGACGCCGATTTAGTCCAGGACTTGGAGAAGATGCCGGATAAAGCGGCAACCCAAGTCGGGGAAGGTGGGACCAGGCTGTCGGGCGGGCAGGCCGCGCGGGTTGCCCTGGCCCGTGCCCTCTACCATGAGCGGCCGATCTTGATCTTGGACGATCCCTTTGCCAGCGTTGACCAGAAGACGGAAATGAAGATCTTGCAGAATCTGCGCCAGCACTACCATGACCGGGTCATCTTCTTGATCTCGCACCGGCTTGAATTCTTCGCCAGCCTGGACCAAATACTGTACATTGACGGCAAAAAGACGGCTTGCGGCAAGCACGCGGACTTGCTGAAGAAATCGTTGGGCTATGCCAAGCTCTATTGCCGCCAAGTGAAAGGAGGCAGCAGCGATGAAAAATAAGCTCACGCCCTTGAAGATCTTTAACAAAGCCATTGCTCCCCACCGGGCATTGACCACCGCGCTTTTGGCCTTGATCGCGGTCAATGTCGCCGTCTCTTTGCTCCCGCCGCTCATTCTGGGCGTGATCGTCGACCAGCTGACCGGCAAGCACCCGTCAAGGAGCCTGCTGGGTGCTGGCCTGGTCTATTTTGCCGCGCTTTTGGCCAGCAAGCTGCTGGAGGCAGTCCGGGAAAGCATGATCACGGTCTGGGGCGAGAAGGTGACCCACGGGATCCGGACTGAGATGGCGCGAAAGCTCAGCCGCTTGCCGGCAAGCTACTTCAGCCATAATTCCAGCGGGACTTTGGTCTCCCGCTTCGTCAATGACGTCGATACCCTGGAAGACTTGTTTTCATCCGGCATCATCAGCATGATTGCCAACCTGGCTTCGATTATCGGCATTTTGGCGGTCGTCTTTGTCAAAAGCCTGGGGCTGGGCTTGCTCCTGCTTTTGTCGCTGCCCATTTTATGGTGGTTCACCGTGCTGATCCAGCGCGCCTCCTATAATGCGCAGCTTGACAACCGGCAGGCGGTCGCGGCCTGTGACCAGGTATTGCCTGAAACCTTGCGCAGCCTGCTGATGATCCGTCTCTACCAGGCAGAGAAATTCATGCGGGACCACTATCAGAAAATTCTCCGGCAAAGCTTCGCGGCCCTGGAGCGGTCCAACTTCTGCGACGCGGTCTACTCGCCGGTCGTTATTTTCGCGCAGGCGCTCTTGACCGCGGTCATGATGGTCTGCGCCAGTCTTGGCGGGGGCTTTCGCGGCTTCTTTGGCATCAGCGCCGGAACCGCGGTGACGGTGATTGCCTATGTGGGCCAGGTCTTTACGCCCTTGGCCGACATTGGGATGGAAATTCAAAATGTGCAAGCCGCAATGGCTGGGACCAAGCGGATCGAGGACTTCATGAATGAAGCCGAGCGCCCGGCCAGTCAAAAGCAGGTCCTGGTCCAAACGCCGGCGATTGCCATCAAGGACTTGTCCTTTGCCTATGAGCCAGGTCGGCCGATTTTTGACCATTTCAACCTGACGGTCAATGCTGGCGAAATCGTGACCTTGAAGGGCCGGACGGGTGCTGGCAAGAGCACCTTGTTTAAGCTGATCTTAGGCCTTTATCAGCCGCAAGCCGGACAGATCAAGATCTTTGGCCAGGACGTGGCTGCCCTGCCAGAAGCGGAAAAGCGCCAGCTCTATGGCTGCGTTGAACAGAATTTCAAGCCAGTCGCGGGCTGCCTGCTAGAGCAGATTAGCCTGGGTGACCCTGGAATTGGCGAAGACCAGGTCTGGCAGGCCCTTGAAACCGTGGGCCTGGCTGAGCGCGTCCGCAAATTGCCGGATGGCCTTGACAGCAGGCTGTCAAACGCCGCGCTCTCCAACGGCCAGCTGCAGCTGCTCTCCATTGCCCGGGCCATCGTCTGCCAGCCTAAGCTGCTTTTGTTTGACGAGATTACGGCCAACATGGACGTCGTGACGGAAGACAAGCTGCTGTCAGCCTTGAAAAGGGCAGCGCGGGGCAATACGCTTTTGTCCATTTCCCACCGGACTGAGCTCTTGCGTGGCGGGAAGATCATCACTATTGGTAAAGACCAATAGCCGATAAATAGCAAATCAGTCATATTATTGGCAAATAATCTGTGAAAATTCCCGTAGTTATATTAAAATAAAAGTTAATGGCTAATTATGCGAGTAAGCGAATGCTAGGCATAATAATTAGCATGATTATTAAGAGTTTGCTAGAACATGATTGAATATAATAAGAATACGCAAGTGCCTGAGCACAATAAAGAAAAAACGACAAATATCGCATTTTATCAATCAGCTGAATTGCTGGAGCGGGCCGCGAAGAACAATCTCAGTGCTGGCTTCGCTATTTCGGGCATGATTGCCGGCATCGGCTTGATTGGGCTGATTGGGATGAACAGCAGCGTGGCGACAAAGGATGTCTTGCCCCAGATTGACAACATGTTCGTTTATGTCCTGCTCTTGCTGGTCAACTGCTTGCATTTGAACGTTTTGCTGATCACCAGGCGCATGAAGAAGCTGACTGCTAAGACTAAGCTGAATATCTGCTACGGCAACTTTCTGGTAAATGCCTTTTTGTCAGGGGTGACGCTTTATAGCACCCAGGTAGGCAGCAGCTATTTCTTTGAACTGGTCTTGATCATGACCGTGATCTCGCTTCTGCCTTACTACCGCTTCGGCAGAGGGATGCTGGTAGTTGCAATCAGCGCCTTGACGACATGGGCGATCATTGACGGCAATCGGTTGCACGTGGCCTGGCAGGATTTCTATGACCTGCTGATCTTTTATGCAATTTGCATCGCCAGCATCTTTTTAAGGCGCTACTGGTTTAAGGAATCGTCGGCTCTTACTGAGCGCCTGCAGCTGGCCAACAGCCGGCTCGCCGTTCGCAGCCGAACTGACGATCTGACCGGCCTGCTCAATCGGACCGCCCTGCGGGAAGACTTTAACGACTACCAGCATGAGCAAGTCGGCATGGCCATGATCGATCTGGATGACTTCAAGCAGTTCAATGACCAGCATGGCCACTCATATGGCGACCGGATTCTGGCGCAGATTGGCCAATATATGCTGGATGAGCTGGATTCCCCGCGCATTTCCTGCTACCGCTATGGCGGCGACGAGTTTTTGGTGATCGGCATTGACATGGATCCGGAAATGTTTAAAGCCAATCTGCGCAAGTTCCAGGAAAATTACGCCTTCATCACTGAAGGGCAAAAGACGCCGGCAACCTTGAGCATTGGCTGCTGCGCCGGCTTCCTGGACTCAAAGCATGACCTGCGTTCTTGCCTGCGTCTTGCCGACAGCTGCCTGTATGATGCCAAGAAACGGGGTAAAAACGCGCTGGTTGCCAAGCGCTACAGTGCCTTCTCGGGCAATATTGACAATCATTAAAAGAATAAGAGGATAAACAAATATGTATGCTTATGCTGCAAAAGATGAAATCAAGATCTACCGCTACTTGTCCATGGACTGCCTTAAAGAAGCAATGGCCAACCTGCGGGCTGACTGCCAGATTATAGTCGAAGCTGAAGGGGTGGTCGGCACGGCTGGCAACTTCGTGACCCGCAACGACAAAGTTTACGATCTGGACTATGCGATCGTGCTTCTTAAGGCGCCAAGCGAGTATGCGGCTAATCCTGATTTGCTGCACCAGCTGATTGAAAAGGAATTTGACGCGGCCTTGGCTGACAAATTTGACAAAGTGCCGGGGATGCCACTGGCTCTGCGCTACGTCCACCATGCCAAAAAGAGCGGCCTGGTCAATTTCCAGCTGGACTTGACGATCGTCAAGCGGGATGAGGGCGATGAAGAGCGCTTATATGAAGCCGATGGCCATTACCGCTGGAGCGAGCCCTTCAACCGCCGCTTCTTGCGCATTCAAGAAGAAACCATCAAGGACTGGGACCAGTGGCAGGACTTGCGGGATGAATACCTGCGCTTGAAGAACGCCTCGCTTGACCAGGAAGGGCAGCAGCTGTCTGTTGACCTTTACCGGCAGGCCGTCGCCAACATTTATGGCTAAAAACTGAAAAATATGCCTGACTTTCAAGAAACTGAAAGCCGGGCTTTTTTCATTGACGGAATGTTTTGAAATTATGAAGCAAGAATGGAATAATAAGAAGCAGGTGAAGTTAAGCGGTTTTGTGAGAGTTATCGATTTTTTAAATGAGGATGAATTTTCGAATATGAAATTAAAGGATCAGATTAAATTAATTGCGACTGACATGGATGGGACCTTGGTCAACGATGCCAAGGAAGTGCCAGCCAGCTTTGACCAGTGGGTCTTGGACCACCCGCAGGTGCAGATGGTAATTGCCAGCGGCCGGCCTTACTACACGAATGAAAAGCTGTTCGGCAAGATTGCCGACCACCTGATTTTTATCGGGGACAACGGCGGCGTCATCTACCAAAACGGCAAGTTCCTGTATGAGCAGGCCTTGACGGCTGATGAAGCCTTGTTTTGCCTTAAGCTCTTTGAGGACAATCCATCAGCTAGTCCAATTCTTTGCGGGGCAAGTCAAGCGATCTGCTACGACCCAAAGGGAGACGAAGAATTGTCCAGGCAGCTTGATACTTACTACATCAAGCGCAGATACGTCAAACAGCTGGAAGCAGAAGTTGCCAGCGACAAGATTATTAAATTCACGGTCTACTTCAAGAACCAGGGGGCAGAAGAGGCCTACCGAAAGCTGCCGCCAATGCCGGAAAACCTGACGGCCGTTTTGGCAGGGGCAGACTGGATTGACATTGTGAATAAGCAGGTCAGCAAGGGGGCGGCCTTGCGGCAGATTGAACGACTCAAGGGACTGAAGCGGGAGGAAACTCTGGCATTCGGCGACTACCTGAATGACTATACTATGCTGCAAGAAGCCGGCCATAGCTATGCAATGGTCAACGGGCACCCCGACTTGAAGGCAATTGCCGACCACATCGCGCCAAGCAACAACGATGAAGGGGTCATGCAGGTCCTGAAAGCAATTTTTGACCAGGATTAAGACAATATTGAACTAGCGCTCATCTAACTTAGATGAGCGTTTTTTCTACTCTAAGTCAAGTGTTATCACCTGCAGCAGCAGCTGTACCAGATGGGGCTGCGCTTTGAAGCCCTCCAAGGCGGGGTGCATGGGCAGAACCGGTCCTTGGCCTTGCTGGCCCGCAATGAGGGAATGAAGCAGGCCGATCTGGCCCGCAATGCCCACGTGCGGCCGTCTTCAGTTTCAGAAGTTCTGGAGCGGCTTGAAAAAAGTGGCCTGATCGAGCGCCGGCGCGATCAAAAGGACCGGCGGGTTCTGCGGGTCTACTTGACGGACAAGGGGCGCGCAAAACGAAAGCAACAGTGCCCGCTGGTACCGCTTTGTTGGCCACTTGATGGAGCCTTTGAATGAAGCGGAAAAGGAGAGCTACTTGCAGATCCTGCAGAAGCTACAAAGCCAAGCTGACCTGCTGGAAAGCCGCTTGGAAGCTGATGCAGCCAAAGAGCGGAAGCAGTCAGAGCAAAAGCAGTGAGATGAAAAAACTAGAGCAGAATTAGTGCAAAAGCCATTGCCAAAACTCGCTTTCAAGCACGTAGACTTCAGCTATGCCGAAAAGCAGCCCCTGATTCGAAATGCCATGACTGACCTGCAGCAGAAGCGGACCAGCTTTGTCGTGGCCCACCGCTTGTCTACGATCTGAAACGCTAACAAGATCATCGTATTGAACCATGGTCACATCATTGAGACCGGGAACCACCAAAGTCTGATGGCCAAGAAAGTCTTTTACGCTGATCTTTACAACAGCCAGTTCCTGGGCAATCCAATCTAATTGACATAATAATTGATATGGAAAATAAAAAGATCTGCCTGAGCTGAGCTCAAGCAGATCTTTCATTTTGCCCTTTGACATTTTGAACACATGTTCTGTATAATGATTTTGTCGAGAAATTGCTTTTAAGTGAAAAGACCCTCAGCTTGGCTGAAGGTCCGGAATTACTTGTCTTTCTTGTTTTTTTGCTTCTTTTGCTTGACCCAATAGACGATCCCGAAGGGAACCAGGTTTTCATTGCCAGACAGAATGCGCTTGATGTTTGACCGGTGGCTCCACCAGATCAAGCAGACCAAGAGTCCGGACATGACGGTTAGGAAGCAGTCATGGTAGAAGAAGCTGGAAATAAAGATCAGCACTACGGAAATCAGGCTCGTGGCTGAGACCATGCTGGTAATGAAGAGCAGGGGGATGAAGTAGCTGGCGCACAGCAGGAAGAAGTGAACGTTGTAGCCCAGCAGGAAGCCCGCGGTCGTCGCCACGGCCTTGCCGCCCTTGAACTTCAAGAAAATTGAGAAGGCATGGCCAAAGATGGCGGCTGCCCCAAAGACCAGGCATAGGTCGTGGCGGCCCAGCTGAAAGATCATCGGCAGGCAGGTCGCCAGGGTGCCTTTGAAGAAATCGACCAGGAAGACGATGGTCCCAGCCTTTGGGCCCAGCACCCGGAAAGTGTTGGTGGTTCCAATATTATGCGAGCCGTAATCCCTGATGTCCTTGTGGTAGAAGATTTTGCCAACCAGCACGCCGGTAGGAAAAGACCCGATCAAATATGCTAAAATTAAAAGCAATGCAAATTTTATTGCAAACATTCATATCAACTCCGTTTAATCTTGTTTTCTATTTTAACAAAGATTAGTATGAATGGATACGCAGTTTGCGATTCGAAAGTTTGGAGGAAAGCTATTTTGCCAAAAAATACCTATGATGATTCTTCAATTCAGATTCTGCACGGGCTTGAGGCCGTAAGAAAGCGGCCCGGCATGTATATTGGCTCCACGGATATCCATGGCCTGAACCAATTGGTCTACGAAATCGTCGACAACTCCGTCGATGAAGCCATGGCCGGCTTCGGCAAGGAGATCAACGTCACCATTCATGAGGACAATTCCGTGACCGTGCAGGACTTTGGCCGGGGGATGCCAACGGGGATGCACGCCTCAGGCCGCCCGACCATTGAGGTCATCTTGACCGTTCTGCACGCGGGGGGCAAGTTCACCGAGCAGAACTACAAGACTTCCGGCGGTCTGCACGGGGTCGGCTCGTCTGTCGTGAATGCCCTCTCCAGCTACATGAAGGTTCATGTGGTCAGAGACGGCAAGGCCTACGAGGAAGAGTTCCACAACGGCGGCCAGCCAATCGGTACCCTGAAGTGCCTGGGGGCGACCAAGGAAAAGACGGGGACGACCATTACTTTCAAGCCGGACCCGATGATTTTTTCTACGACCAAGTACAATTACGAAACCATCCAAGAGCGCATCCGCGAGTCGGCCTTCCTGCTCAAAGGCGTCAAGTTCACCTTGACCGATGAAAGAAAGCCGGAGCATCACGACGTTTTCGACTATGAAGACGGGATCCAGAGCTTCGTTGACTACCTCAACGAAGGCAAGACGGCGATTGGCAAGGTCTTCTACTTTGAAGGCGAGCAAGACGGGATGGAGATCGAGTTTGCCGGCCAGTACAGCGATTCTTACTCAGAAAACTTCGTCTCCTTCGTCAACAATGTCCGCACTGCTGATGGCGGCTCCCACGAAGTTGGGGCCAGAAGTGGCTTTACCCGGGCCTTCAACGATTACGCCAAGAAGCAGGGGCTGCTCGGCAAGAAGGACAAGAACCTGGAAGGGTCCGACTACCGGGAAGGCCTGAGCGCGGTCTTGTCCGTCAAGATCCCAGAAGAGATGCTGGAATTTGAAGGGCAGACCAAGGGCAAGCTGGGGACGCCGCAGGCCAGAAGCGCGGTCGACGCGGTCGTGTATGAGAAGATGTCCTACTACCTGATGGAAAACGGTGAATGGGCCCAAGACCTGGTTAAGAAGGCCCAAAGGGCCAGAGATGCCAGAGAAGCGGCCAAGAAAGCCCGGGATGAATCCAGAAACGGCAAGAAGCGCCGCAAGAAGGAAATTCTGTCCGGGAAGCTGACTCCGGCCCAATCCCGCAACCCCAAGAAGAACGAGCTCTTCCTGGTCGAAGGTGACTCCGCCGGCGGCAGCGCCAAGCAAGGGCGCGACCGGCACTTCCAGGCCATCCTGCCTTTGCGGGGCAAGGTCTTGAACACCCAGAGAGCCAAGCTGGCCGACATTTTCAAGAACGAAGAGATCAATACCATGATCCATACCATCGGCGCGGGCGTGGGCACGGAATTCAAGCTGGAAGATTCCAACTACGACAAAGTCATCATCATGACTGACGCGGACGACGACGGGGCCCACATTCAGATCCTGCTTTTGACCTTCTTCTACCGCTACATGCGGCCAATGGTCGAAGCCGGCAAGGTCTACATCGCTCTGCCGCCGCTTTACCGCATCAGCAAGAAGGGCCAGGACCTCTATGCCTGGACCGATGAAGAGCGCGACGAGGATGAAAAGAAGGCCGGCAAGGGCTATGCCCTCCAGCGCTTCAAGGGGCTGGGCGAAATGAATGCCGACCAGCTGTGGGAAACCACGATGAATCCGGAAACGCGGATGCTGATCCGGGTCAGAATCGACGATGCCCAGCTGGCTGAGCGCCGGGTCACCACTTTGATGGGGGACCAGGCCTCAGCCCGCAGAAAGTGGATCGAGGAAAACGTCAAGTTCCGCATGGGCGAGGAAGAATCAATTTTGGACAAGGTAAACGATTAGGAAAGGTGATTTTGCTTTATGCCAGAAACTCACGAAAGAATTCGTGAAATGCCGCTTGAGCAGGTCATGGGCGAACGCTTTGGCCGCTACTCCAAGTACATCATTCAAGAGCGGGCCCTGCCTGACATCAGAGACGGGCTCAAGCCAGTGCAGCGGCGGATTCTGTACGCCATGTACCGTGACGGCAATACTTACGACAAGCCATTCAAGAAGGCGGCCAAGGCCGTCGGTAACATCATGGGTAACTACCACCCCCATGGCGACAGCTCCATCTATGGGGCTCTGGTCTTCTTGTCACAAGACTGGAAGATGCGCGAACCCCTGATTGAAATGCACGGGAACAACGGGTCCATGGACGGGGACAGCCCGGCTGCCATGCGTTATACCGAATCGCGCCTAGCCAAGATTTCCAACGTCTTGCTGGAAGACATCGACAAAGAAACGGTGCCGATGGTGCTCAACTTTGACGACACCGAATATGAGCCGACCGTGCTGCCGGCCCGCTTCCCTAATCTGCTGGTCAATGGCTCGACCGGGATTTCCGCCGGCTATGCTACGGAAATCCCGCCGCACAACCTCAGCGAGGTGCTGGATGCCTCCATCCACCTGCTCAAGCACCCAGACGCCACTCTGGCTGATTTGATGCAGTTCGTGAAGGGCCCGGACTTCCCGACTGGCGGGATCGTCATGGGCACCAAGGGGATCGTGGACGCCTACAGAAGCGGCAAGGGGCGGATTCAGGTCCGCGCCAAGACCAGCATCCAGGAGATTCGCGGCCACCGGGAAGAGATCGTGGTTACGGAGATTCCCTACCTGGTCAACAAGGCCCAGCTGGTCAAGAAGATCGATGAGATCCGCGTGGCCCGGGAGCTTGATGGGATTTCGGAAGTCCGCGACGAAACTGACCGCCACGGCTTGTCGATTGTAATCGAACTGAAGAAGGATGCCGATGCCCAGAACATCCTGAACTACCTGCTCAAGAACACCGACCTGCAGGTTTCCTACAACTTCAACATGGTGGCGATCGACCACATGACTCCTGTACAGGTAGGCCTTAAGCGGATTTTGCAGGCCTACCTGGAACATGAAGAAGAGGTCGTGATCAAGCGGACCAAGTTTGACCTCGGCAAGGCAGAAGGGCGCTTGGAGATCATCAACGGCTTGATCAAGGCCATGAGCATTCTGGACCAGGTCATCAAGACCATCCGTGCTTCCAAGAACAAGGCTGACGCCAAGAAGAACCTGGTCGCGGAATTTGCCTTCAGTCAAAGGCAGGCGGAAGCCATCGTCTCCTTGCAGCTGTACCGTTTGACCAATACTGACGTCGTTGCCCTGCAGAAGGAGAAACAGGAATTGGAAAGCAAGATTGCTGCCTTCAATGAGCTCTTGTCCAACAAGAGTGCCCTGCAAAAGCAGATCATCAAGGAATTGCGGGCAGTCAAGCATGACTTTGGCAATGACCGGCGGACCGAAATCAGCGATGAGACCGCCAAGGTTGAAGTCGATGAGAAGGCCTTGATCGCTGACGAAGACGTCCGGGTGCTGATTTCCCGGGATGGCTACATCAAGCGGTCATCCTTGCGGTCCTTCCAGTCGACTGATTCAGCTGAAAACGGCCTGCCGGAAACTGATGAGGTCGTCTTTGAGCAGACCTTGTCGACTTTGACCAACCTCTACCTGTTCACCAATCACGGCAACTTGATCTACCGGCCAGTGCACGAGCTGGTGGAGACCAAGTGGAAGGATATCGGCCAGCACTTGTCTCAGGAATTGGGACTGGCGCATGACGAGGCGATCATCAAGGTCTTCGCCCTGAAGAGCCTGGACGATGAAAATGCGGTCTTCCTCTTGGCCACTAATGACGGCTTTATCAAGCAGGTTGCCTTGTCCAGCCTGCAGCCGACCCGGACCTACAAGTCTCGGGCCATCATGGCCATGAAGATGAAGACGGCTGATTCCCGGGTCATTGCCGTGGACATGCTGGACAAGCGGGCTGAGTATGAGGCAACCTTGTTTACCAACCAGGCCTTTGCCCTCAAGTATGCCGTCTCCGAGGTGCCAGAAACTGGGGCCAAGGCAGCCGGGGTCAAGTCGATCAACCTGAAGGAGGATGACTTTGTCGTTGGGCTCTTGGTAAATGAGGTCAAGTACGATGGCCTCTACAAGGTCGGAATCATCACCCAAAGAGGGGCCTTCAAGCAGCTTAAGCTGGACCTGATTCCAGTGACCAGCCGGGCCAAGCGGGGCGTTTTGGTCTTGCGGACTTTGAAGCAGCAGCCGCACCGGATTGCCGGCCTGGCCTTCTACGCGCAAAACCATGAGCTGCTGCTGACCACCTCAAGCCTGCGCCAGCAGACGATTCTGACGACGGATCACCCGTTGGGCGACCGGCAGACCAACGGCTCATTCGTGGTCGATGTCAAGACTGATGGGGAGCCGCGCAGCCTGAAGCTTGGCCGGCCGGTTTCCGACCAGCCCCGGGACGTCTCCAGCCTCTTTTAGCGCAAGCAAAAGAAAAAAAGAATTTAGGCAAAAAGATTGAACAAAAGCCGCTTTTTTTAGTAGACTTAAAGAGGATTAAATTTTGAATTAGAGAAGGGACAATTCAAATGGAAAAAGAACTTGTTTTTGGTCACAGAAACCCAGATACTGACGCAATTGGCACCGCCATTGCCTACTCATACTTCCAGAACCAGCACGGCTACAACACTGAAGCCGTAGCCTTGGGCGAAGCAAACGATGAAACTGCCTTTGCCTTGAAGAAGTTTGGCTTTGAAGCACCTCGCGTTGTCAAGACCGTTTCAAACGAAGTCAACGCCATTATGCTGGTTGACCACAACGAACCTCAACAAAGCGTTGAAGACCGCGACAAGGTCAAGGTAACCCACGTGATCGACCACCACCGGATCAGCAACTTCGCGACGATCGACCCATTGTTCTACCGGGCTGAACCAGTTGGCTGCACCTCAACTGTTTTGTGGGAAATGTTCCAAGAACAAAACATGGAAATCCCAGCCAACATTGCTGGGATCATGCTGAGTGCCATCATTTCCGACACCTTGCTCTTGAAGTCACCAACCACGACCGACACTGACAAGAAGGCCGTTGAATCACTGGCCAAGATTGCTGGCGTCGACTACCAGGAATACGGTCTGGAACTGCTGAAGGCCGGCACCAACATCGCTGCCAAGAGCGTTGAAGAATTGATCGACCTTGACGCCAAGAGCTTTGAACTGGCAGGTAAGACGGCTCGCATCGCCCAAGTCAACGTCGTTGACGTTCCAGAAGCCCTGGAACGCAAGGAAGGCTTCCTGAAGGCCATGAAGGATGCCTCAGCAAAGAACGGCTACGACTTGTTCATGCTGGTGATCACCAACGTGCTTGACTCTGACTCAGAAGTGCTCTTCGTTGGCGACGACGAAAGCCAAAAGGTCTTTGCCAAGGCCTTCGGCAAGGAACTGAAGGACTCAGAAGCCCACTTGCCAGGCGTTGTGTCACGGAAGAAGCAAATCGTGCCACCATTGACCCGTGCTTTTGAAGGCTAAGAAAACAAAAAATTAAGCGTTGATGTGACCCCCAAAAATTGGGACAAATTAGTATTAAGCCGTTAAGGTTGTTAAAACATGATTCCGATATTCAATCGGGGTCATGTTTTTTCGTCCTGTCTTGATTCTTACGTTGTTGTAGTAATCGATATATTTGTGAATAGCTTGCTCAAGCTCATTTAAGTCCTTGTATTTATGTTCTTGGCCGTAGAACATCTCACGCTTAAGAATGCCGAAGAAGCCTTCCATTAAGCCGTCATCAAGAGAATTACCCAACCTGGACATACTCTGATCGATCCCTCTGTTAGCCAGAGCAGCTTGATATGCTTGGTGCTGATATTGCCAGCCACGGTCTGAGTGGAAAACAAGCCCGTTAAGAGATGGGTGCTTCTCAAATGCGTCATCTAGCATGGTCATTACTTGCTTAAGGTCTGGGTGCCTAGAAATATTGTAGGAGATAATTTCTTTGGTACAACCATCAATAATTGGAGAAAGGTAGAGCTTTTGATCTTTGAGATGGAATTCTGTCACGTCGGTAAACCAATGTCTGTCGGGAATAATTGCGTAGAAATTACGCTTGATTAAGTCTGGCTTGATCTTGCCTTGAACGCCGTAATAGCTGCTGTATTTACGTCTCTTGCGGATTGAGATGGCAAATAAGCCCATCTTTTGCATGAGCCTCTGCACCTTCTTATGATTGATCTCATAGCCTTCACGGCGAAGCTGTCCGTAGATTCGCCGGTACCCATAGCGCTGGCTGTGTTCAAGAAAGATCTCTTTGATTCTATCCATCAGCTTCTGGTTACCAGAATCCTTATCAAGCTTATGGGTTTGGTAGTAGTAGTTACTTCTTGAGATATGAGGCAATCCAGGGTTGGCATTGATAACGTCGTTAATGTACTTAACGCTAAGCCGCAATTCTTGCCTTAATTCATTGATTGTACGAGCTAATTCTTCTTTTCTTGGCTCTTGCGTTCTTGAATTAAGGCCTCCAATTTTTTTATGTATGCAAGCTCGACTGTAAGCCTCTTTACTTGCTCTTCCAGTTCTTTGATCCGCTGTTTGTCCTTGCTTTTGGGCATTCTTGGGTGGTCTACCTTTCTTCTTGGTAATGACAGTATACCCGTTTTCTTTAAAAGAGCGAAGCCAATTTGCAAGAATTCCTGTATTTGTAAGTCCTAAGTCTAGAGAAACCTGTCTAAGTGCTTCACCTCTTAGCAGGACTCTATCAATGGCAGTAAGCTTGAAATCAACAGTATATTTCTGTTGAGGGCGATCCAGAATATCTTCACCATGTTTTTGAATCAAGTCCACCAAATACTGGATTCCTCTACGCCCCATCCCATATTTCCGGCTAAGATAGGTGCCCCTTCTGTGATCGTCCACCTTTTCTTGGCATACCACCATGAAAATTAGGATTATTAGCTTTAGCCCATGCTTTGCCCTCTTGGGTTCGACTAACAATCAAATCTCGCTCAAATTCTGTAAAGGCACTAAAGACAGTGAAAATTAAACGTCCACTTGGTGAATTATCAATCGTTCCAATATTTAAAACCCGCAGAATGCCCCCCCTCAGCATTCATTTTTTTACAATGTTGAGTGCGTCTTGCGTATTTCTAGCTAAACGATCTAATTTAGTGACGATTAAGGTATCGCCACTTTCAATCTTGGCCATTAATTTATCAAATTCAGGACGATTAGCAGTGGTGCCAGTATACTTATCTTTGAAGATGTTTGTAGCTCCAGTTCGTTTTAAATCGTCAACTTGACTACTTAAATCTTGTTTAACAGTAGATACTCTTGCATACCCATATATTGTATTCATATTTAGCTCTTTTCTGGTTGGCTCTTGACACTAAGTCTTGACTACACGTAATACCGGTATTCTCAAATTGTATTCAAGACTGTCAATTTATGAATACAAAATATGTTAATCTTTCCCACGGTAATATCTTTTAAGTTCTTGATATAAAGAACTATTTTCTAGCAAGTATTCATTATAGTGAAAAATGCCTAGTATTTTCTGGCAGAAAGGTTGCATTATTGTGACTACAGTTGTAAACTAATAAGCGTTAGGAGGTTACAAATGTAAACTTAGAATTCAATTAATGAAGGAAGGAAGCCAATTGAAGGATGGATGCAAAGAATGTAACTATCACCGATTCTGAATGGATGGTTATGAGAGCAATTTGGACAATGGGACATGCGACTAGTCGTGAACTAATCGATGCTATGAACGAATTAGAAGGCTGGTCAGCTTCAACAACCAAAACGCTACTTCACAGGTTGATTCAAAAACAGGCGGTTGCGCAGCATGGCGGCAGTCGACCATTCACGTATAAGCCGGTTGTTGGCGAGAAGGAATCAATGGTGGCAGCGGCAGATGATTTGTTTGACCATATGTGTGCGATGCGGGCTGGTCCAACAATTGCCGGCGTTATTCAGTCAAGGGAACTCTCACGGGCGGATATTGCGAACTTACAGGCGATTCTAGCTGAAAAGGCCAAAACAGCGCCCGAGGAAGTTCAGTGTAACTGCTTGCCAGGTGATCAAACGTGTTAAGACTGTGGTGTTCTGTTTACTTTTAGGATTGCTGCACAAAAATCCCGAGTCCGGGGATTTCCACACAAGGAGCTTATATTTAGGCTTCTAACCGCTTTGCTACGCACACTTATTTTTAGGAGGTCGATAATCATGGCAAATAAAGAGGAACATATGAACATGAAAAACATGAGTGCTAAGAATATGGAAAATAATGAATCAAATATGAGTCATATGGATCATGATGACATGAAAATGGATCACGATATGACCGAAACGGATCACAGCCAAATGAACATGAATCACGGTGATATGGATATGGCTGGGACCGACATGATGATGCACGGTGGCTCAATGATGCATATGGGGAATTTGAAAGTTAAATTTTGGGTCTCCGTTGTCTTAGCGATTCCAGTTTTACTGTTAGCACCAATCATGGGTTTAAACGTTTCCATCCTTAGTTTCAGTTCACCGCTAATTGTTGGCATTATCATCGTTTTGTTTGATACGGCACTTTACTTTTATGGCGGAATGCCCTTTTTAAAGGGGGCTAAAGCGGAAATTCAGAATAAATCTCCTGAAATGATGACGCTAGTAACCCTTGGAATTTCCGTTTCGTATTTCTACAGTTTGTACGCATTTATTGCCAACAACTTCTTGAACCCGGCAAATCCTGTAATGGATTTTTCGTTCGAACTTGCAACCCTGATTTTAATTATGCTTCTAGGACACTGGATTGAAATGAATGCATTGATGGGGGCTGGGAATGCATTACAAAAGATGGCGGCTCTGTTGCCTAAGACGGCCCATCTAGTTACAGATAATGGTGAAACAAAAGAAGTGCCAGTATCTGATTTAAAAGTTGGTCAAGCTTTCCAAGTGCGTTCAGGTGAGAGTATTCCAGCCGATGGTGTTATTACGGCTGGGGAGTCGACCGTGAATGAAGCACTGGTAACCGGTGAATCTGCTGCCGTTACCAAGAACGTTGGCGATAAGGTCATTGGTGGTACAATCAACAATAACGGGACGCTAACGGTTAAAATTAGTGGTACTGGTGACTCCGGCTATCTTTCTCAAGTAATGAAAATGGTTCGAAATGCCCAGCAAGCTAAATCTAAAGCAGAAGATAAAGCTGATTTAGTTGCCAAATATCTATTTTACGCGGCACTTAGTGTTGGGATTATTGCTTTCTTTGCCTGGTTACCCCAGGGATTGTCGACTGCAATGACAATCATGGTGACCGTCTTCGTGATAGCTTGCCCGCATGCATTAGGATTAGCGATTCCATTAGTGGTTTCTCGTTCTACTACGATTGGCGCTCAAAATGGGCTATTAGTTCGAAATCGCCAAGCCATTGAAGCAAGTCAACATGTTAGTCACGTTCTCTTGGATAAAACTGGCACGTTAACAGAAGGTAAATTTACGGTGAATGCATTGATTCCAAATGATGGGATTGACGAAACAACGTTATTAAGCCGACTGGCCGCCCTTGAAAATAATTCGACTCATCCGCTGGCCCAAGCAATCATTGCTGAAGCCCAAGCGAAGGACATTGAAGTCGTTGCGGCTGAAAAGTCTCAAAATATTCCAGGCGTTGGTATTTCCGGTAATATTGATGGCACTGACTATATGATTGTTAATGGTAACTATTTAACGAAGCAAGGGATCAGGTTTGACAAAGCCGCTGCTGATAAATGGGCTGCTAAGGGTAATTCCGTCAGCTTCCTATTGCAGGGCACCCAAGTTCAAGGAATGGTTGCTGAAGGCGACACCATCAAAGCGAGTGCTAAGGAATTAATTAGTGGTCTTCAGAGGCGAGGAATTACCCCTGTAATGCTCACTGGTGATAATCCAAAAGCCGCGGAACACGTTGCTAACTTACTAGGATTGACTGAATTCCATGCAGGTCTATTACCAGATGATAAGCAAAAGATTATTGCTGATTATCAAGCAAAGGGCAATCACGTCATCATGGTTGGTGACGGCGTAAATGACGCACCAAGTCTTTCCGCGGCCGATATTGGAATTGCAATTGGTGCCGGAACCGATGTTGCCATTGATTCCGCTGATGTTGTGTTGGTTAAATCAGAACCCAGCGATATTTTACATTTTCTTGATTTGGCTAAAATCACAAATCGGAAAATGGTTCAAAATCTCTGGTGGGGAGCAGGCTACAATATTGTCGCAATTCCACTCGCTGCCGGTGTGTTGTCATTTATGGGAATCACTCTAGACCCAGCCGTTGGTGCTGTGGCCATGGCGATGTCGTCAATTATCGTGGCAATTAATGCGATGGGATTGACTGGTAAAAAGATCAAAAACGTGTAATTAAGTGATGACAAAAAGAGGAGAAAGACCAGCTGGTAGTCTGGTCTTTCTCCTCTTTTTTTGAGCATCTTGCTTTTACACTATAATTTTTTCGTTACTGTACTGATTATAATATAGAGACTATAATTTTGAAATTTTTAGTATTTTCACTAATTTTTAGGTTCAGTATAAATTCTTGTGTAAATAGAAATTAGATAACAAAAAAAGAAGGGTTGTCCCTTACAATGTTAATAACGACAAAAACATGGGGAGCCCTTCTTACTATGAATTATACAGAACTGTCAGTTACTACTCAAGATGTTATGCCTAACAAAGGTGTCTTATCCTTTAATTCTGGTCTTACCGACTTTATTCAAGTTGGCGAGCCAATTCAAAATGAAGGTGGATTAACCTTTGTAGGAAAGCTAGATGAGCGTGGTGATACCTTCTGTCCTAATTGCTCAAGAAAACTAGTTAAAAATGGGTCTTTAGAATCTACCCTTAAGCACGTCGCTATTGGTGGAGTACACACCAATATCAGAGTGTCCTATGCACGTTTTCGTTGTCTTAACATTGATTGCCAATTCAACACTAGAAGCCAGTCTATCCCTTTTAAAGCTGATGGTTATCGCATCACCAAACCTTTAAAAGAATACACTGAGAAACTGTTAAGCTATGGCCTTACTCTAAAGGCAGTGGCTTGGCTTACTGGCTTGGACAAGATGACTGTAAAGTCAATTCACAAGTCTCTTCTACTGTCTAAATTTACAACTGATGGCAAGACACTCATAAAACCTGAAAGGCAGGCAAAATACTTAGCCATTGATGAGTTTAAGCTCCACGATGGCCATAAGTACGCCACCGCAATCATAGACTGGGAAACAGGGTATATTCTCTACTTAGCCCATGGCAAGAAGAAAGCCGTTGTTTTCGAGTTTATGGATCATGTTGGCGATGAGTGGATGTCAAAAGTTGAGGCGGTGGCTTGCGACATGAATTCAGACTTCGAAGAAGCTTTTAAAGGGCGCTATCCCAAGCTAGACATCGTCTATGATCGCTTCCACATTATCAAGAATTTCAACGATAAAGTGGTTTCTGAGATCAGAAAGGATGAACAAAGACGGCTGGCTGAAGAAGGCTCTCCAGAGGCTGCTAAGTTGCTTAAGAACTCACGTTACATCTTGATGTCTAAGAGGTCCACATTAGTTCAGAAGGACGAGGATGCCCGTCAAGGCAAGCTAGTGTCTACTGCTGGTGAAATATTCAATACACCAGAAATAAAGGCTTATGGCGGTAATGAAGCATGGTATGACGAGCTGTTGGAAGAAAACAAGTTCTTCTTCACAATAGACCTCGTCAAAGACTTGCTAGACCAGGCATACAACTCACATGACGAGGTGGAAATGTGCGTTAGACTTGAAGAGATCATAGACATCTGCAAGGCAACTGAGAATAGCCACTTTATTTGGTTTGCGCGTCTCTTAAATAACCATTTGAGAGGGATCTACACGTTCGCCAAATACGGGATATCAACTGGCAAACTTGAGGGTATCAACAATAAGATCAAGACTGAGAGACGTAAGGGTTATGGGTATCCAGATGATGAATACTTCTTTCTGCGATTAATGGAAATATCCCGAAAGGCATCCTAAATCTCACAGCCGTTTACACAAGTTTTTATACTGAACCAATTTTTATGTAAAATTAGCACTTTTTTTCGTATTTTTCACAAAAAAGCCCGTCAAATCAGCGTTTTCAACGTCTGCTAATTCTGGTGTAATAGAACAAGAAATTAAATAAATGAGGACACGAAAAAAGCTCATTGCACCTAGTTGAAATCACGCCAGAGAACGTGAGGCAATTAGATAAGAAAGACAAGCAGCAATTCAAAGCCGCCCTAGTTGGGCAGAACCAGTTATTGACCAATACGTTAATACAAGAGGTTGGAGAGCTAAGCCGTATACTTGGTGATTAATAATATGAAGAATCCGTTCACGATCATCAGGGGAAAACTACTTCATGATAGGGTTTGCGTACAATCTTTTAACAATTTTAGTAATATACAAACCAGATTTCATGTATAAATCAGCAAATGTAACATTAGGATCATCAAAGACGTTAGGATTTTCCTTTTCTAAGTCATCAACCATGTGTTTTACTACTTTTTTAGGCGTGAAGATTTGGTTGGTCTTTTGTGGCGGAATATAGTCGAAGATATCCTCTTCATTGTTTTCATCAAAGTAGTTGCGGAGCTTGTATTTCAAGTCAAATTGGCAGAATCAACAAAATCTTAGAGGTTCGGAGAAATGATTATGAAAACGTTAGATAAGGTTATTGTTGATATGAGTGACCCTGCTTTCCCTTATATTCTTCAGCCTATTGCTGAAGATCGATTGAAAAAATGCATTCTAATAGTTGAATTCATTTTTTTGTGGTTAAGCTAACACTATCCTGCCGCGCTCGGGTAGAGTTCTGCATGAGATGCGCTCGCTATGCAATAGCCCGTCGGAGATTTTTCTAACCGGATAATAGGCGCAGAAAAATAGCAGTTCTCCCAGTAGGAAGGGAGAACGCTACTACCTCGTAGAGCCCACACTTTACCTTATAAAGTATAGTGGGTTATACTTTACTTGGAAGTAATCACCGAATTCCAGTTAGAAACTATTTTGTAACTACGTTTTGAGGAGGATAAAATGCTTTCTTACGTCCGGCATTACCCACTAGCGATAGCTAAATTAATGTGTCTGTGCTCCCCTAAAATCTGCTGATTTATTACTGACTAATACAGGAGTTTTTTTATGGGACAGACAATCATATCTGCTATTGGTGTTTATATTTCCACCAGTATAGATTATTTAATTGTTTTGATTATTTTATTTGCACAGCTATCACAGAATAAACAGAAATGGCATATTTATGCGGGGCAATATCTAGGCACGGGCTTACTTGTAGGGGTGAGTTTAGTTGCTGCTTATGTCGTCAATTTCGTGCCTGAAGCATGGATGGTTGGATTGCTTGGTTTAATCCCTATCTATTTAGGGATTCGCTTTGCAATTGTTGGAGAAGGCGAGAAAGAAGAGGAAGAAGAGGAAGAAGAGGAAGAAATTATTGAAAAATTAGAACAAAGCAAGGCAAATCAACTGTTTTGGACAGTTACATTGCTGACAATTGCGTCTGGCGGAGATAATTTAAGTATCTATATACCTTATTTTGCTTCGTTAGATTGGGCACAGACCCTCGTGGCGTTGCTTGTGTTTGCAATCGGCGTAATTATCTTTTGCGAGCTTAGTCGGGTGCTATCCTCTATTCCGTTAATATCCGAGACAATTGAAAAATACGAGCGAATCATTGTGCCCTTAGTATTCATTCCACTTGGACTATACATCATGTATGAAAATGGCACGATAGAGACTTTTCTAAACTTTATTTTATAGATAAAAAAGCCCCTTAAATGATATGACCCCCGAGGGTCATATCACGTCAGCCAAACGGCTGGCGCTTTTTTTAGGTCAAAAAGCAAAAGCCTATCCGTTACTACAATAATAACCAAACAAAAAAGTGCGGCTTCGCCGCACAAAATCCAAAAAGAAAAACAGTCTAGCGCAACTAGGGGAAAAAGCAAGCACGAGCCCGCGATTTGCTCGTATTTCTGCTCTTCCTGCAATCCTGGCTACAGCTGCTTAAGCTGTTCATAGTAGTTTTTTAGTTCCGAATCAAAATAGACAGGAACTTGCACATGCTCAAGATCAGTTTGGCCATACAAGGCCAACAGTCCAGCCAGCTGATCTTTCCAGGATTCAACTTCCAGGTACAGCGCTTCTTGGTCATGCTGCAAGAGAAAATGAAGAAAGCAGTTGGCCACGCCAACGAATTTCCCGCCCAGTGCAAGGCCTTTAAACACGTCTAGGGCATTTCTAACGCCACCAGAGACAATCAGCTTGTCAGTCAGCGGCCGGGCCAGGAGGGCAGCCAGAGCGGTTGACAGGCCCAAGTCATTCAAGTAGGGGAGCTGACTTGAGCGGCGGGAATTTTCAATCTGGGAGAAGTTGGTTCCCCCCGCGCCGCCAATATCGAACCAGTCAAAGCCGGCGGCTTGCAGCTGGCGGATTGAAATTGGATCAAGCCCTGAGCCAACTTCCTTGATGACGATTGGAACGTCGACGGCATCACGAATCTCTTTCAGCCGCTCCAGCCAGCGAAAGTCCCGGTCGCCCTCAGGCATAGCGATTTCCTGGGCCACGTTCAAGTGGATCTGCAAGGCATCGGCAGCTAGTTCCTTAACGATCTCTTTGACACTGTCTGCTGGCGTCAAGGGGTTGACGTTGGCAAACAGCAGGCCGTCAGGATTCTCTGCTCGAGCTACATAGAACGAGTCAAGCTGGTCGGCTTCTTTGGTCAGGATGCTGGCTGAGCCCAGGGCCATGGCCAGCTTAGCCTTGCCGGCAACATAGCCCAGGGCTTTGTTGACTTGCTTGGACTTTTCCGATCCACCGGTCATCGCATTGATAAAGAAAGGGGCTGAGAGCGGCTTGCCAAACCAGTTGGTTTGCAGCAGGCTGCGGTCAACCGCGGTTTCTGGCAGAGCCGGCCGCAGGAGGTGAACCTGGTCAAAAGAGTTGGATTTTTCGGCATTAAAAAACATCTGAGTCAAAGCCAGATGTTCTTCTTTTCTTGTTGATCTTTGAGACATCGAAAACCTCTTAGTAAGTTAATTCAGATTGGTGAATGTGAAAGGCCAAGGGTAAGATCTTGTTCTTGAGCCATTCCTTTCTGAGTCGGTCGACATCAGTATTTTCATCGGTGATCACGATCCCGCAGTCGCCGTTGCCGGCACCACTGGTCTTGGCCGCGCCGCCGAACTTGTTGGCAATTTCGATCAGCTCAGTCAAGCGGGGGATTTCGATCGCGATATTGTTCATCGCGGCAAAGTGTTGCAAGAGGCGCCGGTTGACGGAAATCTGGTGCTTAATGAGGTCAATCTTGCCTTCCTCAAAGCCCTTGATCATCTTGAGCACGCACTTGCGTGAATCTTCAAGGAACTTCATGTACTCCGTCTTCAGGACTTGCTTGTTGGCATTGGTCTTGTCAACAAGACGGGAGGTTGAGGCTGGCTGCTGGCTCCAGCCAATGAGGAGCTCCATGCCTTTAGGCGGAAGCAGGGTTTGGATCTTCAAGCCTGGCCAAGCTTCGCCCACGACGTCTGACAAGGACTTGGAAGCCAGCTGCTCTTTCAGCCAGACCTTGTCGAAAGTCTGGTAGGCAATCCAGCCGCCGTAAACGCTGGCGGCAATATCGCCGGCACTCCCGTTGCCTTGAACTGAGTAGTGGGAAATGGTGGACAGCTTGTAGATCAGATCCTTGCTTGCTTTGACCCCGTAGAAGTGCAGAATGGCCTTGACCGTAGCGACCGTTACTGCCGCTGAGGAGCCTAAGCCGTACTTCTTGCCGTCAGCTGAGTCTAAATCAGAGTTGACGTGCAGGTCGTAGACGCCCATCTTGACCTTTTGTTCCAAGCAGTATCTTTCCGTGAAGGAAATGGCTGAAAGAATGTATTCAAAGGGGTTGTCCCGGTTGTCGATCACCATCTTGGAACCGCGGCGGACCCAGTGAATTGAGTCTTGTGAGTATTGCTTGGAGTGAATCAAACCAGTATCGCCCTTGCTTGGGGTGATGGAAACTTTAACGTATTGGTCAAGCGCGACCAAAATTGCAGGACAATCCTGCTCTAATACGGCGTATTCGCCGGCAATATAAAGTTTGCCTGGTGCTTTTTCAGTAATCAAAAAAACTCTTCCTCTGTTCTATCTTTAATTTAACCTTAATCCTGATACGAAATGCCTGGACCAAAGCCAGCCTCAATAATCTTAACACGTTCAAAAGCCGTCTCAAAATTATTTATGATTTTTTTACAATTTTGCGACTGGCACAGAATCTTAACATTCGGACCCGCGTCAATCGTGTAATAGCATTCTACACCTTTTTCCCGTAAATTGCCGACAAGCTTGATCGCTTTGATCGTATCCGGCTCAAAATAAGTGAAGCCTGGCTGGGCGGTCAAGGTCAGTGAATGCATCTCGCTGGCATTGAGCTCGGCCAAAGAACCCAACTTGGTGAAGTCGTCTGTCTTGATCGCGTCCTCCATGTCTGCCAGCTCCTGGTCGTTTCTGTCCAGCCAAGTCTGGTAGAAGGGGGAAGTCTTGCTGGCTTCCATGCCTTTAGTGGATGAAATCTTCTTTGGCTGATCATTGAGCTCAACCGCCAGCAATTTTAAATCCATCTTCGGGCTTTCAACAAGCGGGTAGGCAAAAGAATCAGCGTCGCTGCTCCCTTTCTGCCAGACGGCAAAGCCGCCGTAGATTGACCGGGAGGCGGAGCCAGATCCCATCCGGGCCATCCGGGAGAGCTCTTGCCGGTCAACGTCCAGCCGGTAGTGGTCGGCAAAAGCCGCCGCCAGAGCCGCGAAAGCGGAACTGGATGAGGCCAGGCCGGCCGCGGTCGGAACGTGGTTGGTGGATTCAACGGCCAGAGAGCCGGAGACGCCAAAGCGCTCCTGCATCAGCTTGAGATAGTTGAACACGCGGCTGGCGGCCGGACCCTCTTGCTTGACTCCGTTTAAAGAAAAGGACATCTCGCTGGCGTCAGTCAGCTTGGTTTCACTATAAAAGGCGTCCAGGGTCATGGACAGACTTGACATGAGCGGCAGGCGCAGCTTGGCGTCCTTCTTGCCCCAGTATTTGATCAGGGCGATATTGGTATGCGCGCGGGCAGTTCTACTCATTTGTTCTCCAACTTTCTTTTATTTTTGTCTATTGTTTTATCGTCATCATTTGGTGGTGTATATTTGGTGGTGTATTTTTCTTACAGTCTCTATTTTATAGTACAAATCGGGACAAAAGAAAAAATCTAGAAAAATTTCTAGATTTTTTCTATTTTTAGCTAGATTTCTTCAATCCAGTGGTGGGCGATCAAATCATGGCAGTCAGCCGCGATCTTCCGGGCACTGGCCCCATCCTTGCACAGGGCAATCACGATGCCGCCGAGACCCCCGCCGGAGAGCTTGCAGCCAAGCGCCCCGTCTTTTGCGGCAATTTGGCACATCTGGTCGATTTTTGGGGTCGAAAGGCCAAAAGAAGCCAGAATGGTCTGAGCTTCATTAAAGCAGGTTCCAACGGCGGCTGGATCCTGTTTGACCCAGGCATCTTCAACTTGGTCAGCCAGGCTGCCTAAGCGCTGCATGTTCGCTTTCGCCGCCGGCGACTTTTCCAGGAGCTGGGCGACCATGGTGACGGCTTCCCGGGTATTGCCCAAGTCCCCGGTATCCATAATCAACAGGGTTGCTCCCAGAGTTCCTTCCAGTGCCTGCGGGCCAGCTTGCTTGTTGAAAAAGACCAAGCTTTCGGAATTGACCGTTGCCGCGTCCAGGCCGGAAGCCTTGCCGTGGTTGATGGTTTCGGCATGGTTGGTGATGTCCATGACGTCCTGCTCAGTCAGCTTAAGGCCGAGGAACTGGCTCAAGGCCTTGGTCGTCCCTAAGGCCACGGTGGCAGAAGAACCTAAGCCGCGCTCAATTGGAATTTCGCCGGTGTAGGTCAGCTTGACCGGGATTTCTTTCCCAGCCCGCTTGCATAATTCGCGCACGACGTATTTGAGGCCGTTATAGTCATCTGGGGCCTCAAAAAATGGGCCATGGTAAAGGGCAGTATCCATCCAGATCGTCCCAGACGTTTCCTCAACGCTGGTCGTGATATGGAGGGCCTTGATTGGCATTGCCAGGGCATCATAGCCATAAACGACTGAATGTTCGCCAATCAAAATTACTTTGCCATGAGCCGTACAAGAAGTTTGCACTAATTAATCACCTCAATCGATATTTGTCTGCTTCTGTATTTGAACTAGAAAAATTTCCAAAAAACTGTCTTGCTTGCTAAAATTTAATTATTGAGTCATTCGCTGATAAGCAAGGAGTGAAAACCGTGATCAAGATTTTAACCGGACGTCAATACGATCCGCTGCAAGACGAGCTTCTCAGCCGCGCCGCCAAGTGCTACTTGGCCGACCGGCAAAAAGAAACTTTTGTTATCGTTCCAAACCATATCAAGTTTAACACAGAAGTGGCGACGATAGAAAAGGTCGCGCAAATTCAAGGGCAGGATGAAACCAGCGTCAAGAATCTGCACGTCCTGTCTTTCTCGCGTCTGGCCTGGTATTTGTTCAAAAAAGCGGACATCAGCCTGCCGGAAAGCCTGGATGACGCGGCCGCGGTCATGATCCTGGAGAAAATCGTCAACCAGGAGCAGGAGCAGCTGCGGCTTTTTCAAAATACCCACGCCAACCAGGGGATGATCAAGCAGCTCTACAATACGATCCTGCAGATTCATACCGGCCGTCTGGATTTGGCCAGCCTGCTTGATGACGCGGCCAATCCCGCGGTCGCTGGCGACCTGGACACGGAAACGGCGGACAAGCTGCACGACCTGAACATCATCTATGACTGCTTCTTGGCCACCATTCTCCAGAAGCATTTCGCGACAAAGGATGAGCTGAACATTGAGCTCAACGAAGTTCTGCAAAACAACCCCCAGCTTTTGGCTGGCAGCTCCTTCTTCTTCACGGACTTCAGCCACTTCAGCATTCAGGAAAAGACGACCGTGCAGCTGCTGGCCGTTTACGCGGAGAACCTGACCCTGGCCTTCAAGACAGCTGACGGCAAGATCGCCGGCGGAGTTCTGCCAGGCGACTATGACTATGTCGTGCAAAAGACCATCCGCGACCTGCTGGGCTATTTTAGAGAACACCAGCTGCCTTTTCAAACTGAAGCCGGCAATTTCTTAGGCCACAAAGGGGCAGGCAGTCCCGGCCAGGCCGACTTGAACCAGCTGTGGCTGCAAGGCAGCCAAGCCAGGGCCAGCCTGCAGAACCTGTCCTTGGTCAAGGCCGACTCCCGCTACGCCGAAGCCTATTTTGTGGCCCGGACGATTTACCAGCAGGTGGTGACGGGCGGAGCCAGCTATAACGACTTCTTGGTGCTCGCCCCCAACCTGCAGGAGTATGAAACCTATCTGCTGCCCATTTTGCGCCAGAACCGGATTCCCTTTTTTGACGACCTGCAGCAGCAGATGAAGTACCACCCCCTGGCCATCTTTTTGGAAGACTTGGCCAAACTGTACGCGGAGCCGGGTCAAACCGGGGCCATCTTGGGGATTATGAAGACCCGGCTGCTGATTCCGCGCGGCTACTTTATCAAGGCAGCCCAAAAGCACGGACTTGACTGGTATGCTCCTGAAAGCCAAAAGGACCGGGCCGTCTGCCAGGAGGCTGAGCGGGCCTACTTGCGCGACGTCGACCGCTTGGAGACCTTCGTTCTCTCCCACGGGATCACCCACTCCTTGTGGAACAAGTCTTTTAAAGACTTTGCCAAGGCCCAGATCACTTATCTGGACCTTGACGACAAGCTGATCAAACGCCTGGACAGCCTGCGCGAGTATTTTGTCAGCCGCCTGGCAAAGCTTGCCGGTCAGCTGAAGCAGGAAACAGACAGCCAGACCGCGGTCACGGACTTCTTTACCTTTTTGACTGGCGAAGGGGTCAGCGACCAGCTGGACCGCTGGCGCGGCAGTGCCAATGACGCGGGCGACCTGCAGCAGGCCCAGTGGCCGGAGCAGGTTTGGAACTTGCTGCTGCAGCTGCTGAAGGACTATTTGCTGATCAATCCTGAGCAATTTAATGCCCAGTCCTTCTTCAAAATGCTCCAAGCCGCCTTCAGCGAAGCCGAATTTGCTACGATTCCTTCGACATTGGACGCGGTTACCCTGTCTGAATTGGGGATGGTGCAAAAGGCCAGGTACAAGCAGGTCTTTATTATTGGCGCCAGCAGCGGCAGCCTGCCTAAGATTGAGAACAAGCCGGCCTTTTTGACCAGCGAGAACCTGGCCCAGCTGGACCAGTTCTTTGATGAGGACTCCTACCTGGAAGACCGGCAGGACTTGAACAACCTGGACCAGGAGTACCAATTTGGCGGGGCGCTGGCTTTGGCTTCTGAGCGGGTATATGTTTCCTATCCAGTCATCAATTCCAATAACGACCCCCTGGAGCCGTCGCCGTACTATGAGCGCCTGCTGAATCTGGCTGGCGGGCGGGAATATGCCCAGCATGACCTGCCAAAGATCGAAGCAGGGGGCGAGGAACTGGCCAAGCAGCTGCTCTTGTTCATGACCACCCCGCAGGCCAGCGTGGGCTACTTGACCTATGCCAACCTGCTGGCCAAGGGGCAAAGCCGCTTTTTGACCAAGCTGCTGGAGCTGACTGAGCGCTATATTCCAGACCGTCTGGCCGCCATCAAACAGGGGATGGCTTTTGATAACAACCCTGAAAATATCTCCCTGGAGCTGGCTGAGCGCCTTTATGGCAAAAACATGTCCTCTTCTGTCTCACAGCTGGAGAGCTACTACAAGAACTCGTATGAGTACTTCCTAAACTATGGCCTGCGCTTGAGAAGACGGTCAGAAAACGAGCTGGACGTCATTCAAGCCGGCAACTACTTCCACCGGACCTTTGAGCTGCTGGTCAAAGAGCTCAAGGCGCAAGGGAAGAACATCGCGGAGATGGACAACCTGGAACTAGAGCAGTTTTTGGCTGAAATCCGCCGCAAGATTGCCCAAGAGCCAATCTACCAGCAGCTGCTTAACGATCCTTTCAACCAATACCTGTTCCATGCCTTCGACAAGACCACCAGCAAGGTGGCCAGGGCATACCGGGATGAGCAGCAAATGACGCGGATGCATGCCGTCTTCGCTGAGCTGCCTTTTGGGCCAACGGAAAAGATCGCGGGTCTGGAGCTTCCGCTCAAAAAGTTCGCTGGCAAGCGCAAGGTCAATATCCGCGGGAAAATCGACCGGGTTGACCTCTTCCAGGGCGAAAAGCACGTTTTGGGCCAATTGATTGACTATAAGTCGTCCGAGCACCAGTTTAAGCTGGCTCCATTTGCCAACGGGATTGACCTGCAGATGATCACATACTTGGACGTGCTGCAGAAGAATGCCCACCTGCTGGCCGCTGAAAAGCAGCTGGACCTGCTAGGAGCTTTCTACCAGTACGTGACCAGGAAGCTGAACTCCATCAACGCCACTGGCAACAATGCCGTCCTTGATGCCAAGCTTCTGCCAAAGGCAGACAAGCTGGGCGGGGAGAACTGGCTGGCCCTTAAGGGGGTCTATGTCGGCAATCCGGACTGGTTCGCGGAAGTCGACGACGTCATCAAAGAGGGACTGGACCAGGAATCGGCCGGCTACAAGTCGCGGATCTACAGCCGGGTCGTGACCAAAAAGGGCGGTGGCTTGCGACAGACGCAGACGGAATTTACGGAAGACGAGCTGCAGCTGCTGCTGGAATATGCCGAGTACTTGATCGAGCAGGCGGCAGATGAGATCTTCAGCGGACAGATCAAGCTGAATCCATACCGGATGGGGGCGGAAAACGGTCTGCGCTACAGCGACTTCAAGGATATCTTCTTCTTTGATGAGCAGCTGCCGGAAAACCACTACCATGAGATTCAAAGCATGAACAAGGATGAGCTGCTGGCAGCCGCCAGACAAGCTTTAGGCAAGGAAGAAACGGAGGACGCGGAATAATATGTCAAGCAAAGTCAAATATACGCCAGCCCAAGAGGCCGCGATCAATACCAGAAGCAGCGACATCCTGATCTCTGCCTCGGCGGGCTCTGGCAAGACCAGCGTCTTGGTTGAGCGGGTGATCAAGGAGGTCATTGCCGACCAGATGCCGGTTGACCAGCTGCTGGTCATCACTTTTACCAATGCCGCGGCTGAAGAAATGAAAAAGCGGATCAAGCAGCGGCTTGAAGAAGAAAGCCGCAAGCCGGGCTTGTCCAAAGAGGAGCGCAATTTCCTGACCCGGCAGCTGACCAGTCTGGAGACGGCCAACATCTCCACGATCGACTCTTTTTGCTTGGACGTGGTTCGCCGCTTCTATTACACGATTGATTTGGATCCAGACTTCTCAATCCTGACGGATGAGACCCAGCAGAGCCTGCTCAAAGAGCGGGCCCTGCGGGAGGTTGAGCACGACTATCTGGAAAGCCCGGACCCAGTCCAGAAGCAGAAGTTTGAGACTTTCTATGATGCCTTTTTGGGCGACCGCAATGCCGATGCCTCAAGAGACCTGCTCAACGCCCTTTACAACTACGCGATGGCCAAGCCCGACTATGAGGACTGGCTGAGCAATTTATGCCAGCCATACCAAGTGCCGACCAGCGACCTCGTGGACAGTCCCCTTTGGCAAAAGCAGATCAAGCCTTACCTTTTGGCCGCTTTTGGCGACCTGCGGGAGAAGGTCGCGGAAGTTTTAGCGCTGGCGGACATGGAGCAGGCAGCCATGGACAAGATCCGCAAGCTTTATGAGCTTGAAGCGGCCCATCTGGACCAATATCTGGAGAGCCTGGACACTGATGACCCATACGACGTGCAGCTGGCCAAGGCCCGGGACTGCATTTTTGAGGGGACCTTAAGAAAGGTCAAGGCCTTCCCGGAAGCCAGCCTGGAAGCGGCAGAAGTCCGCAATGAGGTCAAAGACCGGGTCAGCAGCCTCTTTTTGGCCTTTTACGCGGTTGACAACCAGCAGCAAAAGGAGCTGATGGACAAGGGCTATGAGATCAGCCAGATCATCGCGGAAGTCGAACTGGCCTTCATCGAGCGCTTTGCCAAGATCAAGCGCGGCGAACGGGTTCTGGACTTCAGCGACATGGAGCAGTTTGCCTACAAAATCCTGACCAAGCAGGACGAAGGCGGCGATCTGGCCCGTTCCTTCTACCAAAACAAGTTCAAGGAAATCATGGTCGATGAATACCAGGATACCAACGCCCTGCAGGATGGCCTGATTCAAAGCCTCAAGCGGGAGGGAAAGAACAACGTCTTCATGGTCGGCGACGTCAAGCAGTCCATTTACGGCTTCCGCCAGGCTGAGCCCAGTCTCTTCATCGCCAAGTATGATGACTTTGGCCAGGCCGGCCCAGAGAGTGGCAAAAAGCGGATCATTTTCCCGGAAAACTTCCGCTCCAGCCAGCCAGTGGTCGACAACGTCAACATGATTTTTGACCCGGTCCTGACTAAGGACTTCGGCGGCATTGACTACAAGAGCGAAGGGCAGCTGAAGTACGCCGCCGGCTATAAAAAGGATTTGAACCTTTCCGCCGCAACAGAAGTGCTTTTCCATGAAAATCTGTCCGTGAAAGCGGCCGAAAGCGACGCCGACGATGACGGCGAGGCAATGGATCCAACTGACGTGCAGATGATCATCAGCCGGATCCAGCAAATGGTCAAGAGCCAGATGCAGATCTATGATCCCAAGACTAAGACCAAGCGGGCGATCAAATACGGCGACATTGCCATCTTGACCAGAGCCAAGTCCAACAACCTGGCCATCAAGCAGACCTTTGACAGATACCAGATTCCCCTCTTTGTCATGGACGTTGAAAACTACTTCCAGACATTTGAGCTGACAGTAGTCATGTCCTTCTTGAAGGTCATCGACAATCCTGACCAGGACATCCCCCTGGTCGCCGTCCTGCGCTCACCGATCTTCAACTTCACTTCCAGCGACTTTGCCAACATCCGCCTGGCCCAGCGGTCAGTCAGCTTCTTTACGGCTATGGAAAGCTATGCCCGCCGCCATGATGATGAGCTGGCCGGAAGAATCCAGGGCTTTTTTGACCTGCTGGATGACTTGCGCGACTTTGCCAACAGCCACCGGATTTCCGAGCTGCTGTGGACCATCTACCAGAAGACTGGCTTTTTGGAAATGGTCACGGCCATGGCCAATGGCGAGCAGCGGCGGCTGAACCTGACGGCCTTGTATGAAAGAGCGACGGCTTATGAGAGCTCGGGCTTCCGTGACCTGTACCAGTTCATCAATTTTATTGCCCGCATGCGCAAGAACCAAAAGGACCTCTCACAGCCAATTTCCAGCGAAAGCGCTGAAGACGCGGTTAAACTGATGACGATTCACGCTTCAAAGGGGCTGGAGTATCCAGTCGTCTTCCTGGTCGGCCTCCAAAAGCGCTACCTGATCAGCTCCGACCTGTCCGGCAGCTGGGTCTTGGACGCGGAAGGGCTGGGGATGGCCTTCCCGTCCCCTGTCAAAGCACCGGAGGTCATGGCAGATACCTTGTTCAAGTCTTGGCTGAAGATCATCAAGAAGCAGAAGCTGCTGGAAGAAGAAGCCCGCTTGCTGTACGTCGCCTTGACCCGGGCCAAACAGAAGCTGGTCTTAGTCGCTGATATCCCCGTGTCAGCCAAGACGCCTCTTGCCAGCAAGGAAGCGGCCTGGAGCCGGCAGATCAAGGGCGGTCAGGTCTCCCTGATCGATAAGATGAACGTCAACAAGCCCCTTGACTTCCTGGCGCCAGCCTTGGCCAAGTATAAAGAGCAAGAGCATGCCAGCGACTTGCACGTCAAGGACCTGGCTGACGGCGATGACGGCCGGCTCCGGTTCGTTCACTACACTGATGGGCAAGATGAGCCAATCTTGCCAGAAGAAAGTGAAAAGCCGGCAGCAGAAGCCACTTTGTCCAAAATTGAGCTGGAAGCGGTCAATTGGACCAAGAAGTTTTTTGACTACGAGTATCCTAATCAAGCCGCTACGACCACGACGGCCTACCAGACCGTATCGGAAATCAAGAAGGCGGTTGGGGATCCCGACGACAAGGAACTGGAGAATTCCCACACGCCGGAATTGGCCGCCACCAACCGCTACCTGCAGCCAATTGACACAGAGCCGGACTTCTTGTTCAAGAAGGGGGCTTCAGCAGCGGAAATCGGGACGGCCACCCACCTGGTCCTGCAGTATTATGACTATTCACAAGAACCCAGCCGGCAGAATCTGGATGAGCAGATCGACCAGCTGGTCAAAAGCGGCAAATTGACCCAAGCCCTGGCCGAGCAGATCAATCGCGACCACCTTCAGTGGTTCATCTCCAGCACTTTTGCCAGCCGCTTCCGTGAACATCCTGAGCGTCTCTACCGGGAGCAGAACTTCTCAATCATCCTCAATCCAGGCCGCCTGTTTGCCAGTTTGCGCGATTTTCCGGGCAAAATTTTGGTCCATGGGACAATCGATGGCTATTATGCCGGTGAAAATGGTATTATTTTATTTGACTACAAGACTGACCACGTTGACCGGGCAAACTTGGAGTCTTCAATCGCGGAATTGAAGGAAAAATACCGCGGGCAGCTGGAGCTCTATGAGAAGGCACTGAATGAGATCAGCGAGCCCGGTCAAAGCGAGCGGAAAGTGGCTCATAAGTACCTGATTCTGCTGGACTGCCAACAGGTCGTGGAAGTCACCGGATGAGGAAGCAGAAGCAATTTACAATATTTACAACAATTAACAGCAATACCATGAATGGAAAGGAGTGGACGCATGGGACAGTTTTTTGACGATGAGACCTTTGCCGTCGTCGACTTGGAAACGACTGGAACCCGGAAAGAAGAGGGACACCGGATCATCCAGTTCGGCTGCGCGATTGTCAAGAAGCGCCAGGTCGTCAAGACCTATTCTTTGATGATCAATCCGCATGGCGAGATACCGCTAGCGGTCACCAACCTGACCGGCATCAGCAATGAAATGGTCGCCAGTCAGCCGGACTTTGCCCACTACGCGGCCAAGATCCGCAAGATCCTGGCGGGCACGGTCTTTGTGGCCCATAACGTCAATTTTGATTTTCCCTTTTTAAACTATGAGCTGGAGCAGGCCGGGCTTGACCCCTTGGACATCAAGGCCGTGGATACGGTTGAATTGGCCAAGATCGCCTTTCCAACCCAGCCGTCTTACAAGCTGCGGGATTTGACCGCCAGCCTGCAAATTTCCCACAAGAATCCCCACAAGGCCGATTCTGATGCCTATGGAACCGCGATTCTGCTGGTCAAGATCATCGAGAAGCTGGAGCGGTTGCCGCAGGCAACTCTGAACTTGCTCGGGACGATGGCGCCCAAACTGATCCGCGACACGGGCTGGATCATCAAGACGATTGCCGACGGCTCGCGCAAGAAGCGGCGCAAGCTGCCCAAAGATAAGATTCAGGTCCAGAATCTGGTCTTGCACAAGCAGGAGCTGCCAGTCGTCCAAGAAGGGCGGCAGACGGAATTTCCAGTAGGCAATGAGGCCAAAAAGAAGCTCTTCAAAAATCAGATCAATTACCGCCAGCCCCAGGTTGACCTGATTGACTACATGCATGAGTTCGTCAATGATGACCGCCAGCGGATTTTGCTGGTGGAAGCACCCAACGGAACTGGGAAGACTTTTGCCTACCTGTTTGCCTATGCCTACCAGCTCTATTCTGGCCGCAAGCTGGTCATCGCCACGCCGACCAAGGTTTTGCAAGAGCAGCTTCTGAACCAGGAGATTCCCCAATTGCTCAAGGTGACTGGCCTGGGGCTGAACGCGGAAATGGTCAAAGCTTCCAGCCACTACCTGGATCTAGACGGCTTTGCCTCAACCCTGCGTCAGCCTGCTCCCAACAAGACGACCTTGATCCTGCAGATGGGCATCCTGGTCTGGCTGACGGAAACGACAACCGGGGATTTGGATGAGCTGCAGCTGACTGCTGAGCAGCTGCCAATTTTCACCCAAATCAAGCATCCAGGGGATGCCCGGGTCGGCACCCGCTTTGCCAGCGTTGACTTTTGGAATCTGGCCAGAAGAAAGCAGGAGCAGGCCAATATCCTGGTCACCAACCACGCCTACCTGGTCAACCACTATATGGACTCCATCTGGGGACAGAATCCCTACCTGGTTGTCGATGAGGCCCACCGCTTTGCCGAGAGCCTGGTTTCCTCCAGAACCGATTCGCTGCGGTTTGAATCCATCTGGGGGATGGTCAGCCACTTGCGCAACCTCTTGTACTTTACCGACAACAACCTGGCAAAAGAGAGCGAGGAGAACGTCCAGCTCAAGCTCCTGCTTGAATTGCTGGACGAAGAAAGCTTAGACCTGATCCGGACTTTGAACCGGATGCAGAAGCTGGTCTACAGCCGGAAAGACAAGGCTTTAGGGCAAAGAACCCTGCCGAACAAGAGCATTCAGTTCACGATTGAAGGAACTGACCTCTTCCCGGACGACTCCCCCTTCAGAAGCTTGTTGAAGGAATTCCAGCAAAAGCTCGAGCAGGTCCGGATCCACACCAACCAGATCATTGACCTGCTCTACCGGGAGCGCGACCGCTATTTGACCGATGAGCAGTCCTTGATGGATGAACTGGCCGAGCAGGTTGACCATATCGACTATTACGCGGAAAAGAGCTATCAGCTGGCCGATCTGCTAAGCCAGAAGGAGAATCTTAACCATTTGGGCTTTATCGTCCACGTGACCAACCCTGGGGACTCACTGAGCAGCAACCTGCACTGGATGACCCTGGACAGTTCTGAAGAATTGCATAAAATTTATGACCGCTTTGACCATTTGTCCTTCGTTAGTGCGACAATGTCCAATGACGGCAAATTTGATTACGCCAAACACGAACTGGCCTTAAACGGCCTGGCGGTCGATTCCTTTAAGGGCAAGTCGACTTTTGACATGGACCAGCACCTGAAGATTCTCGCGGTCGACGAGCACCAGCCAGAGCCGGACAGCCCCGAATACCAGCAGCTGATTGAAAAGATCCTGACCAAGGACTTGAATGGGCAAAAGCACGTCCTGGTCTTGTTTACCAGCTTGGATTTGATCAAGAAAGTCTATCTGAACCTATTGAATGACCCAAGAGTCAAGGACTATGAGCTTCTGGCCCAAGGCTTGACCGGCTCCAACGAACGCCTGGCTAAGCGCTTCGTGATCGCGGAAAAGTCAATTCTGCTGGGGGCTGATTCCTTCTGGGAGGGGATCGACTTCCACAACTGCGGGATTGACCTGGTCATCGCGACCCGCCTGCCATTTGAGTCGCCGGACCTGCCGGAAGTCCGCCTCAAGCAGCATTATCTGGCCCAGCAGGGCATCGACGTCTTCAACCAAGAGTCTCTGCCCAAGGCCGCTTTGCGCCTGCGTCAGGGATGTGGCCGCCTGATTCGGGGGGAAGAAGACCATGGGACCTTCTTGATCCTCGATCCCCGCATTTGGACCAAGCAATACGGAGCCTATTTCCGGGCCAGCCTGCCGGCCAGGGTTGAAAAGGTGGCAATCAAAGAGCTGAAAGCAAAATTAAAGATGGCGAGGTAGCATGCAAGCATGTTAGATGAAAGAGTACAAAACGTTCTGCAGTATTTGGCCTGGCTGATCTTGTTCCTGTTCTTAGCCTACGCGGGTATGGTAGCCCTTGTATATCAAGCATCCAAGCCCTATAGTAAGTATGAGGCCAAGGTCGACAAGCTGGTCAAGCAAACCGCGATCACCCAGGTGGATGAGCACTACCACCTGGACCGGGGCGTCGTTTCCTATTCAGCCAGCGGGACGACCAAAAAGGGCAAGCAAGCCTACATCATTTACTTGCCAAAGTCCAGCAAGGCCTACTATTACACGGCCAGTGACGGGGTGAGCGAAAGCAGCGTCAAGGATAAATTTGCCAAGACCTATCCCAAGAAGCAGATCAGAGCCATAAACTTGGGCTGGAAGGACCAGCAGGCCGTCTGGGAAGTCGCCGCGACCAACGCGGATGGCAGCTACTGCTACGCGGTTTACAAGTTTAAAGACGGAAATCTGCTTTCTCTGGTCGATAATTTATAAAATTTCTGCTATGATTGAAGGAGTTAAACAAATTTTTAAGGTGGATATTATAGAATGACAAAATTGATTTCAATTAGAGAGTCAGCCCAACACGTTGGCGAAGAAGTTCAGATGCATGTCTGGCTGACCGACAAGCGTTCAAGCGGCAAGATCGTCTTCTTGCAGCTCCGTGACGGTTCAGCCTTTTTCCAAGGCGTTGTCCGCAAGAACAATGTCAGCGAAGAAGTCTTTGAAGCAGCCAAGGGGCTGCGCCAAGAAGCCAGCTTCTACATCACTGGCACGATTTCAGAAGATGCCCGGTCACACTTTGGCTACGAGATCCAAATTACTGATCTGAAGGTTGTCTGCAACAATGAAGGCTACCCAATCGGCAATAAGGAACACGGGATCGACTTCCTGCTTGACCACCGGCACCTGTGGCTGAGAAGCCGCCGGCCATTTGCCATCATGCAGATCAGAAACCGCATCTTCAAGGCAACGGTCGACTTCTTTGAAAACGAAGGCTTCGTTAAGTTCGATGCGCCGCTGCTGATGCACTCAGCTCCAGAAGGCACGACTGAGCTCTTCCACATCGACTACTTCGACCACGATGCCTACCTGTCACAATCAGGCCAGCTGTACGGTGAAGTTGGGGCTGAAGCCTTTGGCAAGATCTTCACCTTTGGCCCAACCTTCCGGGCTGAAGAATCAAAGACCCGCCGCCACCTGACTGAATTCTGGATGATGGAGCCGGAAATGGCCTGGATGCACCAGGACGAGTCACTTGACTTGCAAGAGCGCTTCTTGTCATACGTTGTCGGCCAAGTTCTGGAACACTGTGAATACGAACTGGAAATCCTTGGCCGGGACATCGACAAGCTCAAGCCTGCTGCTGAAGGCCACTACACCCGCCTGTCATACGACGACGCGGTCAAGATGCTGCAAGAAGGCGGCCGCGACTTCAAGTGGGGCGATGACTTCGGGGCTCCAGACGAAGCCTTCCTGTCAGAGAAATTTGACCGTCCATTCTTCATCGTCAACTACCCAACGGCAATCAAGCCATTCTACATGAAGAAGAACCCAGAAAACCCAATGACCTACCTGTGTGCCGACGTCGAAGCACCAGAAGGCTATGGGGAAATCATGGGTGGTTCAGAACGTGAAGCCGACTACGACACCTTGAAGGCACAAATCGAAGAAGCCGGTCTCAACCTGGACGACTACAGCTGGTACCTTGACCTGCGCAAGTACGGCAGCGTGCCGCACTCCGGCTTCGGGATGGGCTTTGAACGCGTTATTGCTTGGATCTGCAAGCTGGACCACGTTCGTGAGGCAATTCCATTCCCAAGAATGATCAACAGAATGCAGCCTTAATCCTTGCTAAGACTGATGTTAAAATAAAAGGGTGAGTCAGCTCACCCTTTTATTTTTTATTGCGACTTTTTGAAAGGAAGATTTGCCATGACCGACATTAATTTTTACCGCCGCTTGGGCATGACCAGCCTGGGCAACGGCTTGATTGCCTACTATGCCCAGCTCGGACTTTCTGAGGCGGAACTGGTCCTGGTCATCCAGCTGGAAGCTTTTTTTCAAAGAAACAACTGCTTCCCAAGCAATGAGAAGATTGCCGCCAATACCAACTTCTCAAGCAGCGACGTGGCTGTCTTAGTGCAAAGCCTGATTGACAAGGGGGACTTGGAAATCAAGCAGTTGACTGACGATGAAGGCCGCATTTCCAGCTGCTACAGCCTTGATCCCTTGTACAGCAAGCTGGACCAGTATTTGGATGAGCACGTGCAGATCAAGAACGATCAGGGGAAGACGATTGAGAATCGCGCGAGCGACCTGGACAATGATCCGCTCAACCGCCTCTGCCGGGAGTTTGAAATTGAATTTGGCCGCTATCTGACGCCAATTGAGCGGGAAGAAATCAGCGACTGGCTGACGATTGACCACTACGAGCCAGAGATTATCAAGCTGGCCCTTAGAGAAGCCGTCTTGAGCCGGGCCTTAAGCTTTAAGTACGTTGACCGGGTCCTGCTCAACTGGCAGCGAATGAACTTGAAGACGCCGGCAGAAGTACAGAATTTTTTAGAAAGGAACCGTTAAGATGGCTAAAAAAGCAGGCAAGGCAGATACAGAATTGTTGTCCGACGATGAGGCCAGAGAGGTCCTGCGCCGCATCGACGCCATGTATCCAGACGCGAAAGGGGAGCTGCACTGGGAAAACAAGTTTCAGCTGCTGTGCGCCGTCTTGATGAGCGCTCAGACGACTGACAAGATGGTCAACCGGGTAACGCCTCGTCTTTTCAGCGATTTCCCTAGTCCGGAAAAGCTGGCCCAAGCGCCAGTCACGGCTATTGAAGCTGATATCTCCCAGCTTGGCCTGTATCATTCCAAGGCCAAGCACCTTAAAGAAATGGCCCAGATGCTGGTTGATGATTACGGCGGCGAGGTTCCCGGCAATAAGGCTGATCTGCTCCGCCTGCCAGGCGTTGGCAACAAAACGGCCAATGTCGTTTTGGCCGAAGGCTGGGGCGTACCCGCGATTGCGGTGGATACGCACGTGGCGCGGATTTCCAAAAAGTTCAAGATCGTGCCGGAGGACGCCAAGCCCCTGGCAATCGAGCACCGGCTGGAGGAGCTGCTCCCAGAAGAAGAGTGGATCCACACCCACCATGCGATGATTCTCTTTGGCCGCTACACAATGCCCGCCCGGGCCAAGAATCCGGATCCATATGCCTATCTGAAGTAAAAACTAAAAATAGTCACAAACGATAAAAGACCGTTAGAAGCTGCTTCTAACGGTCTTTTTGGCATTATAGCTAAATTTTACTGGTTGACGATGGTTCTTGGCCGGCCGCCCTTGGCAATGGTCAATTGGTCGTTCAGGCAGATCTGCACCATGTTGCGGATGGAAGTCTTGGTGTAAAAGGCTGAGTGCGGGGTGATCACGACGTTTGGCATCTTTGCCAGGGTCTTGTAGTCTTCTGGAATGTCATCTTCGCTGACGTTCTTGTGGCCGAAGTAGCTGCTTTCCTTAGCCAGGGTGTCCAGGCCAGCACCCGCGATCTCGCCTGCTTTTAAGGCTTTGATCAAGGCCTTGGTGTCAACCAGCTCGCCGCGGGCACAGTTGATCAAGTAGGCTGACTTTTTCATTTCCTTAAGCTGCTTTTCACCGATCATGTTCTCCGTTGACGGGAAGAGGGGCGTGTGCAGGGAAACGATGTCGGCTTCCTTTAAGACCGTGTCAAAGTCAGTGTAGGTCAAAAATGGCTCAAACTCAGGGTTGTAGGCCACGTCATAGGCAATCACCTTGGCGCCCATGGCTGAGAAGATCTGGGCAACGGCGCTGCCGATATGGCCCACCCCGATCAAGCCGACGGTTAGGTTGTAGATTTCGTTGCTAATTAAGTCGCCTGGCCAGGTAAAGTCGTGGTCATGGTCCATCCGGTAGCGGAAGACGCCGATCTTGCGCAAGAGGTACATGGCCTGGGTGACCGTCATTTCAGCGATTGCCCGCGGGGAGTAGACCGGCACGTTGGTTACCAGCAGGTCGTATTTCTTGGTGAAGTCGAAGTTGATGGTGTTGAAGCCAACGATGCGCAGGCCAATGCACTTGACCCCGAATTCATGCAGCTTCTGGTAGACGATTTCTTCCGTGATTGGGCCCAGCGGCTTCAGGGAAATGCTGCTGCAGCCTGCGGCCAGGTCAACGTTTTCGCTGGTCAGCGGTTTGTCGGTCGTCTTGACTTCCACGTCGTTCTTCTTGGCCCAGTCGTCGATATATGGCACTTCGACCGGACTGACGTTATACATGGCAATTTTGGTCATAAAAATAGCTCCTTTTGCTTTCGTAAATGACTATGTTTCTGAATATGTTTCAGTTCACTTTCTATTTTAACGCAAACGCGGCAGAAAGCGGTTGGATATCATTACTATTTCTCAAAATATAAAGAAAAAGCCTGGCCGGCCTTTCGGCCTGCCAGGCAGCAGGGCGCTAATTGTCCTGCTTATTGTCAGCTTGCTTGTTATTGTCGTTGTTGCCTTCATCTTGTTTTGACGACTCAGTCTTTGATGACTGGCTGCTTTGACTGGGTGAGGAAGTCTTGCTTGAACTGGATGCACTCGATGAGCTAGACGAGGATGCCTTGGTCCTTGAAGAAGAGCTCGAGCCGGCTTTAGCAGAGCTTGAGCTGTGCTTGACGCTGGAAACCGCTGACGATGAAGTTCCAGAAGTGGTGCCAGTTGAGCCGGCATACTCTTTATCAGCCGGCGCGTAGCCTTTGACGAAGAGCTCCCAAGTGTAGGACTGGCCAGACTTGGCTACCGTGTCCTCGCTGTTCTTGACGATACGGCGCTTAAGGACCGTTGACGGCTTGTCCCAGTCAGTTGAAGTGGTATTGCGCATCAAGTAGGCCATCAAGTACTTATACAGGATCTGGGCGGAATATTGGCCAACCCCAGAGATCGTCCCGTCCTTCAAGTTGTCATAGCCAGTCCAGATGCTGATGGCATATTCCTTGGTGTAGCCGTTGAACCAGGCGTCCTTTGGCGTTGAGCTGTAAGACGGGTATTTGACCAGCTCATCGTCGGAATACTTGACCGTCCCGGTCTTTCCGGCTTCGTAGAGGCCAGAAACCTTGGCTTCGGTGCCACTCCCGGAAGTAAACACGCCCTTAAGCATGTCGGTGATCATGTAGGCAGTTGACTTCTTCATGACCCGGACGCCCTTGGAGTTGTAGTTTCGGGTCTGTCCGTCAGCCGTTTCGATCTTTGAAACGAAGCGCGGCTTGCGGTAGATCCCTTCCGTAGCAAAGGCAGCGTAAGCACCGGCCATCTGCAAGGAGGAGGCATCTGCCCCGATCGCCGTGGACAAGCCGGCGCTGGAGCTGATGTTGACGCCAAGCTTGCGGGCAAACAATTTAGCCCGGTTGATGCCGACTTCGTCCAAAGTCCGGACGGCCGGAACGTTTCTTGACTGAATCAAGGCATAGCGCATGCTCATGGCCCCTTGGTAGGAGTTGTCCCAGTCGTACAGCTGGATGCTGGTCCCAGGGTAGACGTACTTGGTATCTTGCACGATGTGGCTGGTAGGCCAGTTCAGATATTCGATCGCTGGCGCGTAGTCCAGGACCGGCTTGATGGTGGACCCGGTAGAGCGGCCCGTTTGCACTGCCCGGTCCAGGCCCAGTTGCACGGCTGGCAGGTGCCGGCCCCCAAGGATGGCCACGACGTGCCCGTTCTTAGGGTTGACCACGGTGGCCCCGACCTGCATCTTCTTGCTGGTGAATGGGACGCTGCCACCGTTAGCCAGAGAATAAAGCTTGTTTTGGGCCTTTTGGTCGATGTTCAAGGTAATCTTCAGGTTGTCGTTGTACGGGTCGAAGCCATCGGCCTGAACTTCAGCAATTGCTTCTTTGATATAAGCATCGTCAACCTGGCGCAGCTTGGACTCGTTCGTTGAAGAGTGCTTCTTCAAGCCAGTCTGGACGTTTTCCTTCTTGGCGGCGGTCAGCTGCTTCTTGGTGATCTTCTTGTTCTCGTACATGGCCTGCAGGACCAGGTCTCTTCTGTACTTAGCCTTGGCCGGGTACAGGTAAGGATTGTAGGCGACCGGAGCGTTTGGCATCCCCGCCAGCAAGGCCAGCTGGGCCAAGTCAAGCTGCTTGAGCTTCTTGCCATAGTAATAGTTGGCCGCGGTAGCCATCCCGTAGGTCCCGTAATTCATGAAGACCTTGTTGATGTAGAATTCCAGGATCTGATCCTTGGAATACTCCCGTTCGACCTTCATGGCCAGCCAGGCTTCCTGGGCCTTTCTGGACAGGGTCCGCTGGGAGGTAGCCGTTGAAAAGCAGGTCAGCTTGACCAGCTGCTGGGTGATGGTTGAGCCGCCGGCCGCGATGCCCTGGCTCTTGACGTTGGTCAAGAGGGAACCCACGATTCTGATTGGGTCCAGGCCGACCTTTTCTTCATAGAAGCGCTTGTCTTCAATCGAGACGACTGCATCTTTGAGCGTCTGCGGGATGTCTTTGCTCTTGGCATAGACCCGCGTCTGCGACCCGATTGACATCAAGAACTTGCCATTAGTGGTATAAAAGCTGGAGGTACCACCGCTTTGCAGCTTTTCAGTGCTGATGCTTGGCGCGTCTTTGGCGTAGAAGGCAAAAACGCCGACGCCGGACACGACCGTCAGGAGGACGATCAGGAGAAGCCATTTCAGGACCTGCAGAACAGGATTGCGCTTCTTCTTGGATTCGCCCTTGTGAAAGCGAGCCATCCGGGTGTTTTCTTGGTTTGAATTATTTGTTGCCATTACTGTTTGTTCCTATCTGCTATGATTTGGTCAACCGCGTCGATGTAGGGCAGGGCTGGCCGAAATCCGCTTTTAATTTCAATGGAATTGGCTTCGATCTCCTCCAGGCTCATTGAGCTCTTGCCATTTTTCTGCCAATCATTCCAGCATTTGATCAAAAAAGTGGCCGGAGTCACAAAATAGCGCTCAAGGGTCATAAAGCCGATAATTGCAAAACAAATTCCATCCTGTTGTAAACATTGGTGCAAGTGAACGATCTGGTGCTCATGGAAGTTCTTTAAAGGAAAGGAAGTCTTGTTCTGGGTTTCCTTGGCTTCAAAGTCCAGATAGTAGCCCCGGTAGACGCCGTTGTAGTCGGTCGTGGAAGCCTGGCGGAAGTAGGCTTCGCGAATCACCGCCTTGGAGCGCTTGGGATAGTCGACTTTCACGATCTGGATCGGGGTCGGCTTTTTGTGGACGACGGCGACAGCCTCGTTCAGGTAGTATTGATTCGATTCATTGATCTGCTGCTCCAAGGTCATCCCGCGGTCAGAAAAACTGGCCCGCTTGCCGGCTTTCTTCCAAAAGCCCCGATCTTTTGGCGCGGATGCCCGGTAGGGAACGGCAGAACCGGTTGGGTACTTTACCATTGCAATTCACTCCTGCAAGACATTATAACAATAAAAAGTTGAGAAAACTAATCGACCTCCCGCCGCTAGTTTCCATCATGTTACAATAGGTGATAGTAATATTGTACAAGAAAGCCGTGGCAAAAACGGACCAGACGCCCTGAAAAAATAAGCAACGGGCAAGAAAAGGGGGCAGAGCATGCAGCGAATTTGGGTGACCGGCTACCGGAATTATGAGCTGGGGACCTTTGGGGACAAGGATCCGAAAATCACCGTGATCAAATATGCCATCAAGAACTATTTAAGGCAGCTGCTGGAAGACGGGCAGCTTGACTGGGTGATCACCGGCGGGCAGCTGGGCGTTGAGCAGTGGACGGTTGAAACTGCTCTGGAGCTGCGGGCGGAATACGACCTGCGCGTGGCAATGATGGTGCCTTATATGAATTTTTCCTCCCGCTGGAGCGAGGGCAATCAGCTGAAATTCCAGGAGCTTAGAGACCAGGTCGACTTTTTCGCCCCAACTTCCCGCGAGGACTACCGGAATGGCGGACAGCTGCGGGCCTACCAGCATTTCATGTTTGACCATACCGACCGGGCGATGATGGTCTATGACCCGGAGCATCCAGGCAAGACCCGCTTTGACTATGACATGGTCAAGCAATACGAGGATGACGGCAACGATGACTATCCTTTAGACCTGATTGACATGTACGATCTGGAGGACGCGGCAAACGAATATGAAGAAAGCCACCGTAAATGGTAAAAAAGAGGTAAAATTTAACATTTTTGTCCTTTTTTACATAGCCCCTTTTTGATAGAATTGTTTGTGTATAAAGGAGTCAATTTTAATGGCAGATTTAAATGATGTTAAGCTGTCCGCACAGGACATTCTCAAGAAGCAATTCAGAAGCAAGGTCAAGGGCTACGATCCAGACGAAGTCGATTCATACCTGGACCAGATCATTGCTGACTACGAAACCTTCCAGAGCATCATCGAAGACCTTTATGGGCAGATCGGTGAGCTGCAGGGCAAGGTAATCGAAGCACAGAAGCAGGCCAAGTCAGAGGTCGCCTTGGCCAACCAAAAGGCCAGCCAAGCCATCGCCAGCCGGGCTAAAGTGCCAGCAAGCGCGACGACTGAGAACCTGGATTCGCAGGTCGGTGAAGAAGAAGTCAAGACCTACACGCCAACTTCACAGCGCGGCGGCTTTGGCAGCAGCTTCAACAGCGTGGCTGCGACGGGCAATGGTGAAATTTCAACCAATATGGCAATTATTCAGCGCCTGTCCACTTTGGAACGCAAGGTTTACAACCTGGAACAAAGAGTTTATGGAATTCAGGACTTACAAAAGTAAGAATTTTTGTTATAATTAAAACGTTGCAGATTTTGAGCAGTCGCGGCCGGCCTTGAGCCGGCTGAGGAAAGTCCACGCACGCACGAGCTGCGATGCTCGTAGTGATCGTATTCAGCCCAATAAGCTGGAGGAAGTCAATTGACTTCACGGCGGAAAAAGCGCTAAAGCCGCAAGGCCACGCGTGACTATCCTGGAAAGTGCCACAGTGACGGAGCAAGTCGGGAAACCGGCTTGGTGGAACGAGGTAAACCCTGCGAGCGTGTAACCCAAAATTTTTGGTAGGGGCGTCTCAGCTTAGGTAACTGAACTAAAAGCTGGACTACTACGGTAGAGATAGATGGCTGCTGAAGGCAACTAGTGCCAAATGGTTGCTGGAACAAAACGTGGCTTATAGAAATTTGCAAGGCAGAGTTGGGCTTCTTCGGAAGTCCAACTTTTTTTATGGGCAAAAAGCATTTGGGACAGATTGTTTTATTTTTGCTAAGAGTCGGTCGTCAGCTTTCTCTTTTGCCCCAAAGTTCGTTATACTAAAGAACAGATGGAAACGTTTTTGGCATTTTGCCAAGCATTAGCGCTGATAAAAGAACAGGAAAGATCATACATGGAAGAATACACATTATACGCCACGATGGGGGCGGGTTTTGAAAGCGTCGTTGCCAAGGAGCTGCAGAGCCTGGGCTATGAGACGCGGTCTGAGAACGGCCGGGTCTTTTTCAAAGGCAGCCAGGCCGACATCGTCCGCTGCAACCTTTGGCTGAGAACGGCCGACCGGGTCAAGATCCTCTTGAAGGAATTCCCGGCTAAGGACTTCGAGACCCTGTACAATGAAACTTATGCCTTCGACTGGGCCCAGCTGCTTCCAGTCGATGCCGAATTTCCAGTCAAGGGGCGGGCAGTTCGCTCCAAGCTGCACTCAGAGCCTGACGTGCAGGCAATCGTCAAGAAGGCGATCGTAGACAAGATGAGTGCCCAGTATCGTCGGCGGGGGATGCTGCCGGAAAATGGCAGCCGCTTCACGCTGGACGTTCACATCTATAAGGATGTTGCCCGCCTTTCCCTGGACACGACCGGTGAAAGTCTCTTTAAGCGCGGCTACCGGATTGAGCACGGCGGGGCGCCATTAAAGGAAAACTTTGCCGCTTCCCTGATCAAGCTCACCCCGTTCAATGGGACTCATCCCTTCATTGATCCAATGTGCGGGTCCGGCACCTTGCCGATTGAAGCGGCCATGATTGCCAAGAACATTGCCCCGGGCACCTGGCGCCAGTTTGCTTTTGACGGCTTTGACTGGTTTGACCAGAAGCTGCACCCGGAAATGGTGGAGGAGGCCAAGAGCCTGGTCAAGCCATGCGAAACCGCCATTCAAGCCAGCGATATCGACCAGTCCATCCTGGAAGTGGCCAAGCTCAACGCCCACAATGCCGGGGTCTTGCAGGACATCCGCTTCAAGCAGGTCGCCGTAAAGGACTTTACGACTGAGCTTGAAAACGGGGTAATCGTTTCCAACCCCCCATACGGCAAGCGGCTCAAGGACAAGGAGGGGGCTGAGAAGCTCTACGTCCAGATGGGCGAGGTGCTGCGCCCGCTTGACTCCTTCAGCCAATACTACTTGACGGCTGATCCGGACTTTGAAAAGTTCTTTGGCAAGAAGGCGACCAAGAAGCGCAAGCTTTACAACGGCAATCTGCGCGTCGACTTCTACCAGTTCTGGGCCAACCGGAAGCATTAAAAATTATTGAAAAGTCAGCTATCAATCGCGACCATTTCACCCACCTGCTGAAAGAATCGTTCACGAATTTCTTTACTTTCTGAATAAATCACCATATTTTCAATCACAATTGCACTAAATCCTTAACAAACCGACTTTTTTTGTTATAATCAAACTTATCTAGCGACAAGGAGTATTTCATGAAGAAGCACATTATTTTCCTTGGCAACATGGGAGTCATCTACTACAGCTGGCTGCTTTGCGTTTTGTTTCTGGCAATCGTTTTCTGCCTGGAAGGAACGGCCTTTGTCAACCCGCCGATGGTCTTGACTTTCGCGATCTTTGCCCTTTTGCTTGTCTACACTTGGAACTGCTCCTACATCGCCTTGGAAGAGCCGGCGCGCCTGCGCCTGCCCTACCAGAAGACGGTCGTCCTGGATCGCAAGCCAGTTTTGCTAGCTCGTTGGAAGTCGTTTCGTGTCTATCGGGCCCAAGTCTCCAAGCACCAAACGATTGATTATGTTGTTTTTCATAGAAAGCGTGGATCAAAATAATGAAGTCAGATATTGAAATCGCACAAGCAGCTGAAGCCAATGAATTGCCAATTAAGGATGTTGCCGCCAAGCTTGGCTTGACTGAAGCCGACCTGCAGCAATATGGCAGCGACAAGGCCAAGATCAACTGGCCAGCCATCCAAAAGTTCGAAAAGAACGGTCACTTGGGCAAGCTGATCCTGGTCACCTCAATTTCACCAACTCCAGCCGGCGAAGGCAAGTCAACCATGACCATTGGCTTGGGGGATGCCATCAACAACCAGCTTCACAAGAAGGCCTTCATTGCCTTGCGTGAGCCATCAATGGGTCCAGTCTTCGGGATGAAGGGCGGCGCCGCTGGTGGTGGCTACGCTCAAGTCATTCCAATGGAAGACATCAACCTGCACTTCACTGGTGACATGCACGCTTTGACTTCCGCGATCGACAACCTGGCCGCCCTGGTTGACAACTACATCTACCAAGGCAATGAAATCGGCCTTGACCCGGAAAAGATCGTCATCAAGCGTGGCTTGGACGTCAACGACCGGACCCTGCGCAAGATTACCATTGGCCAAGGCTCCAAGTTCAACGGCGTTGAACGCCCAGCCAGCTTCCAGCTGACTGTTGGCCACGAATTGATGGCCATCTTGTGCCTGTCCAAGGACATTGCCGACTTGAAGCACAGAATCGGCGAAATTCTGGTCGGCTACACGACTGAAGACAAGCCAGTCTTCGTCAAGGATCTTGGCTTCCAAGGGGCAATTGCCGCCTTGCTGTCAACTGCCTTGAAGCCAAACCTGGTTCAAACTCTGGAACACACGCCAGCCTTCGTGCACGGCGGTCCATTTGCCAACATTGCCCACGGCAACAACTCCATCATCTCAACCAACCTGGCCTTGCACCTGAGCGACTACGTGCTTTCAGAAGCCGGCTTTGGTTCCGACCTTGGTGGACAAAAGTTCCTGGACTTCGTATCAACCAAGCTGGAAAAGAAGCCAGATGCCGCCGTCATGGTCGCTACGGTTCGGGCCTTGAAGTACCAAGCTGAAAAGTCAACCGACCACTTGAAGGAAGAAAACCTGGACTCACTTAAGGAAGGCTTTGCCAACCTGCAGCGGCACATGGCCAACGTTGCTTCATACGGGATTCCTTTGCTGGTGGTCATTAACAAGTTCCCAACCGACACGCCAGCCGAGCTAGACCTGCTCAAGAAGCTGATCAATGATGAAGGGCATCCATGCGAAGTCGTTACTGCCCATGACGAAGGCTCAAAGGGTGCGGTCAAGGCTGCGGAAACTCTGGTTAAATTGGCTGATGCTAGTGATTATGACCTGGTTCCAAGCTATAATGAAGATGATGATTTAAAGACCAAAGTAGAAAAAGTTGCCAAGCGCATCTACCACGCTGGGCAAGTTGAATATACCGAAAAGGCCGAAAAGCAGCTGGCCCGCTTGCAAAAGATGGGCAAGGACAAGCTCCCGGTCATTATCGCTAAGACTCAATACAGCTTTAGCGACAATGCCAAGGAACTTGGTGCTCCAACTGACTTTACCCTGCACGTCAAGAGCATCAGCCTGCGCAATGGCGCCGGCTTCGTAGTCGTATCTACGGGCCACATCCTGGACATGCCAGGTCTGCCAAAGCACCCAGCTGCCTTGGATATTGACGTTGACGACAACGGCAAGATCAGCGGCCTCTTCTAGAAATGAGGATTAATGCAAGTAATCGGATTAATTGTGGCAGCTTTGATTGCTGCTGGTGACCAATGGCTGAAGTACTACATCGTAACCAACTACCAAGTTGGCGAAAGCCATGACGTTTTGCCAGGCCTGTTTTCTTTTACCTACGTCAGGAACAATGGGGCGGCATGGAACGTTTTGTCCGGGCAGATGTGGTTCTTCTATCTGGTCAGCATCGCCGCGATCGGCGTCGTTTTGTACTTCTACTTCAACAAGAAATATGACCACTGGCTCTTTAAGTCCGGCCTGGTCTTTGTTCTGGGAGGGATCATTGGCAACCTGATTGACCGCCTCCACTTGAAGTACGTCATTGACATGATCGACTTGGACTTTGTCCGCTTCAACATCTTCAACCTGGCTGACTCAGCCATTACCGTTGGAGTGATCATGATTTTCTGTTACTTGCTGTTTTTTGAAAGAGAGGACGACTAATGACTGCCCATTATGATTTGACGGCAGCCAAGGGCGGCGTCCGTCTCGACAAATATGTTGCCGAGCAGGTGACTGAGCTCTCCAGGACCAGAATCAAGGAATTGGTTCAGGCTGGGAAGATTTTGGTCAATGGCAAGCAGACCAAAGTGGCTTACAAGGTGGAGGCAGGGGATCAAATCTCCGTTGACGTGCCGCCTTTGGAAGCCCTGCAGGTAGAAGCCGAAAACATCCCCTTGGACATCGTTTATGAGGATGAAGACGTGATCGTGGTCAACAAGCCGCAAGGCATGGTTGTCCATCCCGCTGCTGGCCATCCGGACCACACCTTAGTCAATGCCCTGCTCTACCATACCAAGGACTTGGCGGCCAGTCCCGAGGGCTTTCGCCCTGGGATCGTCCACCGGATTGACAAAGACACGTCAGGGTTGTTGATGGTTGCCAAGAATGCCAAGGCGCGCGAATCCTTGGAGGCCCAGCTGGCCGCCAAGAGCAACAAACGACTCTATTTGGCGATCGTTCATGGCAATTTCAGCGAGGAAGCTGGAACGATTGACGCGCCAATCGGGCGCAATCCCCGCGACCGCAAGCAAATGGCGGTTGTCGAAAACGGCAAGCCTGCCGTGACCCACTTCAAGGTCTTGGAGCAGTATCCAGGCTACAGCCTGATCCAATGCCAGCTGGAGACGGGCCGGACCCACCAGATCAGAGTCCACATGGACTACATCGGTCACCCCTTAGCGGGTGACCCTTTGTATGGTCCAAGAAAAACGCTGCCTGGGGCAGGGCAGTTCCTGCATGCCGCCGTCCTGGGCTTTAAGCAGCCTACAAGCGGCAAGTGGCTGGAATTTTCCGTTGAGCCGCCGAAGCTCTTCCAAGACACGGTGGCCGAGCTTAGAAAGAAGCGAGTAAAGCAAGCATGAAACGCTATCTGATTCTTGAAGACGGCACTTCCTATGTTGGCGATGGGATAGGCGCGCCAATTACGGCTACGGGCGAATTGGCGATCCAAACCAGCAATTTTGGCTACCAGGAAGTCTTGACTGATCCAGCCAATGCCGGCAAGATTCTGGTGTTCACGACGCCAATGATCGGCAGCAACGGCATCAACGCCGTCGACTACGAAAGCATTCAGCCCAGCGTGCGCGGGGTGATTGCCAATGACGTGGCCTTGAACATCACCGATAACGACACTTTTCAGTCTTTGGGCGACTTTCTGAAAGAGAAGGGTGTCCCGGCAATTTTTAACGTCGATACCCGGGCATTGGTGCGCAAGCTGCGCTCCAATGCCAAGCTCAAGGCCTCGATCATGGATACCAATGACGAGCATGCTTTTGACCAGATCAGGGCTTTGGTGTTGCCTAAGAACAAGACGACCCTGGTCTCCACCAAAAATGCCTATGCCGCGCCAAACGTAGGCAAGACTTTGGCCATTATCGACCTGGGGCTCAAGCACTCCATGCTGCGGGAATTGTCCCTGCGGCAAGTCAACGCCAACGTTCTGCCATACAATGCCAAGGTACGCGACATCAAGAGCCTGCGGCCTGACGGGATCGTGATCTCCAATGGCCCCAGCCTGGCCAAGGAGGTGCTCCCATACTTGCAGCCAATCCTGGACGAATACCTGGGCCAGCTCCCAATCTTGGGCATCGGCCTGGGCTTTTTGGCTATTTCCGCCTACCTGGATCTGAACCTGGTTGATCTGCCGCGCTACCAGAATGGCAGCAATTTCCCGGTGATCAGCCAGAAGGAGCCCAGAATCTGGCAAACGTCCATGAACATCGGCCAGCTGGTGCTCCCTGACGATTCCGACGTGCAGGTGGATGAAGAATTCTATGACCTGCATTCTGACCTGCTGGCCGGCTTTATCTCTGAAAAAAGCAAGCTGGTAGCGGTGGCCTTCAACCCTGAAGGCGCACCGGGAACGAGCGATGGCCATGCCATTTTTGATGAATTTCTGAAGCTGGTGAAATAATGCCCCGTGAAAATGAATTAAACAAGATTTTGATCATCGGCGCAGGCTCAGCCCTTGCTGGCAACGTGGCCAACACTGACCTGCTGACCAGGTCGGCCATTCAGGCCCTGCTTGAGGATGACATCCAGGTAGTTCTGGTCAATCCAAACCCGGCCAGCGTCTCAACTGACTCCATGCCAGGCCTTACGGTCTATTTGGAGCCGATGACCCTGGACTTCTTAAAGCGCATCCTGCGCATGGAAGAGCCAGACGCCATCATGACTGCCTATGGCTCCCTGACGGCTTTGGACGTCACCAAGAAGCTCTTGGCCGATGGGATCTTGAGCCGGATGCAGATCCGGGTCTTGACCATCAATGAAAAAGGAATTGCCATGAACAACCCGCAAAAGCGGGCCAAGTTCCTGGAAGCCAACCATCTGCCGATAGGCCAGTCTTGGTTTTTGGACTCCCTTGGCTTGAAGAACGATGAGCACCTGGCTGAGCAGCTGGAGAACAAGCTGGACTTTCCAATTCTTCTGACTAAGAAGTACTTCTATGAGCATGACCAGCACATCAGCTTCAAAAGCAGTCAGGACTTGGCCAAGTACCTTTGGCAGGAAAGCCTGGATAAGGACTTTAAGACCACCAGCTACCGGATGACGGAAGACTTGTCCAACTGGGAAGAAGTCATCGTTGACCTGCTGCGCGATGAGGACGGCAACTTCTGCTTCGTCGGGGCGACTGGGTCGCTTGAGCCGGTTGGCATCGATTCTGGCGACAGCGTCTTGGTCAAGCCGCTGCTGACTTTGAACAATGACCAGGTCCAGCTGCTCCGGGCAGATGCCCAGAAAATCGCCAATTCCTTGAAGCTGGTCGGTTTTTTGAGCGTGCACTTTGCCGTTGCCCACCATGGGACGGAAATGACCCGCAAGGTCCTGGCCGTCAAGCCGCGCTTGACCCGAACGGCCGTCTTTGACCAGAAGAGCAGCCTCTACAGCATTGGCTACGTCCTGGCCAAGATTGCCATCGGCTACCGCTTGAACGAAATTACCGATCCGGCAACCGATCTCTGCGCGGCAATTGAGCCAGTCTGGGACGCGGTCAGCATCAAGGTGCCATTCTGGTCTTTTGCCAAGACCGGCTACAACCACTACCAATTGGGCAAGCGGATGCAGTCAACGGGGGAAGCCGTGGGAATTGGCCGCAACTTTGAAAGTGCCTTTTTCAAGGCCTTGATTTCTTCAAATGACCTGGAATTGATGTGGTCGGCTTTTGTCAGCGAAAGTCAAAAGAGCGAAGACGAGATTCTCAGCGACTTGACCCACCCGACCGAAATGCACGTCATCCAGCTGCTGGCGGCCCTTTATAAGGATATCAGCTACCAAAAGCTGTCAAATGCCCTGAATATCCACCCCGTCTATTACCAGAAGCTGAAGTACCTGATCAAGATTGGGCGGGACATCAAGCATGCCAAGGAGCTGGACCATGACCTCCTGCTGAAGGCCAAGATCCGGGGCTTTTCAAGCGACCTGTTGGCCAAATTGACGGGCATGGACGTCCATGACGTCTACCCGCTCTTGAAAGAGAAGGGGGTTGTGCCGGCCTTCTCTGCCATTGACGACAGCGCTGGGGTCTACCAGCCGAAAGTGAAGGTCTACTACCAGACCTACGGGGTGGAAAGCGAGCTTGACTTCAAGCACGAGGAGCAAGGCAAACCGAAGGTCTTGGTGTTGGGGATGCTGCCATTTCAGGTTTCCGTCACCAGCGAGTTTGACTACATGCTCTTCCATGCCCTGAAGGCCTTAAAGGCGGCTGGCTATGAGACGGTTCTCTTGTCCAACAATGACGAGGCGGCCTCAATGGACTACAGCTTGGCTGACCGGGTCTACTTTGAGCCGATCAACATGGACAGCATCATCACTATCTGCGAGGAAGAGGGGATCACTGACGTGGTCAGCCAGTTCTCGGGCAAGCAGGTTTCCGCCCTGCGTCCCGCCTTGCAGAACCACGGCTTCAAGCTGTTTGGCCAGCATGATATTGAAAAGATCATGCCTTTAAGCAGGTTCTTGGAAAAGCAGGAAGACGTCAACACCGTGCCGCACCTGGCTACGGACCAGTACCAGGCAGTCCTGGACTTTGTCCAGCAGACTGGCTATCCGGTCCTGGTCGGGGGCTTTCACGACAAGAGCAAGCAAAAGTCGGCCGTCGTCTATGACCTGCCAGCCTTGGAGAAGTACTTTGCTGAAAACCAGGTTGACCAGTTTACGGTTTCCCAGTTTATTTCCGGCAAAAAGTATGAAATCACGGCCATCACGGATGGCGAATCCGTCACGATCCCGGGGATCGTTGAGCACTTGGAGCAGTCAGGCTCGCACGCGTCTGATTCCATCGCGGTCTTTGGCCCCCAGTACCTGTCCAAAGAAGAAGCCGAAAAGCTGAAGCAAGAGACGATCAAGGTGGTCAGCCGCTTTAAGCTGCGGGGAATTTTCAACCTCCACTACCTGGTGACCAGCAACAAGACCTACCTGCTTCAAGTCAAGACTTACGCCGGCCACAACTTGGCCTTTTTGTCCAAGTCCATGAACAAGGACCTGGTCGAATATGCCGTCAAGGTCTTGTCTGGATGCAAGATCAGCGAGCTGGGCTATCCAAACGAAGTCTGGCCCATGGACGAGTTCATCCACGTCAAGATGCCGGTCTTCTCCTACCTCAACTACAGTTCAGACAATACTTTTGACTCAAGGATGAAGTCGTCTGATGCCGTCATGGGCCGGGACACCCAATTGGCCAAGGCGCTCTATAAGGGCTATGAAGCCAGCGAGCTCCACATTCCCAGCTATGGGACCATCTTCTTCTCCGTCAGCGATGAAGAGAAGCAGGAGGTGGCCAGCCTGGCCAAGCGCTTTGCCCGCCTGGGCTTCAAGATTACGGCCACGGAAGGGACGGCCAATATTTTAGCGGAAGCTGGGATCACGACGGGGGTGATCGCCAAAATCCAGGAAGGGTCGCGGAATCTGCTGGAAAGAATTCGCAGCCACCGGATCGTGATGGTGGTCAACGTGGTCAACCTGTCGGACTCGGCTGTTGAAGACTCGATCAAGATCAAAGACCAGGCCTTAAAAACCCACATTCCGGTTTTCTCCAGTCTGGAGACGGTGCAGCTGATTCTTGACGTTCTGGAGTCTCTGGCCTTGACGACCCAACCAATTTAATCGTATGATAATTATAAATAAAAATATCAGATTATTTTAATCACACTGTTTGATTTCGTTATTACCGTTTATATTTTTCCTTGATGATTCAGGAGGACATTGGCTCATGAGAGCAATTTTGACTACCGTTGGACAAGACAAGACCGGAATTATCGCCGGCGTCAGCACCTTTTTGGCAGAAAGAGGGATCAATATCCTGGACCTGTCACAGACGATCATGAAGGGCTACTTCACGATGATGATGGTTGTCGATGTTGACGACAGCGCTGACTTCTCAGCCTTAAGCAGCGACTTGACCGGCCTGGGCAAGAAGATGGGCGTTGAAATCAACATCCGCAACGAAAAGATGTACGCTGCCATGCATGAATTGAGTGGAGGTCTGGACTAATGGACATTCGCCGCATTATGGAAACGGTCAATATGATCGACAATGAAAACCTCGACTTGCGGACGACCACGATGGGGATTTCCTTGCTTGACTGTATTGACAGCGACAGCGACCACGCCTGCCAAAAGATTTATGACAAGATTACGTCCAAGGCGGAGAACCTGGTCAAGGTAGCCAAGGATCTGGAAACCGAATACGGAATCCCGATCGCCAACAAGCGGATCACGGTCACGCCGATTGCCTTGATTGCCGCGGCTTCAGGCGACAAGGACTACGTCAAGTATGCCATTACCTTGGACAAGGCGGCCAAGGCCGTTGGCGTGGACCTGATCGGCGGCTTTTCCGCCTTGGTGCACAAGGGCTACCAAAGCGGGGACCGGGTCTTGATCGAATCCATTCCCCAAGCCTTAGCTGAGACTGAGCGCGTCTGTGCCAGCGTTAACGTCGGCTCTACCAGAAGCGGGATCAACATGGATGCCGTTGCCCAAATGGGCGACATCGTCATTCAAAATGAAAAGATCAACCCTCTGCAAAACGGCAACCTGGTCATCTTCTGCAACGCCGTTGAAGACAACCCGTTCATGGCCGGTGGCTTCCACGGGGTAGGGGAAGCAGACGTGGCTTTGAACGTCGGCGTCTCCGGCCCTGGCGTGGTCAAGACGGCTTTGGAAAAGGTCCGCGGGGAATCAATGGACGTGGTGGCCGAGACTATCAAGCAGACTGCCTTCAAGGTGACCAGAATGGGGCAATTGGTGGGCCAGGAAGCTTCCAAGCGTCTGGGCGTTGACTTTGGGATCGTGGACTTGTCACTGGCGCCAACGCCAGCGCAAGGCGACTCAGTTGCCAACATTCTGGAAGAGATTGGCTTGGAATCAGTCGGGACCCATGGCACCACGGCGGCTTTGGCCATGCTGAACGACGCCGTCAAGAAGGGCGGCATTATGGCCTGCTCTCACGTTGGCGGCTTGTCCGGCGCCTTCATTCCAGAATCAGAAGATGCCGGCATGATCGCGGCGGCTGAAAAGGGCATCCTGACGGTTGACAAGCTGGAAGCCATGACGGCCGTCTGCTCTGTTGGCCTGGACATGATTGCCGTGCCAGGGGACACCCCAAGCGAGACGATCAGTGCCATGATTGCCGATGAGGCAGCGATCGGGATGATCAACAACAAGACCACTGCCGTCCGGGTCATTCCGGTCCCGGGCAAGGACGTGGGCGACTCCATCGAATTTGGCGGCCTCTTTGGCTACGCGCCAATCATGCCGGTGCACAAGGAATCAAGCGCTAAGATGATCCACCGCGGCGGCCGGATTCCTGCCCCAGTTCACAGCTTCAAGAACTAGGAGCGCTAACCGCTAGCTAAAGAGTGAACAAAAACGTCACTGAGCTTTGCTCAGTGACGTTTTTGCATGCAATGCTTTTGTTTTAGTCTTTCGCTTTCTTAGCCAGGATCGCTTCTTCATCGGGCGTGACTTCAATTGAGTTCTGCCCGGTGTAGATGACGAAGCCAGGCTTGGCGCCATTTGGCTTCTTGATCCGCTTGACCTGAATATAGTCGACTTGGACGTGGGAGCCATGTCTGGCCTTGGAGAAGTAAGCGGCGATTTCGGCTGCTTCCTTGATGTCTTGCTCAGTCGGCTGGCTGTCTTGCAGGATCACGTGGGAGCCAGGGATGTTCTTGACGTGGAACCAGTAGTCGCGCTTGTCGGCCTTCTTTAAAGTCAGCCAGTCGTTTTGCAGGTTGTTCTTGCCCACCAGCAGCTGCTTGCCATCGGACAGGGTGAACTTGGCCAAATTTTTTTCGCTGATCTTGCGCCGGCGCTGCTTTCTTTGCGTTTGCTTGAGATAGCCTTGGGCGACCAGCTCATCCTTGATTTGGTCAATGTCCTGGGGATCGGCGTTGTCGATTTCCGTCTGTACGGAATCCAGATAGCGCAGGCTGTCTTCAGAAATGGCGATCTGCTCTTGCACGTGCTTGATGGAGTCACGCATCTTCTTGTAGCGCTTGAAGTATTTCTGGGCGTTCTTTTGCGGCGGCAAGGCAGGATCAAGCTTGATCGTCATTGGCGAGTTGTTTTCATAATAGTTTGGCAGGTCGATCTTGGTCATCCCCGGCTTGACTTGATTCAAGTAGGCCGTCAGCAGCTCCCCGCTGATTCTGAGGTTTTCCGAATTTTCAGCGGCGGCCAGCTGCTTGTTTAGCTTGCCAATCTTTTTGCTCAGCTTCTTGCGCTCGTTGCTGACGACGCGCTCAATTTGCTGGGAGCGCTGCTTGACCCAGTCCCGGTTGGCCTGGTAGGCGTAGAAATCATCCAGAGCCTCGTTGAGCTGGCTGGCAGAGCTCTCCTTGGTCATTTCCAAGTGGTAGGGAAGGTAGGGGTAGATGCGGCGCTTGTGGCGCGGAGTAAGGAGGACGAAAGCCCGGGGAGATTCAAACTGCTGGTAGAAGATCTTCAAGGAGCCATAGGAAAAGTCGTCTTCCAGGTAACCGGTCAGTTCTTTGCGGTCATCGCCGTCCAGTCCATCCATCTGCTTGGCAAAGTCGGCTGGGTCCGGGTACTTTTGCTTGAGCTGCTTAAAAGCAGCTTCGCTGAGCTGAAAGCCATTGACGCCAGGATTGAGCGGCGGCAGCTCATACTTGGCCTTGGGCAGAAGGAGGCGGACCCGGTTTTCGTCAGGGTTGATCCGCTTGAGCAGGTCGATGATCTTGCCATCCTGATTGTTGTAAAGAATGACGTTTGAGTGGCGGCCCATCAGCTCAACTGACAGGACCAGCTGCATCTCATCCCCCAGCTCATTGCGGCCAGAGAAGGAGAAGTTGATGATCCGGCTTAAGCCGACCTGCTCGATGCCTTGCAGGACTGACCCTTCTAGGTACTTGCGCAGGACCATGACAAAGAGGGGAGCCACATCGGGGTTGGAGAAAGCTTCCTTAGTCAGGTAGACGCGTGGATACTCAGGGTTAGCAGAGATCAAGAGCTGACGGTTCTTGCGGTCTTTTCTGAAGACCAGAACCACATCGTTGTTGAAGGGCTGGTAAATCTTGGACAGGCGTCCGTCAATAATCTGGGGCGTCAGTTCTTTGAGCAGACTGTGGATAAATAAGCCATCAAAAGCCATCAAATCACCTCATAATAATTCATAAACATGCTTGAGTTGCCAATTTGCTGAGAAAAAGCAGTTTAAAGCGCATTTTTTGCAATCAAATATTAATTTTAGCAAAAGGGGACTTTTAAGTCCACTTTCGCGCCCCTTGATGCCTGCGGCTAGCAGCCATATCATAGCCGCGGCCACAATAACTGTAAAAAGCAGGCTATAGATACATATCGCGTGTGTTGCTGGACAATTTTTTATGCTATAATCATCTTACGAAACTACGTACGGAAGGATTAGCAATGAAAATCGCATTAGTCACTGACAGCACCGCAAACTTGACCAAAGAAGAGGCCGCGGAAAACAATATTAAGGTAATTCCAATTCCAATCTACATCGACGGCAAGGAATACCTGGAAGGCGTTGACATTACGCCGGAACAGCTTTTTGAATCGCAAAGAAACGGTGCTGGCTTCCCATCAACTTCACAGCCAAAGATGGGGGATTTGATCAGCACTTTTGACCAGCTGCATGCTGAAGGCTATGAAGCGATCATCTACATCTGCCTGTCCAGCGGGATTTCCGGCTCATACAGCACTTTGATGGGAATCAAGCAAAGCAACCCTGAATACAACCTGTACCCTGTTGACTCACAGATCACTATCCGCCTGCAAGGCTATCAGGTCTTGGCAGCTGCCAAGATGATCGCGAAGGGGACCTACACCCCAGAGGAGATCGTGGCCAAATTGGCGGAAATCCGTTCAACGATCGATGAGCTCTTCATCGTCGACGACTTGAACAACTTGAGCCGGGGCGGACGCTTGAGCAACGCCAGTGCCTTCATTGGCTCCTTGCTCAACATCAAGCCGCTGCTGACCTTCAACGATGAAGCCAAGATCGTGGCTTATGACAAGGTGCGGTCAATGAAGCGGGCGGTCAAGAAGATCGAACAGGAAGCCTTGACCAAGATCAAGGCCCTGGACATTTCAGAAGACAAGCTGCGGATCTTGATCATCCAATCCAACGACGCCGCGCAAGCCCAGGAGGTCACCGACTTCTTCAAGGCTGAAGTGCCAAACGCCGTCTTTGAAACTGATGAATTCAGCCCGGTAATCGCGACCTACTTGGGTGAAAAGGCAATCGGGATCACTTGGATGATCGACGTTGACCAACTGGAATTCTAGTTCAAGTCAGCTTATGCAAAAACAAAAAGCCTCAGATTCTTAGTGAATCTGAGGCTTTTTGCTTGATGCTGAATTTGCTTACTTTTCGCGGGTCAAGAAGCGGACGCGGGTTACGGCTGGAATGGCGCTCAAGGTTTCCACGATGCTGTCGCGGGTCTTCTTGTCGACCTCGTCAATGTCGATCATCGTGTAGGCGTACTTGCCCTTGGCCTTGTTGACCAGGTTTTCGATGTTGATGCCGCGGCCAGCCAGGTTGGTTGAGATCTGCCCGATCATGTTGGGGATGTTCTTGTGGATCAGGGTGATCCGGTGGTCGCTTTCAAACGGCGCTGATACGTCAGGCAGGTTGACTGAGTTCTTGATGTTCCCCGTCTCCAAGAATTCGGTCGTCTCCCGGGCTGCCATCCGGGCACAGTTGATCTCAGCTTCAATGGTTGAGCCGCCAATGTGCGGCATGATGACGATGTTGTCGTGGTGCAGGATGGTTGCATCGCTGAAGTCAGTGTAGTACTTGCCCAGGCGGCCTTCATTCAAGGCTTCGACGACCGCCTTGTTGTCAACGATTCCCAGACGGGAGAAGTTGAGCAAGATGGTAGTTGGCTTCATCTGCGCGATCTTGGCGTCAGCAATCAAGCCAGTGGTTTCATCGTTCTTTGGCACGTGGACGGTGACAAAGTCAGCGTCAGTCACCGCGTCAGCAATGCTGCTTGCCCGTTTGATGCGGTCTGACAAGCGCCATGCGGCATCAACGGTCAGGTATGGGTCATAGCCGACAACCTTCATCCCCAGGTCAAGGCAGGCGTTGGCCACCAATGAGCCGACGTGACCCAAGCCGATTACGGCCACGGTCTTGCCCAGCAGCTCAGTCCCGTTGAAGTTGGTCTTCTCCTTTTCAGTCCGCAGAGTGATGTCGGCGCCAGGCTTGGCGTTGGCTGACCAATTGGCAGCGGCCACGATGTTCCGGCTGGCAATGATCATTGAAGCCAGAACCAGTTCCTTGACCGCATTGGCATTGCCGCCTGGCGTGTTGAAGACGGCCGTCCCGTTTTCCAGGGCCTTGTCCAGGGGGATGTTGTTAAAGCCGGCCCCGCAGCGGGCGATCGCCTTCAAATTCTTTGGAAAGACGTGATCGTGCAGGTCGACTGACCGGATCATGTAGGCGTCGGCATCATCAGTCTGGTTGATGCGGTAGTTGTCGCCGAATTCGGCTAAACCTTCCTTGGCAATGGCATTGTAAGTCTTAATCTGGTACATGGTTAGCTCCTTTGAAAATTTCCTAATAATCTAGCTGTTTGTCTGCTATGCTTTACTTGTGCTGGTCTTCAAATTCCTGGATGAAGTCACACAAAGCCTGAACGCCCGCAAGCGGCATCGCGTTGTAGATGCTTGCGCGCATCCCCCCAACCAAGCGGTGCCCCTTGAGGTTGAGCAGGTGGTGGGCAGCGGCTGCTTTGACGAATTCCTGGTCCAGTTCCTTGTCGCCAGTGACGAATGGCACGTTCATCAAGGACCGGCTGGCCGGGTCAACCTTGCTTGCAAACAAGTCGCTGGCTTCCAGGCAGTCATACAAGGTCTTGGCCTTTTCCTGGTTCAAGGCTTCAATGCCCTTTAAGCCGCCCTTGCTCTTGATCCACTTTAAGACTAGGCCCGCCACGTAGACTTGGAAGACTGGCGGCGTGTTCAAGGCTGACTTCTTCTTGGCTTCGGTCGCGTAGTCGAACAGTCCTGCCAAATCATCATTCTTGTGGACCCAGTCCTTCTTGAAGACGACGACCGTCAAGCCGGCAGGGGCCAGGTTCTTCTGGGCGCCTGCATAAATCAGGTCAAACTTGCTGAAGTCATACTGCTCGCCCAGGAAGTTTGATGACATATCGGCAACCAAAGGCAGGTCCAGCTTAGGCACGGCGGCGTCCCGGTAGGCCGTCCCCATGATCGTGTTGTTGGTCGTGATATGGAGGTAGTCGTAGTCATGAGCAAATTCAACGGGGATCTTTGGGACGGCAGTGTAGTTGTTGTACTTCGCCGTTGCTACCGTGTCCACGCTCACGCCAGGAACCTTGCCGGCGTCTTCAGCGGCTCTTTGGGCCCAGTGGCCGCTGTCAACGACCGCGATGCGGTGGAACTTTCTGGCCTGATTCAACGGCACCAGGGTGAATTGCTGGGTTGCCCCGCCTTGCAGGAAGAGGACGTCGTACTTTTCCGGGTCAAGGCCCATGATTTCAAGCATGTCAGCCTTGGTTTCCTCATAAAGGTCCATGTAGAGAGGAGACCGGTGTGAGATCTCCATTACGCTCATTCCGCTGCCCTTGTAGTCAGGCAAGTCAGCTTTAATCTGGGCAATTACCTCTACGGGAAGCATGGCTGGTCCCGCCGCAAAGTTATAGGTCGTCATGATAACAAATCCTTTCTCAAAAAACGTCAATTCAATAATTTTCCAAAATCAAGCAAATAAGAACAACAGGAACAAAAAACAGAAGGCACTCAGCTTGCGTGAGCACCCTCTGTCTTACAAATGTTATGTTGGAGTTGTTACAGGCCTCACTGTTTACTGTTGATGCTTAAGTAGTGAAAGGCCATCACAAATTGCAGCCTTCTACTTGGGGGAAGAAGACTGGGAGGAGGAACGATGTTGTGGATGTTTGTGTAAGTTCAGTAACATAATCAATTCTCCCTTCAATGTGATTGCTTTTATTATAAAATACAAATTAGAAAAGTCAACATCTTTTTAATTTTGGTATAATATTTTTGTACAAAAAGAAGAAAACCATTCTGCAAGCTACTCAAGGAGGAGCAATATGACTACTTTTTACATCGTCCGTCATGGACAAACTGCCGCCAACAAGGCGGGCCTCAAGCAGGGGACGATCAACAGTCCGCAAACCTACCTGACCAGTCTGGGCAAGGAGCAAGCCGCCAATCTGGCGGCCCATTTCGATATCAGCGGCTTTGACCGCATCTATGTCTCCCCCCTGGTCCGGACCCAGGAGACGGCCAAGATCCTCAATGAAAAGGCCCAGCTGCCCCTTGAGCTGGATGAGCGGCTCCTGGAGATCTCTTATGGCTCATGGGATGGCCAGGTCAACGCTGAATTAATGGCGCAATATCCGCAGTACTTCTCCAGTCTGGTCAACGATGTCGTTGAAGACTACGTCCATGGGGCAAGAGGGGCTGAGAGCTTCAAGCACGTTGAAAGGCGGGTCGCTGACTTTACGGCTGAAGTTTCCTGCAAGCACCCTGATGAAAAGATCGTGGTCGTGACTCATGGCTTCACGGTCCGCTCTTTTGCCATCAACGCCACCAATGGCAGCGGCTTGGAGATCCTTGAGCCCGACAACTGCTCGGTAACCAAAATCATGGTCGACCCGCTCACGCAAAAGCAGCACTTGGTCTACTACAACCGGATTGCGGCCAGCGTGTTCTAAATTTCTTTCCAAAGACCTGCTTAAACTAAAAACCAGCTCAAGCTGTCGCTTGGGCTGGTTTCATTTTTTATAATGGAATTATTTCAGTTCCCCGTTTTCCAGGGTCAAGGTCCGGTCGTAGACCAAGCCAGGAATGTCATCATGGCTGGCAACGACTACTGCCTTGCCTTCGGCTTTAAGCCGTTCCAGCAAGTCGACAAACTGCTTGACGCCTTTCTTGTCGATGCCCCGGGTTGGCTCGTCCAAAAGAATAATGTTTTGGTCTTCCATGATGGCTTGGACGATGCCGACTTTCTGCCGCATGCCGATGGAGTATTTGCCAATGGCTTGCCGGCTGTCCGGGTCCAGATCAAAATCAGTGAGCAGCTTCTTGACCTTGTCGGCTTGGAATTTGTGGTGGACATTAGCCAAGAAACGAAGGTTGTCCCAGGCGGTTTCATATTCCAGAAAGCCGGGGTTCTCGATCAAGGCGCCGATCACGTCGCCAGAGTCCAGGCTGACCGTGCCACTGTCGGCCTTAAGCAGGCCGGTGATGATCTTGAATAAAGTTGACTTGCCTGACCCGTTGATCCCGACGATGTGGATCAATTCGCCCGGCTTGACGGTTAATGAGACGTCTTTCAGGACATCGGCGTCTTTGAATTTTTTGCTGACATGAGTAACCTTTAACATTTTTTCCTCCAAAAGCAAAAATCAGAAGTAGACTCGGTGAATGGCCCGGTACAAGGGGTCAAAGAGAATACTGTACTTGGTCAAAAGGATGGATTGCTCCAGATTGTAGTGATAGAGCATGATCACGGCTATGGCGATGATGAAAACCAGCCAGGGGTGGCTGACTTTTAAACTTAAAAGCATGAAGAGGGCACATAGGGCAAAGCAGAGCAGGTGCAAGAAGAGGAGCAGACTGCCCAAGGCCGGACTGCCCCATCTAAAGTAGTGGCGAACGCCCAGCAGATAGGGGATAGCCAAGCCGACTGTCATCACTAGGATGTCTAACAAGATTACTTGGAACAGTTTCTTGACTAGCCCAGTTTCAGCCTGGCGGATACGAAGATAGACAGCGATCGGACGGACTTTGAGAATCTGCCCGAAAATGATCAAGAGGATAAAGGTCTGCAGGTACATGGAAAGCAGGTTGTTGTACAAGAAGAAGTAGACTACGTCTTTCTCCCCCTTGGCATGCAGAAGGTAGATGCAGGCCCCGACAGACAGGATGAAGATTAGAGCCAGACTAAGTGCGCGGAAGCGTTTAGTTTGCGGCAAAAAATGCAAGTCAACGTCAACCATTTTGCACCTTCTTCAGATACCAGAATCTGATCAAGACAACAGTCACCAGCAGACAGGTGGTTAAGGTCAAGAAGTAAAGACCGTAGACGTTGACTGGCTGGTTAGCATGTATATAAAACAAGCCGGGAGATATGATATTTGGCAAAAATAGCACATTTGATAAGACAAACATGATCTTATTGTCTGTTTTGGCAAGCAAGGGAGCCAAGATACAGAGCAGCATGATGAGCGTACCGCTCACCAAGTACAAGCTGTTTTTTTTGATCCAGAGTCCAACCGCATAGACAAGGAGAGAGAAGCTCCCCCAACCAATGGCAGACATGAGGACGTATAAGACCAAAGCTATTAGGCTATTTTGCGAGAGCGAAAGGCCACCGGAATCATTCCGAAGAAAAAAACTAGGATTTTGGTAAACAAAAGGACTGTAAAAGAGACTGATGATAATCATTTGATAGATATTGATCAGCACAGCCAGACCAAAGCCAGTGCCAAAGGCTCTTAGGCAGGCAGTTTTAAGATAGCCTTGATAGCCGGAACGTTGCTGGTAGTTTGAAAACGAATTGTTGTTTTTGGTAAAGACGGCAAGTGCTGACCCTATTACAGGTATCAGTGAAAATTCTACCAATTCGAAAAATAAAGAATCATCCAAAGCACCGCCGATCTGAATACCAAAAAACATATACAAGAAATTGTCAGGATTAAAACGGACGATACGGTTTTGATTGATTTGATAAAAGATTCGACAGGTTACCAAAATTAGATAGAGGCAAACAAGCGAGATTGCAATTTTCCTTGAACGACTCATTTTTTACTCCTTAAACTTCCCACTTGCAAAAGTGGGCTTGTACCTTGAAAATTCAATAGTTTAGCCAATAAAAAAGCACAAGGCCTTTGTTCGCTTGATATAATTTAGTCAACCACAACATCATCAATATCAAACGAAAGGCTTGTGCTATGTCTAGTTTACCATCATTCGATACTGAAAATGAACCTAAAATCGCCCGTTCTGTTGAAAAGTTCTTCAAGGACTACAAAGTTATGGAGCTTCTCCGTAGATGTGGGCTCCGCAAGTCAAAAGGAATCCATCTTTGGTCGATCCTTTCATACATCTTCAGTAATGTGTTTCGAGACAGAAGCATGTACATGCAACAGAAGTCTGGCAAGTGTACTGCTGGCTTCTCCAAAAACACCTACTATCGATTCATGCAGAACCCACATATCAACTGGCTCCGCTTCACTATTCTGCTAGCTGAGAAGATCGTCAATGGGCATCTGAAAGATCTGACCTCTGACCAACGTGCGGATTGCTTCGTCTTTGACGATTCGCTCTACTCCAGAACTGGATACAAGAAGACTGAGCTGGCTGCCAAAGTATTCGACCACGTTTCGATGACCTACAAGAAGGGCTTTCGAATGATGACCATGGGTTGGACTGATGGATCCTCCTTCGTCCCAATCGCTTCATCTCTCTTGTCCTCAAAGAACGATCAGAATGTCATCGGGACAACCAAGAAGATCGACAAGCGCACAATCGCGGCCAAAAGACGAATTATGGCCCAATCAAAGGGGACCGATGTAGTTATCCAGCTACTCGATCAAGCTTTGAAAGCAGGGCTTACTGCTAAGTACGTCATGTTTGACACTTGGTTCTCCAATCCTCATCAGATCGTCCAGATCAAGCAACGTGACCTAAACGTAATCGCCATGGTGAAGAAGAGTTCCAAGATCACATACGAGTTCGATGGTAAGCGGATGAACGTCAAGCAGATCTTCAGCGCATGCAAGAAGCGGCGAGGTCGTTCAAGATATCTCTTGTCCGTCCCTGTAAAGGTTGGAGATCCTGCCAAGGATGGTGCCCAGGTTGATGCCAGAATAGTCTGCGTAAGAAATCGCTCCAACCGCAAAGATTGGATCGCTCTTATTTGCACGGACATGATGATCGATGAAAATGAGATCATCAGAATTTACGGCAAAAGATGGGACATCGAAGTCTTCTTCAAGACCTGCAAGAGTTTCTTGAAACTTGGTACTGAATACCACGGCCTCTCATATGATGCATTGACTGCCCATACGGCTTTCGTCTTTCTGCGCTACATGTTCATGTCAGTTGAGAAGCGAGATGATGAAGATGATAGGACAATAGGCGAGCTCTTTTACTGCATGATAGACGAGCTTGCGGACATTACTTTCCATCACTCCCTTCAGATCCTGGTGGAAGCCATGTTCGAGAGCGTGAAAGAGATCTTCCAACTGACAGAAGAGCAGATGGAAAGGTTCACCAAAGCTTTCATTTCCCGCCTCCCGAAGTACATGCAAGAGGCTATATCGCCATCACTAGCAGCATAATTGAATATTTACTGGTTAAACTATTGAGTTTTCAAGGCTTCATAGTTCTTTTTGGTGTGGGAAGTTTAAGTTACTCCTTCAAAAACAAAAGAGAGGCTGACCGCCTCTCTTACTTTATTTATAGTCCGCGCTGAAGTGCAGCTTTACTCTGGTCGAGAGACAGAAATGAGAATAGCACCTAACACACAGACTGCAACTAAAGAAATTAACGCTTTGAGTAAAAGCTTACTTAGTCTGGACATCTTCTTTCTTAAAGCTTGTTCTTCTTCAAATCAGTTCAATGATAGCACAGTTGAATATTTTTTCAATATTTTCGACAAAATTCAATAAATCAGGCATGTCTAAAAAAAGAGACACTCATCTAATTTAGATGAGCGTCTCAAAGCCTTGGCTTAACTTGCTGACATTGAGCCAGCAAGTTAAGCCAAGGCTTTTAGTGTTAATATTCGTTATTTTTAATCGGCTTCAGTAATCCCAACGCGCTGCTTGTCAATGTCGCGCTTTTCCAGCTCTTCTTCCGTTTCACCGACGCCAACCCCGCAAAGTGGCGTGAAGCCGTCTGGCAGGTCCAGGTCAGCAATGGTTTCTGGGTGGTTGCGCAGGGCAGCGACTGCCCCGTAAATGTAGCAGGCGCCATAGCCCTTGTCTTCCGCAGCCAAGACCATGTTGTGGCCCATAATGCCGGCAGTAGCCCAAGCCATTTCATCAACCTTCTTGGCTGAGACCAGAATCAGGGTTGGCACCCCATAAAGAGGGTGGGAGTGGAGATCGCCAAACATCATGGCAGCTTCTTGATCAATCGCCTTCAAAAGCTTCTTGATCAATCGCCTTCAAAAGCTTCTTGTCAGTGACTACGGTAAACAGATAGTTTTCGTATTTGCCCATGGCTGCTGGCGCGTATTCCCCAGCTTCCAGTATCTTCTGCAGATCTTTCTTGTCGGCTGCCTTGCCCGTGTAGGTTCGGACAGTCTTGCGACTCTTAAGCAATTTCTTGAATTTCATATAGAATGTACCTCCTATCACGATCACAAAGTTCCTTCTGCTTAAAATTATACATCAGCTTCTATTGGAAACAAATTAATGTGATTTAAGCTTTTGCTTAAGAAAAGATAAACATAATCCGTTTAAAAGCTGTCGACCTTTTTGAAAAATCCCGCGAAAATGCTTGACTAACATCGGCAAAAATCATATAGTTAAGAAAACAAAAAATGACCTTTAAAATTAGCCCCGTGAGACTAAGAAGGTTGCTCATTCAGCAGACAAAGCTAGCAATTGTTGCAATTGTCCGGATTTCCGTCCGACCAGTCGCTGATATTCTAGCCAGCATCAGCCAGTGATGCGGGCGGAATGAGAAAAGACCATCTTGTGCCCATGCGGGCCAGGATGGTCTTTTTTTGATCGTCTCGCGATTAGCTCGAAAGGAAGTAGCAAAATTGTTATCAGTTACCAAGGACCAAAATGATACTAATGCCGGCAAGGACGACAAGCTCCTTCGCCTGCCGTACTTCGTCAGTGTAGAACAATTGGATGTCGAGGACGTCTTCAACCTGATCCACCGGGCTCAGTACTTCAAGAAAGGCGGAGCCGTGCCGAAGCTTAGCCGGCCGGTCTTCTGCGTCAACATGTTTTTTGAAAACTCCACCAGAACCCACACGAGCTTTGAAGTTGCTGAACGCCGCCTGGGCTTGACCGCTATTCCATTCGATCCAGCGCACTCTTCAGTCAAAAAGGGTGAAAGCCTCTACGACACCGAGCTGACCATGGCATCGCTTGGCATTGAGCTCAGCGTCATCCGCCACTCAAAGAACGCCTACTACGATGAGATCATTCATCCAAAGGCCGGCCAGCACCTTCAGATGGGCTTGGTCAACGCCGGTGACGGTTCCGGCCAGCACCCTTCACAAAGCATGCTGGACATGATGACCATCTACAACGAATTTGGCCACTTTGACGGCTTAAAGGTCATGATCGTCGGCGACTTGACCAACTCCCGCGTTGCCCGCTCCAACATGGAAATCCTGAACAAGCTGGGGGCTAAGGTCTACTTCTCCGGTCCAGAATACTGGTATGACCCAAAGGAATTTGGCGACTACGGCACCTACGTCAAAAACATTGATGACGAAATTGCCGACGTGGACGTCTTGATGCTTCTGCGGGTGCAGCACGAACGCCACACCAGCGACAGCGACAACACGGAAGAGCTGTTTGACCCGGCTGCCTACAACGAACAATACGGCCTGAATCAAAGAAGATACGACTTGCTGAAGGACAGCGCGATCATCATGCACCCAGGTCCAATCAACCGCGGCGTTGAATGGGACGGGAATCTGGTTGAGGCACCTAAGTCGCGCTACGCCGTCCAGATGCAAAACGGGGTCTTCGTCAGAATGGCCATGATTGAAGCCGTCCTGCGCGGACGGAAGATTGGGGGACTTGAATAATGTCAACTCTTTTGAAAAACGGCTTGGTCTACATCGATGGCGAGCTCCACGAGGAAGATTTGCTGATTGCCGGGACTAAGATCAAGGCGATCGGCTTTGGCTTGGAAGCTGACCAGCCAGACGAAATCATTGACCTCAAGGGCAAGCTGGTTGCTCCAGGTCTGGTAGACATTCACGAACACTACAGAGAGCCTGGCTTCACTTATAAGGAAACGATCAAGACCGGGTCTGCCGGTGCTGCCAGAGGCGGCTTTACAACGGTCTGCACCATGCCAAACGTTGACCCGGTTCCAGACGACGTGGAGACCTTCAAGAAGCAGGTTGAGCTGAACCAGAAAAGCAGCCTGGTCCACTTGTACCAATACGCGGCAATTACCAAGGACCTGACCAGTGATGAAGTCGTCGACATGGAAGGACTCAAGGAAGCTGGTGCTTTTGCCTTCAGCAATGACGGCAAGGGGATCCAGCAGGCCGGGACCATGTATGATGCCATGAAGCTGGCTGCCAAGGTTGGCCTGCCGATCTGCGAGCACGTGCAAGACGACTCTCTCTACCACAAGGGGGTCATGAATGCCGGCAAGCGGGCTGAAGAGCTTGGCCTGCCAGGGATCCTGGGCGTGAGTGAATCAGCCCAGGTAGCCCGCGACCTGATCCTGGCCCAGGAAACTGGCGTCCACTACCACGTCTGCCACGTGTCAACCAAGGAAAGCGTTGAGCTGGTCCGCCTGGCTAAGGAATACGGGATCAACGTTACTGCTGAAGCCGCGCCGCACCACCTGCTCCTTAACGAAGAAGACATCAATGGCAACAACGGCTACTACAAGATGAATCCGCCTTTGAGAAGCGTGGAAGACCAGGCTGCCCTGATCGATGGCCTGCTTGATGGCACGATTGACCTGATCGCCACCGACCACGCGCCGCACAGCCTGGAAGAAAAAGCCGGAGACATGCGCAAGGCAGCTTTTGGCATTATCGGCAATGAAACGGCCTTTGCCTGCCTTTACACCAAGTTCGTCAAGAGTGGGGCGATGGACCTGGAGCTGCTCCTGGACTTGATGAGCTACCAGCCTGCCAAGCTCTTTGGCCTTGACGCGGGCGTGCTGGCTCCAGGAAAGGAAGCTGACATCGCGGTCTTTGACCTGGACCACGTGGAGACCATCAACGAAGACGACTATCTGTCAAAGGGGAGAAATACCCCATTTACTGGCGAAGAAGTCTACGGCATGACCGCGCTGACCTTCGTCAGCGGCAAGCTGGTCTACAAGAACAAGCACTTAGCCGACTAGCAAATAAATACAGAAAAGCACATCCCTTGCTTAGGGGTGATGTGACCCCCAAAATTGGGACAAATTAGTATTATGCCGTTAAGGTTGTTAAAACATGATTCCGATATTCAATCGGGGTCATGTTTTTTCGTCCTGTTTTGATTCTTACGTTGTTGTAGTAATCGATATATTTGTGAATAGCTTGTTCAAGCTCATCTAAGTCCTTGTATTTATGCTCTTGGCCGTAGAACATCTCCCGCTTAAGAATACCGAAGAAGCCCTCCATTAGGCCGTCGTCAAGAGAGTTGCCTAGCCTGGACATACTCTGATCGATCCCTCTGTTAGCCAGAGCGGATTGATATGCATAGTGCTGATATTGCCAGCCACGGTCTGAGTGGAAAATAAGCCCGTTAAGAGCCGGGTGCTTCTCAAATGCATCATCTAGCATAGTCATCACTTGCTTAAGGTCTGGGTGTCTAGAAATGTTGTAGGAGATGATTTCTTGGGTACAACCATCGATAATTGGAGAGAGGTAGAGCTTTTGATCTTTAAGATGGAATTCTGTCACGTCGGTAAACCAATGTCTGTCGGGAATAATTGCGTAGAAATTGCGTTTGATTAAGTCTGGCTTGATCTTGCCTTGAACGCCATAATAGCTGCTGTATTTGCGTTTCTTGCGGATTGAGATGGCGAATAAGCCCATCTTTTGCATGAGCCTCTGCACCTTCTTATGGTTGATCTCATAGCCTTCCCGGCGGAGTTGTCCGCAGATTCTCCGGTACCCATAGCGCCGGCTATGTTCAAGATAGATCTCTTTGATTCGATCCATCAGCTTCTGGTTACGAGAATCCTTGTCTGGCTTATGAGTCTGATAGTAGTAGTTACTTCTTGAAATATGAGGCAATCCAGGATTGGCATTGATAACGTCGATAATGTACTTAACGCTAAGCCGCAATTCTTGCCTTAATTCAGTGATTGCACGAGCTAATTCTTCTTTTCTTGGCTCTTCCGTTCTTGAATTAAGGCCTCCAATTTTTTTACGTATGCAAGCTCGACTGTAAGCCTCTTTACCTGCTCTTCCAGCTCTTTGATCCGTTGTTTGTCCTTGTTTTTGGGCATTCTTGGGTGGTCTACCTTTCTTCTTGGTAATGACAGTATACCCGTTTTCTTTGAAAGAGCGAAGCCAATTAGCAAGAATTCCTTGATTCGTAAGCCCTAAGTCTAAGGAAACCTGCCTAAGAGCTTCACCACCTAGCAGAACTCTATCAATGGCAGCGAGCTTGAAATCAGCAGTATATTTCTGTTGAGGGCGATCCAAAATGGCTTCGCCATGCTTTTGGATCAAGTCTACCAAATATTGGATTCCTCCACGCTCCATCCCATATTTTCGGCTGAGGTAGGTGCCTCTTCTATGATCGTCTACCCATTCGTGGTAGATAGCAAGTTTGATTTCTTTAGTGTATTTAGTCATGAAAATAACCCCCGAAATTAGTGTCCTAATTTCGGGGGTCATATCAGGGGATGCGCTTTTTTGTCTTATTGTCGCGGTTTGTTTTGGTCCTGATCAGCGATAGCGTTCAACGCCCGGCGCTGCTCGGTCTGGTCGACGTGGGTATAGAGGTCGGTCGCGGTCGTGCCCTTTTGCCCCAGCTGCTGGGCCACCATGACCTGGTCCTTGGTTACCTGGTAGAGCTCGGAAGCCACTGTATGGCGCAGCTTATGCGGGGTCAGGGGATGGCCGAAGGCGGCTGAGTATTTGCCAACCATCTTTTCAATGGCGTTGGTGGTCATTCGCCGGCATTGGCCGTGATAGTTGGTCAAGAAGAAGGCACGGTTGTCCTTTTCCGGGCGGTAGCGGCGCTCCCGCAAGGCTGCATATGCTTTGAGATAAGGCAGGGTCCAGGAGGCAATTGGCACGCTGTCCCGCTGGCCGCCCTTCCGGGTCACGTCTAATGTGGCTTCTTTCAGGTTGATGTCTTTCAGGTCAATCCCGGCACATTCCGAAACTCTGATGCCCGTTCCCAGAATCAGGGCCACGATCGCCATGTCCCGCTCCTTGTTCTGGCGAAAGGCTGAAAGGGCTCTGGCCTTGCACAGACCTTCATATTCCTTGTCCAAGAAGTCCAAAAACTGATACTTCAAGTCTCCCGTGTACATATGGGCTTCAAGGGCATGGGCCCGGTAGTTCAGGGTCTTGGTGTAGGCCAGGGACTTGACTTTTAGCATCACGTTGTGGTCAAAATAAGGCTTGCCGTTGTTGTCTTCAGAGGTAATGGTCAGGAATTTAAAGAGCGAGCGCAGGGCATTGATGGAGCGGTTGACCGTGGTCGGCGAATTAAGGTGTCCCTGCTGGTTCTTGGTATGGCTTAAGCGATCCAGGTAGAGCATCATGTCGCTCCGGCGCAGCCGCTCCAAGTCAGAAGGGACGATTTCCTGATTGCATGAGGCTTTAGCCAGGCCTTCAGTCCGCAGCCAGTTAAAGAAGCGGCGGATTTCAGTCAGATATTGGTAGCTGGTGGTCAAAGAATGCCGGTTCTGCAACTGGTAGTCGCGCACGAAGTCGGGCATCTTGGCCAGCTCTTGGTCAATCAGCGACAAATATTTCTTGGTTTCCATACTAGCCTCACTAATCTTCTTTTTGACACAAACGTTTGATCGTCATTCTCTATGTCACAGAATACTAGAAAAGCGGGGCGAATGCAAGTTCGGGCAATTCAGGCGGCTATTTTTGCCCAGCGCGCTATAATAGATTGCAGAAGGAAGGTAGCAAAAATTGAAGGCAACGAAGATTATTTTGGAGGCCGGCCCAACTTACCAAGAAGGGGCTAACAACTGGTTTGAGCGCTTGACTTTGGAGAGCGGCTTTTTGCAAGAAGAATTGGGGCACCAAGAAGACGGCAAGGCCTTGCTCACCTGGTCATACAAGACTGACAGCCAGAAGTTCGCGGCCTGCTTCGCGCAAGCCGGCCAGTTGCTGGAAAAGATCACGCACGAAATCCGCGACTACCGGGATGCGGCGGATGACTACTTGAAAGTGCAATTGTTTGAAAATTCCAGCAAGACCTTGAACACGATTACTGAATTTTCGCCCCTGCAGCCGGACATGCAGGAATTGCTACGGGTTTTGAACCAGATGGTGCCGGCCTGTGAAGACCGCATGCTTTTGTTCAATCCGGTTGAGGATGACTTGGCCTACCCGGTCAAGAGCACGCCGGAATGGGATGCCAAAGCGGAAAAATGGCTCAATCAGGAAGTCATTTTTGGCGGGACGGTCTTGGAGAACCAGACCAGCTTGGGCGAAAGCCAGGTCACGCTTAGAATGGACGATGGCGGGACCGTCCTGGTCAAGTATTTCGACCGCGACAGCGACCAGCTGCTTGAATACGGGAACGGGATCACGGTTGGCGGACGCTTGATGGTTCGCGGCGCCTTCGTAGGCAAAGACGCGGATACCTTTGTCGTCGTGCCGGATACGATCTACGACCGTTAGTCAATAAAGGAGCGAAAAATGGCACTGAAATTCGTACTAGCACCAGACTCATTTAAAGAGAGCATGACGGCCAAGGAGGTCTGCCACGCCATGGCTCAAGGAATCAAAAAAGTCTTTCCAGATGCAGAAATCGTTGAAGTGCCCATGGCCGACGGGGGCGAAGGGACAGTAGATGCCTTAGTCGCCGCCAACCATGGCGAAAAGCGGACCGTCAGCGTGCTTGGACCTGACGGCAAGAACGAAACTGCTGCTCAATACGGCCTGATCAATGATGGCACCTGTGCGGTAATTGAAATGGCGCAGGCTTCAGGATTGGAGCTCCTGCCGCCGGAGAAAAGAAATCCTCTGGTGACCACGACTTATGGTACTGGCCAGTTGATCAAAGATGCCCTGGACCGCGGGGTCAAGAAGCTGATCATTGGCCTTGGCGGCAGCGCGACCAATGATGGCGGGGCAGGGATGGCCCAAGCTTTAGGGGTCAAGCTGCTTGATCAAGAGGGACAAGCGCTGCCTTTTGGTGGCGGCGCCTTGGGAAGGCTGGCCAAGCTGGATGCCAGTGAGATTGACCCGCGCTTGCGGACGGCTGAAGTGCTGTTAGCCAGTGACGTAACCAACCCTTTGACTGGCGAAAATGGTGCTTCACGCGTTTTTGGCCGGCAAAAGGGGGCCACGCCAGAGATGATCGCGCGGCTGGACCAGAACCTGGCCCACTATGCAGCTGTTATCCGTGAATCTATCGGCAGAGACGTTGAACATGAGCCAGGTGCTGGAGCAGCAGGCGGTCTAGGGGCCGGGCTCATGGCCTTTACCAATTGCCAGACTCAACCTGGGGCACAGATCGTCATTGCCGAGAACCACTTAGAAGAGCAGCTGGCAGATGCCGATTTCGTCTTCACCGGCGAAGGCGGCACCGATTTTCAGACCAAGTTCGGCAAAACGCCATATGCCGTAGCTCAAGTTGCCCGCAAGCGGGGCATCCCCGTGTACACGGTCGCCGGCAGCCTGGGCGAGGGGATCGACAGCCTTTATGATGCTGGCTTCGACGCTATTTTTGGCATCCTGGACACGGTCTGTTCCTTGCCAGACGCGCTCAAGCATGGTCCGGCAAACGTCGCGCGGACCTGCGAGAACATTGCCAGAGTCATCAAATCAGTCAAATAAAGACAGAGCCGCATTCCTAAGCAGGGATGCGGCTCTTTTACGGCTAAAATATTTTTATATTTATTTTTGGACTGGTCATAAGCTAAAAAGCAAAGCTTTTGCCCAAACGCTGCTTAAAATAGTTTCTCATCTTAGGCATTTTTGGCTTGTTTATCGAAGCAGCTTCTCGAAAATCGCAAGCGTTTACGTTTGCATTATGAAAAGAATGTGATAAGATTAAAGTACAAAAAAGAAAGGAGGACACTCCACCAGAAACTTAAGCATCTTAATCGCCAGAACTTACTTAGTTCGAAAAGGAGATGGGCCCGATGGGCAATAATGGTAGGATAGCAAATTCTAATAAATGATAGAAGGGACTGTTACCACCATAAAATTTAAGTTTAATCATCAGGGCTGACTTGCAAATCAAAGTTGGTTTCGATGTACCGCTGTTGGAAAATGTAAGTTTACATCTGATTTGAAAGAGGTGTTACCACCATCATAATGAGAAAAACTGAATACGACGTAACTGTTACTCGTTCCTGAATAGCAAGCTGAACTCAATGCACAGCTGCTTTTCAGGAATTTTTTTGTTTTTTAGTTAGGGTGATTAACCTGCATACGATTATTTATATAAGATAATACTTGTTTTGCAAGAAAAAGAAATATTAAAGCCTGCAGAAGTATATAATTAAAGTAGCTAAGCATAAAGGAATGATAGATATGAGTAACCCGAACTTGCTGTTCTACTTTGACATGCCGGCCGCGATTCTGTCGGCGATACTTTTTGCAGCATTGACAATCTACTACAAGCACAAGACAAAACCCTACTACGTAATCATGGTAATGTCCCTGCTGATCTCTTGCTACTCTCAAGAACGATGGTCAAAACCAAACCAGGGCTACCGCTACAGCGGGGATGAATTCTTAATCATCAGCCGCTTGCCTGAGCCTGACTTCCGCAAAGCCTTGATTTCGTTGCAAACCGAGATCATGAGTCAGAAATTTGTCGGAGTTGCCGGGCGGGTCACCGTGACCGTGGGCTTTTGCAGCGGCAAGCCACTGACTGATCTTGACTTGACCGGCATGTTCAAAAAGGCTGACCGGATGATGTATTCTGGCAAAAGAAGTCATCGCTATGACACGACGGACAATGGTCAAGACGGTACTTTGTCAGGCATTGAGGTCAAACAACATAATCAATAAAAAAATCAGTATTGCCAGCAATCATCTCGATTGCAGCGATACTGATTTTTTGTCTTAATTCTCTATTTTGTTCTTTCAGCCAGAATAGGGGTCGCGGTCAGGATTGCGGAAATCTGCTTCATCGTCGCGGCATCGATGTTGATAAATGGCAGCACGTTGGCAACTTGCGGCAGGGACATCTTGCCAAAATTCTCCCGGTTGCTAGGATCTCTGAAGAAGTTTATCACCTCAGCAACCTGGGCAAGCTTGCTGACAACCGCTTCATCCTGCATGATTTCGCCAATTGGACTCTCCAGACTGTAGCGTTCAATATAGTCTTCATCTGGTTGGTAGGTCAGCTCGTAGTGGCCAGCGCTGAGCTTGAAGTTGCCATTAGAACGAAGCTCGCCGTTGACCAAAACGCCGTTCTTTGCCGCGCGGGGAAGGCGAACTTCAACGGTCTGACCAAATGGCACGTCAAGGCTGAGCTTGATGGTATGCTCGTCATCGCTTTCAATCTGGTAAGCCACGCTGAATTTGCCATAGCTTGATTCATAGCTGCCGCTTACTCGCTTGAGGCGGTAGTCAAACTGCGGGGCAAAGACCAGCTTCTGGTATCCAGGGGCGTGGTCACTGATGCCCAGCAGGTAGCGATACCCCCATTCCATGATGGCCCCAATTGAGTAGTGGTTTAAGGAATTCATTCCTTGCGGGTTAATTGAGCCGTCTGGCAGGACCGGGTTCCACCGCTCCCAAACCGTGGTTGCACCAAGATTGACGGCGTAAAGCCAGCTTGGGTAGTCCTCATTCATGAACAGCTTCATTGCCAGCTTATGGCGGCCATACTTGGAAAGGACTTGGCAAATGAACGGCGTGCCGACAAAACCAGTCTGCAAGTGATCGTCATCCTTGGCCAAACGCTTGACTAAGTCATTGACTACGCGGCCGAGCTTGTCTTCAGGGACCAATTTGAAATACAGAGTGAGGGCATACGCGGTTTGGGTATCAATTGCCACGCGGCCGTTTTGAGTAATGTATTCTGCTTGGATGGCCTGCTTGATTGCTTGAGCCTGCTTGCCATACTTTTCTGCATCAGCTGGATGCCCCAGCAGGGCAGCAGTTTGACTCATAATCCAGCTTGAGTAGTAATAGTAGACCGAGGCAACGAAGTCCTCTTCAGTCTTGCCTGTCGGCATGGCGGGATTTTCGCCATCAAGAGCCAGCCAGTCCCCAAACTGGAAGCAGCCGGTCCAGAGATGCTTGCTTTTAGTCTGACGGCCGACCCATGCAAGCCAGGACTTCATGGCTGAATAATTCTGCCGCAAAATCGCCTTGTCGCCATAAGCCTGATACATGTTCCAAGGCACGATCGTTGCCGAGTCGCCCCAAACGGCCGCGCCGCCTGAGTGGTCGCCCATGTCAGGGGCATACATCGTCAGCATTCCGTCATGCATATCCTGCTCAACAGCCATGTCCCGGGCATATTTCTTGAAGAATTCAAAAACGTTCATGTTCAAGGCAGCCGTATTGGAGAAGATGTCCGCATCCCCGGTCCACCCAAGGCGCTCATCGCGTTGCGGACAATCAGTCGACACATCAAAGAAGTTGGATTTTTGCCCCCACTGGACGTTTTGGAAGAGGCGGTTGACCTTGGAGTTGCTTGTCTTGATTTGGCCAGTTTGGTCCATCTTGGAGAAGATGACTGCCGCGCGGAAGTCATCCTGACTGACTTTCCTGGTCAAGCCGCTCACGCGCAGGTAGCGGTAGCCAAAATAGGTAAAGTGCGGGCGAACCCAGCCTTCTTGACCATCCGAGACGTAGACGAAAGCAGCCCGGGCTTGACGCAGGTTGTCCCGGTAGAAGCAGCCTTTTTGTAAAATTTCGCCGGCTTCAAACTTGATGATCGTCCCTTTTGGCTCGCGGTTATAGAATTCCATCCAGCCTGCTTGATTTTGACCAAAATCAAGGATTGTTTCTGCAGCTGGCGTGGCAATTACTTCCTTAACCGGCAAATATTCCTCATAACCAACTTCAAATCTAAACAATAATCGCAAAATACACTGATCGTTTTCACGGTCAGTGTATTTTACCATATCTATAATTATGTTAAGTTTCTGAACCCTTTACGCTTTTTCCTTGATTGATAAGAAAAAATGCTTTTTTTGGCCCTTCCGGGAAATATTCAATTGAAAGCCCTTTTATTCCTTTGAGAGTTTTGCATAATAGAAATAGAACCGTTGTTGAAACTGAAAGGATAGCAAGAGGTGGCAAATAATGAGTGAATTATTTTTAGACTATCGCGAACAAGTACAGAAAATTCTGGATGAGCTTGACGACACGCAGACTTCCCTCAGATTGGGGGCAGTGGCAATCAAGAGTCTGCTAGAGCTGGCTCAGGTTGAATACGATAGCGATCAGGATGGAGACGATGACGACGATGACGACAGCGACAAAGATGAGGATGCGGATTCGGATGAAGATGACAGTACCGACACAGATGCTGATGGCGCTGACGAAACAGCTGACAATCTGAGCACTGAAGGCAGTCAGACAGATTTTACTGATCCTGCAGAAACCGAAGCGTCTGCCAGCGGGGATGCACTCACTCGTCAAGTCAAGATCATCAGTCCGGCCTCTGAAAACGCGCCAGTCCTAAGAGTCAATCAGGATTTTGCCTTTGACGTGCCGACCGGGCATGAAGTCTGCAAGTTTATCCGCTGCCGGACGGGTGGATCTTTGATTGATGCCCGCCGGGCCTTTGCCGGCAAAATCAGCGAAGCGACCGTCCGGAATCTTGGCTTGACCAATGGAAATATCGTTGAAGCCAAGCCCGAAAAGAACGACAAGGTCACCATTATCCGCGTGCTCAATACCGTGGAAACGCCTGACAATCTTTCATCTTTTGATTACGGCATCGTTGAAGAAGAGCTAGATGGCAGCTTGTTCGTCGATCATAATGCCTCTGGTGAAAGACTAAGCGATTTCTTGCACGAGGAGCGCTATAAAATTCCTGATGGAATCAATGCTTCTAAGAGTGCAAAGGGTTATGTCAAAGCAGGAGACATTGTAAATCTGGCTTGGTACAAGAATGAGCCGAGCTCAACTTTGGTCCGCTGGGTAATTCGGGACGGAGGCGGCAGTTTCCTTGCAAGCAAGCCGACAGCGGTTAAAAGAAAGGAAAAGGAGCAAAATAATAAGGAAGAAAAGAATAAGAGCATTGAAGCCAAGCCAGATGTCAGCACATTGGCGTTTGACCTGAAGGGCAGAAAGATTGGCGTGGTAATCGGCAACGAGCTGCGGCGCAACGAGATCCAGCACATGGTCGAGGAGCATAATGGGACATGCAGAATCATCAATGCTTTCAAGTTTGGCGAGCCTGAATCTTTCTATAAGCATGAGCTCAAGCATGTCGATATTGCAGTCTTAGTCCAGAACATCAACAAGCACTCAACCAGCAAGCTGGTCAGAAAGTATGCCAAGCGCTTTGCGATCGCGGACAGTGCGGGCTTGTCAGCAATCGAGCGGGCAATCTACAGGGCCATGTATGGCTTGCCGGCCTATGAAACATCAACTCAGCCAATTGCTTATCCAGTCAAGGATGCCGCAAATGCTTAAGAATTAGCTATTGACTATTGTAAGCACTTGCACAATAATGAAAGAAACAACGGAATTACTGAAAGGACTGGTAAAGATGGCTGAGCAATACAAACTAACGGAAAACAGCAGCATTGAGCAAGCACTTGCACAGGCAAAATCTGGCGACACGCTTCTATTGGAGCCTGGCGACTACGTCGCTGAGAAACTTAATCTGACCCAAATCAACATTATTGGGCAAGGGCAAAGCCCGGATGACGTCACCCTCGATGCCCTGCATGTCGATTTTGGCGAGAGCGTCGCCCTGACTAACCTGACGATTTACGGCGAGTTGGAATTGCCAGGCTTGGAGCTGGAAAACGATAAGGAAAACAGCATTGCTTCCTTCCAGAACGGCACTATGTCGCTGACAAACTGCAAAATCCTGACTCGCGGCGTGCACCACTTGAAAGCAGGCGGTGACTTCTTCAAGACTAACGCACAGGAATTGAGCAATATCACTGCCGGGGATGTGTTGCTGTTTGAAAAGGGCGAATACGACCTGGATGCCATTAAGTTCAGCAACAGCCTGACTTTAACCAGTGAGAGCGGCAACGCCGCAGACGTCATCATCAACGGTCAGCTGCAAATCGACAGTCCAGTTTTCGTGCTCAACTCCCTGACCTTCACCGGGACCAATTCGGACAAGTCATGGCGGGGGACAGCGGTCATGAATGGCAACCGGCCAGTTGAGCTGACGGTCAATGGCTGCATCTTCCAGGACAATGAGCAGCCAGACCAGCCGGCCTTGGTGGTTCAGCAGCCGCAATCCGAGACCACGCTGATGAATTGCCAGATCGCGCCAAGCGTTGACCTGCGCCAAGGTTCTGAAGTCATGAACTTTGATATTTCCGGTGACTTGGTGGCCTACCAGTGCCAGTTTGATTCAGTAGCCCTTTTCCACGGCGGAAGACAGACTATCAGACAAAGCCGCTTTAGCAGACCCTTGTCGCTTAGGGCAGGCTCTGAATTTGTCGCCAAGAACTGTGAATTCAACTACCAGATCGAACTGGAAGAGAATTCCTCAATGGATATCAATGACTGCCTGTTGGAAAACTCAGCCACCCATGTCTTCGTCATCTACGGAGATTCACCAGAGCCAATCAACGTCAGAAGCAGCAGCTTTGCCCCAGATTGCGCCGTGTTGTGGATCGATGTGAAATCACGGCCTGACCTCAACATTGACGTGGAAAATGCTGACGAAAGCGAAGCGGTCGTCTACGCGGCCAGCGATGAGCGGGGACAAATTGGCAAGCTGAACGTCAGCCCGACGACAAAACTGATCGGCATCAACGCCAAGGACTACGACGTGCAAGCTGCCTACCAGCAACTGGTAGACCAGCTCAAGCAAGCGCCGAACGAATAAGCAGCATTTTACAGTTGGAGCAATCCAGCTGTTTTATTTTGCTCTTTTTTAGCCTTAACATATTCTTTGCTATGTTAAGTGCGGATCAGCACGATTACATTAGTAAATAGCAAAGCTATAATTGCATTTATGTAAACAGGGAGGATAATATAATTATCCTCCCTGTTTGCGTCAAAGCCTAGTCTAATAGGGGCTGATTTTTGTGTTAAAATTAAGTGGGAGGATAATCATGAATAACGCAAAAATCAACCCTAATGCTAAGAAACGTCGCTCTAGAGCCATTCCTGGCCATAAAGACGTGCGCCCGATTTCCAGCAACTACGACCTGGCCAACCTGCTCGACAGTCTGCAGCATGACTTCCGCCTGGGGCAGCGCAACTACACAATTTTTCAAGTCGGCAAGGCAACCCTGCTCCGGGTCAGTGACGTCATGCGCTTGAGAAAGGCTGACGTCTATACTGAGGATGGCCGGGTGAAGCGCAACGCCTTTATCAAAGACAAGAAGACCGGCAAGCAGAACACGCTCTACCTCAAGCCGGTAAGAGATGATCTGCTTGACTATTGGCAATGGCTGCAAGATTTTCAGGAATCGCATCCCTACAACCGGATTTTTGACAGTGAATGGCTTTTCCCCTCATATACCAGACCAGATCGGCATATCACGGAGAACCAATACTACAAAATCATCAAGCGGGCTGGGAAATTGGCCGGCGTTGCCCACGTGGGCACGCACTCCATGCGCAAGACTGGCGCTCTAATCGTCTACGAGCAGTCCAACCACAATATCGGCTTGGTGATGAAGCTGCTCAATCACTCAAGTGAAGCAGTCACTCTGGACTACTTGGGCCTGTCCCAAGAGCGCCGGGAAAACATTCTGGACACCATCGATTTCGACCGTTTTCGCTGATTTTTGTCCTTGCTGACACGATGATTCTACGAGCTTCAAATGGGGAGTTAATCATCAAAAAGAATTTAAAAGCCATAGAATCACCATCTCAGCAACAGTCTTTTTGACTCACCAATGTAACATTTGTGTTTTGACTTTTTTACAAAATGATAAAGAGCATTTATCTTTGAGCCCTTTTGTCATACAATGAAGGCAGATAGATATATAGCGCAAATGACATATGGAGGGATACATGATGAAAAAGGCTATTTTGTATCGAACAGTCAAAGCTAGTGTCGTAGTCGGCCTGATCGCCGCTGGTGCAGGAGCAGTTGCCCTTTCTCGACTGACGTCAAAGCCAGTCAGTGCCACCAGAAAGACCACGAAGCGGGCTTACGTCTACACGAGAAGCGGCAAGAAGACCGCTAAGTCCTACAAGAAGGGGGCCAAGCTGGTCGCGAGACACAAGAAGGAGATCAAAGGCAAAAAGTACTACAACGTTGGCAAGCGTGGCAAGGATGAATACGTCAGATCCAGCGACACCAAATCAGCCTACAAGCTGACGGTTCAAAAAAAGCGGCTGACTAGAACCATCAAATTCAAGCTGCCAAAGGGCAAAAGGGCCGAAGTGATCAAGCAGACCGTCACGCTCAAGCGGCGGGTTAAAATTGACCCAAAGACCAAGCAGAAGACTTATGGCAAATGGACTGTCGGCACCTGGAAGGCTGTCAGAGCTAGAAAGGCAGCCGGCTACCAGCCATCAGTTGCCAAAATCCCAGCCCTTCAGGTTAACAGCCAGACGGGGAATGTCACGGTTGTGGTAACTTACCAGAAGAAGCCGCGGCCAGGTGCAGAAATCCGCAAGCATCAAAGACGCGTTGAGAAATGGCGCAAGTACCAAGGTTCATTGGATAATTAGATGAAAATTGCATGAAATGCATGTAAATAAAAGAAATTGCATATAAAAAGGCGAAGCATTTGCTTCGCCTTTTTTATGCTCTGTCCTTGCTTTTGGCAAGAGGGTGTGCAGGGATGTCTGCCTACTCTTGCTCCAGGAATTGATCAGCGCAATCCAGTGCTTTAGCACCATAGATAGTTGCCGGACCGCCGCCCATTGCAACGGCAACGCCAACGGCTTCCGCAATCTCCTCGCGGGTGGCGCTGGCGGCTACAGCCGCCTTGACATGAATGACCATGCTTTCTTCACAGCGCTGAGCAACAGCAATTGCCAAGGCAATCAATTCCTTTTCTTTCCGAGTCAATTCATCGGCTCTAACGGCGGATTGGTACATTTGCAAAAAATCCTTGCCAGTTTCGCCAATGCTTTGATACAATTTTTGACTTTCAGCCATCAGTTTTTCTGAATCTGCCTGATAGTCTGTCATAGTTTAAACCTCCTAGTGAATAATCACTTACTTGTTTGACACATATTATAACCGTTAAAGCCGGGAATGAATACAATTTTACATTGATTCAATTCACAATTTACATTTCTTTTGCTAATATTGGCTTAGGTGGCCCATGAACTTGGGCAATAGTTAATAAAGTACGTTCAATTTTCTCCCTTTTATTATGCTTTGGACAATAATCAGTCTTCGTACTAATTTCCTTTTATACTGGAGACGACATTTTTTCGCAAAAATTATTCTTTAGGCTAAAAAGGCTTTTTGGAGGCAATATGGATTATTTTACCAGTGGACGCTTTGCTAAGATCTGCAGCGTCACTAAGAAGGCCCTTTATCATTATGAAAAAATAGGCTTGCTCAAGCCCGCGCTAATCAGAGAAAATGGCTACCGCTACTATACTCTGGAACAGGCAGATAGGGTTGCAACGATTCGCCTGCTTGAGTGCTTAGGAAGCAGCCTGGATGAAATCCGGGCCTTTTTTGCCTTGACCAGCTTAGCTGAAAAAGACGCTTACCTGCACGAACAGCAAGCCCGAGTAAAGGAGAAGCTGGAGCTTTTTCAAAAAATGGGTGAAAATCTGCATTTCCTGGATCAAAAGCTCCATGACTACCAGAAGCTAGGGGAGGGGGAGGCAGAGCATGAGCAATTGCCTGCAGAATACTATTATGTTACGGCTTTTCAGCATAACGTCATTCTCAACCCAACGACTTCAGGGATCAAATATGGGGCACTTGTTGATGACTTTGCAAAACCGGACAAGATCAGCCGCTTTTTTAAAGCTACAGATCCCGAGTCCAGCAACTATGTTAAGCCTGCCGGGCATTATGTCTATTTCTATCAGACATTGACCAATGATGAGATCCCGGCTTATGGCGCCAAAGCCCTCACAATCTTGCAGCAACAGGCAAAAATCGTGCCGCCAATCTATCAGGAAGACTTTAGCAGTGCCGTCTTAAATCAAGATGACCTGATCATCATGAAATTCTCTGCCTTGGTTGCTGATCAAGTGGTCCCCTTTTGCCATAAAAGAAAGGTGAGAGAGGAGGAAAGAGCTGCTAAAGAGGTGAATTACCAGTTAATTGCCGAGATATCCAAATTTTGCGGACATCCAAGGCAGAAATAGAGCAGATTTCCAGCATCTCAAGTCATGATCAGAAGCAGGGCAATCACGATTTGTGACAAGCGATTGCAAATTGCCGGCGTCAAAGCAATAATAGCCATTCAATTTGGTCATGATTGGTTTTGACATTCAAACTATCAGCAAACCAGAGAAGAGTAACAAATAAGGAAAATCTGACCAACAAAATCCAAGCAAAAATCCAGTGATTTCGGGGTGCTCATTGATTTTAGTCATTAAAATTATTGTTTTAATGACACAAAAATCCAGCATCTGCTTCCAGTTCTTCTCACTGATCAGTCTGAACCGCAAGGAGAGAGCAGACAAAACGCAGCCACTTCCGTGACTGCATTTTAGTTTATTATTTCATACTGTACTGTTTTAAATTCGTTTAGTTGCTCCGCATTGCTTTCCATTTATCACGCAAGAGCGCGTATTCATTCTGGTCATGGTAGCCATCGGCAAGCTTCAGGCGCTTTCTCTGCGTTCCTTCAAGGTACATGCCCGTCCGTTTGGCCACGCCATTGCTGCCAACATTGTCAGTCGCGCAGCGGACGACGATTCGGTGGAGATCATACTCTTCAAAGCCAATTTCAAACATCTTTTCCAGCGACCTGGTCATCAGGCCCTGACCGCGGAAAGCTTCAGCCAGCCGATAGCCAACGTCTGCTTCCTCATTTAAGCGGTCGAATCCATTAAATGAGATCTTCCCGGCAAGCTGGGCTTGATACCAGATCAGCAAATCCAGGCCTTCATCAGCAGCAAATCTTTGGCGATCATGCTGAATGCTGGCAATCTCATCTTCTGCTTGCTTAACATGATCAACCCACGGCAGATACCGGCGCAAGCTCTCCCGGCTGCCAGCAATTGCGTCATATAGTGCCTCCGCGTCCTTAATCCGGGGGATTGCCAATTCTAAGTCTTCATCTATACGATAACTTAACATATACTCTCCTAAATTTCCGATCGTTACGGTATAATTGATAGTGTGAAAGCCTTTTCTTTTGGCTCAAATCCTGCTTTTACTGGACTTTTTTGCCAATATTGTATCAGATGAATCCGACAAAGGCTACTTATTTCACGAAAAGTCGTAAGCTATCAGCTATAAGCTAAATGCAATGTTAGAAAGAGGAAGCGACATGAGAAACTCACTCAATAGAATCCTCAGCAACAAGTTGACGCAATGTGCCGTAACGTTTATTTTTATCTTTTTCAGCGGCAGCTTGGCATTCGCCGCCATTGCTGACGTCAAGCTGCTTGACCGGTCGCCGTGGACAGACATCTTGTGGGCAGCCGCGGCTTTTTTGATCGGGGTCGTCAACATGTCATTGCTGATTCATACGGTTGAAGAAGATGCTAGGAAGTCAGCATCAACCGCTAAAATACCTGCAGGCAAACGCCGGCAAGCCGTAGCACGCGAAAACTAAATAATAATAGCACCAAAAAGCGGCAATCTTGGATTCACCTGGTTGCCGCTTTTTTCTAGCAGTTAACTTTACATAATATATATTATACGCTCATTCATTTTCTGTTGTTTTTGGTCAGCTTGTCGTTCACCCGCTTCACCTCGCCTAGCTGCATCAGCCAGATGACTGCCCAGACTGCCGCGTAAACCACAAGGATGTCCAGCGGCAAAACTTTTAGCAAGTACTCTTGACTCATAATGCCAAACAGCCAGGTCACCGTTTCTACCACTGCCAAGATCAGCACCATATGCAGCAGCAATTGCAGTGCCAGATTCATTTTCAGGTTCAGCCAAATCGTCGATGCCAGTCCGCACAGACTGCCCAGCGTAACCGCGTAAGCAAAGACGTGCATGTCAACCCGTCCTTGGTCCAGCGACCAAAAGAACAAGGCAAAAAATGTGCCGAAGCCAATCCCGCTAATCATGTATTTTATTGCCTTAATTAAGTATTTCATAGCTCGAAGACTCTTTCTTTGACGCCTTTCCAGTATTTGCGGCTGATGCTGATCCTGGTCTGATCTGCCAGCAAAGCCGTTTTGTTGCCTGACATGCTTGGTTCAACCTGCCGTAGATAATCCAGATTAATTACCGTATTGCGGGATACCTGCACAAAAGTTCGCGGAAGCTTATCCAATAATTCCTTAAGAGGCTTCCTGATCGTTAGCGGATCTTTTCCAACTGAATGAATGTCCAAATAGTCGCCGAACACTTCAAAGTACTCGATCTCGTCAACAGCCAGCCGCTTCAGCCGGCCATTGGCCATGAAGCTCAGCTCGTTTTGATCCAAGTGGCTGATCTTCTTGGCCAAGCTTGTGATTTCTTCACCTAATTCAGAAGCCCGCAGGTCAATCCAGATCTCATTCTCTGGAACCGCGGGCTCCTTTTTAAAGCTGATTTTAAACATTTTTTCCTGTCATTATCCCTTCTTGCCTGACAGTGATGCTCGCATTAGACGCTTGCTGAGCAAAAGCAAAATCAAGCATAAGACTGCCAGCGATCCCAGGAGGATCAGGAAGTCCAGTTGAACATTCGTCAGCTGCCTGCCCAGATCGACCTTGATGCCAAAATACTTCAACAAATATTTTCGCGAAGACGACGGCAGCTTGTCAAGCAAGCTAGCAAACAAGACTTCCCGCATGCCAGCCGCGCTGTAGGTCAGCGGGAAAAACTGGATAATCTGGCGAACGACCTTGCTGACTTCGCCGATTGGCACGTAACCGCCCATCACGAAGCCAGCCATTGCACTGATTATGCCGGATACTGAACTCAAGGCAATCTGGCTGTTCAAGAAGCCGCCTATCAACAGATTGATTGCCGCCGCCAGGAAAGCCGTCACAAGGATAAAGAGCAGCATGACAGAAATTTGCTTGATTGTAAGGCTCTTCCCTTCTTCAAAGTGGAAATAGATCATGCACAGGGCAAAAACGAATATCTGCATGCACAAGGCTAGAAATGTTGCTGAGAAATAATAACCCAGCACGATTTGCTGATCAGACCTATCGGTCAGTGAAAAATCCAAAAACTTGTCTGCCAGCTTGTCTGAGATCATCTGCGAGATCATTGAGAATGAAGTCGTAATGGCCGTGACTGGGATCAATGCGCCTAGCATCCACATGTCAGCAATCTGCTTCCTGTTTTCGATGCCTTTGAAGCCATCAATCAGGTTCTGGCGAATAAAGATCACGAACAGTCCAAAAACAATCAAAGACCCAAGCAAAGAAAAGAAGATATTGCTCTTGCTTTTGAAATACAGCAGCAGATTTCTTTTAGCTATGGCTAGCATCGTTGATCCTCCTCCCCGTTACCTGCAAGAATACCTCATCCATCCCGGCTTGCTCATAGCTGAACTCATCGGCCTTTGGCTGATACTTGTTCAAAAGGTCGATCACTTCCTGATAGCGATCAATGACAAAGCCATAGCCCTTGTCGGGATCGAATTCATCGTAGCCAGCTGCTGCTTGCTTGAGCCACAGCCGGTTCTTGCCAAACCTCTTTTTCAGCTCTTTGGCTGATCCTTGCGTCAGCAGCTCGCCCTGCTCAATGATATAGACGTAGTCAGCATTGTCCGCCTCATCTAGGTAGTGAGTCGTTAAAAAGATCCCAACTCCGGCTTCCTTCAGTCGACGCAATAATTGCCAAATTTCCTGGCGAGACTGCACGTCAAGTCCGGTTGTCGGTTCATCAAGAAACAGAATTTCCGGCTGATTGAGCAAGGCCCGGGCAATGTCGGCCTTTCGGCGCATCCCCCCGGAGAGCTCGCCATACTTCCGGTCCACGTAAGAGCTCAGCTTGAGTTCTCTGATCAAATCCGCGATCCGTCCTCGAGGCACGTCTTGGTACATGCTGGCGCGGATCTGCAGGTTCTCGCGGACCGTCAGTTCTTCATCCAGGACTCCTTTTTGAAAGACCATGCTGATTTTGACCTGCTGCTTGTTAATTTTAAATAAGTCTTCCCCGTTGTAGAGAACTTTTCCGCTGCTAGGCTGCAGGGTCTTGGTCAGCATCCTCATCGTCGTCGATTTTCCGGCGCCATTGGTGCCTAAGTAGGCAGTCAGTTTTCCGGCATGGATCTCCAAATTGACCTGGTTGACCACCGGCTTTTGCCCATATATCTTGGTCAAGTTACGGGCTTCAATTGTAGCCATCATGCTCACCTCCAGTGTTGGCTTCTAGTTGCTTTATTGCTAATCTCAGTATATGAGCATATTAAAAAAGATTCTAGATATTTGCGGTGAGTGGTCATTATTAGGCGACAAGACGCAAATAGCCTCTAAAAAGGCAGGCTCATGCACTTTTTAGAGGCTATTGCTTAATAAACTGGTCTGGATGATCCTTCAGTAGTTGGGTCAGCAAAGCCGATGCTTTCCTTTGTGTAAAGGCTTGGGTCAGCAATGATTTTGACGATCAAGTCGGCGGAACGCAGAAGAGCTGCACCTGACCCAGCCGACGGTTACCCGGGGGATGCAAAAGCTGGAAGAGCTGCTGGCTACCCCGCTTTTTGATCGGACTGGCAACCGGATCAAGTTAAATGACACCGGCAAGTTGGCCGCAGATTATGCAGATAAGCTGCTAAAAGAGGAAGCACGCGCGGTCAGTGCCATCCGCAATTTTGGGAGTCAAACAGGCAATTTCTTGCTGGCGTCAGTCGCGCCAGGTCCCTTGCTTCTAGCCAAGTCTTTGGCTAACCCAAGCGACATCCACTTTCAAGATCAGCTTTTGGCGGAAGAACAGATTACCGAAACGCTGACTGACTATCAAGCTACTGTCGCAATCGGCACGAGGGAAATCCAAACTGACCAGCTGGAATCGATCTATTTGGGCCAAGAGTGGCTTTTTGTTAATCTTGATAAGTTTATGCCGCTTGCTGTTCGCAACTCTGTCAGCTTTAAGGAACTGGCCAATACCAGCTTTTTAGTTTTGCAGGATATCGGGCCGTGGAAGCAACTGGCAGAGGGATGCATCCCCAACGCGCACTTCCTCTATCAAGACGATCTTAGTGCCTTGAATGAGCTTTCACGCTACTCAAACTTTCCTACTTTTAGTTCCAATATCACTGACTCTCTCAAGATACATGATCGTGATGACCGGCGTGTGACAATCCCGATCGTTGATCCAAAGAGCCGAATCGATTTCTACGCAATCTATTTAAAAGAAAACCGATCCCGCGTCAGACCGTTTATCCGAAAAATGATCGACCGCTGGTCTAAGCTGGATAAAACGAAATAAAAAATAAGCATTGCCTGCTTCTTGCAGACAATGCTTATTTGCTTGTGCTAGAAATTGTCTTACTGAACGTTAACGCTGACTGTGGTATCAGTTGAGGTCTCATTGCTTCCCGCGTCAGGAGCCGCTTGGCCGTTGCCGGAATGGATCTTAACGGCTGGGACTTTCACGTTGCCGGCTTTAACGAACAAGCCCACCCCGATTGAATAGTAGTAGCTGTTCTTGATCTTGCGCTTGTCGCCATACACCGTGACATAGCCTTTATTATGCAAAGTACCAGAGTACTTGCGCCGATTGCCCTTACTGGAGTAAATATAGGCATTATGCTTGAGTTGGCAATCAACGCCGACTACATTCTTGTAAGCCACAAATTTGTTCTTGCCGATCATGATCAGCGGACGTTTGTTGACAAAAATCAAGGTGCTGTAGCAACCAACAGCGGAACCGGCAATAATCTTCTTATCATTAGTCCGCTTGCCATTTTGATCATAAACGTAAGTATTGATCATCGCATTCTTATAAAATGGCTTGTCCGTGCTTGCGCTGGTTTTAGTAGCTGCCGGCAGGACAAAAATCAGTGCTGATAAGAAGCTAAATGCCGCGGCGATTCTGATTATAGCTTTCTTCAATTTCTATGCACCCTTCTTTAATTAGTCTTCGATCGCGATCGTCGTGATAACTACGTCTTCAAGTGGCTTATCGTTGCCGTCTTTTTCTACCTTGGCGATTTCGTCAACCACGTCCATGCCATCAGTTACTTGGCCAAAAACAGTGTGCCGGTGGTCAAGCCATGGCGTACCTCCTTGCTTGTAGGCCTTGATGATTGGCTCTGGGAACTTGGCCTCGCGCAATTGGGAAATGAAGCGCTTCGGCATGTTCTTGTTCTGCACGATGAAGAATTGTGAACCGTTGGTGTTGGGACCAGCGTTCGCCATTGACAAGGCACCACGCAGATTGAACAAGACGTTTGAGAATTCGTCCTCAAAAGCATGACCCCAGATGCTTTGGCCACCCATGCCAGTACCATCTGGGTCACCGCCTTGGATCATGAAGTCGCTGATCACGCGGTGGAAGATTACGCCGTCGTAGTAGCCCTTCTTGGCAAGGCGCACAAAGTTTTCAACCGTCATTGGCGCCTCCTCAGGGAACAATTGAATGTGGATGTCGCCGTGGTTGGTTTTAATGATTGCCTTAGGGCCCTTGGCGTTTTCCAGGTCAAGTTGTGGGTAAATTTCTTTATCAGACATATTTGTACTCCTTGTTTAAAATCTACTCGAAATTGGCGGTCCGCTTTAAAGCGATTTATTCGCCTTCAGATATTCTATTTTATCATATATCCAGCCTAACCGGATTGAACCGCGTTCAACTTTTTTGTCAAGGTGACCGTTCAGCTTCATGATCTGCTTTTTCTGCTTACTAAAGGACTCGATAACAAAAATAAGCCTAAAAACGGCTAATGATCACCGCTTTCGGGCTTATTTTGCTATTTACAATATTGATCTGAGCTTGAGACTTTACTTGTCTTCTAGAATAGTCACGTCTGCAAAGTTGTTCATCAGCCACAGGCTGCCAAAACAGAAGATCACGTTGAGCAAGTAAACAAAAATATCCCAAAAAATCACTGAATTGCTTACCATTTCTATGATAATCAGGCCAGTTGTAAGTATAAAATTGCTCAGCGGCAACCAACGCAAATCAAAGAAATTGGCTCTAAAGTTCTGGCCGAAATCATTGCCAACTTTAAAGAAATGATGCAGTCCACCCACGCTGGCCCTAGCCAAAAAGGCTGCAACAAGCGTTGCTAGGAAAACCGCAAAACGCACGCCAAACTGCTTTCTTGGTGCAAAAAAACCGTAAATGAACATGCAGAGATATGCGGTTGAGACCAATTTCCCGCAGTTGCTGATCATTGGCCCCAGTTGGTTCAAATGCTTGAGCAAGCGGATCTGCTTCCCCGTCATCTTGTACCTTTTCTGCTGCTTGCTTTCATTTCTGTTCTCGCTTGGCTCCTTGTCGCTGCCATTGTACATGTTGACTCAAACTCCTTCTATCTATTGGTTTATTTTTCCTCTCATTTCCATCATATAAAAGCGCATCCCCCTTTGGCAAGCCTTCCCCAAAAAAGATGCGTGAAGATCCTTAAGCTGTTTAAGCTTTTTCGGTGCCGGCGGCAATTTGCTGCTTCAGCAGCTCGTTCTGACGGACGAATTCATCAACCAACGGATCGCCCTTGGCTACCACATGTTCAAATAGATTCAGGACATTGGCCAGCTTTGGGTCAATCTCGCTCTGCTTGCCTTTCGGCGTCAGCATAATGTACTCCGTCCCCGTATCAAGGCGCGCGCCGGTCTCTAAATCAGTCATGCCGTTAAAGTCATACTCGCAGTGCTTTCCGTCAAAAAGCTCTTCCGTGCTGAAAAGGATGATCAGGGTCCTTCCCTCATGAGATGGCCGGTCGTTCAGCCACATCCAGTCCCGGCAGTATCTGATCAGCTTAGCAATATGATCATCCTGCATGTCGCTCACGTCGGAGAGCCCTAAGAGCAGGTCATAAAAGACCATCTGCTCTTTGCCAGAGGCATACACGTTCATCCGCAGGCAGTGAATCCAGTCCTGTCCACTTGGAATGTCGACCCGGCGGATATTTTCAACTGCCGCGATTTCCCGGTCTGGAAAAATTCTTCCCAAAAGATCCTGACAGCGGACTGGGTCACTTAATACCTGACGGGCAACTTCAGCTCTGCTGGGCTGCCGGCCTTGATCAGCGTTTTCGCTCATACTTGCGCCTTCCTTTTCATCTTATTCTGCAATATTTCCTATTTGTCTCTGATTCCAGTTATTTTTATTGTACAACTAGCTGGCTGATGCCACAAAAAAGAACAGCCGTCTTAGCAGACGACTGTTCTTTTATCTCGTGCGGCCTTGGATTTCACGTAAAATCTGCCGCAAATAATTCTGATTTTAAAGGAAATATTAACAAGCAGCGTCTTAGCTCAAGTCTGCGACGTACTGCTGGAGATTCTGCAGAACCTGCTTGATGTTCTCATCTGACGCCGCATAGGACAAGCGAACATAGCCTTCTGAACCGGCACCAAAGACGGAGCCCGGAATCAAGCCAACCTTGGCCCTCTTAGCCACATCCTTGGCAAAGGCAAAGTCATCCGTTCCAAACTGGTCTGGAATCTTGGCAAAAATATAGAACGCGCCTTGTGGCACGGCCATCTTGAAGCCAAGCTTGGTCAAGCCAGCAACCATCAAATCGCGCCGGCGGCGGTATGCTTCCCGGAAGAGCTTTGAATCGTCTCGCCCATTTGTCAAAGCCTCAATGGCAGCGTCTTGGGCAATGTTGTCCACGCAGGTAACCATGAAGCTGTGAGCCTTAGCCACTTGCACCAGCAAGCCCGCTGGCCCAGCCAGGTAGCCCAGGCGGTAGCCGGTCATAGCGTGCGACTTGGACAAGCCGCTGATCAGGAGAACTTGATCAGGGATGAGCGTTGCCAGAGAATAATGCTCTTGGTCATAAGTCAATTCACTGTAGATTTCATCAGTAATTGCTAAAATGCCATGCTTCTTCAAGACCTTGGCCAAAGCTTCCAGTTCTGCCTTGGTGTAGGTCCGGCCTGTTGGATTGCATGGGTAGTTCAGCATAATGGCCTTGACCTTTGGACCTTCTTTGGCAATTTCAGCTTCAAGGCGCTCAGGAGTAAGCAGGAAGCCGTCAGCGGAAGTATCGATCATCACGACTTCCCCGCCAGCCATCTCAATATTGGTGAAGTACAAAGAGAAGACTGGAGTTGGCACCAGCACCTTGTCGCCTGGATTCAAGAGTCCGATCAGGGCTGCCGTAATGGCTTCGGTTGCCCCATCAGTGACGATGACCTCAGTTTCCGGATCATAATGCACGCTTCTGGTATCTTCCAGATATGAACTGATTGCTTGGCGCAGGGCCAGCTTTCCTTTAGATGGCCCATAGTGCGAGTCGTTGTTTTCAATTCCGCGGATCGCGGCTTGCTTGACGTGCTCTGGAACGGAAAAGTCAGGTTCACCCAGGGTCAGCTTGATGATCCCGGGGATAGCGGAAATTTCCTCGTCAAAAGCCCGGATCGCCGAAGGGGCAATCTTGGCCAAGTTTTGGTTGCCTAAGCTTTGCAAATTTGGATTCAATTCTGGCATATTGCGCTTTCTTTCCTATTACAAGATATTTTCCAAGCCAACTACAAGCTGATCCAGCTCGCCGACCCGTTCCAGGGCTACCTTGACCCCGCTCATGAAGGAGCCGCGGTCAAATGAGTCCTGGCGGATGGTCAAAGCTTCACCCTTGCCGCCGAAAAGCACCTGCTCATGAGCGATGTAGCCTGGCAGACGAACGGCGTGGATCTTAATTCCCTGATAATCGCCACCGCGGGCGCCAGCCAGGCTTTCAGTCGTATCAGGGGCGGTTTGGTGAGGCTCACGGACTTCCGCGATCATTTTAGCAGTGCTCAAGGCCGTGCCGGATGGGGCATCCTTCTTGTCCTCATGGTGCATTTCGATGATTTCAACGTCTGGAAAGTACTTGGCTGCTTCCTTGGCAAACTTCATCAGCAACACGGCTGACATGCCAAAGTTTGGCGCGATCAGGCCGCCCAGATGCTTTTTCTTGGACAAGGCCAGCAATTCGCCTTCTTGCTCGTCAGTCAAGCCAGTCGTGCCGACTACAGGGCGAAAGCCATGTTCTAAAGCAAACTTGACATTGCCATAAACAGCTGACGGCACCGTGAAGTCTACCCACACATCAGCGATCCCAGCTGGAATGTCTGCTCTGTTGGTAAAAATTTTCGCCGCTACGGGCAGCTGGTAGTCTTCCGGGTTCTGACTCTTCAAGGTATGCGCCAAGCCCGCCGTGATTTCAAAGCCTGGCAGACTGTTGACCAAGTTAACGGCTTGCTGGCCCATTGACCCAGCAAAACCAGCTATCAATACTTTTGTCATTATGCAATTTCTCCTAACTCAAGTGGCAGATTCTTTGACAGGGCATCCGCTGGCAAGCCAAGAGCCGCAGCCAATTGTTCTTTGTCTTCATCGTCCAGTGGCAGAATCGGCAGCCGGCAGCCGCCAACGGCAAAGCCTTGGGCGTTCAAGACTGCCTTTACAGGAGATGGTGACGGGAACATGAACAAGGCGCTCATCCGCGGGGTCAGCCATCTTTGCAGCCGACCAGCTGAAGCATAGTTGCCCGCGTACAGGTCATCATACATCCGGCGCATCTTCTCGCAGTAAACGTGGGTAGCAACGGAAATGACACCGTCCGCGCCGAGCACGCGAGCCGTCAGGGCTTGAGCATCTTCGCCGGTGAAAAGGGCAAAGTTGGCTGGACGCTTGTCAACGATCTCTTCGATCTCTTCCAAAGAGGCACATTGCTTGATCCCTGCAATGTTAGGGTGCTGAGCCAGTTCAAGAATGGTTGAGACTTCCATCTTGACGCCTGTTCTGCCGGGGATGTTGTACATGATGACTGGGATGTCGACATTGTCAGCCACGGCCGTGAAGTGCGCCTTCATGCACTTTTGGTTTGGCTTGTTGTATGGCGGAACCACAACCAAAGCATAGTCGATCCCAGGAATTTGTGCAACTTCTTGGGTAAAGGCAATAGTTTCAGCGGTGTTGTTTGAGCCAGTCCCGGCAATTACGGGCACGCGGCCGCCAACGATCTTGCCAAATTCAGTGTAGAGCTGGATCTTTTCATCATGAGTCAGGGTTGGGGTTTCACCCGTGGTCCCGCCGATAACGAAGCCGTTGCATCCCTGGTCAATCAAGCGGTTGGTCAACTGTGCCAAAACCTTGAAATCGATGTGGTTGTCCGCGTCAAATGGGGTAATGATGGCCGTAAGCAAGTCAGAATCTTGTAATTGATTGTTCATTTGTCTTTCTCCTAGCGTATCTGCTTTTCGCTGTTGTGCTTTCTTAATATTTACTGTCGTACTGTTGTTAGTAGCGCTTTACTGGTCCATCCGGTAGTTCAAAAAGCCGTTGATGGCGGTCACGCCCTTATAGATGGCTTCCTCTTTGGGCTTGAGAGTGGCTGAGTGAAGCGATGAATCATCGTCAATTCCCAGCCAGAACATGGTGCCTGGGAACTTGGCAAGCAGGAAGCCGAAGTCTTCACCTGTCATTGCTGGCTTGGTTTCGATGAACTCAACGTCTGGCTCCCCCTTCATGTAATTAATGAAGTTGGCGGTCAATTCCGGGTTGTTTTCTACTGGCCAATAGCCGCCTTGGTTAAGCCCCAGGTCCACTTTGACCCCAAAACTGAGCTCAATTCCGTGACAGATCTCAGCCAGCCGCTGGTCGATCAGCTCGATCATCTTTTGCGTCAGCCCCCGGATCGTGCCTTCGATGCGGGCATGATCGGCAATCACGTTGCGAATGCTGCCAGCTTCTACCTTGCCCAAGGTCACAACCCCGCTTTGAATCGGGTCGATGCTGCGGGAAATGATGGTCTGTATCTGCATGATCAAGGCTGCCGCGGCAACGACCGCGTCTTTGGCCTGATGCGGAAAGGCTGCGTGCCCGCCTTTGCCCCAAACATCGATATTGACTTCCGTCGTGCCCGCGAAAAGGGTGCCGTTCAAGCAGCCAATTGCTCCTGCTGGCAAGCCGGGATTGTCATGAAGCCCATAAAACTCGTCTGGCTTCCATTCTCCTGAGAACAAGCCCAGTTCATATGCCCGCTTGCCGCCGCTTTCGCTCTCTTCAGCCGGCTGGAAGAAAAACAGCAGATTGTCTTTTGGCTGATGCTCACTAAAATAGCTCAATACGCCCAGGGCGACGGTCATGTGGATGTCGTGCCCGCAGGCATGCATCACATGGGGATGCTTGGATTTAAATGGCAGACCGGTTACTTCCTCAACCGGCAGAGCATCGATATCCGCCCGGTAGCCAATCGTGCGCTTGGGCTGACTCCCCTTGACCAAGACCATGAGGGCGGTTGGCAATTCCGCTGGCTCTCTGATGGTCAGGTAGTCCTGCTTCATTTGCTTGATCACGTCTAATAAGTAAGCGTGGGTTTCCTTTTCCTGCAGGGCCAATTCAGGGATCTCATGCAAGTGGCGCCGGATCTGAATCAGCTCTTCTTCTGTCAAAGCTGCCATTTCAAAAACTTCCTTAATATTGCTGAACTTCTTCTGTCATCCTTAAAGCTTGCGCAGGTCTTCTTCAAGACCGGTCTTGCTTTCCGTCTTTTCATCGACTTGCTTCAAGACTCTGGCTGGCACGCCGCCGACCACCGTGTGCGGGGCCACGTCCTTGGTAACCACAGCACCAGCAGCCACCACGGCGCCTTCGCCGACATGAACGCCTTCAAGTACGACCGCGTTGGCCCCGATCAGGACGTCGTCGTCCACGCGAACCGGCTCAGCGGATGCTGGCTCAATTACCCCAGCTAAGACAGTGCCGGCACCGATGTGGCAGTTCTTGCCAACAATTGCCCGGCCACCAAGCACGGCGCCCATGTCAATCATTGACCCTTCGCCAATTTCTGCCCCGATATTGATTACGGCCCCCATCATGATGACGGCATTGTCACCGATCACGACTTGGTCGCGAATAAAGGCACCTGGTTCGATGCGGGCATTGACTTCCTTGATGTCAAGCATTGGCACGGCAGAGTTGCGCGCGTTGTTCTCAACCCGGACGGAAGCAAAGTCACCCTTGTGCTCCTCAAGGAAGGGCTTGAGATCCTTCCAGTCCCCGAAGACCACGCCGGTCTTTGCTTCTACAAAAGGATCCGTACCTTCTGGAAAGCTCAGCTGATCCAGTCCTTCACCGCGCAGGTAAACCTTGACCGGAGTCTTCTTTGGCGCGGAGCCAATGTAGTTGATAATGCTTTGTGCGTCTAATTCTGCCATTTTGTTAACCTCTTTCAAATTTCCATTTAATTTGGGAGCGCCCGCGAAATTGACAAATAAAAAGCCCCGGGTTGCTTACGCAATCTGGAGCTTGAATAAATTCATCATTAAATCCGTCAATTGCAAGCGCAACGCAGGTAAATTCCCTGCGACAGTCTGCAGCTTCTTCAACTGCAACCCAGCCAATTTGCCCTAGCCATCTCGACAAACGCTTCGGCAACCGCCCCTTTCACGTGGGGTCAAAACCTGGCCGGCTCTCCCGCGCTACTGATGTTGGCTGCGCCTCTTCAATTGCCTACAGTCTAGTTTAATTTTGTGAGCTTGTCAATGTATTTTTCATGCCTTTTTAATAGCACGTGTAATTTTTCCTTTGCAGAAAAAATATTTACCTGGCAAGATCCCAATCCTGGAGCGGATCGCGGCGGATTTCAGCCTCATGAATTGCAGAATATATTTTGCAAATTAGAAAAAATCATGCTATTGTCCTACATAGTTTAAAAATTAATTAAAGTCTTTTTGAACTAAGGAGTGCTTTTCACATGAAAGTTGTAAAATTCGGGGGCAGTTCCTTGGCCAGCGGTCCTGCCGTTGCCAACGCCCTCAAGATTATCACCAGTGATCCAGAACGGCAGATCGTAGTAACTTCTGCGCCCGGCAAGCGTCACGCTGGCGATATCAAAGTTACCGACCTATTGATCAGATATGCCAACCAGATCATTGATGGCAAAAACGCCAGCGCTACGGTTGAAGAAATCTTCCAGCGCTATGTGGAAATTGGCCACTACTTTGGCGTAGAAGAAGGCAAAATCTCACATCTGCGCGATATTCTGCTTTCTCTGCCAAATGGCAACTATCCAAACAACGAATACCTGATGGCCGCCTTCAAGGCCCATGGCGAATGTCTGAATGCCCAATTGATCGCCATCATCTTGAAAGAGCAGGGCGTAAAGGCCCGCTTCGTTGATCCAAAAGCCGCCGGCTTGACGGTAACTGGCTCACCCAACAATGCGTCTATCGCTCCAGAAAGCTACCAAGCCCTGGAGAACTTTGAATATGAGCCTGACGAAAAACTGATCTTCCCTGGCTTTTATGGCTATACCTTGGCTGGCCACATTGCTACTTTCTCCAGAGGCGGCTCTGACATTACCGGGGCTATTCTTGCCCGGGGCTTCCATGCCGATCTCTATGAGAACTTTACCGACGTTGACGCGATTTTCTCCGCCAACCCAGCCGTAGTCGACCACCCGCTGCCAATCCAGACCATGACTTACCGGGAAATGCGGGAACTGTCTTACGCTGGCTTTTCAGTCTTTCATGATGAGGCCTTGATTCCTGCTATCCAGGGGCAGATCCCAATCAACGTCAAAAACACCCAGCACCCTGAAAAACGTGGGACCATGATCGTTCCGGAAAAGCACTTCAAGCCTGAACATATCATGACTGGGATCGCGTCCAGCAAGCACTTCGCGGCTCTTTACCTGCACAAGTACCTCATCAACAAGGAAGTTGGCTTTACCCTCCGGATTCTGAACATCCTCAGCAAATATGGCCTTTCCTACGAACACATGCCAACTGGGATTGACGATTTGACCATTATCTTTGACAAGAATAAGCTGAGTGATGAAATCATCGATTCAGTCTGCGATGACATTCAAACTGAAATCAATCCTGACCACCTGGAATGGATCAACGACTACGCCATTATCATGATCGTTGGCGAAGGCATGAAGAATCATATCGGCGTCATGCGCGATATTGCCACTCCAGTCGCTGCCCAAGGGATTTCCCTGCGCATGGTCAACCAAGGCTCATCAGAAATCTCGATCATGATCGGGACGACCACTGAAGACGCTGACCGGGCGGTTAAGGCGATCTACGACTACTTTTTCAAGCGCTAAAGGAGACAATTATGACCAAGCTTTTGAAGGTTCACGGCTCACAAAATCAATTTTTCATCTTGGACCAGACCGTGCTCAAGCAGCCATTGAGCGACGCAGAGCTTAAAGCACTGACGATCAAGCTGACTGACCCGGAAACGGGCCTTTTAGGCGGTGCTGACGGCGTTCTGGCAATCAGCCAGTCTGATCATCCAGGGGTGCTCGGCAAGATGCGGGTTATCAACGCCGACGGCAGTGAGGCTTCAATGTGCGGCAATGGCTTGCGCACCGTGGCCCGCTACTTGTCCGAAAAGACCGGCCAGGACCAGTTCAAGGTTGAAACCATGTATACGGATCTGCAAGTCCGCCGCCAGCCTGATTTTGCCCCTGGCGTGCCAGCCATGGCGGTCGAGATTTCACCGGTCAAGTTTGCCAAGGAAGACCTGCCTTTTGACAACCTGGGCCATGAACGCCTTTTAGACACTTTGGTCCCAGAATTCGTTCCCGGCTGGAAGTTCAGTGCGCTTGCCGTGCCAAACCCGCACTTGGTCACCTTCATCAAGCAAGCTGAGCTGACGAGCCCGGTCTTGGGCGAACTGGGGACTTACCTCAACGGCACCAACCCTTACTTCTCCGATGGCGTCAACGTCAATTACGTCGTTATCCGCGGTGAAAATGAGCTCTTCGTCCGCACCTTTGAAAGAGGAGTCGGCTTCACCAACGCTTGCGGGACGGGGATGTCGGCCAGCTCACTGGTCTTTGTCCTGACCCACCCTGATTTAGGCCATTTCAATCAGCCAATCACCGTCTTTAACCCTGGCGGCATGGTTAAGACCATCTTGCATAACGAAGATCACAAGTATTGGATCGAATTGATCGGCAACGCGACTGAAACCCATGAAGTGGAGATTGCGGAAGCTGATCTGCATCAAGCCCGCATCGATCAAAATGCGGCTAAGATCACGGAAACTGGCGAACAGGCTGCCTACATGAGCTTCGTTGATCAGTTGCCTGCAGTCCGTTAAACCTTAGCCAAACTATTTACATAACAATAATTATGATAGAGGATATCTAACTTACTGGATATCCTCTATTTTTTATGTTTTCTTTTATTTTAGATAAAGCTTTTAGCCTCCTTTTCAGCTGCCGTCTCCTGCTTGACCAGCCGGCAACTTGCAAGCAGCTGCCGCAGGTATTTCTTCTTAAAAGGATCATCTTCCAAGGTGATGGCCGGCGTCAGGTACTTTCTGCAGACCGTACGGTTTCCCTGCAAGAAGGCGGCACACTCTTCTTCAGCCATGCAAAAGACGGCTGGATGGTCGATCAAGCGCTTGAGCATCAGCAGCGCGTCGGCGCTGGCCAATTCATCAGGCAGATTGACAAGCTCATGCCAAAGCTTGAAATCAGTCTCCCGCTCGCCATCCTTGCTGGCAAGCGACTGCTGGATAAAGCTCTCTGTCAAGCTGCTTGGCACCAGTTCTTGATAATAGATCCGGTAGCTCAATAAGCAGCGGTCTTCCGCCGCGATCAGTCCACTCTTGAGCATTTGCTTGATCCGGCTTTCAATCATTTGATTGCTAAAAAGGCGAAAGTGCTTGTCATAAGCAGTCGGATGCAAGTCATCGTAAAAGTCAATGGACAGATCGCGCAGAATCTTAACTACGTTCTTAGCCGTAATACGATATTCGTTGGTCATGGCCAGCTTGGCAATGGCAACAGCAACGATGTCCCCAAGCAATTTGTGCTCAGAGAGCTGCTTGGCGATTTTGGCCTCCCAGCTCGCTTCTTTGGACAAGCATCTGGTCAGAAAGGCTTGGCAGCTATCCACTGCTTGCTCATCAAGCGCAAAGGTGACTTGATATGCTTTCCCCGACTTTCCCGTGGCAGTCACCTGAATCTGGTCCTTGGCCTTCAAGTACCTGCTGGCTACTTGCAGGCCATCAGCACTGCAACAGTCCAGAAATTCCTGATACTGACTGCATTTCCGCAAGGTCTGCTCAAAATTTTCGAGCATCTTGACCTTTTCTGGCGCCAATTCAAATCGTCCACTGGCCAAATCCAGGTCGACATAGCTGCAGGGCTCTGCCTGCTCCCAGTTGGCAAAGTCTTGGAAATAGTCAGCCATAATCCTGGTCTGTTCTTGCGTCAGCGAATCCAGCAGCTGAAATTGCTCAGGCTGAACTGGAAACTGCAGATAAATCCTGCCGCGACTAAGACGACATTTGCCCGCCTTAAGTTCTGCTGACTGCTTGAAGAAGGAAATGAGGCGCTCTTGGTCCAAGAGCTGATAACAGATCCAGCGCTTGAGCCGTTCGGGCGTAATCATCTGCTTGGCCGCTTCCGTGTCCAATAGCGGCCATGCCTTCTCAAGGCCAGTCAGCAAATCTTTGGATTGGCTTAAGAATTCTGCCGTCATCCTGAGCAGTTCTGCTTCTCCATAGTCTTGGGGCACGACATTTTCAACCAAGTCGTCTTTCAGGCTTGCCAGAGCGTCATCAAGCAGCCGAGGATCAGAGCTCTTGGCAATTTTGAAGCGTGACTCTCTAAGCCGGAATTTTGCCTCTGGTTCGGCTATAGCCTCAATTGTCAGCTGCATCTCATCTTCCCATGCCGTCAGCGGTGCTAATCCATTGATTTTTATCCTGCCAAGCCGCTGACGGACGTATTGCAAGGGTTCAATCTGCCTCTTTGCAACTAGGCTTAACTCGCCAGTTGCTTTTACCAGCAGCTGGCAGCTTTGAAAATCATAGCGCATCTTGTCTTTTCCCTTCCGGTAGATATGACAGTCCTGTTCTTCCAGATCAGGATACTCGAGGTAAATCCTTCTGAGCATGGTGAGCTTGTCAAAGCCAATCCGCTTTGCCGAGGCCAGCCGCTGGCGGATTTTTGCGAGCATTTTCGCGTGCATGTGCCGACCTTCTTTAGCTTTAGGTCCACTGAAATCCAGCTTGATGATGTTGCCATCCGATGTAACCACGGCTTCCAAGCCTAAAAGCGGATCATCGGTCACTAGATCAATCATATAGTTTCCAGCATTCGACTTGCGGCACTTGATCTTCGTTGGATCGATAGCCAGCTCATTCTCATATCCATTCAGCAGATCAAGGGCGATGAGTACTGCGCCTTTTTCTGAAATCAAGCTTTTCCCTCCTTTCGTTTGCCGCATTTTCAGTCCTGTGTTTTGTCCGGATGGGTTCTCAAGAAGTCGTTAAACTGCTGGTTGAGCCGCTGCGCCATTTCTTCCGCTGGCTGCATAATCTGCTTCAGCACCTTCTGGCTTTTGAATGGATTGCTGCCATCTGGTTCAATCATGACCAGCATGCCTTCCATTAAATCACGTTGAACTTCTTTTGGCTTACGCTGCCCATCCGCTTTATGCAGCTTGATCGTCACGCTGCTTGCCTTTGGCATGACCAGACAGGCCATTACTGCCGAAAATTTCCGGGTGGCTGAACTGAAGCTCACTCTCGGCTTGACCCACACGTAGATGCGCTCATCCGGCTTGATGCCGGCTTTGCGCGCGTCTTCGCGCAGCTGGGAGACAAGGCAGTCTAAATCATCAGTCATGGTTGCGTCGCTTTTTATCTTGCTCATATTTTTCTCCTTCGTGAGTTCGATTATCAAGATTGATCGGTTTACGCAACACATTAAAATACAGATATCTCAGTCTTGTCCACTCACGACACAAGCGCTTTCAACGGCGCTGTTGCCAGCTTCCTGCAGATTAGTTCCAAATAAGAAATGGCTCTACGACGGCCTTTTCACTGGGGGATCTTGTCAAAAAATTTAGATAGCATCGATCAACTACCCCCGACCGAGGTCGGAGGTTTGCGACTAACTAGCGTGGTCCAAACAAACTCCCCGAAGAGAGTTCTCCCATAACCAAGCCCGAAGGCTTACGCTGTCGCTTCTCAAGCATCCTTGGCGGACCTCAGATGCTTCCGCAGATTGATTAACTACGGCAGAACAGCACGTGTACGCACTGCTCTAATCTGTTTGTTTCTTTGATTTCTTGACTTTGGCTTTCTTGGCTTCGCTTGTGCCGCGTTTGCTCTGATACGATGGATTAGGCACGCCACTGACGTACATCGTTCCCAGCATCTGAATGTTCATCGCGGCGATGCGGTCGTCATTGGAGCGGTAGCCGCATCTGTCACAGATGTACATGTGCAGTCCATGGTCACGGTTTTCTTTGGAGATCCGGCCACACTTAGGACAGCGCTGACTGGTATAGTGTGCATCTACCTTGACGACTTCACTGCCATTCAGACGCGCCTTGTACTTGAGCTTTTGCTCAAGATCATAGAAAGACCAGGAATGGTGCTCATATCTGTTTTCCCTCTTGCGGTTGTAGACCGTATCAAAGGTCACGTCAGTTAAGTCTTCAAGGACAAAGAGAGTGTCTGGTCCGTAGTGGCTAACGAGTGTCTTAGACAAGCAGTGATTGCAGTCGCTCATCCAGCGGTTCTCTCGATTGCCAATCTTGCGGATGCGTCTCTTTGAGCTTCTGGTGTTCTTAGCCTGCAGATGGCTGCGCAGCTCCTTATAGTGCTGACGCTTGCGGGCAATAGCCTTGCCGCTTATGAAGAGGGTCTTGCCCTTTTCGTCATAGCAGGCAGCGATCTGCCGCAGGCCACGGTCAATTCCGACAACATGGCGAGTCTGCTCAATCTCATAATCAGGGAAGGACTTGGTTGCGCTGATGTGCATAAACCAGTGCTTGCCGGATTTAAGAATCCTGGCAGTGCCAAAAGTCCATTCGTCATTCAGATACTGCTCAAAGCCGGGCATGGCAATCTCGCATTCAATCCGCCCGTCAAGGGTGTTGACGGACACGATCTTGCCGTTCTGCTTAAAGGAATAGTCCCGGCCTCTGACCTCATCCAGCTGCGGTCGCTTAAAGAAGATTGGCTCCCAAAGCCAGTCAAGATCGCGCTGAACAGAATAGCAGCCCTCGCCTTGGGGCGCATTGATGTCGTGGATTTTATACGGCTTTTGACCAAGCTGAGTTTGAACAGACTTGTATCTGGCAATAACGGTCTTCAAAACAGACTGAGCCATTTGGGATCTGAGGCTGAACTTCTGTCGCAAGTCGGAGTAGAGTGCTTTGTTCAGCTTTGCCTGGCGGAGTTCAAAGTCATGCTCAAAAACATATTGGGATACGAAGTTGCAGCCCTGTCTGTAAATTTCCATGCTGTCTGCCAGCGATTTGGCATTGTCGGAACTGGCCACTTTGATGTGAGCCTTAATGGTCAAAGAAATTTCCATTGGTCATGCCTTCTTTCACTAAATATATTATAACATAAAGGTAGTGAAAACGGCCAATAGAATACTAATTATCTAGAGAATTTAGAAAGGAGAAAGGCGCGCTCCCACCTCGATTGAAATCGAAGGTTTCCGCGCGCTACATATTCATGAAATTCAGCAGATCCCGAGGCCGGCGCACGCAGAAAACTTCATCTGCATATTGAGCATATTCCGCGAGAACCGAGTCCCCCGTATTCCATTTATTTGTTTGCTCCGTGTTCAGCCAGTACGTTTTCTTTGCCCTTCGGCTGATAGTCTTAAAAGTCTCCGCTTCAGTGGGACGAAAGTTGTTTCTGGCGTCGCCAATCCAGATCACAATCGTCTCTCGGGTAAACTCTGCCAAATATTCCTGCCGCAGTTCGCGCAAGGGCCGCCCATAGTCTGAATAGACGCCATGGGTAGGAATCGTATTCAGGACCTTGTGCAATGCCTTATCTGCATTTGGCTGGTCAAACAGCTTGGAAATATCAAAAAGCGAATTGACAAAGGCAAAAGATTTGCATCCCCCAGCAAAAATGTCCTTCATAAAAAACATAAAAGTCAGCATCATCTCGCTGGCCTGGCGGCAAGAGCCGGAAACGTCAAGGAGCATGACAATCTTGCTTTTGCTTCTTCTCGGCTTGACATAGGCCAACTCAATCGGAATCCCACCAGTGCGGCAGGCCTTTTTGCAGATTTCTGCTACATCCAGCCGTTTCTTTTGTCTGGTCCGGATTCTTCGCAAAAAACGGGTCTTGAGCTTGCGGGCATTCTTCAGCAGATAGTCACGAATTTCTTCTTGCTCTGACAGAGACAGACTGTTGAAGCTCTTGTCCAGCAAGGCGTTTCCCTGGCCAAGAGAGAGCACGCCGCAGCGCCCTTCATTGAAGGCATTGCGAGAATGACGGCTCTGGGTTTTGACAATTGCCCGCTGGCTGATGCTTTTGCCCGTCAGTCCGCTAAGCAAGTTGTCCATTTCCTGCTTGGCTTGCTTGACCGAATCTGCCAGCTTGTGTTCTTGCGTCAGGATTTCCATGCGTCTGGCATCGTTTTCCGCGATCTGCCGCGCAAGACGGCGGCGCTTTTGCTGGAACTGGTCCAGGAGCTTGACCTGCTTTGCGATTACATCCAGCATGGCGAGCGGATCTGCCGTGCTCATTACCGTCTTCATGCCGCCACGCAAAATCTTGCGCAGGCTATCCTGCTTTTCAGCCAAAGCGGCTTTCTGCCGTGGACTGCCTGTGGCGGCAATGACGGCCATATTTTGCAGCAGCTCATATTCCGGACATTTTCCAAAGACCAGTTCGTAGTCAGTTTGAACAGCCTTGAGGCCTTGCTGGATTTGGCTGGTTAAGCGTGAGGAAGCCGCGACCATTTCTGCCGCATTAAGCTCCTTGCCCAGCAGCGCTTGCTTGGTCCGCGAAATTTCCGCCAGCTGCAAGGCAAATTCCTGATGCTGCCGTTCTTCTTCCCGCAGCCGGTTTTGGTAGCGGTCATGAGCCGCCTTAAGCGATTTTCGCCGTTGCAGAAAGTCCGCGAAATCTTGGTGGAAATACCGGGCTTCACGCTGTGACTTCACCATGATCGTCTTTAAAAGCGGCTCGCAGGCTGCCAAGGTCAGATTCGTTTCATTGAAAGGGGCATCGCCCATTAACTTGAACACCAGCTCAGCATAATCTGCCGGGATTTGATAGCCAAGGCTTTGCAGATAAATACCTAAGTCAATGACCTCAGCGGGCAAGAAACTCTGACCATTCATCATCCACTTCTCCTTTACCGTTCCAAATGCCGGCACCAAATTTCTGCAAAATCTCTGAAACTGGTTCAAGATCCCTGCAGTCCTTAACCAGAATGCTCAGCGCGTTCATGGCTAATTCCTTGGTTGCCTGCTCGTTTGCCTGCAAGAATTTGGCATAAGCAATTGCTTCAGCGATTGAGGGCTGATAGTGCAGCAGCTCTGCTTGCTGGCCAAGCTCAAACAGGGCAGCGGCGATTCCTCTGGCCAAGTCCGGTTCTGCGGCTGCCTTCTTCATAAGAATTTCCGTCAGCTCTTGCTTGCTCTTGCGCTCAATGTACAAGTAATTGCAGCGTCTTCTCAAGGCCCCGGAGAGTTCCCGGTAGCCATTGGAAGTAATGAATACCAGTGGCTTCTGATTGGCGGGACATTTAATTTCCCCTAGCTGGGGAATGGTCAGCGCATAGTCCTCCAAAAATTCATACAACATGTATTCGACTTCTTCTGGTGCCTTGTCGATTTCGTCAATGCAAAGCACGCACGGGCCATCGCCGCTGATGGCCTTTAAGATCGGCCGCTTGATCAAAAAGTCGGGTCCATAAAAGTCAACGGCCAGGTTCGCCGACTGCATGGCCTGTCTTGGGCTAAGCCCTGCCAGGGTCTGTTCCAGCTTCGGCTTGAGCAGCTCCAGCATCAAAAGCTGCTTTTGATAGTCGTAATCATAGAGGATCTTGTCATCAGTCAATCCGTCATACATCTGCACACGGCAGTATGGCAGCCGGAGTCCGTCAGCCAGGGCTCTGGCAACTGTTGTCTTGCCAACCCCCGGCTCCCCCTCCAAGAGCAGCGGCCTGTCTTGACTGATGCTGGCCCACAAAGCATAGAGCATCTCGGAGCTGGCAAGGTAATTTTGACTCATCAGGGCATCCCTGATTTGGCTTAAATTGAGCTTCATTGCAAACCTCTTTCTAAATACACGATCATATGTTCTGATTTGACTAAAATTTAACTACATTTTTTGCCCCTTGTCCACCCCAGTCCAAAGTGACCAGATCCCTTGTCAGATCTAGCTTTTACACTGTTCATTTTCTGTTAGATTCCAAGCAGGAAGTGGACTTGCGGGTGGCCAAAATTCCGTGAAATTTTTTCGCTATTTTTTCTGACAAAACAGGCAAAAAGTTAATGCAACAAAAAAGCATGTCTTTAACTCAAGGCAAAGACATGCTTATTAAATTGGCTATTTGGTTACCGTTTACGGCAAAAATACGATTGCTTATTTGCGGATAAACTTCGCGTCTCCTGCAGCTTCCGGGGCAGTGACAAAGCGCTCAACTTGCATATGCAGGTCGTACTTCTCACGAAGCGCGGCCAATTCCCCCATCATTGGGGAAGCATGGTGGGCATCCAAGGCCGCTTGATCGCGCCAGCTGTCAATCAGCAGCACGGTTTCCGGGTCGTTCATTGGAATAAAGTAATCATAGCGCTCGTTGCCTTCCTCAGCCCGAATACGGCCAGCTACGCCGCTTCTTTCCATTTCTTCCGCGAACTTGCGGGCGTTGCCATTTTCTCCAGTGTAATACAGATTTACAGTTAAGCTCATTTGTTTCTCCTATTCAAAATCCGCTAATGCTTCAAGGCGTGCTTGGTGCAGGTATTCGTTGTACTTTTCGACTTGGCTGGCCAGCGCGTCATCGGCAATTGAGGACGCACCGTCAGTGATGAACGGTTTGATGAACCTGGTATGGGTCAAGCGGCTGGTCGCTTGAAATGGCCGCAGCAGCTCATGAGCCGTGTATTTGGCAAAGCCGTCCCTGCCATAGTTTTTTGCCCCTGGCGATACGGCAATGACGACTTCCTTGCCCTCAAGGGCAGTTCCGCCAGTCCCGTATGCCCAGCCATATTCCAATACGTCATCTTCCCACTGTTTGGTCAAAGCCGGTGCCCCATACCAATGCATCGGAAACTGCAGCACGACGCGGTCAGCTTCAAGCAGGACTTTTTGCTCAGCGGCAACGTCAATCTTAAAGTCAGGATACAGGTCGTACATGTCCCGCACTTCAATATCATCATCCAGACCATTTATCAGTGCCAAATTTACCCTTGATTCTGGCAAATTTGGGTGAAATAGCAATACTGTCGTCTTCATTTTTGCCTCCTTAGTCATCAAGGACGTGGTATTCGGCAAAATAACTCTTATGCTGCTTGATTTCGCCAGTCTCATACAATTTCAATTTGTGGTTCAGGCGATCGATCGACCGCTGAAGATCGTGCTGCTTTTCCACCAAAGCATCCCGCTGCTCGCGCAAGAGTTCTTCCTGGGCAGGCAAGGTCTGGTCGCCTTGCTGGATAAGGGAGACGTAGTCCAGCAGCTTCTCAACGCCAACGCCTGAGTGCCTCAAGCAGATAATCATTTCCAGCCACTTCTGCACGTCCTCCGGGTAGCAGCGCCGCCCGCTAGGGGTACGCGGCACGGCCGGCAGCAAGCCAATCCGCTCATAATAGCGCAAGGTATCCGGACTGATCTGGTACTTCTCGGCAGCTTCAGTAATCGTCAATTCCGTCATTCTTATCACGTCCTTTGATTGTTACTTTACTACTTGGAGTGCACTTCAAGTAAAGCCTTTTTGGTCTTTTTTACGAAAAAAACGGCTCCGCGGAAAACCGCGAAGCTATTTTTCCAGAAATGCCTTGCTTTAAAAGCCAAACTTGTGATTGTGCATCAAGATCTTCTTGACGACTTCTTTGATTAAATAATACCCGACTGCAATTGCCACGGCTGCAATCAGCATCGTGGTCGTATAACTAGGATACATGAAAAACACGATGGTTAAGGTAACGACGGCGATAATACCAACGACCGCGTCAGCAATTCTTTCACCAGACATAATTGTCACCTCATATCTTATGCAAAGCAAGCGTTTTCTTTATAGCTATTATAACGCTTTTGCCGCGTGAATGTAACTAAAGAACGATCTCCTGGCCCAAAGCTATGGCCCGCGCGTCCGTATAATGGCCAATATAATGCGTCCAGGCGATTGGCAGGGAAGCTGGGGTGATCTCTTTAAGCAGATCATAGACCGTGCTCTCCTGCCCTTTTTCTTCCAGCTCAGTGAAAGTTCCCAGGAGAATCCCGCTGACCTGGTCAAAAAGCTCCAGCTGCCGGCACTGCTCCAGCAGGGTGGCAATGCGGTAGACTCCGCCACCATAGCTTTCCAGCAGGAGGATCTTCCCCGAAAAATCAGGCCAGTATTCAGTCCCTGCCAGCTTAAGCAGACAGCGAAGATTGCCGCCAAGTACTTCCCCGCGCAGCTCGCTGCCACGCAAGAAGGTGGCCTTCAGGCATTCTGGCGCGAACTTGCCTGTCAGGACCTGTTCATTGAAATAGTACTGTTCTTCACGTGAGTGGTCATAAATCAGGTTCCGCGCCTGAAAGTTGACGGCGGTATTGCCGTTTTTGACCAACGCGTTCAGAATCGTTGTCAAGTCGCTATAGCCAAAAAAGGCTGCTCGGCTGTCCTTGATCGCTGGAAAATCGATGTATGGCAAGACCGTATTGGCCAAATCGCCGCCCGAGACGTCAAAAATATATGCCATGTCCGGATCCAGGAAAAAGCTGGTCAGTTCCGCCCCACGCTTCGGGCCACGCCCAGCCAGCCGTTGGTCATACAAATACTCGCTCTCCGTGACGCTCAAGCCAAAAGAAGCCAATACGCTCTTTAGTGCATTGACTTCTCCCTTGCGGTCTAAGGTCAGCGGATCGGAGCAAGCCGTCAATGCTGCTTTCTTCATCCAAGCCTCACTTTACATAATTATTGATATGTTTTTGTTTCTTGATTTTTCCTACTGCCGCAGGCCTTTAGGGTAAAAGTTTTTCAGCTGCCCACTTGTGGTCAGCTTGCCGAAACTGAAGACCTGGCCCTTAGAGGCAACCAGAACGAACCCCTTGAGCTGACTGGCTGTCTGCAGGCTCTCCCCATGCAGGTAGCGCTCATATTGGCCCTCATCCAGGTCAACGACCCGGTCCTGCTTAATTTGCCCCAGAGCTTCCGCCAGCTGGTGGCTTGGCTCAAAGCGCTTCTTCTTCAGTATCCCCAGCTCCATCCCGTTGCTCAGGATCTTGAGTCCGCGCAAAGAATCCGGAGCAAGCAGCGGCACGAATACGTGATCCTTGCTCTTCTGCAGGCGGCTGGACCAGTTTTCAAGACCAGCTGGCAGCGAGAGTCCCTGCAAGGCCTCAGTCACATATTCCAGCTCTTCCCTGCTGATCTGGTCCTCGCGCCGGCCGCCCCGCTTCTTGCGCTTGTCCTGCTTGCGCTTTGCCGGCTTTTCCCCGCTTGCGGCGTTAGAAGCTGCTGGCAGGCGCAGGACCGCGACGAACTGTCCTTCGCCTAAGCCGTCCTGTGGCCAAAAGCGGAAGCAACGGGCCAGCTCAGGATTTCCGTTGCCCCATTCAGGCCGTCCCGCGGCTGTTGGCACGCCTTTCAGGTCCCGCTCTTCAACCGTGAAGCCATAGTTTTCTATCAGCCAGGATACGATCGCTTCGTCTTCTTCTGGTGAAAAGGTGCAGGTTGAGTAGACCAGTTGCCCGCCTGGCTTGAGCATTTTGACCGCTTCTCGCAGAATCTCCTGCTGTCGCGCCTGGCAAGTTAAGACATTGTCCTCAGACCAGTACTTGATGGCATCTTCGCTCTTTCTGAACATCCCTTCCCCGCTGCAGGGCGCGTCGACCAGAATCTCGTCAAAAAAGGCGGAAAACTTGCTGCTCAAGTCCTCTGAGCTGCCATTTGTCACTAAGGCATTGGTCACCCCCCAGCGCTCCAAATTTTCACGCAGGATTTTGGCCCGGGACGGGGAAATCTCATTAGCCACCAAAAGCCCCTGCCCTTGCAGCTTCTCGCCTAAAGCCGTGCTCTTGCCGCCGGGAGCGGCACAAAGGTCTAGCACCCGGTCACCCGGCTTAACGTCCGTCAAATGAGCCGGGAACATGGCCGCCGGGTCTTGGGAATAAACGGTCCCGCTGGTCCATTCCACGTCCTTGCCCGATATTTCACCGTAATAGGCGTTGGGGATGCCAGGAACCGGCCTTGACAAATCATAGCTGACTGCCGCGCCTTTCTTCAGGCTGTTGACCCGGAAGGCCTTCTTGCTGGGTTCATCCAAGGCTTTGAACAAGCGAGCGGCCTCGTCCTCGCCCAGCAACTGAGCAAATTTCTCTTTAAATTGTGCAGGAATTTCAAGCATTCTCTATTTTCTCTCCATGATTGTAGATGTATAACAAAGTCCCGATGTAGGCACAAACTTCCAACAGAACAACGCCGATCAGCAGCATAGCCAGCATCCCCCGGTGTCCAATATAGGCGCGCCAAACCAAGAGGATATAGGCTCCAACCCCTTCCAAGACTTGGAAGAAGAGGAAGCGGCCACTCTTGTTCAAGATAAAGTTGGTCAGCAGATCCCCCGTGATATGGGTGCGCCTGCTTTCCAGGTATAACAGCCAGGCATCAAGCGCCATCGCGGCCATTGCAATCAAGGTCAAGAACAGAATCAGCAAGGCTTCCGGCATCAGGAGGGTCAAGCGACGCTGGCGGTTGCGCTTGACGAAGTCCGGCCACCAAGTCTTGCTCTGCAAATATGTTGCGATGTGGCTGATCGCGCTCTTGGAGCCATCGACATAGACCACGTAATCGCTGATCGAATCCTTGGCCGTTTCTTGATTAGGGCCGGTAGTCAGGTAGAAGGTCTTAACGCCCTGGTATGGCACCCGCTTCAAGGTGCCCACAACGGAATAGTAGTGTCCACCCAGAACTACGTAAGTATTGCCCTGGGTCGTCAGCTTTGGAACTTCGGCCGAAGCTGCCAGCGCCGCGAACGTCACTCGGCCAGTAAAGTCGGCAGAAGTGAAGAAGCGCCCCTGGGTGACGGGAAAGTAGTGCAGGTTCCGATTCTGGGCCCAGATCAGGACCTCTTTCTTCTCAAACTTGTTCTGGAGCTGCATTTGCACGGAATCATGGGGATATTTCTTCTTAATCCACTGCAAAACCGTCTTGATTTCGACGTCCTTCTTCGGCTTGACGATTCGTGCCTCCATGCTCATCCCCCGTGCCTGCAGGATCTGATTGGCCAGCTGGGATTGCATGTTCGAGCAGACGATCCCGATCAGGATCAACATCAAGAATGAAAACAGGCTAACGGTTAATCTGTGTCGCTTCATGGCTTCACCTCAAATACTTCTTCCTCAATAAAGTCATAAGAAACAAAACTCTGGTTGATTCTGCTAATTGCCCGCGAATTTGTGCAATAATTTCCCGCCCAAAAAGACCGCGAATTAGTGGCGCCTTTTCGCTCGCCAATAAAGAGCAGATGGGCTTGCGGGGCATATTTGCGTTTAGCGGCAATTAAGGCAATGTCGCTGTCGCCGAAATTAGGCGACCAGGAGCAGAGGATCAGCTCCCGGTCGCCATACTTTTCAACTGCTTTCTGTGCCTCCAGATTCACGACTGGGTAAAAGGGCTCGCTGCCAGTTGCCGACGTCTTGGCCCACTCCAAGGAGTCGCTCGCTACCACGTCCATGCCGGCAGCACTTAAGGCTTTGGACCAGTAGGCATTTCCTGCCATGACTTCAAGCGCGGTCTTTACCCCCAGCTCTTCCATGATCAGTTTGGCCGTGGCCAAGTTAGGCAAGGACCAGATTCCATATTCAAGCGAGAGATACTGACGCACGTTGTTCAGCAGGTTGTTCATCGTCTGCAAGTTCTTGAGCTGGTCATCTGGTATCTGCCAGCTAATTTCCTCGTATTCATCCGGCTCAAGGCCAAGCTTGCCCGGGGCATGTTCTAAGACTTGCCGCTTCTTGACTGCCTGATCGATCCGGCAGATTTCCGCTACCTGATCAGCGATTTCTTGATTCTTCAATTGTGCAGACAAAGCCTGCAACTTATCAATGTATTTTGTCATAATTTTATCCTTACTAACGATTTTACCATTAAGCAAAAAAAAATACGCCTTGAAAGGACAATTTCAAGCTGCCGCCACCAAGGATGGCTTTGCAGTGCCATGGAGAATCAGGCGTTTAGAAAATCTTAAACAGTCGCTATTGTCAGAGGCAATTTTCACTTTTAGTTCAAATGAATATTTGGTCATAAAAATACCCCACAATCGTTAGCTGTCTATGTCTAACAATTGTAGGGCACTTTAAGTTATGGACTGGCTAAATCAGCTGTTAGTTTTCCTGCTTTCTTTTCTTAAAGCTGATAGCAAAGAGAGAAAGACTGCCCAGAAGAGAAAGGATACCTGCTAAGATGCCAGACTTAGCAGACTTCTCACCTGTTTGCGGCAACTTGGTTGCAGATGCCGCTGGGGTGTTTGCAACCGTAGGCTTAGAAGCTGACTTGGTCACAGGAGCTGGAGTTTCAGCTACGGATTTAGTTGCATTTCTTTCATCCATGTTAACCACAGTTACAACTTCACCATCCTCGGTATCTGCTCCAGTATCACCTGCCTCTTCAGTATTTTCATCAGTTCCGGTTGGTGTGGTGGTTGGCTTGGCAACAGGCTTAGTTGCCGGCTCTTCATCCGTGTTTACTACAGTTACAACTTCACCACCGTCGGTATTTTCCTTCGTATTGGTTGGTTCTTCAGTATTTTCATCAGTCCCAGTTGGTGTGGTGGTTGGCTTGGCAACAGGCTTAGTTGCCGGCTCTTCATCCGTGTTTACCACAGTTACAACTTCACCACCGTCGGTATTTTCCTTCGTATTGGTTGGTTCTTCAGTATTTTCTTTAGTCCCAGTTGGTGTGGTGGTTGGCTTGGCAACAGGCTTAGTTGCTGGCTCTTCATCCGTGTTTACTACAGTTACAACTTCACCACCGTCGGTATTTTCCTTCGTATTGGTTGGTTCTTCAGTATTTTCTTTAGTCCCAGTTGGTGTGGTGGTTGGTTCAGTAATTGGTTCCGTAGACGGCTTGTCACTTGGTTCCGGACTTGGAGTCGTCGGTTCCGTAGACGGATTATTAGTATTCGAACTCTGTTCAGCATCAGCAACAGCCTTGACAATAGCCAAATGATTTGCTGCCTTGGTTAAAGCTGCAGAAGCGGCATCGGCGGCAGCTTGAGCATTAGCAAGAACCGTCTGCTTAGTAGCCAGGTCAGCTTGGGCGGCCTTCAAGTCGGCAGCTGCCTTGTCTGCCAGGGCCTTAGCTGCAGAAACGGCAGAGCTGGCGGCATTAGTATCAGTTGGCAAGTTCTTGTCAGCATCAAGTTTGTCTTGGGCAACCTTGACCTTAGCTTCAGCAGCAGTCTTAGCGGCCTTAGCTGAAGCAAGAGTAGTATTAGCCTTGGCAGCCGCAGCTAAAAGTCGAGACAATTTAGCTTGCTCAGCAGCCAGCTTATCAGCCGCAATTTTCTTAGCTGCATCCTTGCCTTGAGCAGTCTTAGCAGCTTCATTGAAGGCCGCTGTGGCACTATTTGCGGCAGTCTTAGCATTCTCGGCAACTGCCAAAGTGGCGGCTACCTTGCTCTTAGCGGCCTCAACTTTGTTTTCGGCATTCTTGATGCCTTCGCTGGCTTGAGCCAAGGCCGCTTGAGCTTCTGCAGTCGCTTTTTGGCTGGCTTGGTAAGCATCACTGGCTTGAACTGACTTAGCCATAGCAGCAGCCAAAGCAGCGCTCTTGGAATCAAGGTCGTTTTGAGCCGCAGCTTGCGCTGACTTGGCCGCAGTCAAGGCAGCTTGGGCAGCATCGTCAGCCTGTTGAGCTGGAGCAACTGCGGCACTGGCAGCAGTTGCGGCGGCTTGAGCGGCAATTGCTGCGCCTGCCTTAGCTTCAGCATCTGCGGTAGCCGAAGTCAACTCTGCTTGAGCAGACTTAACGGCAGCTTCTGCTTGACTTGAAACAGCTTGAGCAGTATTTAAAGCCGTTTGAGCAGTACTTTGCTTATTTTGAGCAACAGACAAAGCATCATTAGCTTGAGCCAAAATTGAGTCTGCATCTGCCTTAGCTTGATTTGCGGCAGTCAAAGCTGACTTAGCTGCATTCAACTTGGCAGTCATCCCAGCGATGTCTGCAGGTTTTGGAACCGTGTAAGCTGTTGATTTGTCATTGTCAAAATGGATTGAATTGAAGTGGATCTGCAGGTACTGGTCCAAAGAAACACCGAGAGATTCTTTTACACCTCTATTAAAGATAAAGTTAGTAGCATGACCCCAGCCACTGTGGTCATCATCAAACAGCATGTCGACCACTGAAGCGTAAACCGCTTTCTTTAAAGTATCCATGCTTAAAGTGCCAGTATAGCCACCATTGTCAACTGCACTCCAAGCTGGCTCAATCAAGTCCTTGTAATGATTCTGCCATTCATCTTCAGTGTTGAGCGCGTAAACATAACCAGCACTCACATTTTCACTGAATGAACCGTCAGCCCCTGCTTTTTTCATTTCTGGTGTTTCAGCTTGGGATCTCAATCTTTCCATATCATGCCCATGTTTAGCATACATGTTCCAATTATCTGCAGTATAGCTTTGGCCAACTCTCTTGGAATAGTCAATAGAGTTGTCCGTAACGCTATAGTCCGCATCTGTGGCATTAGCCTGCTTACGCAGTGGATTCAGCAGCTTAGCAACATAGATGCTCAATTCTTGCAAGGCCTGGTCATCCAGTTCACCGTTAGTAACCTTGACCATCTTATCAGCATCTCCCGCTGTTGGCTGATACTGATTCTTAGTTACCGGAACAGTATTATTCCTGAAATCAGAACTCTGAATTGCAGAGTTCAAGGCACTGGCCTTGTAATCATTGGTAAATGAGTTAAGTTTTGCTCTTGCCGTCATACTATTAGTTTCAGCGAAATCCTTAAGAGCAGCAACATAGCCGTCTGGCATAACGATTACGTTCTTGTCCACGTTATTCAAGTCTGACTGGGCCTTGTCAACAGCCGTTTGGGCGGCGGCTGCGGCTTGTCTGGCTTGTTCAGCTTGACCTTGAGCCTTATTTTGCTTTTGCGTTGCCTTGCTTGCCTCATCCTTAGCTGCAGCCAACGCTTCATTCTTGCTAGTCACGTCACTGGCAGCTGATTCTGCGGCAGAACTTGCGTTGTTTAATGCCGCTTGAGCTGCCTCTTTGGCTTGGACAGCATCATTGCTTGCTGCTTGGGCATCAGCCAAAGTCTGCTTAGCCTCGCTTTCCTTCTCCTTGGCAGCAGCCAGGCTCTTTGCAGTTTGATCAGCAACGCTCTGCTTTGCGGCAGTCTCATCTTTGGCCTGGTTCAGTTTCTCTTGAGCAGCTTGCTGGGCAGCTTCAGCTGGGCTTACAGCAGCTTGGGCTTCTTCACTGACTTGCTTGGCAGCTCCCTCTGCCTTTTGAGCAGCAGTCAGTGCCTCTTGAGCAGCTTCTTCTTTAGCCGGCGCTTCTGCAGCCTCCTTTTCGGCATCCTTTAAAGCTGACTGGGCATCATTGGCTTCTTTTTGAGCAGCCTCACTGGCGGTTTGCTTAGCATCCGCGTTTGCTTTAGCGTCAGCAGCAGCCTTTTCAGCGTCTCCTGCTTTAGCGGCAGCTTCTGCAGCAACCTTTTCAGCACTGTCTGTGACTTGCTTTTGATCACTTACTGCCTTTGCGGCTGAATCAGCGGCTTGCTGTGCTTGATCTTGCGCGTTTTGAGCAGTATTTGCTTCACTTTGCGCTTGCTTCAAGGCAGCTTGATCCTGAGCAAGCTGCTTTTGGTTTGCCTCTGTTTGGGCAGCAGTCTTTTGAGCGTCGCTTAAAGCTGAAGATGCTTGGTCCGCAGCTTTTTGCGCGTTGTCAACTATAGTTTGCTGGCTTTCTACTTGACTCTTGGCATCACTAACGTTTTTTTGTGCCACATCATTAGCCTGCTGAGCTTGGTTGACCGCATTTTGGGCCGCTTGCACATCAGTAGCACTAGCATTTGTCGGCGTGCTTTCAGCAGCTGCTTGAGCAGTTTGCGGTTGATTTGCCAACGTACCTGCACCAACAGCAGCAACCCCGGCTGTGGCAATCACAACAACCTTTTTAAGCTCTTTTGAGGTTTGTGAATCCATTTTTTATTCTCCTTTATTCCCTTAAACACATTATTAATAGCAATCACATTTTTACTTAGAGTTAAAAATTACTTTATTTCTCCTTTCTTGAAAATCACATCACTCATTACAACTTAATTTTAGCAGAAATGATCATTTTCGGAATCATTATTTGAACATACAAGAAAGCCTTAGAAGTACTGATATAACGTGCTTCTAAGGCTTTTTCCCTTAATATTTATTGCAAATTACAAGGATAAATTACTTAAACTTCCCACATCAAAAAAACTATGAAGCCTTGAAAACTCAATAGTTTAGCCAGTAAATATTCAATTAAGCTGCTAGTGATGGCGATATAGCCTCTTGCATGTACTTCGGAAGGCGAGAAATGAAAGCGTTGGTGAATCTTTCCATCTGCTCTTCTGTCGGTTGGAAGATCTCTTTCACGCTCTCGAACATGGCTTCTACCAGGATCTGAAGGGAGTGATTGAAAGTGATGTCCGCAAGCTCGTCTATCATGCAGTAAAATAGCTCGCCCATAGTCCTATCATCTTCATCATCTCGCTTCTCAACTGACATGAACATGTAGCGCAAAAAGACAAAAGCTGTATGGGCAGTCAATGCATCATATGAAAGACCATGGTATTCAGTGCCAAGCTTCAAGAAACTCTTGCAGGTCTTGAAGAAGACCTCGATGTCCCATCTTTTGCCGTAAATTCTGATGATCTCATTTTCATCGATCGTCATGTCCGTGCAAATAAGAGCGATCCAGTCTTTGCGGTTGGAGCGATTTCTTACGCAGACTATTCTGGCGTCAATCTGGGTACCATCTTTGGCAGGATCTCCAACCTTTACAGGGACGGACAGGAGATATCTTGAACGACCTCGACGCTTCTTGCATGCGTTGAAGATCTGCTTGACGTTCATCCGCTTTCCTTCGAACTCGTATGTGATCTTGGAGCTTTTCTTCACCATGGCGATTACGTTCAAACCACGTTGACTGATTTGGACAATCTGATGAGGATTGGAGAACCAAGTGTCAAACATGACGTACTTGGCAGTGAGCCCTGCTTTCAAGGCTTGATCGAGCAGCTGGATAACTACATCGGTCCCCTTTGATTGGGCCATAATCCGCCTCTTGGCCGCGATTGTGCGCTTGTCGATCTTCTTGGTTGTCCCGATGACATTCTGATCGTTCTTTGAGGACAAGAGTGATGAAGCGATTGGGACAAAGGAGGATCCATCAGTCCAACCCATGGTCATCATTCGAAAGCCCTTCTTGTAGGTCATCGAAACGTGGTCGAATACTTTGGCAGCCAGCTCAGTCTTCTTGTATCCAGTTCTAGAGTAGAGCGAATCGTCAAAGACGAAGCAATCCGCACGTTGGTCAGAGGTCAGATCTTTCAGATGCCCATTGACGATCCTCTCAGCTAGCAGAATAGTGAGGCGAAGCCAGTTGATATGTGGGTTCTGCATGAATCGATAGTAGGTGTTTTTGGAGAAGCCAGCAGTACACTTGCCAGACTTCTGTTGCATGTACATGCTTCTATCTCGAAACACATTACTGAAGATGTATGAAAGGATCGACCAAAGTGGGATTCCTTTGGACTTGCGGAGCCCACATCTACGGAGAAGCTCCATAACTTTGTAGTCCTTGAAGAACTTTTCAACAGAACGAGAAATTTGGGGTTCGTTTTTGGTATCGAATGATGGTAAACTAGACATAGCACAAGCCTTTCGTTTGATATTGATGATGTTGTAGTTGAATTATATCAAGCGAACAAAGGCCTTGTGCTTTTTTATTGGCTAAACTATTGAATTTTCAAGGTACAAGCCCACTTTTGTAAGTGGGAAGTTTAAGTAAATTAAATTATTTCGCTCCACCTTCAGTTCTGATTTCCCGATAAAAGATCAGCCAGAGGATGACCGCCGAAATGGCTAAGAAGATGAAGGCATGCTGGGTTCCCAGGGCAGTTGGCCGCGGGCCTTTTGAGCCGGCTTGGCTCTGGCTGAAGGCAACAATGGCTGAGGTAAGCGAGGTCCCAATGGCACCAGCGAATTGCTGGATCGTGTTTAAGAACGCATTGCCTTGGGCTGACAGTTCCGGCTTAAGACTGGCCAAGGCGTTGGTCATGACCACGCCAATAGTCATCCCCATCCCAGTCATGTAGATAATGTAGACCAGGCAGATCAGCCAGTTGGACATGTGGCCAGACAAGCAGGCAAAAGCCAAGAGCTCAATGACCATCATGCTGACCCCGGTCATGATTGGCAGTCTGGCCCCCTTTTCATCATACAAACGGCCTCCGACCACGCTCATCAAAGCGCCAGCAATGCCCGCTGGCATGGTAGCTAAGCCAGCTAAAGTTGCCGTTCCCCCATTGACCATTTGCACATAATTGGGCAGTAAAAAGGCATTGCCCAAAGAGCAGAGCTGGATGAGCAAGAAGCCAAACAACTGCAGGCTGAAGGATTTATTTTTCAGAATTTCAAAGTGAAGGATTGGCTGGGCGACTTTTTTCGAACGGATCAATAAGAGGACTAAAGCTGCCAGGCCGATTAAAATTGGCAAAAGGGTCAACTGCAAGTTGCCAGATGACAGTTTGCTGAACCCGTAGATCACCCCGCCAAACAAAATAGCGATTAAGGCAATGCTCAAAAGATCCGGAGTAATCTTAACGATCGGCGACTTCTGCTGGATGCCGTAGAGGCCCAAGCAGAAAGACAAAACGATCAAGGGCATTAAGAAGTAAAAGACATAGCGCCAGCCCAGGCGATTGATGATGAGGCCGCCAAAGGTTGGGCCAAGAGCCGGAGCAACGCCAGTAATCAGGTTGCCAAAGCCCATCATGAAGCCAATTTTTTCTGCTGGGACTTGTTCTAAGATAATGTTGAACATCAATGGCAGGGCAATCCCGGTCCCCAGCCCTTGCGTAGCCCGGCCCAGCAGCAAAAGCGGAAAGTTTGGCGCCAGCGGGTCAAGCAAGAGGCCAAAGAAGAAGAGCAAGTTGGCGCAGATAAAGAGCTGTTTGGTCTTGAAAGAACTTTTCAAAACGGCGGACAAAGGAACGACCACCGAAATTACCAGCAAATAGATTGAGGTCATCCATTGAACCGTATTGGTGGCCAAGCCAAATTCCCACATCAAGGTTGGAAAGGCCACGTTCATGGCCGTTTCCACCAGTACCCCGCTAAAGGACATCAAGCCCGTGGCCAGGATGGCCGCGTAGACTTTCTTGGAAATTTTCGAATTCATGTAACTTGCTTTACCCCTTTTCTGCAATGTATTCCAACAGGCGGCGAACCGTGTCCAGGTCAGCTTGGCTGAAATGGTCCAGAAGTTCCAGGTCGTCGTCTTTAATTTCTTCACGAATCTTTGGCAGCAAGTGGCTAGCCTCTTGGGTCAGCTGGACTAATTTCTGCCGCTTGTCGGTAGGATCGGGAACTCTTTCGATCAAGCCCCTCACTTCCAAGCGCTGCAGCATGATCGTGGTCGTTGAACGCTGAATGGCGAATTCAGTTTCAATCAAGTGCTGCTTGGCCTTTTGCCCAGGCTGGCGGCCGATAAAGTCAAGGGTCGCCATTTGCACCCGGGTCAGGCGCAATTCTTGAGCAAAAGGCCCCGCGTGGTGGTCGATGCTTTTGGCGGCTGCCTTGATCATTTTTCTAATTGGCTCCATCTAAATCCTCCACTGTTTTCTGTTAGATAACTAACAAAATTATAGGTGGAATTTTGTTAGTTGTCTAGCATTTTTTGAAAGCCAGCCAAAAACATTGATAAGACTTGACTTGGAGTAGAAAAATGTAGGGCGTAGACAGCTTTATGACTGGCGCAAGGCTAATAGCCACTTAGCCAAGGATTTCAGCGAGTTTGCTTAAAAGCTGCTCTCAGGCGTTAGCTTTACATAACTATGTTTATGACTAGTAAAAATTGTTGCCGGATCCCCTTCCCCCACTTTTTGCTAATAAAAGTGCTATGCTGATCTTGTAAGTTTTAATTATACATATATTGCTAGGAGAAAAAAGTTATGCGCAAACCTGTACCAATGTTAGACAGCAAGTTAAGCAACGCGGAATTTTTAGACTTAATCCCGTCTGCCTTTCAATCGGTCGTTTTCGGAACGGTTGCCAATGGCCGGCCTTTTACCAACGTAGCAGATATTGAGCTCTGCCTTGATGGCAAGCTTTACTTCGCCACGACTTACCAGAAAAGTTTTTATCAGCGGCTGCATGCTCAGCCATACGTTTCAATTACCGCGCTGAAAGGTCAAGAGACGATGTCCAGCGTTGGCTTTACCCTCAACGGTACTGTCAAAGAGGTTGATCTTTCTTACCTGGACAAGATCTATGAATGCCATCCCGAAATGCTGGAAATCAACAAGACCGAGTCAGAACGCCGGGAACTGCTGCGTCCCTTTGAAATTACGCCTACGGATGGCTTTGTCTATGATCTGCGGCAAACGCCAATCTTCCAAAAGAGCTTTACATTCTAATGCATGCCAAAAGGCCCCCGAAATCAGGAAACTAATTTCGGGGGCCTTTTTCATGACCAAATTTACAAACACACATGCTCTTGGGCGACGGCCTTGATAAAGGCCTGGTCGTGGTCAATAAGCAGCATGGCGGGCTGTTCTTTCTTTAGCAAAGCTATCAGCTGGTCCTGGTTGAAGAGATCCAGGTAGTTGGCCGGCTCATCCCATAGGTAGAGGTTTGCTTCTTCAGTCAAGGACTTGGCCAGGGCCACCCGCTTCTTTTGCCCCTGGCTCATCTCCTCAATTTTTTGCTTAAAAGCTTCCCGCTCCAAGCCTAATTTTTTCAGCTGGTTTAACAATTTCTCATAGTCCAGGCAATGTTCTTTGGCAAAAGATGCCAGATCCCCCCGGTACAACGACAAGTCTTGCGGTAAATAACTAATTTTAAGACCGCTCTGCAGCTGCCAGTCTCCCTGGCAGGTCAGCTTGTCTTTGCCCAAGAGCCAGGACAAGAAACTGGTCTTGCCGCTGCCATTCGGGCCCGTCAAAGCCACGATGCCTCGGTTGGCGATTTCAAGATTCAGCCCTTCAAACAAGGTCCGACCAGCAACTTCCAAGCTAAGGCCACGACCAGTAAACAAAGTCTGATGGTAGTCTGGCTTAAAGTTCAAGTCTAAAGTTGGCGTTTCTTCAATATTGGACAAGAGGCCTTGCTTGGCTGCCTCCTCTTTAGCCTGCCGGCGGGCCACGTTTTTCGACCGCTTCATCACCTTGGCCGCCCGCTTGCTCAAAAAGCCCTTGTCACTTAATTCCGCCTTGCGGTCAGGCTTGATTTTCCCCTTGGCATGAATCTTGCTCTCTGCCTTCTGGGCATTGGCAGCTAGCTGTTTCTGACTGTTCTCCAAGCTCTTGATCTCCCGGCGCAACTTCCGGTCCAGGTCCAAGCTGGTCTGGTCGCGCCGGTCCTTGGTCTGCTGGTAGCCGTCAAAGTCATCGCGGTAAAGGTGGATTTCTCCATTCTCCAAGGCCAGGACATGGTCGCTGACTTCTTCTAAAAATTGCCGGTCGTGGCTAACCACGATATAGCCGCTCTTGCTTCTTTTCAGATATTCGGCTACTTCCTTCCGGCTGGCACTATCCAAGTGATTGGTCGGTTCATCCAACAAAGGAAAGACGCCATCTTGGCTGAAGGCCAAAGCCAAAAGCAGCTTGCTCTGCTCTCCCCCGCTGAGCTGACCAAAGGGCTGATAGAGTAAATCCGGGCTCAAGTTCAGCCGGTTCATTTCTTTCTCCAAGCGCCACAGCTCAAAGCCGGCCATATCCTGCAAGCTGAAGTAAGCTGGCTCCTCTTTTGGCAAAAAGCAGGGATAATAAGCAAAAGTCAAATCCGACTTAACCGCTGCCTGCTTTCCCAATTGCCCGGCCAGAAGGCGGAGAAAGGTTGTCTTGCCCCGGCCATTTCTGCCAATCAGAGCTAATTTCCAGCTGGAATCCAAGGAGAGAGAAAGATCGGTAAAGATTTCCTGGGCTTGATTTGGGTATGTGTACGAAAGATGCGTAATCTGAATCACTGTCATTTTGTAACCTCGAAAAAGAAAAAAAGAGAGTCTGCACCCTTGCATGGGACAGACTCTCAGCCGCAAAAGCCGCGTCAATCTTGCAAAAGTGCATAGTAACCCCCTTGATCGCACAGCAAATAAAGCTGCTTAAATCATGATGGTTGTCTATGAAAATGCAAAATTATAGACGCAACGCTTTCGCCTCCTTTTCGATCAGTAATTTGATTCGTATGATAGCACAGCTCCCCACTTATGTCCAGTTGCTTTATACTTGCATACAAGAAAAGACCCGTCCCTGAGCAGCAGGACGGGTCCTCTCATATTAAGTTTAGTTGCAGGCCATGTCGGCCATTTCTTCATCGACGCCGTTGGCGATCAAGATTGACTTGGTTTCTGCTTTGGCGGCTTCAGCCTTGCTCATTTGAACAGGGGTTGGAGTCTTCAGGCCAGTAGCCATGTCAGCCATCTTCGGAGTAACGCCATTGGCGATCATCGTGTTCATCTCTTCCATGCGAGCACTCTTGTTTGCGGCTTTCATATATATCAGCCTTCTTTTCGATAAATTACTTCTTTTTCTTTTGGCTATATTATAGCACTTTTCCGCCTCTGTGGTATCCGCTTTCACCTGTGCCAAGACTAAGTTCGTGCTTTCTTGTATTTTAAGCTTTTTCAGACATTCAGCCTATTATTCTGAAGGCAAAATATCCCAAAACAAAATCGTCTTAGCTGTCAGCGAGCTAAGACGATTGATTGTTTGATTACCTAGTTGATCTATAAGGCTTCAGTAGCAAATGACCTGTTTTCCAAGCTGGTGAGCAGTGCATCAACCGTGTCCAGAGAGGTTAAAACTGGCACGTTGTGCATGATCGCCGTTTCCCGGATGATGAAACCATCAGAGTTGGATGAAAGGTCGTGTCCCATCGTGTTGATCGTGACATCGACATCCCCTTGCTTGATGGCATCCAGAATTGGCAACTCCTCGGAGTCCTTCTCGCCGATCTTGGCAACAGTTACGACGTGCAAGCCGTGTTCTTGCAAGAATTGGGAGGTCCCGGCGGTCGCGAACAAGCGGTAGCCAATCTTGCTGAAGCGTTCAGCGAGCGGCAGGATGGCTTCCTTGTCCTTGTTTTCGATCGTCAGCAGCACCGACCCGTTGTTTGGCAGGTGGATGCCAGTGCCTTCAAAGGCCTTGTAAAGCGCCTTGGAGAAGGTGTGGTCGCTGCCCATGACTTCCCCAGTCGACTTCATTTCCGGCCCCAAGAGACTGTCGACGTTGGCCAGCTTGGTGAAGGAGAAGACTGGCGCCTTAACGTGGATGGCCTTGCTTTCTGGCTGCAAGACTTGGGTGTAGCCCTGTTCAGGCAGGCTTTCGCCCATAATGCAGCGCGTAGCCACTTGCGCCATCTCAATCCCCGTCACCTTGCTCAGGAATGGCACGGTCCGGCTGGCTCTTGGGTTGACTTCGATGATGTAGACTTCACCGCCCCGCACGATAAACTGAACGTTCATAATGCCGACGCACTTCAAGGCAACCGCCAACTTCTCGGTAACGTCCACGATCTGCTGCTTTACTTCTTCAGTGAAGTGCTGTGGCGGGTAAACGGCCATTGAGTCACCGGAGTGAACGCCGGCACGCTCAATGTGCTGCATGATCCCAGGCATCAAGACGTGCTGGCCGTCGCAGATGGCGTCGACTTCCCCTTCCAGGCCTTCCAGATAAGTGTCGACCAGGATTGGGTGGCCATTGGTTGCCGGCGGGTTGTCCTTCAGGTAGTCCTCCAGTTCCTTTTCGTTGTAGACGATTTCCATTGCCCGGCCACCCAGGACGTAGGATGGGCGAACCAGGACTGGGTAGCCCAATTCATCGGCATACTTGATGACTTCGTCGTGGTTCATGGCCGTCTTGCCGATTGGCTGGCGCAGGTGCAGCTCCTTGATGATTTCATCGAAAAGCTCCCGGTCTTCAGCCCGGTTGATGTCGTCAACCGTAGTCCCGAGGATCTTAACCCCGTGTTCTTCCAGGCCTTCAGCCAGGTTGATGGCGGTTTGCCCGCCGAATTGGACGATCACGCCAATTGGCTGTTCAACGTCGATCACATCCAGAACTTTCTCCAGCGTCAATGGCTCAAAGTACAGCTTGTCAGAAATTGAGAAGTCGGTTGAAACAGTTTCCGGGTTAGAGTTGATGACGATCGCCTCATAGCCCATCCGTTGCAAGGCCTTGACCGAGTGGACGGTCGCATAGTCAAATTCAACCCCCTGACCGATTCTGATTGGGCCGGAACCCAAGACGATGACGGACTTCTTCCCGCTCTTGTGGCTTTCGTTCTCTTGGCCGTATGTTGAGTAGAAGTAGGGCGTGCTTGAAGCAAATTCAGCGGCGCAGGTGTCAACCATCTTGTAGACTGGCAAAAGACCTGCACCCTTTCTGAACTGGCGTACCTCTTCTTCGCTGACCTGCCACAATTTGGCAATAGTCATGTCAGCGTAGCCGTAATACTTGGCCGTCCGCAAAGTCTCAACGTCCTTTGGGTGAGCCTTGATCTCGTCTTCCATTTCGACGATATGCTTCACGATGTCCAGGAAGTAGAAGTTGATCTTAGTCAATTCATGGACGTCTTCCAGGCTGTAGCCCCGTCTAAAGGCTTCAGCGATGTAGAAGAGCCGGTCGTCTTGCGCCTGGGCGAGCTTGTCGTCCACTTCAGCTTTGGACTTGTCCGCCAGGTCAGTGCAATACAGGTCCTTTTCGTCAATTTCCAAAGAGTTGACGGCCTTTTGCAGAGCTTCTTCAGCATTTCTGCCCAGCGCCATGACTTCACCGGTGGCCTTCATCTGCGTTCCCAGGTGCCGGTCAGCCTTGACGAACTTGTCAAATGGCCAGCGCGGAATCTTGGCCACGACGTAGTCCAAGGCTGGTTCAAATTCAGCAAAAGTCTTCTTGGTAACTGGATTCTTGATCTCGTCCAAAGTCAGCCCAACCGCAATCTTAGCGGCCAGCTTGGCAATTGGGTAGCCCGTTGCCTTCGAAGCCAGGGCAGAAGACCGGGAGACACGCGGGTTGACTTCAATGACGTAGTATTGGTAGCTGTTTGGATCCAGCGCCAGCTGCACGTTGCATCCCCCTTCAATCCCCAAAGCCCGGATCAGCTTCAAAGAACAGTTCCGCAGCATTTGGTATTCACGGTCGCTCAAGGTTTGCGTTGGTGAGAAGACGATGGAGTCACCCGTGTGAATGCCGACGGGATCGAAGTTTTCCATTGAACAGACGACCATCGCGTTGTCGGCAGAGTCGCGCATAACTTCGTATTCGATTTCCTTGAAGCCGGCAATTGACTTTTCAATCAAGCATTCCGTAGCCGGACTCAGGTCCAAGCCGTTGGCAGTGATGGCGCGCAATTCTGCTTCGTTGGCGCACATCCCGCCGCCAGTGCCCCCCATGGTGAAGGCGGGCCGAACGATGACCGGATAGCCGATTTCATTGGCGAAATCAACTGCGTCCTCAACGTCATGAACCGTTCTTGATGGCGGAACCGGTTCACCCAGCTTCTGCATCAATTCCTTGAAGCGTTCCCGGTCTTCAGCTTGGTCGATCGCGTCCAGTTTGGTCCCCAGGAGTTCGATGCCAAGTTCATCCAGCAGGCCGGATTTGTGCAGGGCAATGGCCATGTTCAAGCCGGTCTGGCCACCCAAAGTCGGCAGGATGGCGTCTGGGTACTCTTGCCGGATGATTCTCGACAAGGAGCCAACGGTCAAAGGCTCGATGTAAACCTTGTCAGCAATTTCATTGTCAGTCATGATCGTTGCCGGGTTGGAGTTGACCAAGACAACCTCGTAGCCTTCTTCGCGCAGGGCCAGGCAAGCCTGGGTCCCTGAGTAGTCGAATTCGGCAGCCTGGCCAATAATAATTGGGCCAGACCCGATTACCATGATTTTGTGGATATCAGTTCTCTTAGGCATTTTGTTTGCTTTCCTTCCCTTCATCAATCAACTTCATGAACTTGTCGAACAAGTCAACGGCATCCAGCGGGCCAGGAGCCGCGTCCGGGTGGAATTGCACGGAGAAGGCCGGGTACTGCTTCAACTGAATCCCTTCAATCACGCCGTCATTGATTTCTTCGTGGGTAACTTCGATCTTGGCTGGATCGATTGACTGGGGATCGATCGCGTAGCCGTGGTTTTGTGAAGTAAACATGATCCGTCCGGTGGCCAGTTCTCTAACTGGGTGGTTGAAGCCGCGGTGGCCGAACTTCATCTTGAAGGTCTTGGCCCCATTGGCCAGAGCCAGAATCTGGTGGCCCATGCAGATCCCGAAGACTGGAACCTGCTTTTCGACTTCCGCGACCATTTTGGCCGCCTCAGTCATGGTTGACGGGTCACCAGGGCCGTTTGACAGCATCACGCCGTCTGGGTGGTGACGCAGAACGTCTTCGGCCTTGGCCGTGTATGGCAGAACGATCGTGTTGCAGCCACGCGCTGACAATTCCCGCAGGATTGAGTGCTTAACCCCGTAGTCGATCAAGACCACGTTGCGCTTTGGACCTGGGTTTGGGTAAGGCTTGGTCGTGGACACGACCGGGGCCAGAAAGCCGCTATAGTCGTGCTCGCTGATTCGCTTCAAGGCTTCTTCCTTATTGTCGGAGTCAACCAGGCAGCCCTTCATGGACCCTTCTTCTCTCAGAATCTTCGTCAGCTTTCGGGTATCAACGCCGGAAATCCCTGGGATTCCCTTCTCTTCCAAGAAGTGTCCCAAAGTATCGCGCATCCGCCAGTTGCTTGCCACACGGGCAACTTCCTGGCAAACCACCCCGTTGCATTGCGGGTCAATCGATTCGTTGTCATCCACATTGACCCCGTAGTTGCCGATCAGGGGGTTGGTGAAGACCAGGATCTGCTTGGCGTATGACTGGTCGGTAATCGCTTCTTGGTAGCCCGTCATCCCCGTAGTGAAGACAACTTCGCCAAATTTCTCTACGTTTGCTCCGAAGGCAGTGCCGGCAAAGACCGTGCCATCTTCAAGAACCAAATAGCGTTTCATTCTTTTGTAAACCTCTTTTTATGGTAATCAACTATTTCGCAAGAAAAAAGACCATCCTGAACACTTCTAGTTCCGTGCTCTAAGATGGTCTCATATGGCAAACCCCAGCTGGCTCCATTCCACCCTTGTGGCCGGTTGTCAGCGTCCTTTCGTTCAAGATTCGAACGAAGATCCAATATCTCCCTGGTGATGTTTGCAATTGACAAGTCCTTCTTAGCCTCACGGGACTAAATTTAAAGGTCCTTCTTTTGTTTTCTTAACTATATTAATTTTGGGCCCGTAAGTCAAGTGAAAAATCGCAAAAGTCCGGAAAACTAATTTATTTTAGGAAAAGACATTTCTACATTTCTTATAGCATGTTCACGGAAAAACAAATATCGCCAAGCAGCCGTGGCGCTTTGCAAATTGCAAAATCACTTACTTTTTGTAAATTATCCGTTAAAAATTGCTTCCTTACCTTGCAATAAATGAGAGCTGTATTAAAATTAAAACTATATCTATTTCGAAAGGAGTCACTTTTTTGACTAAGCACTATCTTAATTATGTCAACGGTGAATGGAAAGATTCCGACGAAAGCATCGAAATCTTTAACCCTGCCACTGGTGAGTCACTTGGGACCGTTCCCGCGATGTCACACGAAGACGTAGATGAAGTCTACGCCGCAGCCAAGAAGGCCTTCCCTGCTTGGCGTGCCCTGTCATACGTTGAACGGGCCAAGTACCTGGAGAAGGCAGCCGACATTCTTTACCGTGACGCTGAAGAAATCGGTTCTACCCTGTCAAAGGAAATCGCCAAGGGCCTCAAGTCAGCCGTTGGCGAAGTTGTCAGAACCGCGGAAATCGTTGATTACACCGCCAAAGTTGGCGTAACCTTGAACGGTGAAGTCATGGAAGGCGGGGATTTTGATCCCGCAAGCAAGAACAAGATTGCCATCGTTCGCCATGAACCGGTTGGCCTTGTCCTGGCGATCTCACCATTCAACTACCCGGTCAACCTGGCTGGGTCCAAGATCGCCCCAGCGCTGATGGGCGGGAACGTAGTTGCCTTTAAGCCACCTACACAAGGCTCAATCTCCGGTCTGCTTCTGGCCAAGGCCTTCGCCGAATCCGGCCTGCCAGCCGGCGTTTTCAACACCATTACTGGCCGCGGACGGGTAATCGGGGACTACATCGTTGAGCACCCAGCCGTCAACTTCATTAACTTCACTGGTTCAACCGCCGTCGGCAAGAACATCGGCAAATTGGCCGGCATGCGGCCAATCATGCTTGAGCTTGGCGGCAAGGACGCGGCGATCGTTCTGGAAGACGCCGACTTGGATTTGGCTGCCAAGAACATCGTGGCTGGGGCCTTTGGCTACTCCGGCCAACGTTGTACCGCCGTTAAGCGGGTCTTGGTCATGGATAGCGTGGCTGACGAACTGATTGCCAAGATCATGGATGGCGTCAAGCAGCTGAAAGTTGGCATGCCAGAAACCAGCGCCGACATTACGCCTTTGATCAACACGCGCTCAGCCGACTACGTGCAGGGCTTGATTGAAGAAGCCGAGGAAAAGGGCGCCCAAGCGCTGACTGAGTTCAAGCGCGAAGGCAACCTGATTCATCCAATGGTCTTTGACAAGGTGACGACTGACATGCGCCTGGCCTGGGAGGAACCATTCGGGCCAGTCTTGCCAATCATCCGCGTTGATTCCGTTGACCAAGCCGTTGAAATTGCCAACAAGTCTGAATACGGTCTGCAAAGCTCCGTCTTCACCCGCAACGTGCAACGGGCCTTCGGCATTGCCGAAAAGCTGGAAGTCGGGACCGTGCACATCAACAACAAGACCCAGCGTGGGCCTGACAACTTCCCATTCCTGGGCGTTAAGGGGTCTGGCGCCGGCGTGCAAGGCGTCAAGTACTCAATCATGGCCATGACCAAGGTTAAGTCAACCGTCTTAAACATCCAAGAAGACTAGCATTTATCACAAGATCCCCGCTCAAAGAGCGGGGATCTTTTTGTCTGTCTTTGTTTATTCATTTTAATTTTGATCTCATCAATTTAATCTATTAGTAATTTATTTGATCTAGTGGTAAATTGATAATAATACCGTATAAGAGGAGGCACAACTCATGCCAATTACATTAGATAAGAGATTAGCCGCCATTGATATTCTGCGCAAGGAAAACATTTTCGTCATGGACAGCGAGCGGGCAGAAACCCAGGCGATCCGTCCCCTGCAGCTCTTGGTGGTCAACCTGATGCCAAAGAAGCAGAATACTGAAGTCCAACTCTTGCGTCACTTGGCCAACACCCCCCTGCAGCTGCAGGTTGACTTCCTCTATATGGCCAGCCACCATTCCAAGAACACGTCAAACGACTACCTGAAGACTTTCTACAAGACTTTCGGCGACGTCAAGGACAAGCGCTATGACGGAATGATCGTCACTGGCGCGCCGGTTGAGACCCTGCCTTTCAGGGAAGTCGACTACTGGGATGAACTGTGCGGCATCTTCGAATGGTCCAAGACCCACGTCTATTCAACCCTACACCTTTGCTGGGGTGCTCAGGCTGGCATCTACTACCACTATGGGATCGACAAGAACCCCCGGCCAGAGAAGCTTTCCGGGATTTACGAGCAGTTCATCAACCTGGAATCCCGCAATCCCCTGCTTCAAGGCTTTGACGACGTCTATAAGTGCCCGCATTCACGCTATACGACGACCCGTCCTGATGACGTTGAGCAAAATACGGATCTGGAGATCCTGGCTCAAGGCCCCGCCGTCGGCGTCTCAATCGCGTCTACGCCTGACATGCGGCAGATCTACAGCTTTGGACATCTGGAATATTCCCGCGACACTTTGGCCAACGAATATCAGCGGGATTTAAAGGCCGGGCTTGACCCAATCATGCCGGTCAACTACTTTCCAAATGACGATCCCAGACAAAAGCCGCGCATGGTCTGGAACCTGGCCGCCTCAACCTTCTTCAGCAACTGGATCAACTATGCCGTCTACCAGGAAACCCCATATGACCTCCAGCTCCTGCGCGAAGGGGTTCCCTTCCATGGCTACCTGCAAGGAACAAAGGCCGGACGCGAAGCAGAAAGCAAAAGACAAAATTAATAATCAGCACCAAAAGAGGGATGCAGCCGCTAGCGGCCGCATCCCCCTTTTTTGTTTTGATTTCTAATAAATCAGGGTGAAAGTAGTAATAATTGAATTGGTTCAGTATAAAAACTTGTGTAAACGGCTGTGAGATTTAGGATGCCTTTCGGGATATTTCCATTAATCGCAGAAAGAAGTATTCATCATCTGGATACCCATAACCCTTACGTCTCTCAGTCTTGATCTTATTGTTGATACCCTCAAGTTTGCCAGTTGATATCCCGTATTTGGCGAACGTGTAGATCCCTCTCAAATGGTTATTTAAGAGACGCGCAAACCAAATAAAGTGGCTATTCTCAGTTGCCTTGCAGATGTCTATGATCTCTTCAAGTCTAACGCACATTTCCACCTCGTCATGTGAGTTGTATGCCTGGTCTAGCAAGTCTTTGACGAGGTCTATTGTGAAGAAGAACTTGTTTTCTTCCAACAGCTCGTCATACCATGCTTCATTACCGCCATAAGCCTTTATTTCTGGTGTATTGAATATTTCACCAGCAGTAGACACTAGCTTGCCTTGACGGGCATCCTCGTCCTTCTGAACTAATGTGGACCTCTTAGACATCAAGATGTAACGTGAGTTCTTAAGCAACTTAGCAGCCTCTGGAGAGCCTTCTTCAGCCAGCCGTCTTTGTTCATCCTTTCTGATCTCAGAAACCACTTTATCGTTGAAATTCTTGATAATGTGGAAGCGATCATAGACGATGTCTAGCTTGGGATAGCGCCCTTTAAAAGCTTCTTCGAAGTCTGAATTCATGTCGCAAGCCACCGCCTCAACTTTTGACATCCACTCATCGCCAACATGATCCATAAACTCGAAAACAACGGCTTTCTTCTTGCCATGGGCTAAGTAGAGAATATACCCTGTTTCCCAGTCTATGATTGCGGTGGCGTACTTATGGCCATCGTGGAGCTTAAACTCATCAATGGCTAAGTATTTTGCCTGCCTTTCAGGTTTTATGAGTGTCTTGCCATCAGTTGTAAATTTAGACAGTAGAAGAGACTTGTGAATTGACTTTACAGTCATCTTGTCCAAGCCAGTAAGCCAAGCCACTGCCTTTAGAGTAAGGCCATAGCTTAACAGTTTCTCAGTGTATTCTTTTAAAGGTTTGGTGATGCGATAACCATCAGCTTTAAAAGGGATAGACTGGCTTCTAGTGTTGAATTGGCAATCAATGTTAAGACAACGAAAACGTGCATAGGACACTCTGATATTGGTGTGTACTCCACCAATAGCGACGTGCTTAAGGGTAGATTCTAAAGACCCATTTTTAACTAGTTTTCTTGAGCAATTAGGACAGAAGGTATCACCACGCTCATCTAGCTTTCCTACAAAGGTTAATCCACCTTCATTTTGAATTGGCTCGCCAACTTGAATAAAGTCGGTAAGACCAGAATTAAAGGATAAGACACCTTTGTTAGGCATAACATCTTGAGTAGTAACTGACAGTTCTGTATAATTCATAGTAAGAAGGGCTCCCCATGTTTTTGTCGTTATTAACATTGTAAGGGACAACCCTTCTTTTTTTGTTATCTAATTTCTATTTACACAAGAATTTATACTGAACCAAAATAATAAGAAAAAAGGAAAAGCAACAATTACTATCAAAGGCAAGAATCTATACACAGGAACAAGAAAGACTACATTTAAAATCAAGTAAAGATGAGGGAGCTGTCCACCAGGACAGCTCCCTTTCATTATGCATCAGGCAAAAATGCCCCAGTCATATTGTTCAGTGCACCGATATCAATATCTATTTGTTCAGATCCATCCGTGCAGCTTCCTTCAAAAGCTTCAGCGGGTACGGCAACACTGTTAACTCCTTGTATTTGACAAAAGTCACCTCTGTCATCTTCAGCATCCGGTAGACTTTCTCAGCCTCTTCTTCAAGAATATCACCTGAGAAACTGTTAATTATCCGCACAACTGATCCCTTGTCAATCGTCGTCTGCATCCCTGTCCTTATGCAAGGAGGTCAAGTAAAAGGTTACCTGCTGGTCGTTTACCGCCCGGTTGACGATCCCGAACAGTACCATACGTTTTTCCAAGGCCAGTTGACCGCTGCAGAATGCTAAGCAGGGCGCTCTTATCCTGTCCTGTGATATCTTCAATGGCTGCTTGTGAGACACTTACACAAGGGAAGTAAGTCTGACTATTTTTCATTTTTCTTCCTTTCAATAATCAGTTTTAATTAGCTTAGATAATATATTTATAACTGATCATAGCAATCTTTGTTAGCGAATACAGGGAGGCCGGCGGTTTGTAAGCGCTTTGCAACAAGTTGACTAGTTCAGCCAATCCTTCCTTCTTGACATTAGTCTACACACGGACTAAAATCTTAGTTATTGTCCACGAGGAGACTTTTTATGATTAGTAAGAACCACGAAAGCATTTCAGAATTAGTAACCCTGGCCAGCGTCCGGGCGACTTACGCGTATGAGCAATATGACAAGCTCATGGGAATCACCCAGTACGAGAGCATCATTCTCTATGAGCTTTTCACCCATCCCCGCCTTTCGCAAAAAGAGTTGGTCTACCGCAGCGGCATCCCCAAGCAGTCCATCAGCAAGGGAATCCATATTTTACGTAAGCAAGGCTATCTGGAAGTCATCCCCGATGACCAGGACAAGCGCGTGAAATACTGTGCTTTGACCAAGGAAGGCAAGGCTTATGCCCAGAAAAAAGAAGCGCCGCTGCTGGCCCTCGAAATGCGCGTCATCGACAAGCTTGGACCAGACCGGGCCGAGCTGGCTTGCCAGATCCTAAATGAGTGGACCGACCTGCTATCCGCAGAAATAGCCAACTTAAAGGAGGAAAAACAGAAACAATGAAACTGCTATTGCCCTACTTCAAGCGATATAAGAAAGACGTCTTTGCCGCCTTGGTCATGATCGTCTTTTCAGCCTTCGCTACTTTATACCAGCCCCGCCTGCTCCAGCAGGTGCAAAACGAGCTGATGGCCGACCAGCAGCAGGCCGTCATCCGGGACACCGCCCTCTTGATTGGCCTGGGTCTGCTCTCGATTCTTACCGGGGTCTTGAACGTCTACTTTGCCTCCCGGATCACCCAGGGCGTCGTCAGCGACCTGCGCGAAGACACCTATGCCAAGATCCAGACCTTTTCTTTGGCCAACGTGCAGCAATTTTCATCTGAGTCGCTTAGCGTCCGCCTGATCAACGACATGCAGCAGATCATGAACATGATTATGACCATCTTCATGCAGCTGATCCGCATGCCTTTGATCCTGGTCGGCTCAATCGTGCTGGCGGTGGTCACGATTCCCCGCTACTGGTGGGCGATTGTCGTTCTCTTGGCCTTGATGCTGGCGCTTGGCACGGTTGCCATCCGCCAGATGACCGCCATGTTTGACCAGTTCCAGATGTACATGGACAAACTTTCCGGCCGGACGGGGGAATTTTTGCAGGGGGTCCGGGTAGTCAAGTCCTTCAACCAGGGTCCGCAGGAAATCGCCAAGTTCAACCAGGATTCTGACGAATTGAATGAAGTCAACATCAAGGTGGGCTACTGGTTCTCCACTATCATGCCCGGCGCCCAGCTGATTTCCTACCTGGTCATCAGCCTGGTGGTCTACCTGATCGGAACCAGCATCCTGCAGCACCCATCAGACGTGGCGGTCATCAGTCCTTACGTCAACTATGTCTTGACCATGCTTTTTGCTATCTTGATCGTCGGCATGGCGGTCATGCAGATTTCCCGCGGGAACGTCTCCCTGCGGCGGATTCAGGAGGTCATGGACACCCAGCCAGACGTCGTCTTTAATGAAAAAGCTCCAACAGACGTGCTGGGCGGCTCAATTGAATTTGACGACGTCTCCTTCACTTACCCAGACGGCACCAAGCCGGTCCTGAAGCATATCTCCTTCAAGGTCCAGCCGGGGCAGATGGTCGGCATCGTTGGGGCCACTGGCTCGGGCAAGACGACTCTGGCCCAGCTGCTGGCCCGGCTGTACGATCCGACCACGGGAACGGTCAAGATTGGTGGCAGCGACCTGCGCCAGGTCAATGAGACCGCCCTGCGTAAGACGGTTTCCTATGTCTTGCAGAAGGCAATCCTGTTCTCAGGCACGATTGCCGACAACCTGCGCCAAGGCAAGCAGGATGCTACGCCATATGAACTGGAGCGTGCCGCCCAAATTGCCCAAGCCAATGAATTCATCAAGCGCTATGATGAGACTTTTGATCATGAAGTCGAAGAGCGCAGCGCCAACTTCTCTGGCGGGCAGAAGCAGCGCCTGTCAATTGCCCGCGGGATCATCGCCGGCAGTCCGATCCTGATTCTGGATGACTCAACTTCCGCCCTGGATGCTGAAAGCGAAAAGCTGGTCCAGCAGGCGCTTGAGAAGCAGCTGCCGGAAACGACCACGGTCATGATTGCTGAAAAAATCGTCTCCGTCATGCATGCCGACAAGATCCTGGTCTTGGATGAAGGCCGCCTGGTGGCTGAAGGCACGCATGAAGAGCTGCTCAAGACTTCGCCGATCTACCAGGAAATCTACCAGACCCAAAGAGCCAAGGAAAGGAAGGAGGAAATTTAATGTCCAACACCCAGAAGTCCCTTGCCTATCTTAGGAAATACCTGCGCGCCTATCAGAAGCCGATCGTGATTTCCGTAATGATCTACCTGCTGGCCACTGCCGCCCAGGTAGCCGCGCCAACCCTGCTGGGGATGGCGGTTACCGACTTGTCGGCTTTTGTCAAAGAAAGCGCCCAAGGCCATGCCACCCTAACCCGCTTCTACCAAGCCTTGACCTGGATGGCAGCCTTCTATGCCTTGAACTCCATCGCGACCTACATTGCCTGGATGATGATGACGCGCTTTAACGCCAATGCCAACAATGACATGCGCAAGGGGCTGTTTGGCAAATTGCAGCGGATGACCATCCGTTACTTTGATACCCACCAGGACGGGCAGATCCTTTCCTTGTTCAACAGTGACCTGGACAACATCTTCAACGCTTTGAACAACGCCTTTTTTGAAATTATTTCCCAGTCCATGCTGTTTATCGGGACGATCATCGTGATGTTCGCCATCAACTGGAAACTGGCCATCAGCGTGGTAATCACCACCCCTTTGATCCTGCTCTTGAGCTTTATCATCATGAAAAAAGCCCGGGTCTACCTGGACCACCAGCAAGACCGGGTGGGTGAGCTCAATGCCTACATCAACGAGCAGCTCAACGGGGAAAACATTATCATCACTCAAGGCCTGCGCGAGCAGTCTGTAGCCGGCTTTAAGAAAGAAAACGCCAAGGTGCGGGAAGCCATGTTCAAGGGGCAGTTCTACTCTGGCATCCTGAACCCGCTGGTTTCCGGCTTCTCGCTGTTAAACTTCGCGATCGTGATCGCTACTGGCGCTTACATGATTATGACCAAGCAGGTCAGCCAGGCGGCCGGCCTGGGCTTGATCGTGACTTTCACCGAATACTCCTGGACCTATTTCCAGCCGCTGACTCAGGTAACTTCCATCTACTCCATGCTGCAGCTGGCCTTAACCGGGGCCCGGCGCCTGGAAACGGTTGAAGCGCAGGCTGAAGAGGATACGGTTCCAGATGGGAAGACCATTTCTGGAGTGAATGAAGCCGTTCGCCTGGAAGATGTGCACTTTGGCTACACTCCAAACAAGGAAATCCTGCACGGGGTATCAATTGAGGTGCCTAAGGGTCAGTCAGTTGCTGTCGTTGGCCCGACCGGGTCTGGTAAGACGACAATCATGAATTTGATCAACCGCTTCTATGACGTAAACAGCGGAGCAGTTACTTTTGACGGCACTGATGTCCGGGACCTGCAGCTGGAAAATCTCAGAAGCAATGTCGGGATTGTCTTGCAAGACTCAGTCCTCTTCTCTGGCACGGTAGCTGACAACATCCGCTACGGCAAGCCGGATGCTTCTATGGATGAAGTTATAGCCGCGGCTAAGGAAGCCCAGCTGCACGACTTTGTCATGACCCTGCCCAAGCAGTACGACACGCCGATTGAGAATGGCCAGGCCAACTTCTCTACCGGGCAAAAGCAGCTTTTGTCAATCGCCAGAACTATTCTGGTCGACCCGGCCTTCCTGATCCTGGACGAAGCAACTAGCAATGTCGACACGGTTACGGAAGAAAAGATCCAAAAGGCCATGGACAATGTGATTGCTGGCCGGACCAGTTTCGTGATTGCCCACCGTTTAAAGACGATTTTGAACTCAGACAAGATTGTCGTATTAAAGGACGGCCAGGTTATTGAAGAAGGACCGCACGCTGACTTGATCAAGAAGCGCGGCTTCTACTACAAGCTCTACACCAGCCAGATGGCTTTTGAATAAGGGAAACATGCAAAAAGGACACCTGTCACGAATAGTGATGGGTGTCCTTTTCTTATTACTCGCCTTATTCAGTCTTGCCGCTATAGTTGGCAATCCCGCCAATATTTTTGACTTTGCTGTAGCCTGCCTGCTTAAGCCAGGCAACTGCTTGACCGCTCCGGTTGCCGCTTCGGCAATAGACAAAGAGCGGGGTATCAAGATCCGTGATCTCGCCTTGGGCAGATTCAATCTTGCTCAAAGGGATGTTGATACTGGCCGGGATGTGCCCTGCCGCGTACTCATCCTCTTCTCTGACGTCGATCAGTTTGGCATTCGGTGTTTTCTGGTATTCTTCAACGCCCGTGTTAATGTCATTTGCTTGAAAATGGTCCATTCTTTTCTCCTAGTTTGCTGCTTATTTGGTTCTTTCTTGTGCCACTAGCTCATCCAACTTTTGCTTCAATTCTTTGTTAATTTCAATATTGCCTTCTTCACCACTGTTGTTTGAAACCCACTTCCAGGTGATATCCCAGTCAGATAATATTGACCTCTTACAACTTCTTTTCCAAAAGGACCAGCGGGACATCCTTGAGCCCGTTGAATTCACAAGGAACGATTCCGATTTCCTTGTAGCCCAACTTCTTGTACATCGCCCGGGCGTTCTTATTATGGGCATTGGTGTCCATGCGTAGAAAGCGGGCAGCAGACTTCCGCGCGTAATCTTCATAAAAAGCGACAAAAGCCTTCCCGTAGCCGCGGTGAGCTGCGTATGGATCAACCACCAAAGTATGCAGCACCATGACTTCATCGTCTTTAGCCGCATACTCCCAGTTCCCCTGCGCGTAAGCAGCAAGCTGCTTATCGTTGATAATAGCAGTAGCAACGACCTTGCCCTGGTCGTCTTCCAGGACGAAAAGATCGCCTCTTTCCAGTGCATCTTGCGCGGTATTTCTAGTCGGGTAAATCGCTCTGTCCCAGCCGATTTCTACCTTTCCTGCTTCCTCGAAGTCGTGAATATGGCTGTAAATTTCAGCCACAGCATCAAGGTCCTTATCTTGCGCTTTCCTAATCAAAGAATCACCTTTTCTTCTCATTCTGCCATGCGTTTCATCAGCAAGCTGTCAACAAAGTCGCTGCCAGCATCGCTGACAGTGCTTCTTAACCATGCAAATTTCAGCTTGGAGCTATCGAACTTGGCCAGCTCCCGGTCAATCTCCTGCCAGAGTTCCTGGTTGGCTACTGGCTTTCCATTAGCCGTCTTCCAGTCCCGCTTTTTCCAGCTCTTCATCCAGGCCGGGCCATCATTTGTGTCGCTGACGGACTTGATAACGTACTGGGAGTTCAAGACAAACAGCAAAGGCTGCTGGGTCAGACCCAACTGTTCCAGCTTCTTCAAGCTTTCCAGAAAAGCTGTCATTTCCATTTCATTATTGGTCGCGCCCAAACGGCCGGCACTATCAGCAAGCTGCTGGCCATCATGCTCGATCATGTAGGCCCAGGCAGCCTTATCGCTATCTTGGACATGGCTGCCCTTGCGCGCGCCGGTGCTCCGGCAGGCACCCCCGGTATAAATAACGGCAGAATAATCTTTCTTATCGTATTCTGGCTCCTGCTTAACTGCATTTTGCGGATCAGCTGGATCAAGCTTTAAGTAGTTCAAGGCATCCGACTCACGGCTAAAGGACTTGTATTCAGCTCCCGGGAAGCCGTTTACCTGCTTTTCAGCTTCCGGCCAACTGTAATAGATTCCTGGCTGACGGCCTTTTCTGACAGCATAAGTTTTTTTAGCTTTTTCTGCTTCCTTCACTTCAGCATCAGCAACTTCCAGCTCTTGATCACTCTTGATCTCTGCCTTGTAACGCCTTAAGCCAGGCAAGCGGCTGGAGAAAAGATTGATGATGCTTACCAGGTCATCCACCAGTTCTTGGCTGGGGCTGGTCGCGGGGTTATTGATGACCACGATTTCACTTCCATGGCGCTTGCAGAAATTGGCAAACCAGTCAAAAGCCAAGCGTACAAAGCGGTCTTTGTGGGTCACGTAGATCTTGTTGACCTCGCCGTCTTCAACTTTCTGCAAGAGCTGGTTCCATTCCAGACGGTTAAAATTCAGACCGCTGCCAATGTCTGACATACTTTCGCCCACAGTAATGCCGTTGGCATTGCAGTAGTCCAGCAAAAAATTCTCCTGCTTGGCCAAATCATCGCTTGCCCAAGCAACCGACACGCGAGCATAGATCACGTTTATTCTGCCGTCGTTGCTGGCTGCGCCAAGATACTCGTTAAGCTGCTCTTGGGTGTAGTAACGCCGATTTGTGGCACTTCTTTCAGCCTTAAGTTTGCCCTCCCGGTCCCACCTTTGCAGAGTAGCAACAGAGACGTCAAGGATTTCAGCAGCTTCGCCTACTTTGTATTTCTTCACGATAAAAGGCCCCTTCACATTGTTTGCTACTAGTATAACATGACTTGCATACTTGCTGTTAGCAGTTACACATAATAATGGATATGAATGGCTGCCACTGATTGCAATTAGCTTCTAGGCCGCGACTTTTTCAAGGTGCAAAGAAAAAAGCATCCCTCTTCGCAGAATGATCCGCGCGAGAGGGATGCTGTCGATGAAAAAAGATAATTGTTACATCTCGTCCATCTGTTCATTAACAAGGGCATCAGCCAGGTTGTTGCCATCGCTATCAGCATGGCCGTCGACGTGCTGCAAAGTCAAATCGGAGAACTTAGAAATTTCCTTATCAATTTCCTTCCACAAGTCCTTGTTGGCAACTGGTTTCCCATTAGAATTTCTCCAGCCCCGTTTTTTCCATCCTTTGATCCAAGCAGTCCCATCGGCAGAGTCACTGAGGGCTTTGCGAACATAGTCTGAATCTAAGGAAAGCAGCAGCTTCTTCTGGCTAAGACCCATGTCTTCAAGAGCCTTCAAGCTTTCAAGAACAGCCGTCATTTCCATCTGGTTGTTAGTAGCTCCGACTTTGCCGCCAGTAGTGGTCATGGCATGTCCATCATGCAAGATCACGTATGCCCATGCTGCCTTGTCAGTTGGCAAAACGTGTTCACCTGCATTGTTGCCGTTGTTGCGGCAGCCACCGTCGGTAAAGATCCAGGCATCGTATTCGGATTCAAGTTGTTCTGCTTCCAGCTTTCCGATGAAGCTCATTTTTTCTTCTTTTGTCAAAGTTTTTTTAGTCATTGTGACAGTCTCCTTACTAAATTTTCAAATGGACTTGTTTATGTCTTTGAAGCATTTCTGCTTCATCTGACAAGTTAATTGTAGTACATTGCTTACATTTCCGCAACACTTACTTACGTTTTTGTAATACATTTTTTTGGACATAAAGAAGCCGCCCTTTTAGAGCTCAAAAAAATGTGCCAAACAAGTTCTGCTTGTTTAGCACGTTTTTAGATATATTTGCTTCTGCCAAAGAGATAGCCTTCTGCAGCTAAAGACATTAAACTCCACTCCGATTAGCAATAGATTGTTATGCTTTTTATCATAGCATCGATCCCGCCAATGTAATAGCAACTATTTCAGCCAGCTTTCCCGCTTTAGTACGTTTTCGACTTCTGGCAATTTATAGCCAAGCAGGGTATCACCCTCTGGGTCAGTTTTGACATAGGTGAAGCCAAGTTTTTCCTGAACTCTCTTTGATTTCTCATTCCCCTCATAGTAGCAGCACCAGACCGCTTTGCATTTTAGATCGGCGAAAGCATGGTCAATTAGGCAAGTTGCAGCTTCTGGGGCATAGCCGCGCCCCCAATATTCTTTGCCGATCCAGTAGCCAAGCTCTGGCTCATCATCTTTTTCTGAGCAGGCACCCTCACCAAATCTCAAGCCCGCGCAACCAATGATTAGATTGTCATCTTTCCTCAAAACTGCGTAAGTTTCCGGGGCTTGCAAATTCTCTTGAATCACCTGCAAGCTCTCTTCAACAGATTTATGGGCGGGCCAGCCAGCGGCAGGACCGATGGCTGGATCCTTGGCTAATTCGTAGAGGCGGGCGGCATCACTGTCTTCCCAGGGCCGCAAGCGCAATCTATCAGTAGTTAGTTCCATTTTTCCCTCCTGGATTTTTAAATCATCAGTTAAAGACAATCTTAACATAGTGACAGGATTTCCTAGTCACTATTTTTCCTGTTCCCCTAGCCAAGCCGAACTAAGTTGCTATAATCGAATCGCAGCTATTAGAACAAATGTTTTATTTGCTTTTGGAGGGAAGAAAAAATATGTCTGAAATTCTGTTCATGATTGCCCGCTTTAGCCTGGTGCTGGTCCTTTGCCACCTGCTTGCCCTGCCGCAAGCCTAGAGAAATGGCCTGGTGGGCGAATCCCTGCTTTAATCACTGAGCTTTGCCTGATCTTGATCCAGCTGGAGCTCAGCTTTTTCCGTCACTGCCTTGACCGCCTTCCTCCTTTTTGCCGGCAATCTATTGCTGGAATTCGTCATCTTCTGCGATGACTTCTTAACAGATGCCAGATACAAGAGCCTGTGGGCCTACTTCAAGAATCTGAAGAAGAAGCAGAAGTTTTGGCTCATCGCAGTTGTCGTGATCACTGCCTTTGCTGGCCTGATCAATTTCTTCCCGGCTCCTTAATCGCCCTCCCTGCTATAGAAGGCAGGGATTTTTTGTCGAAAAAGTAATCTGGGAGTAATCCATGTCCAAAAACAAATCTACCATTGATCTGACCTCGGGCATCATCAGCCTTGGTCTGGTTAAATTTGCCCTGCCCCTGATGGCCGGCAACGTCCTCCAGCAGTGTTACCAATGATCTCTGTTGTTTTGACGATCTTTTCCTTAGGTACCCGGGTTCTTTTGGCCTAACTCTTGTCCGCGGTTCCGTCAATCGGCTATATTGGAATTTGGGCCAGCATCCCAACCGGCTGGGCCGTGGCCGACTTAGCCGAGCTTTACTACCTGCACAAGAAGGCAGTTAAGCCAGCTGCCTGATTTTTTCGATAATAAGGTCTACTCAATCAGCTTGATTCTCCTTGTTATTTTGACTGTAATCTTAAACCTACTGATCCATGTCTGGGGCCTGGACTAAAAAATACCCGCCAGCTTGCTAAAACAAGTCAGCGGGTATTTTATTTTGTGAGGAAAAATTGACAAAATCAGCTAAGCAGTTTCATTTATTCAACGATGCCGAAGCCGCCAGTCCAAGCGATTTGTTCGCTAGCCGCCAGGGTCATTTGCAGGAAACCAGTTGCTTCCAGTTCTCTTGCCCGCTTATACCCGCAAAGGACTGCCAGCTAAAGCTTCCTTGATGGTCCCTTAGTTTCCTGGTCATCGCTGGCCAGAAGAACCGTGGTTGGCAGGTCGCCTAATTTTTCTGCCTTATCACCATTGCCAAAGTATACCTCTTGATTGCCGGCCACTTCAAAGTTCTTGCCGATTGCCTGCCCCATGTTGCCCTTGCCAAAAATTATTACCTTCATTGTTTTTGCCTCGTTACTTTCTTTTTGTAAGTTGTTAACGATGAGGACGCACTTATCAAAAGTAAGTCAAGAGTTTTTTCTTATAAAAAGTTAGCAAAACAAAAATCGAGTCCGAAAGTGGACTGGATTAAGCTTATTCTGGATCTCTGTGATTTTTGACAGACTGACAAAAACGGGACTGTGACGCCTATTGGGACGATCGAAATCGCTAGCTACGGGCCGACATTGACTGTCCCAGTGGGTGTCGCAATCTCTACAGGTGAAGGGCCAACACTGCCAGAGTCCACAGTTGCCATTTGGCTAATTGGCCAGAATGGCTTGAATGGTGCTGTACCGGTCGTGCAAACAGATCTTGACGGAACACGGACAGTCGACATGTCGATCTATGCTGATCCTTCAATGCTTGAAATGGCAGAAGAAGCTATTTCGAAATGGAATGAGGCACTGGCCAAGTTTAAATCCTCGATGACGATGACGTCGTATTCCTTTACCAGCTGATCCGTGATCTTGTGCAGATAGTCATCGCGCTGATTCGTGATGCGGCTCATATAGCGGTTCTTGGCGATATTGGCTTTTTAAGGCATTCATCTGCAAGGATCCGCATCTTCCTTAATTTTCTTCTGCAAGCCTTCATGCAGGTATTCCGCGAGCTTGTCGACTAAGCTCAAGTTTCGCTGATACATCACGGCATTTTCAAAATATTACTAAGGGATTATGGCGCTTGATTAGCTGACTTGCGTTTGATTGGTATTGGGAAATTAGTACTAGAGCCCGCAGAAAGCTTTCAAATTGCTGCCTAAATGATGTTAAAGTGATGTGTTTTGCCATCAAGCTGTTGGCTGGCTATTTATCATAGAAATAAAAAAAGAGCGCCTATTAAGCGCTCCAACCGGTTCGGTACAAGTAATCAGCTGGTACATCAGATGTGAACTCCGGTTCATAATTCTGGTATCTATATTGTACTTAAACTTCCCACTTTTGCAAGTGGGAAGTTTAAGATTGTAATAAATTCGCTAGTAATATATGCCATACTAATCGAATGACATGAACGTAAAATGCACAATATAAAAAAGCAAGAAAGTTTTTTCTTGCTTGTATACTTTAATAACATGCCTTTAATTTCCACCAACTCGTCCAGCAACCTTCACACGATGATTGCTTCGCTTGAACATGACTAAGCCAATTGCCAACCACAGTACGCTATTAGTAATTGAGATTGCCAGATAATAGCCAAAACCATAATTCGCCTTTGTGGCAAGCAGTTGCAGCCAATTCAGCATTGGTTCAAGTGGCAAAATAACTTGTAATAGTTTAAATGCCGGCATAGTAAAGTCAATCTGTGCGAGCAATAGCAATAAGTATGCGTATTGCACAAGCTGGATAATTCCACTAATTTCTTTTAACCATATTGCTAAGGCGATCAACAAATAGCCTAAGCCGATAATCGTAACTATTACCAACAAGATTGGGATGATAGCTATAGCTGGAATCAAAATCGGCCTTCTTGTTACTAGGGTCAAGGCCAAGCCAATTACAACCATCTCTATTGCAGCAAAAATTAGGCTAACTACGTTTTTGATAAAAAAGTAGAACTCAACCTTCTTCGGCATCAAGTATATCTGTTCTAGCATCCCTGACTGCGCCCGATTGTGAATATCAAAGTACAGCGAGCTAATAGTTTCGCTCAGTAAGCTCCAGCAAGTATAGCCTAGAAAGGCATAAGCATAAGCTTGGTCGCTTAACTGACTTCCATTGGTAACAAAAACTAGCATAAAAGCAACCGTAAAGACCAACAGCTTTGCAGCTGAGTCCAGGGGATACTTTTTCATTCTTGCACTTCTAATGTAAAGCTCTGCTTGCAATTCTTTCATATTCTTCCCTCCAAGCTTCTGTCTGTGGCTTTACAGATGTCCCATTTGTAATAAAAACGACTTTATCCGCAATTTTTTCTGCAAAGTCTAAGTCATGTGTAGTAATGATAATTCCCATTTCTTGAACTTGGGCTAATTCTTTAATCAACGCGATTACTTCATTTACGGCATTGATATCTAGTCCTAAAGTCGGCTCGTCCATAATCACTAGCTGAGGGTGAGCGATCAACGTCATACAAATAGCTGCACTCTGTTGCATCCCCCGACTTAATTCATTAATTGGAGTGTCCTTCTTATCAGTCAAGCCAAATCTGGTTAAAATCTCTGTTCCTCGTTTTAGAGCTTCAGTTTTGGCAATTCCCCGCATAAGGCCCCAATATACGAAATTGTCAATCAAGCTTAATTCGTCAACCAAATTAGTTGCATTTTCTAAAAGCGCTGCAGACTCTTGGTGAATTTTCTTAAAGTCATCTGCTTTAACGTCACGATCGTGAAATAGTACTTTTCCATTATCTGTTTCAACTAATCCCAAAATGCTTTTAATCGTTGTTGTTTTTCCGGCGCCATTAGTCCCTAGTAGAACTAGGATTTCTTTATTATCTAAAGTGAAGCTAACGTCAGATAAAACTTTTTTAGGTGTAGCCTTGTTTAAGTTGAAAGTTTTGCCAATGTTTTCAACAGTTAGTAGCATGATTTCCCTCTTTTCTATGGTAGTGCACTTATATAGTAGTCTTCATTTCTTAAACCAATAAACCGTGGATGATTCATCTGTGGAAAAGATGGAAATGAAATTGATAATAACTCTGGAATAAATAACCTGATAACCCTATAATTTTCAATGAACGGTGGAGTAATATCTAAAAAGCATGCACTTGACGATACATTTTTAATGTCATCAATTAATTTTCGTATATTCGGCTTGTGATCTCTCACTTTAATATTTTCTTCTTTAGAGACTCTAGAATTAAGGTTCAGTATAAATTCTTGTGTAAATAGAAAATAGGCAATAAAAAAAAGAAGGGTTGTCCCTTACAATGCTAACTTCCCATAAATTACTACTCAAAGTGCTTTATCACTTGATATATCAACCTTTTGGAGGATTCCGTTGAGTTTAAGTTACAACTCAAAAAATATTATCTTAAACTTCGAAAAAGACCGTAATAGTAGGCTTCTTAGACATTGAGTTGTAAAATCCTGGGAAATTAGCATTACAATGTTAATAACGACAAAAACACAAGGAGCCCTTCTTACTATGAATTATACAGAAGTGTCAGTAACTACTCAAGATTTTATGCCCAACAAGGGTGACTAAAAAATACCCGCCAGCTTGCTAAAAACAAGCCAGCGGGTATTTATTTTGCCTTAAAGAGCTCTTTTTAGTTCCAACAATATTTCCAGCCATGACCAGGTAAATCAGCCCTATGACGATTACCCCGTGGGGATGTCTTCAGCAAATCGCGCCAAAAGATACCCTTATACCTTCCGGTCAGCGATCAGCTTTTCATGGGCCTGGATGTGAGTCAAGCGCTTTTTATCCCGGTTTAAAAGCAAGAGGAAGATTGCTTCAACCAAAGACGATGATGCCAGGCGGGAAAAGAGATATTCTTCCTGCAAGACCGTCTGGCCAATTGCAGTTGTCAGATGGTAGTCGCTCTTAGCAGCTAAGGGCGAGTCTGGCCGGTTGGTCATGGCTACGACCTTGATGCCTTTTTCCTTGGCCAAATCAGCCAGTTTTAACAAGCCAGATGATTCACCAGAGTTGGAAATCAGCCAAAGGCAGTCGCTGCTGCTCATATTCATGGTCTGGCCGATTACCGTTTCCATGGTCGGACTGGAAATAGCCAATAAGCCCAATTGGTTCAGCTTGTAGACCGCGTCTTCAGCAACTGGATAGGTGTCCCCTTCTGCCGCGACTTGGATCAGGCGGCTTTTTTCCAAGAGATCCAGGACTTCTTTTAGAGTAGCAGCTGGCAAGCGGCGAAGAGTCCGGTCAATTTCGTCCTCCTTGCTGGCCGCGATCTGGTCCAGGGCTTGGGAGACATTATCCTGGTTCAGGGATGCCAAGCTTGAGACGGGTGACTTTACCCGGGCCAGACTGACTTTCAGCTGGTGAAAGCCCGATAAATTCAAATTGTGGCAAAAGCGGGTTACTGAGGCCCCGCTGACGCCTGCTGCTTGGGCCAGCTGGGAAATCGTGTAGTTAACCACTGCCTCTGGCTTGCTTAATATAATCTGGGCAACCTTTTGGTCACTTGGGGACATGCCATTTTTCCGGCAAAGGATCTGCTCAATGATGCTCTCTTCGTTTTCCATGTTTACCAGTCTTTCTCCTGTTCCTTCTTGATTCTACAGTGCTATTATAGCATCTCTTGTAAATTAATTTCGCCGATTTTAAGATCTTGTAAATTAATTTATTGACATTCCCCTGTCTTTTGCTTACTATGATTTTGTAAAGAAATTTCAGCTAAACTAGCAATGTAGAAAATAATTTACGGTTTTTAGAAGGAGAATGTGATGACTTTAATTTCAGATTTCGCGTTGAAGAAGATTCAACCAGGGCAAAAAGTTTCCCTTGGCGGCGGAAGCAACGTGGCCGACCTGACCAGGGCAATCGCTGAGGCCGACCTGGCCCTTGACCTCTACTCCCCTGCCCCGGCTACCCGGCAGTTAGGGGCCAGTCTCGGCCTGGCAATTAAGCCAGCAGAAGAAGCAGACCAGCTTGACCTGGCCTTTGACGGAGCAGACAGCGTTGATTTTTCCTTAAGGGCACTCAAGAGCAAGGGGGGCATCCATCTTTTTGAAAAAATCGCCGCGCAAGAGGCTGATGAATACATCCTTCTTTTGCCAGAAGGCCGGCTAAGAGAAAAGCTCAACCCAGATATCCAGCTCTGCCTTGAAGTAGCTGCTCCAGCTGTTAAATCCTTGCTTAATTTCGCTAAAGGCTTGGCTTTGAAGGCCAGTGTCCGAGAAGACGAATCAATTTTGGGCAACAAGCTAGTTGATCTATACGCGGAAAATTGGGACAAGATCGAAGAAGTAAACCAGCAACTGCTTGCCTTTAATGGCGTTGTTGCCTCGTCGCTTTTTGCAGGAGAAGTTACTTCCGTCATCACTGTTCAAAATGGACAAGCAGTTGAAATTGGCAAAGGAGAAAATCATGACTAAATACAATTGGGGAATTATCGGGACTGGCTGGATTGCCGGAGAAATGGCTGACGCATTAAAGCGGGTCAACGGCGAAGTCCACGCTGCCGCCAACCCTCATAAAGAGGCTTTGGAAGCTTTTGGTCAGGAAAAGGGAATCAAGCATCTTTATACTGACCCAGATGAGATGATCAAGGATCCCAACCTGGATATCGTTTATATTGCCACCCCGCATAACTTCCACTACCAATATGCTAAGCAGGCACTGTTGGCTGGCAAGCATGTTTTTTGCGAAAAAGCGATCACGATTAACGAAAAGCAGCTGGAAAACCTGGCAAGCCTGGCTAAAGAAACGAATTTGATTTTAACAGAAGGCCTTACCCTCTACCACATGCCGCTTTACCGCAAGGTCAAGGAGCTGATCGCTTCCGGCAAATTGGGCCAGATCCAGCTGGTGCAAGTCAACTTCGGCAGTTTGAAGGATTATGATCCGGCCAACCGTTTCTTCTCAAAGGACCTGGCTGGCGGCGGGCTCTTAGATATCGGCGGCTACGCTACGGCTTTTGCTCGGACCTTCCTGGATGAGATGCCTAACAATATTTTGACGACGGTGAAGTTTTTTGAAACGGGCGTGGACGAACAGTCCGGCATTATTTTGAAAAATGACCGCCAGCAGCTGGCTGTGATGGCTCTGTCGATGCGGGCCAAGCAGCCAAAACGGGGCGTCATTTCCGGGACTAAGGGCTATGTCGAGATCAGCAACTACCCGCGGGCCATGCAGGCGGAAGTTACCTACACTGCCTCAGCTCATGAAGAACGCAAAGAGACGATCACGGCTGGGGAAAGCGACCTGGCTCTGGACTATGAAGTAGCCGACATGCAGCGGTATGTAGAGCAGGGCCATGACGATGGCGAACTGCAGACCTCCCGGGAAGTGATGCACATTTTGACGGCGGTTAGAGGCCAATGGGGGATGCGTTTCCCGGACGACAAGAACTAGATTTATCTGATAAATTGTCTATTCTCAAAAACTTGGTACAAGAAAAGAGTGAGTTCAGTGAACCCACTCTTTTTTGCTCTTATTCAACGATGCCGAAGCCGCCAGTCCAGCCGATTTGTTCGCTGGCTGCCAGGGTCATTTGCAGGAAACCAGTTGCTTCCAGTTCTCTTGCCCGCTTCAAGGCGCCGGCGTCCAGGACCCGCAAAGGACTGCCAGCTAAAGCTTCCTTAATGGTTGCCTTGGCTTCCTGGTCATCACCGGCCAGAAGAACCGTGGTTGGCAAGTCGCCAATTTTTCCGCTTTGCAGAGTTGCGGCAAAAGTCGTGTTGAAGCCCTTGACCACCTTGGAATTTGGCAGCCAGGACTGGAGCAATTGCGCGGCGGACGAGTCAGCTGGCACGACCAATTCGTCCCAAGTGTCGAAGTTCAGAGGGTTGCTGATGTCGATGACGATCTTGCCCTTCAGCTCTTCCTTGTATTGACTAGCAATGCTTTCCAAAGCGCTGAATGGCACGGCCATGATTACCAGGTCGCCAAGATTTTCTGCCTTGTCGCCACTACCAAAGTATTCCACTTGATTGCCGGCCAGTTCGAAGTTCTTGCCGATTGATTGCCCCATGTTGCCCTTGCCAAAAATTGTTACCTTCATTGTTTTTACCTCGTTTGCTTTCTTTTTGTAAGTTGTTAATCATAAGAATACACGCTTGTCAAAAGAAAGTCAAGGATCTTCTTACAAAAAGTTAGCAAAATAAAAATCCAGCCCGAAAGTGGACTGGATTAGGTTTATTCGTGATCTTTGTGCTTTTTGATCATGTCTAAAATGGCCTGCATGGCCTCAATTTTTTGCAATTGCTCACCATGGATGTCTGGATTGGACTTCCACTCATCAGTTGTCCAACCCTTGAGGACATAGACGTGCCGGTTCTTGTCATAGCTGTGGATCAAGTCGAGGATCTTATTTTCAACCTCTTCGTTAAGTGGCTTGCCGCCATTAGCCAGCAGCTGGCGGAACTCCTCTTTAGGAATTGGGTCAACATCTTCAAGTCCGCCCTTGCTCGTCCAGAGGAAGTGATCAACTATCTTTCTGGCCAAATCTTTGCTTTCCAGGCTGACAATCTTGGCATCCCTGCTCCCTAATTGCGTAAAGTAGGCCAGCAGGTCCAGCTCTTCTTTCTCCTGCTGGTGGCCGGAATAAGCCAGCATGTCTTCTGGCTCCCAGTACTCACTTGCGTATTCGCTGAAGTAGACATTATAAACGCCTTCCAGTGCTTTTAAGCCGTCTGGACCCAGCAGGTCTTCATTCACAAGTATCCGTTCAAATTCGAAGTCGATCCCGTTTTTTAAAAGTTCATGCTGTTCAAAAATATAGTAAGGCACTTTTTCCCGGCGAACCAGTTCAGCAAAGGCGATGAATTCATCGTCGCTGATGTGAGGGTAATGATTTTTGTCCTTAATATCTTCGTAAATTTGGGCGAGGTCAACGAGTTCGATTACGCCGTAGAGGTTGACGGCTGCTTGGAAGAATTTGTGCAAGAAGTCCAGCTTCTCTTCGTCAAAGCCGGCATCCGCATACCGCTTCTTCATAGTCTTATCGAGCAGACGCTTAGGGTAGCTGGCTTTTTTGCGCATTGCGGCGTGTGGGTGAGTATCACTGGCTAGGTCCAACAGCATCTGGCCAAGTTGCTGAAGGTGATCAGATGGGTCATAGTCTTCATCTAAATCGAAATGATCGTCATCATCTTTATAGAAAGAATCGTCAAAATATTCATTCTCAGTGATGTCTTCCTTAGGGATCCCCATCATCTTTCCATAAGTGTAGCCGCCAAGGCCCCAGCAAGGGAGGTCGTAAAGTGCCCGCTTCATCAGCGTGCAGATTTCTTGGAAAGTGTGCTTGCCATAGTCAAGCCGGTAGAATAAGGAGAGATTTTCAAATTCTGCTGAAGCTGCCTCCAAATTACCTGGACTGGTTTGGTAGGCATAGGTCACTAACTTGGTGATTTCGTTTAGGCCAGTGTCGTTTGGATAGATCTGACTTTCCACCTGATCAAGCGGTTTGTCAAAGGCCTTCAGCTCTGCCATAATTTTTTGAAAAGCGCGGTCGTCAACTGTTTCTTTGTGCTCGGCAAAGTCGCGAAGGTCGTTAGGAGTTAAGTAAAACTTGCTGCTGAATTCGCAGAGTTCCATATAGAGGTACCAGATTTCATGAATACTGTCTTCTTTCCAGGCAACACTTTCATGAACCAAAAGTGGGCTGGTTAAGGGGATGCCAGAATCATTGCAGTACTTGTTTATGATTTCTGGACTGAAAATAGCGTAATGCTCAAGCAATTTACTGCCTGTGACTTCGCCGAAAGTGAGGAATTGCTCAAATGTAATTTCCGGGTAGTCCTGGTTCTGCCTTTTGATGTCTTTGTACAAGCCGTACAGATCCTCAAGAGAGATGATCCCGTATGCATTAACCGCGCCAGTATAGAACTGGAGAAGGAAGTCTATCGACTCCTCTGACAGGCCGATTTTTTTGAGTTTAGTGATTGCTGATTTTTGCATGGTCAAGCTCCCCCTTTTTGTAAAATACGTTATTGCGTCTAAAGCTATTTTACCCGATCTTGGGAGGAAATGTGGGACTCCGGGATTTGTGGGATAAAAATAATCCAGTCCGAAAGTGGACTGGATTATTGGGATTATTTGACGTTAACGATGAAGTTGTCGGTGTCGTAGCTACTACCGTCTGGGAACTTGATAGTCAAGTAGTCTTCATATTTCCCTGGATCCAATGTATCTGTAGAGTCCAAAGAGCCATTGAAGCGTACTACAGTTCCCTCCGGTAATGCAGAAGCATTAGTCAAAAAGAAACTTGGATCAACTAATGTATTTTCCAATAAATCATCATCATGGTATTCCAAAGCTGAGGATGAAGAAACCGTAAAACTTGAAGCTTTTGGTGCAACCTTAATCGTTTCAGCTTGTGACGGTAACACTGTAATCTTAAATTTGTTGGTATCTTCATAAGATCCGTCTGGATAAGTCACCTTAACATGTACCGTATAAGTCCCTGGCTTAGTAACAGAAAGTGGCTCCTCGGAATCTGTGTTCAATTCAAACTGTGTTCTATCAGATGACGACTTAAATTGTGAAAAGATTGGGTCATTTGGGAAGTAGCCCGCTGGATTAGTGATAAAGTACTTACGGATTGAATAATCTACGCCGTACTCAATTGAATCATCTGCACCGTACTCAAGTGTTACATCATGAACAGTCGGCTGATACTTATCAACATCAGTAGTCGGAACCACAAAAGTTACTGAACCAACTACTTCCTTTGAGCCATCAGCGTATGTAACTTGAATTCTAGTTGTGTAGGTACCACCCTTTTGACCGTTAACCGGATCCAAATACTTGTAGCTTGTACTTACTGGAATTGATGAATCGTTAGTAATAAACTTTCGTGCTTCATAGTCCCAATCATCGGTAACGTCAGTACCCCACTTCAAATTAACCGTACCGCTCTTAACCTGTGGTTGGTACTTGTCTGCCATAGTCAGACGCTTAACAACCTTCTGAGCGGGTTTCTTAGTGGTAGTCTTCTTGACAACCTTCGTCACTGGCTTCTTGGTGGTTGTCTTCTTTACCACCTTTTTGGCAGTCTTCTTGCTAGTAGTCTTCTTTGGAGCAGCCTTCTTTGCGGTCTTCTTGACTACCTTCTTTTTAGCAACCTTCTTAAACGGCTTCTTAGTAGCTTTCTTCTTACTAGTCTTTTTAGCTACTTTCTTAGTCGACTTCTTCTTGGTACTCTTTTTGGCTTTCTTCGCCTTCTTAGTACTCTTCTTTGCAGCCATGGCAGTTGGTGCTACTTCTACTGCTGGAACTGCAGCGCCCAACAAAGCCAAGGCAACAGAAACCTTACTGATGGCTTTCAGTTTGTTACCCATAATTTTGTCCTCTCACATATTATTAGATGATTACACATTTTAATTTTTGACCCAAACGCTGTATTTGTCAAATTACTTTTTTGCAAAACAATCATCTATTGTATGCAGACTAGTTTATCAGTCTTAATGCTTGCCCCAGCGCCAATTATAACCAAATTCGTAAATATCCAGAAAAATAAAAAAGTATGATCCCGAATATATATCGGATTCATACTTTAACAAGCTTAACTAATCTCCCTAATAATTACACTACTGTAATTACTTCTCACTTGGGACTTTCCAAGAGTCCTTGTAAGCTTTATAAGCCTTTGCCACTTGCTGATTAACACCCTTAATCTTTTCCACTTTAGCATTGGCCTCCTCATAAGCCTTTTTACTGCTATTCACATTCTCTTGAGCAGCATTGACCTCTGACTTGTCAGCTTGTGCTTGTTCGTAGTTGGACTTTGCCGTATTCATAGGCGACTCGTAAGACGCAACATAGCTATTAAGCGCGGCTTCAAACTCATCAACGCTCACTTGCGTCCCTGAGTCTCTGGTTTTGCCAAAATCTGCCGCACTTGTTTCCGTATTTTGATCAAAAACCAAACCAACGTAGTCATAATCGCCCATGCAGTTCGTGTAGTGGCCCGTGACGCCGCTTTCATGAGCGTCATAAATTGCTTTTTCTTCAGTATACCAGCCATCTAATGGATCACCGTAGCCCCATGCTAAATTCTCTGCCCAGGAAACATGCAAATCTTCTGGAGAATTGCAGAAATAAGTATGATCCCCTGTGCTGTTTGAGACAACATTGGCAATACTTGCGTAGATCATGAGGTCATAATCTACGCCTAAAGCAGCATGATTAGAAAAATTATTGTCTGTTGCCCGCAGACTGTTAAGCTCCTTGATCAGCTTAACGTCATTCTTTAAGTTGCTTGTTTTAAGCGCGCTCTTGACGGAATCATCCAAGCCATTTACATAGCCGGCCAACACAGCAACATTTGCCATGCCGGTTTTTGAGTCTTGATAGTAATTAGGCGTTGCCTTGCTCATGATAAAGTCATAGCCAGCTGCTTCATAAGCACTTGAAGCTTCATCATATTTAGTCTTGGTTGCTGAAACCTTGTTATTGTAGCTAGTTTCAGCATCCGTGTAGGCTTGATTTGCGTTATCCAAGGTTGCCTTCTTTTGATTTAAGTCATTCTGCGCAGCTTCTAACGAACCCAACTCTTCAGCCAGCTTCTTGTACTTCTCATAATCAGCCTTGGCTTGTTTGTCATAAGTCGGACGAGTTGAACCAGCAGCAATCGTGGTTGTCGTAAATCCATCCGCCTTAACCCAAGCAGAACTATTGTTATCCAGCGGATCGGCTATCTTATACCAGTTTACGCCACTCTTATCCGTAGTCGTCGCTGATACGTGATAAACAATTGGATAGTAGCTGCCTTCAAAAAGTTCCGCTGCCGCGGCACTCTTCGTTTTGCTAAATGTGCTGTCGGAGTTTAAAGTGAACATATCAATGTTCTGACTACCATCCGTAGCACTAACATTTCTCTTTACGTTAAAGTTCGCGGCCTTAACAGATATTGTATTCTTTGAGCTTGAGCTATTAGAGAAACTCGAACTAGATCCGCTGTTATTTGGCTTAGAAACGGAAGAAGAATTGTTCTTAGTGGTTGAAGAATTACCTTTGTCGCTTACACCAGTGTTCTTTGAATTTGAAGCTGAATTGGTATTTCCTGCTGAAGAATTACCTTTGTCGCTTGCACCAGTGTTCTTTGAATTTGAAGCTGAATTGGTATCTCCTGCTGAAGAATTGCCTTTGTCGCTTACACCAGTGTTCTTTGAATTTGAAGCTGAATTGGTATTTCCTGCTAAAAAATTGCCCTTGTCATTTACATCCGTCGTCTTTGAATCTGATGCCGGATTGTTGTTAGCTGCAGTAGCATTTTTCTTGTAGGTCACCTTAACAGTCTGATTCTTCAGCTTGTAGGTAACTTTAACTGCACCAATACTTGACCGACTAGCAGTATACCCTTCCACCCTGGCCACGGTATATTTCTTCCAAGAAGAGGTGCTCCACTTGCCATAGGTCTTCTTCTTAGTCTTGTTATCCGTCTTCACGCTTCTCTTGATGTAGGCCTTCTGAATCACCTTCTTCTCACCCTTTGGCTGGTAGAGCTTGATGGTTCTGGTGATCTTCTTCGTTTGCGTGGAATAGCTGTAGCGGACGAAGGCTTTCTTTGCATCACTGGTCCGGATGTAGCGTCCCTTGCCAAGACTGTAGTACTTCTTCCCCTTAATCGTTTTAGTACCATAGACGGTCAACTTGGCCTTCTTCTTGTATGATTTCTTAGTCTTCTTCCCCTTTGATGTGTATACATAAGCTTTCTTAGTAACATACACTTGGTATTTTGCCGCGGCTTGTACACTTACTTGTGGTGCAGCAGCAACAAAGCCAGTTGTTCCAAGCAATGCGACTGAAACCTTGCTGATAGCTTTCAGCTTCTTATCCATGATTTTGTCCTCCCACTTGTTATTAGATATTCACACATTTTAATTTTTGACTTAAGCGTGTTTTTTGTCAAATTACTTTTTTAGAAATAACGGCCAATAAACAAATGTGGTTCCTTAAGTAAAGCTTCCAAAGACCTTTTGTAAACCTGATAGCCTTTTGCCAATTTTTACTCGACTTTCTCATCCTTCCTGGCTTCACCATCTTCATTACTGAAACACTTTGCTCTGTCAATATCAGCGCTGACAGCGTTGTCTATGCCGGTGAATCCGGCGTGGAAACTGGCAAGGAAGCTGACAAGACCGGCGTTTTGAATTCTTCGCAGATCAACATGCTGAACAGCCAGATTCGCAATATTCAAGCCAAGGCCAACGGGGCAATCACAATCAGCGACAAGGTAAAAGAAGTCAAGGAAGATCAGCTGCCAAATGTTACCAGCAAGCTGAATACCTTAAGTTCTTTGATTGACCAGTACAATACCGCAAGAGCAACGATTGAAACGCAAAACCACTCAACGGAAGGCACTGTTGGGGTTGCCGGGCAATTGGAAACCGTTGACGTCACGGGGTCAAATCTCGATGAAACCATCAGCAATTTGCAAAAGCTTTTGACCAGAATGCAAAGCACGATTGCTGCCAATCAAAAGGCAGTGGATACGGACGCCAATGCCGCCAATCAAAACCGTGTCCTGATGGATAAGATCAGAGAAGCGAACCAGACCATTTCCGGAACCGCAAGCACGATCAAGAACTACAAGGACGGGATCACGGGCGACTTGGATGTGGTCAAGAGAAAGAGCCAGGACTCAATTGCCGCTGGCGGCGTAGTCGTTGACAACACCGAAACGCAAAAAATCAATACGGTCAAGACCAACCAGACAGTCACCGCAACGACCAAGGTAAACTCGATTGATGAAGCAAACAAGGAATTGTCTAGAATCTTGGCTGATTTGCAAAAGCAGAATACCGTGTGCAGCCAAGAAGCGGTCAAGGCCGCCAGCTACAAGGCCAATGCCTTGGCCAACATTGACAGCATCAACACTTGGCTTGGGGAAATGAAGCAGATTGCCGAAAACGCCAAGCAGACGGCAGGGACTTTGAACAAGTCCGTTTCCGCTCTTGATGCCTACAAGGCTGACCGGCTGGCCAAGCTTCAAGCAAAAATCGATGAATATAAAAAGACAGGCTATGCTTTTAAGGACACGCTGAATGCGATGCAGGCAGTCATTGACGGCGTAAAGAACTCAAATATTACCACGACTACCGTCACTGTCGGGCCAAGCGAAACGATCGACTTCGGTGACATCGGTCAAGCCTCTAGCGCAAATAACGGTGCAAAAGACGGCAGCATTGACGCCACCAAAGAAACCGAAAAGAATGCCTTGACCAGCCAAACCAATGCGGCACTGGCAACGGCTAAAGCGCAAGACGATGCTCTTGTAGCCAAGATCAATGAGGCATACTCAATCACTGACAAGGCGATTGCCGAAATAGATAAAGCTATTGCTGACGCCAAGGAAATGGCCAGAAAGGACAGCGAGTTCCAGCAAAAGCTGACTGCGTTCAAGGATTCCTTGACAACTCTCGAAGGCAAGATCAAAGAAGCCGACAAGGAACTGGATGATGACGACAAGAAGGCAGGCGAGGCGATTCTCAACAAGATCACCGATCAAATCCAGATCGCCCGTCAGCAGGTCAGCGAAAGAAAGTTCGAGAGTAAAGATCTGCCAACAACGGCAAGCACGATCAACACTGACGTTTCCGATTGGAATAAATTTGCCAAGACCCACTCTTCCGGTGGCGTTCAAAGTATGACTACGGAACAAATCTCGGATCTAGTTAAAAAACTTACAGGTACTGGATCTAGTCATACCGGTCAGTCTGACGACCTTCATAAATGGATTATGGGTAATATGAAGGACTCTACTACCAAAGACGGCAAGGCAGAGATTGCCAAGATGACCGAAGACCTCAAGGGCAAAGTCTCAAACACGTCCAATCCTCGGTTCATCAATGTTAAATCTGGAACAAATCAATACTCGCTTATCTCCGCAATTAAGGCCAATAAGGACAAAGACATACAAAGCAACAGCTTTGGCTTTATTTGGAAGAACGGCAACTTAAAAAAAGCAGAGTGGGATAAAAAACACTACGAGCAATGGCATACTGGCGTTGACAAGGGTTTTACTGACTACTTTAGTAAACTCGATGGCGGAGGTCGCTGGACACATGACAGCACTATTGGTACGGTCAAGAGCTTAAACCCGTGGTATTACGACTACGAGCATCAATACGCGCCTGACAAGAACCCGGACTATGTCACCACGATGGCAATCGGAACTGGGTCAACGCAAGCAGTCACGATTCCAAACGCCTTCGTTTACTATGACACGGCAACGAACAAAACCCTACGCCTTGATGTTAAGGTTACGCTGACTTTGACAGACCAAAATGGCAATGCGCTTAACAATGAAAATTGGCTGCCGAAGGGTATAATAGCGCCAGGTCACGGTGAAGTTTTGAAAATCTTCTCAGTATCTGCCGGTAGAGACCTCAAGCTGCACGTCGGCGGCGGCGTTATCATTGGTCAGTATTGGACTGGAACCGAAACTGGCAGCGGCGGCCATGGTGCGGGTGGTACGGGTGAAGGATTGCTTCTTTCGTCTGGTTCTGTTGGTCGGGGCGGTCAAGGATCAAGTGGCCCGAAATACTCTACATTTTATCCATCGTCCACTTATCGTGTCGGCGGTCCGGTCTTCGGTTTACGGCTCAAAACCAAGATTGAGCTTGTTAAGCCAGAAGGTGTTTCTGACGATGCTTGGTCTGCCGATTCAGAAACGATCTATGGCAAAGCACACCATGCTTTTAACCAGATGCCGGTTGCGGTCAACGACATCGATGACAAACAAACTATCGCGACCGAGTCGGGCAACATTTATCTTGACGAGTCTAAGATGACCACGTCAACACCTACGATCAACGGGCACAAATATCTGGTTGCAAAGCCAAAGAACAATGGTAAGCAAGTCAATTTGGCAACGAATACCAACAATGACATCAATGATTTCAACGTGGTCATTGACGACCGGTATACCAAAATCTTCTATACTAAACGCAACCCGGACAATGTACCATACATGTCAATTGACGTTGCCTTCGGTGGTTCTGGGGTTGACCTTCTGCCAAGCAACAAGGAATTGCCTCCTTTGCCTAACGTAACAACTCCGTCAAATCCACCAAAGTACACAATGCCGACACCGACTGTTGTTGGCGGGCTTACCAAAGTTCAAGTGAATGATGTCTCTGCCAAGGCTCATACCGCTGGCACTTACAGCATTCAAAGCAACATCGAATATCTGACGGCTGAGGGCAATCCGACTTTCGTTCCGCAAAACATTGCCGGCCGGCTTAATCTTGACTTGGTAAAGGCAACAATTGAGAAGATCAAGCAGACGTCAAGCAACACTTCGCTTGTCGTCAAGCGAGCTGAAGACAGAACCGTCAAGACTTCCTCTGGTAACTCCTTGACCGTTCGGATCAAGAATAACAGCGTCAAGACTTCTTCTGGAAATTCCTTGACCGTTCGGATCAAGAACAATACCGTCAAGACTTCTTCTGGCAACTCTATGACCGTTCGGGTCAGAAACAGCAATGTCAAGACTTCTTCCGGCAACTCACTTGTCGTTCGCAGACAAAATGATAAAAACGGGACTGTGACAACTCCTGTTGGGACAATTGAAATCTCCAGCTACGGGCCGACATTGACCGTTCCGGCGGGTGTCTCAATTATTACAAGCGAAGGGTCAAAATCCCCAGAGTCTACGGTTACCGTTTGGCCAATTGGTCAGAATGGCTTAAACGGTGCAGTGCCGGTCGTGCAGACGGATCTTGATGGGACACGGACAGTTGGCATGTCGATCTATGCCGACCCGTCAATGCTTGAAATGGTAGAAGAAGCTATTTCGAAATGGAATGCGGCACTGGCCAAGTACAAGGTCAAGATCAGCGCTACTTATACGACAAGCGTGAGAGACCTCAAGAAGGGCGTGACTGTCGCCATTATGGAATCTGCCTCAAACAACGAAGCAATCAGCTCCTACCAGCGAGCAGGACAAAGCGACATTACATTGGAAAATCATGCGGGTCTTTCAACGGCTATCGTAAGAGATATCCTTAAAGGCAATGGCATTGGTGACGTCTACAACAAGACCGGCACGATCACCGCAGGCGACACGCTGAAGAACTCCTTGTTCACGGTTCAAATCAACACGGACGGGATTCGGCAAACTAGTGCCAATGCAAAAGATGCAACTTTCAAGACTCTGCTTCACGAACTGGGCCATGTCTTTGGACTCAGCCATGATGATGACGATTCATTAATGACGCCATCTATTGGCAACAAGACCTTTTCGGGCGTGATTTCAGATACCGATGCTAAGCGTGCTGCGCTTGAACTGGTAAATGATCCAAGTCACCCATCAGATTTGTTCATATAATATATTCCCCCACATTTGTGGGGCTAGAAAACAGCAAAAAAAACATCCGGCAATTGCGCTGGATGTAAAAAGAGGATCACCTAACCTGGGATCAACCCCACTTACGTGGGGAATATTCATTGATCTTGTTATCATCATTCGTTGACAGAGGATCAACCCCACTTACGTGGGGAAATTTTAACACACAAGGGAGCAAAGTTATTTTCTGATGTTGATGTAGAAGTTATCGTTATAATGCCATTCAAATGTATTTAAGTTGTACTTCTTATAGTCGCTGTCATTTTTGAAAAGTTCTTCCATATTTTTCGTGATGTTTGGATGTTCAGCGGCCCATTTTGCTTCGTATTGACGATATGCCTTTTCACCATTCATATAAGCAATGTAGGATTCCTTGGTGAAACCTACACTCCCTCTACCATAATCTGCAGCCGATTGGGCATAAGTTAAATTATGCTTTTCATATGTGGATTTTGATACCTTGGTGTCTTTGCTATACATGCGCAGGGCTTCAAGTGGGTGAGCATCGGTCCATTCGAGAAGCCCAGCACTAGTATCTTCTCCGGTTCCAGCATATTTTTCGATTCTGGCAAGTCTGGCATCATATGCGGCTTTATTTTGAGCAGGAGTACCACTGCCTAAGTAATAGTCAACAAAAACAACATTCTTGAAGTAGTCTACTTGCACGTCCTTGGCTGGAACATAAACATCAGAGTTTTGAGCGATTTGATACATCAATTGACCGTTGATAATTCCCTGCCCCAAGACTTCAACCTTGTCTCCTTTCTTAGGTGCCTTTTCTAAGCCGTCTTTAGCTGGCCAGAAGCTGGTACGCTTGCCGCTACTCGTATAGAAAGTCAAGTTGGCTGAAGCCGGGGCAGATCTTCTCACTGTCTTCTTTGGTGCTGCCTTCTTGACATGCTTCTTAACAGTCTTCTTGATGTGCTTCTTAACGTGCTTAATTGCCTTGTAGGTAATCTTGACAGTCTGGTTCTTGGTTTTTCTAGTGACCTTAGCAGCCCCAACAGTAGCTCTGCTTGCGGTATAGCCGGACACCTTCGCTACCTTGTACTTCTTCCAAGAAGAAGTAGACCACTTGCCGTAAGTCTTCTTCTTGGTCTTCTTGTTGGTCTTGACCGTCCGCTTGATGTAGGCCTTTTGAACGACCTTCTTTAAGCCTTTAGGCTGGTACATCTTAATGGTTCTGGTGATCTTCTTGGTTTGAACACTATAGCTGTACTTAGCAGTCTTCTTAGCAGCCGCCATTACATTGTCAGTTTTTGGAATTGCAATGGTGGCTGTCGCGCTGGCGCCACAAAGCGCCAGCGCGACTGAAACTTTGCTGATATTTTCCAGTCTTTTATCCATTATCTTATCCTCTCATATATTATTAGATCATTAAACACTTTAATTTTTGTCCTAAACGCTGTATTTGTCAAATTGCTTTTTAGCAAAACGATCATCTATTTATTGCGGACGATTTTGTTAGCCATTAAAGCTTATCACAGCGCCAATTATAGCCAATTCAGAAAATATCTAAAAAAAGCAAAAAGTATGATCCCGGCTATACATATCGGGATCATACTTTAAAAAGATTAACTAATTTACCGCAATCATTACACCACTATTAGTTCTTCTTGTGTGCAGCTTTTAAAGACTTCTGGTAAGCCGCATAAGCCTTTGCCAATTGTTGGTTGACCGTCTTGACCTTTTTCACCTTTGCATTAGCTTCATCATATGCCTTCTTACTACTGTTCACTTTTTCTTGCGCAGCATTGACCTCTGACTTATCAGCCTTGGTTTGCTCATAAGCTGCCTTTGCCGTGTTCATAGTCGACTCATAAGAAGCAACATAACTATTGAGAGCAGCTTCAAACTCATCAACGGTCACTTGCGTCCCCGATTCGCTAGTTAAAATCTTGTCTCTGCCAAAATCTGCCGCACTTGTTCCCGTACTTTGATCAAGAACCAAACCAACATACTCATAATCGCCCATGCAGTTCGTATAGTGGCCAGTCACACCACTGCCGTGAGCATCATAAATCGCCTTTTCTTCAGTGTACCAACCAGTTAATGGATCACTGTAGCCCCAAGCCAAATTCTCAGCACGGGAAGCATACACTTCAGTAGGAGCGTTCATAAAATATGTATGATTCATCGTGCTATCTGAGATAAAACCAGAGATGCTTGCATAGATCATGAGATCATAGTCGACCCCTAGAGCATTATGATTGGAAAAATTGTTGTCCGATGCTCGGAGACTGTTCAGCTCTTTGATCAAAGTAACATCTTTCTTTAAATTGCTGGTCGACAAGAAGCTTTTAACTGAATCATCCAAACCATTTACGTAGCTTGCCAATGCAGCTACATTTGCCATGCCAGCTTTTGAGTCTTGGTAAAAATTAGCCGTTGCCTTGCTCATGATAAAATCATAGCCAGCTGCTTCATAAGCACGTGAAGCTTCATCATATTTAGTCTTAGCAGCGGAAACCTTGTTATTGTAGCTAGCTACAGCATCCGTATAAACCTGGTTGGCACTATCTAAAGCCGCCTTCTTTTGACTCAAGTCGTTTTGCGCGGCTTCTAATGAACCCAGCTCTGCAGCTTTTTTCTTGTACTTCTCGTAAGTAGCCTTAGCTGGATTATAAGCCGCCTTCTTCGCGGTTACCTTGATCTTGACATTCTTGACCTTATCTTTTGACTTGTCAGGATAAGTCACGATCACGCTGACCGTATAAGTGCCAGCCTTCTTCAAGTTTGGCTTTGGTGAAAAAGCATACTTAGCCTTAGCTGGCAACTTGCTGGCGTTAGTGATGATACTCTTGGCTGAAAGCTTGCTGCCAGCCTTGACAGTTACGCTCTTGGCCTTTGGCGCGTATTTTTGCGCGTTTGTCTTCTTTACAACCTTCTTCTTAGACTTCTTTGCCTTTTTAGTCTTTTTCGTACTCTTCTTAGCAGCCTTCTTGGCGGCCATGGCAGTTGGAGCAGTTACTGTTACCGGTGCCGCGGCGCCTAACAGAGCCAAGGCAAGTGAAACTTTACTGATGGCTTTCAGCTTCTTGTCCATGATTTTTCCTCCTACATCTTGTCAGAGCATTACACATCCTTATTTTTTACTCAATGGGCCTGTTTGTCAATAAGTTTGGTCCCCTTCGCTTTAAACGCGCAAAAATACTTATAAGATTACAAAAGCATCCCTATTCCGCAAAATTGCGGAGCGGGGATGCTATTTTAGTGTAAATCCTCATATCCTGGCTTTGCCAGAACCTTGACGGCATAGGAGCAGGTTGCCCGCAGCTTGACGCCCTGCTTCCGGGCTGCAGCCACGACGGCGTCGACCAGCTGGCGGCCAAGACCCTGTCCGCCATAAGCCGGATCCACCTTGGTCGTCGTGATGATCCAGTGATCACCCTTGTCTTCATAGACGCACTGGCCAATCAGCTGACCTTGGTCATAGACCGCTGCCCGCTGTTGGCCAGCTTCATATACAACTTTCATGGTTATTCCTCACAAATTGCTTGATACAGTTCCTCAGCCGTGTCAACGATCACGGTCGCGCCATGCTTTTTCAAGAACGGGACCTTTCTAAAGCCCCAGGTTACGGCAATCTCATCCATCTTTGAATTGCGCGCGGTCTGGATATCGATCTCTGAGTCGCCAATGTAGACGCACTTGTCGCGCGGCACCGCCAGCACCTTGACGCATTCACTGGTCATGTCCGGCGCTGGCTTGCGGCGAATCCCGCTTTTTTCACCCAAGACGAAGTCGAATTCTTTGCCAAAAAGCTTCCCGACCAAGACTTGCACCGCTTCATCCGGCTTGTTGGAAACGACGGCCAGCTTGATCCCCCGCTGACGCAGTTTTTGCATCAACTCCAGGATGCCTGGGAAAGGACCAGTCTTAATCTGGCAGTGGTCCGCGTAATATGGCTTGAAAACTTTCAGAACCCGGTCAACTTCCGCTTGAGTCACGGCTTCCGGGATCTGCTCATCCTTGGTGCCAAAAGCAACCAGGCTTTCCAGGCTGCTGCCGGCTTCATAAGCCAAAGCCCGGGTAATCGCCACTACGACCCCGCTGCCAAAAAAGTTCTTGATATCTTCAACCGTAAAATCGTGCCGGTGTCCCGTCTTTTCAAAAGCATAGTTCAAAGACGTCGTTAAATCGGCGCTAGTATCTAAGATCGTTCCGTCCATATCGAACACGACGGCTTCATATTTCATCATTTTCACCTCGCCTTCATTATACCATCAAGGCTCGTGAAATAAGACTGCTTTGTCCTTGGCGGCAGTTGCGCAGGTTTCGGTTTAGTTGGGGACTTTTCGAAAAGTACCAACTGGCGCGGTTCGATTGCCAAAAGCAAAAAACACTCATCTGAATAGATGAGTGTCTACAGGCGTTCGCCGTTTAATGTCTTGACTTAATGACATTATGCCTCGCGCCATTCTCGTTTATCGAAGAAGTGATCCTTAGGCGAAAAAGCTGACGATCAGAGCTACAATTGGCAGACCACCCTGCATCAGCAGAATCTTCGGCTGGCTTGATACCGCCCCATAGATCGCTACCAAGATTACGTATGCCAAGAGCAGCTGCAGAACGATCTTGCTCAAGGCAAAAGTCGCGATCAAAATCAAGACTGCCAACAGACCATTGTAAATCCCTTGGTTCTTAAAGAGCGCGTTAACTGACGGACGAGTCAGTTCTTCTTGGCTCATTTGAAAAACTTCCGCGGTTTTCTTGGAACTCGTCGCAATCGTTTCTAAGTACATAATGTAAAAATGTTCAACTGCCACCAGGCAAGCTAATATTTGCAAAGCTATTTTCATTGAAAGCTCCCTATTATTTTTTACCATACATAACTAGTATTAACATTCTACCGTAAGCAGAATCGATGTGTCAAACCAAAGAAACATGAAAGAAGCACTAAGCATAATGGCATCATTTGGCTTGCCGTTGTCGAAGTCAGCAAAGTTTCAACAAAAAAGCAGCATCCCCTCACGCGAAAAAACGTGCAGAGATGCTACTTTTTTGCTTACAAATCCAGCTTGGTAGAATGGTGACAATATCGTGGTTGCGCCATCTCAAACCTTGTCAAACAAGTACTGATGGACAACAACTGGTGCCCGCCTGAGCAGCTTAAACTGCAGGAAAAGATTCGCAAAGGCGTTGATGATTTAGACATCAGCTATGTGAACGATGTTGAGATCGTCAATCTGATGGTCAAAGCCGGCTTAGGAATTACCGTGATGCCGAGCTTCGTCGCAATTGAAAATTGCTGTGAGCTTAAAGCCGTTCGCTTGGCTTATTCAGCCGGGCTTAACTATGGCCTGGTCTGCCGGAAAGAAGAACACGATCCGCTGGTTCTCTCTTTCTGCCACACCATGCAAGAAGAAGCCGCAGGGATGTAAGCTTCAAGATCTTTCTAAATGATCTTGAGATAGTCCAGAGTGCATGCTCTGCTGTTTCTGACAAGCTGACACAAAGGCCTTGACCATTGTAATGCGATAGCGAACAATGCTTTGCTCTGCAACAAATTTAGAGAAAATAAGCTTTGTCTTGAAGAAAGGTAGAGTTTACGTATAGTCACAAATTAACGTCACTAATAATACTAAGTATTTTACCCTGCCAGCTCGTTACAAGTAAATGCCCAATAAAGATCGTCATTCACCCAAGTGGCCTGACGATCTTTTTCGTATATGCTCGATCAGTCTCAAGCTTGACTCTGATCACCAATACTTTACAGTTAATTAAAGCAACTGAGTCGTCACTAGCCGTACAAAGTTAGAAGGACAGCTTGCTTGCAATTCAGCTTTGGTTACGTAAAAAATAGGGATGTTTTGGTGTGATTCGGCATTGGCTACGTAAAAAGTGGGGATATTTTGGTGCGATTTGGCATTGGCTACGTAAACAGCGGGGATGTTTTGGTGCGGTTTGGCATTGGCTACGTAAACAGCGGGGATGTTTTGGTGTGATTTGGCATTGGCTACGTAAAAAATGGGGATGTTTTGGTGCGGTTTGGCATTGGCTACGTAAAAAATGGGGATGTTTTGGTGCGGTTTGGCATTGGCTACGTAAAAAATGGGGATGTTTTATTGCTTCCCCCCTTTTTATTACTGAACCAAACGACTTTTTCAAAAATCGATCCCCTTTTATTACTGAGCCAAGCGACTTTTTCAAAAATCAATCCCCTTTTATTACTGAACCACGCGACTTTTTCAAAAATCGATCCCCTTTTATTACTGAGCCAAGCGACTTTTTCAAAAATCGATCCCCTTTTATTACTGAACTACGTGACTTTTTCAAAAATCAAGGTTCAGTATAAAAACTTGTGTAATGCCTGAGAGACTTTGGAAGCCTTCCGCGATAGTTCCATTAACCGCAGAAAGAACTATTCATCATCTGGATACCCATAATCTTTGCGTCTCTCGGTCTTGATCTTATTGTTAATGCCCTCAAGTTTGCCAGTTGATATCCCGTGTTTGGCAAATGTGTAGATCCCCCTCAAATGGCGTTTTAGGAGACGTGCAAACCAAATAAAGTGGCTATTTTCAGTTGCTTGGCAGATCTCTATGATCTCCTCGAGTCTGACGCACATCTCTACCTCGCCATGCGAGCTGTATGCTTGATCTAGTGTAATGTCATACTGACATTTAAAACATGCGCAATCAGAACTATAACTGCTGATATAGAGACGCATGTGCAGTATCCGTGTCAATATTATTAAGATATCATCATGACATTACACTAGATGAGTGATCTCTTTCAAAAAATTACTCAAATCATCACTTTACATGACCAAAAATTGAGGCTACTGAAGTATGCGAAACAATCTTTACTTCAAAAAATGTTTATCTGAAGTTAAATATGCTATAATAGTAAAGAAAAGAGAGCCTTGCGCCAACAAGACTCTCTGTAGTGGCCCGCTTCAAAGGCGGTGACAGTATCAGAACAAATTAGTCGTCCTTAACCGTGCAAAGTTACAGGGACGACTTTTTTACTTGCCGTGCTTGGCAACATAGGTCAACAAAGCAATAACGAAAAGACCAAAAGTGAGCATCAAGCTCAGTGCCTCGTATACGCTCATGACTACCTTACCTTTACAATAATTCTCCATGGAACCACCTCCAGGATTCAGATAGTCACCGCCCTTAAAACTTGCCTCTTAAATTATATCAGATTTCACTTCTACAAAGTCTAGCAAAGTTAAGCTGATTATTTAATGGGAGCATCATAAATTGAAGGTCCGTCTGCATCGAAACTATACATGTCAATTTTTGAACGGGCTGATACGTAATTTTGCTTTGATTCTTCCCAGCTTGGGGCGACCGCGTACTTTTCACCTCCATTAGAATACAAGACGATTGCTTCATCAATTTTTTGACTAAAGGTCTTCGGATATTGGTAGGTTACAATTTGCCCCCAAGTCTTATCCTTGTCAAAAATCCGGTTTGTTCTTGAAAAAGCCTGAATCATATCCTGCGGGCTCATTGGCGGCCGGTCAATGTACAAAGTCGACAAACTTGGTGAGTCAAAGCCAGTCAATAAACGGTTAACGACTATAACTAACTTAAACTTCCCACTTACAAAAGTGGGCTCGTACCTTGAAAATTCAATAGTTTAGCCAATAAAAAAGCACAAGGCCTTTGTTCGCTTGATATAATTAAGTCGACCAAAACATCATCAGTATCAAACGAAAGGCTTGTGCTATGTCTAGTTTACCATCATTCGATACCAAAAACGAACCCCAAATTGCCCGTTCTGTTGAAAAGTTCTTCAAGGACTACAAAGTTACGGAGCTTCTCCGTAGATGTGGGCTCCGCAAGTCCAAAGGAATCCCACTTTGGTCGATCCTTTCATACATCTTCAGTAATGTGTTTCGAGATAGAAGCATGTACATGCAACAGAAGTCTGGCAAGTGTACTGCTGGCTTCTCCAAAAACACCTACTATCGATTCATGCAGAACCCACATATCAACTGGCTTCGCCTCACTATTCTGCTAGCTGAGAGGATCGTCAATGGGCACCTGAAAGATCTGACTTCTGACCAACGTGCCGATTGCTTCGTCTTTGACGATTCGCTCTACTCTAGAACTGGATACAAGAAGACTGAGCTGGCTGCCAAAGTATTCGACCACGTTTCGATGACCTATAAGAAGGGCTTTCGAATGATGACCATGGGTTGGACTGATGGATCCTCCTTTGTCCCAATCGCTTCATCACTCTTGTCCTCAAAGAACGATCAGAATGTCATCGGGACAACCAAGAAGATCGACAAGCGCACAATCGCGGCCAAGAGGCGGATTATGGCCCAATCAAAGGGGACCGATGTAGTTATCCAGCTGCTCGATCAAGCCTTGAAAGCAGGGCTCACTGCCAAGTACGTCATGTTTGACACTTGGTTCTCCAATCCTCATCAGATTGTCCAAATCAGTCAACGTGGTTTGAACGTAATCGCCATGGTGAAGAAAAGCTCCAAGATCACATACGAGTTCGAAGGAAAGCGGATGAACGTCAAGCAGATCTTCAACGCATGCAAGAAGCGTCGAGGTCGTTCAAGATATCTACTGTCCGTCCCTGTAAAGGTTGGAGATCCTGTCAAAGATGGTGCCCAGATTGACGCCAGAATAGTCTGCGTAAGAAATCGCTCCAACCGCAAAGACTGGATCGCTCTTATTTGCACGGACATGACGATCGATGAGAATGAGATCATCAGAATTTACGGCAAAAGATGGGACATCGAGGTCTTCTTCAAGACCTGCAAGAGTTTCTTGAAGCTTGGCACTGAATACCATGGCCTGTCATATGATGCATTGACTGCCCATACAGCTTTCGTCTTTCTGCGCTACATGTTCATGTCAGTTGAGAAGCGAGATGATGAAGATGATAGGACAATAGGCGAGCTCTTTTATTGCATGGTGGACGAGCTTGCGGACATCACTTTCAATCACTCCCTTCAGATCCTGGTGGAAGCCATGTTCGAGAGCGTGAAAGAGATCTTCCAACCGACAGAAGAGCAGATGGAAAGGTTCACCAACGCTTTCATTTCACGCCTCCCGAAGTACATGCAAGAGGCTATATCGCCATCACTAGCAGCTTAATTGAATATTTACTGGCTAAACTATTGAGTTTTCAAGGCTTCATAGTTCTTTTTGGTGTGGGAAGTTTAAGTAACTAAGTCTAAACGTTGGCTGTCAGACTGATATTGAGCTTTCTTGCGAGCCAGCCGGGCATTGACGTTTTGGTTGTACTGATCCAGCTCAGACATTGAGAAGTTTGTGCCATAAATAGCGTTGTAGTCAGCAAGCGATTGCTTCATCTCATTTTGCACTGATTCTGAATCGTCTTCGTTTTCACTAACTGAGTAAGTAATAGCGATCTTTGGGAAGTCTGGTGCCACTTTCTTGATTCGCTCCGGAATCTTGAATTCCTCGTCTTCCCCATCGATGATTTTTTTGAAGATATGGTAGTACTTCTGGGCTTGCTCAATTGACGAAGTCGTCAAAATAGCTGAGTATTTCTTGCCAGAAATAAGTCCCTGCTTGCGGTATGCCGCCTTAATTACTGCTGTCGCAACTGAATGCATATGGGCCTTGGACCGGTAAATCTGGTCCATTTTCTTGGTGTCTTCTTCGTTACCTGTTTCATTGCTGCCACCTTGATTGTCAATTGAGAAGCCTAAGACCATCTTGTCTCTGATTGCATCCCCGATCGTATACTTGTGCAGAACCGGTCCATATAATTCTTCAGTCGTCCGCGCATCTTGCCCATTCTTAGCCCGGGCATTCTCGTTAAAAATCGGAGTGCCAGTAAAGCCATACCACAGCGGCTTGCGGTTAAAGAATTTATCAATCTCCCGCTTTTGGCTAGGCGTAATCGTTCTGTGACATTCATCGACGATGAAGGCTAGCCGCATATTCTTTAAATTCTCATACCGTTTAGGCAACTGATCCAATTCATCAATCCGCTTAAACATGTTTTGCATCTTCTGGCGGGTAGTAACTACTACAGTTCGGTCACCATCAGTCAACTGGTCAGCTAGGTCATAACTATTATTTGTTTCGTTTACGCTAATGGTGTCGTTGTTTGCGTAAATCTTAAATGCTGTCGTGGTCTGTGTGTCCAGATCTTTACGGTCAATCAAGAAGATAGACTTATCAATTGACGGAATTTGCAACAAGTTGCGGGCAACCTTATACGAAGTCAATGTCTTGCCTGATCCAGTCGTATGCCAAATATAGCCAGATCTGCTCTCTCTTGAGGCTTTAAAAATTGCTTGAATCGCATGTATCTGGTAAGGACGAAGCAAGATGACGCTCTTGTTTTCGCTGTCCAACACCACGTAGTCAGCGATCATATGGTGAGCAGCGGGAATTGACAAAACCTCTTCTGCGAAGCTCAGATAGTCATCTACCCGCTTATTGTTCTCATCAACCCAGGCAGTCAAAAACTTAGCATTCAAGTTTTGCCCAGCGGATATATATCTTGTTTGCTTACCATTAGTTACTACAAACATTTCAACGAAGCTGTAAATGTCAGTAAATTGCCCTTCATCGATATACTTTTGAATTTGATTAAAGGCCTTCTTGTAAGGCACCCCTGGTGCTTTGAGCTCAATGTGTATTACCGGCAGACCATTGATCAAGAGACTCACGTCAAATCGGCGGTCTTGATCAAGCGCGGTCTTTTTTTGAAGCTGAACCTGGTGAACAACCTCATATACAGAGTTCCCTCCAGCGATATTAGTATTGTCTAAAATCAACAAGTCAGCGTCTGGAAGCGAAGAATCTTCTCTCCTCAAGTGATAGCGAACCTGCCGGTTGGCGCCAACCATAAATTCCGTTGCCCGATAGAAAGTCGGTTTAACAATTGCCGTTCTTACAGTCATTTTTTCGTTAGGAGTCAGTGGGTGGTCGTTTAACTGATCCTTGTTGTTTGATTCCAAGATACAGAAAAAGTTGTCCCACAGCTGATCTACAGTCCGTAAATCATCACGGAACTTCCACTGATGAACACCCTGTGTCAACTGGACAATGAGGCTATCTTCCAGTTGTGATTCTAAAGTCATAGCTTTCCTCTCCCCTAAACAGCAACTCACTTAATGATGATTGTGTTGCATTATAATTACTAGTTTAGCTTTTTCTCTACTGAAGTGAAAGCATTTCCTTTTAACCAGTCTCCATTGTCCGTTTTTCATAATGAATCAGGCAAAATAACAGACAGCAGTTTCCGAAAAAGTACCCAACTACGATGCTATTCCTAATCTTGAACACGTCAAAAAGCCGCCAGACTGCATTAGCAGCCGGCGGCTTTTTTCTATAAAGTTTCGAACTTTTCGCCTTCTTGTTGGTCGTCAAGGTACAATTCTCTAGGCAGGATGCTTGGATACTGATGCCATTGGCGGATCGACAAGGCCATGCGGCCGTTTGACAAGTGGCGGACTTCCCCTTTCTGGCTGGTGAAAGTACCTTCCACTTGGTCAAAAAGCAGCGTCGCTACTGGATTGTCAGGGCACTTGTAGGTCACGCCCCAAGTTGTTGCGTTGCAAACTCTGGCCTTAACGCCGGCCACCGTCATGCGAACCTTGTAGGTCAGCGGAATGAAGCCGTACAGTTTCCGGTAGAAGGCCCAGTCTTCATGGCTGATCTCCAACTCCCCTTCTGGATAGTACTGCTTGTTCTCCAAGTCGTACAGGGCAAAATCCTTCATCCCCGCCCACATGTCATGAACACGCGACCCAGTTCTTTCGGATTAATGATGGCTCAAGAACCTGTCTACGACTTCGAGCATAAGCTCGTTAATCGCATCACTGTAAAATAACAGCTCGAGCGGTACGTTGGATGTTCGGCCTTAATATCGTGTTCAACTGTAAAAGCAGTAGATGACTATTAAACAGAGGTCGATAGATACCGCACTCTTGGGCGCTTACAAAGCAAATAAAAATGGTGAAACTCGAACAAATACGCCGAGCTTCACCATTTTTTGTTTGTCTCATCATGCAATTGCTATCAAGATCCTTCGACAACGTCACGAAAAGTGTCAAGAACAACTATATGACTCTTTATACAGAGATATGTTGTTAGCTGATCAAGTTCCTGCTCAAACTATTTTTGCACTTGGGCATCTTGATAGTTGGTTTCTGCCAGCCATGATATAACTGCATTGCCAACATCAGTACGATGCACATCATGGACTGATCTGCTATCGCCAATATCTAATACCGGCTCTATGCCTTCCGACTTGTTAATTCTATTCGCGGCCGCAAGACTTGCAATTACTGCATCATGTTGGCGCCGTCTAGCATTATCCAGTCTGGCATATTCTTCTCGGTAGTAATTCATATCATTAGCTTCTTTGGCTTTAGCTAACTTTAAATCGAAATCTCTTACAATTGTTGCATATTCGGCCATATCATTAATTAACATGTCATGAAAGTCAGAGTAATAGTTTTCGTCTTCTTCGTCAACTAAGTTGCCTAATTCGTCTAGTGCCTTTTGATTGATGAAGTATGCAGCCATTGGTCTATTCTGAATAACGGATTTCGTCCGCTTTCTAATATAGTCTAAATTCGCTTTTTCAACTTCATTCATATCAGTTGGATCTTCGACTAAATTAAGTTGGTAGAGTACTTCGCCAATTTGTTTGCGATTATTAACCCACTCTTCGTCAGTCGATAGGCTCTTTATCTTACTGTTTAAATTGTTCAAGCGAATATATAAATCAAGCTTTTGGGTCTCGGTCAGTTTATATGTCATATTAATTTCCCCTTACCTTTTGTTTACGATGTTTCTTCATGTATGTTGAACTGGCAACTTCATCGGTAAAATCTTTCTTTTTGCGATTGATTTCCCATCGATCTTGATCGATAGTGTTTCTAAATTCAAGGTATGGATCGGTAAATCAGGCCGCATTGTCTGAATCATCTTAATTAGATGCTCACACACCTTATTATACTGGTAAAAGATTAAAATTGGATGGATTTGACCAAATTCGCCTTTATCCCGTCTTCTTTGCAAGTTTAACAATCTTAAATCCTTTGGAGCATATCCACTCGTTGCTAACACTTCTTCTTGCATCATTCGTGCTTGAATTGGAAACTCAATTTTGCCTGACTCATAAGCATCATCAATCATGTCTAGATCCCAGCGTGTACTGGCTGAAATATTAAAAAATTCATGACTGACCGTTAAATCAGGCATATATTGGCGGGTATTTTGGATCCAAGTCCTCCAAAAATCTCGCTTCATATTGCTTGTAGAATTCATCCGCGGCCTTGCTCAAGCCATTGATCAAATCGGCCGCTTCATCGCCAACCGTCGTGATGGTAAAGGTAACCTTGGTGAAGGGCTTGAGGCACTCCCTAGTCAGCGGCAGCGGATTTGGATCAGGCTTGCGCTTCCGGTAATTTCTTCGATTGCAGCCTGCGAGCCATTGACGCAGGGAATGTCTGCCGCATCTTCTTCTGACATTTGTCTGCTCCTTTCATTTTTCTCTGTAACTAATGCAATTTCATTTCAATTTTCAAAAAATCATAGCATCAATTGATAGCGCATACATTAAAAAAGCCGCTTTTGTAAAGTTTCGCCAATTGTAAAATCAAATTGAACACTGTTCCGATCCAGTAAGTGAAAATCGTTTTTACTAGATTAGAGCACAAAAAATCCATTTCAACCTTCTGGTAGAATATGAATTACCACAAAACATTTCTAGAGAGGTTAAAATGGATCATTCATATTCTAACACTAAACCACACCAAAAGGGAAAGCACCTTTCGAAGGATGACCGAATTACAATTCAAGTAATGCATTCCATTGGCTGCTCAAATCGTGCCATTGCTAGAGAACTCAACTGCTCGCCAAGTACAATCGGATATGAGCTCAAAAGAGGCACCGTATCCCTTTATACTGGCAATGTGAAACGATACAAAGCTGCCAAGGGGCAAATGACTTACGAGCGCCATAGGCGTGAATGCGGCCGTAAGAGCTTGTTCCTTCGTCGAAGCAAGTTCATCAACTATGTTTCCCACTGCTTCCATAAGCGAGGCTGGTCTCTTGATGCCTGCGTTGGCTATGCTTTAGCCGAAGGTATCTTCCCAAAGGATCAGGTCGTGTCTACCAAGACTCTGTACAACTACGTTGACCTTGGCCTTATGGAGATCAAGAACATCGACCTCCCAGAAAAGGTAAAGCGCAATACCAAGGCTCGTCGTGCTCGTGCAAACAAGCGCATTCTGGGCCGAAGCATCGATGAACGCAGTCCTAGAATCGATACCCGTAAGGACTTTGGACACTGGGAATGCGACCTGGTTCTTGGACACAAGACCAAGGATGATGATGTGCTGCTTACTCTGTGTGAACGAAAGACACGTCGCTTCTTCATGATCAAGATTGAGGATAAGACCTCAGCTAGCGTTATGAAGGCATTTGATAAGCTTCGAGAGTACTACGGATCCAAATGGAATCAAATCTTTAAGTCTATCACAACCGACAATGGATCTGAGTTCGCAGATCTATCCGATCTTGAGCAAGTTTCCAAGACTCTTGTGTACTACGCTCACCCTTATACATCCTGTGATAAAGGCAGCGTAGAACGGCACAACGGGCTTATCAGACGCTATATTCCCAAGGGAGACCGTATGGATAAGTACAGTGTGGAAGATATTGCTAAGATCGAGGTATGGTGCAACTCTCTTCCTCGGAAGATCTTAAACTACAAGACTCCAGAAGAGTACTTTGACACCGAACTTGACCGCATTTACCGGCGTAGATAGTCAAAATCTACCAGATGTTATGGTAAGTGTTCAATTTATTCTTGCAATTGGCGAATACCTAAATTTACAACTTTTTTATTTTTCTTCATAAAAGATTTCCTACTACTTCTTATTCTTGAGCCCAATATTACGCTCGCCAACATTAAAAAATCAATAATAAAATTCATCATTTCTTAATAAGAATGAAAAGGCGCACAATACTAGTTGATTGATTATAACCGTTTAGATTCAATTTTATTTTCTTCTTGTGTACTTTTATATTCATTATATACATCATTATCGCAGTTACTATACCATTATTGCATAAGTAAAAGAGATATACTTTCCTATAGAATGTATATCTCTTTTGTTTATTTTTTAGTGTGCTTTCTAATAACCGCTCGAACTGCCGCACAACTGTTGACTACGATTAGTGCAATACCAACAAAAATAATCTCAGTTTTCCAAAAATTATTAGTAGCTTCTTCAAAAGTTTCTTCCCCTGAAAGAAAAAAGCTATATGACTGATCTAGTACCCAAATAGTAATTACTATAATAGTAACAAGATTGATAATTAGCATGTCGCCGAGCCAACTATTACAGATCTTTTTAAATAGTCTTTTCATTAGGGAGAATCATCGTGCCTTTATTATAAATAATCTTCTTCATGTATTTTCCTCACACATAATAAAAATATAATTTCAACAATACTTTTATCATACCATAATTAAATGCTAATTTCCCAGGATTTTACAACTCAAACCATACGGCTGACAGATTTTCTGCCAGCCGTATTTCTTTTATGCATGACTTTCCAGAAACGCGAGGATCTCAGCTTTAGTTCGGGTACTTTTATCAATAGCTTTTAGTAATTCCTCCTGCTCCCGGTGCTTCTTGAGCTCATAGAGAGCATCTAGTTTCTGCGATACTTTATCGCAGCGCTCTTTAAGGCGCCGGAGTTGTTCTTCGGTTTGGGAGATCTCGGCTTCAATTGTCTTAATACTCTTCGTTCTCGGCATCTTCATCATCATCTTTCTGTTCTTCTGGCATTGCGGCGTTCTGGATATCTTTTCCAATCAGTCTTGCCTGTGCCTTGATCCATTCTTCGTCCAGTCCAAAGGCCCCTAGTATTACTTTCTGGGTAGCTGTGACTGCGTGATCTAGCTTATAATTGCCGTTCGGTTGGCGTATCAGCTCAATCTTTTCGAGCTCTTTCAGTGCTGAAGGTACGCTCAAATAGTTAGGCTTGCCCGGCATTTCGGCTTTGCGCTTTCTCAAAAGCGTGTAGATTCTTGCACGGATTATCAAAGCGATGAACTGAATGAAGATCTTGGCTTCCGCTGCTTGACTGCTTGCGACTCTGAATGAGCGATTGCCAAGGAAGGCCTTATCACTGCCAAACAGCTTCTCTGAGATATCGCGGCTCTTGTAAAGGTTCAAGGCTTCCGAGGCCGTCATCTTTTCGGAGGTCACGATCGCGAAATAGCCGCACAGCTGCAGCTCTCGCTCGATTACATCTTCCCGTTCCTCGTAGCCATAGAACTTGTCTTTGTGGTAGGTGAGCTTGAAATAATGCTCGTATCGTTTGGGAAGCTTGTATTCTCTGCCTTTTATCTTGTCCATCTCGGCTTCCATTCGGTCCAGATCAGCTTCCAGTCTGGCACGCTCGCTAGCCTGCTTCTTGGCTTTGTAGTAGATGTGGAAGTAGCGGTCAGTGTCGTCATCCGCGTACAGCTTGGCTTTAACAGTCATGCCGTAAGTCCGGTATGCCTTGATTGAGCAGGCTCTCTTTGATTCGAATTCACCCATGTGCTCCATTACCAAGCTGTGTACAAAGGAGGCTCTGCCTTTAACCATCATCACGAAATCATAGTCGCACGAGTCCATGAATTGGATGTTAGCCTTACTGAAGTATCCACGATCAAGGATGAAACCTATCTTCTTATAGCCGTAGCCGCGAATCTTCTCCAGCATGTATTTCAGCTGCGAGACATCCACGATACTGCCCGGGTAGCTCTCGTAAAGCAGGGGCTTCTCATTGGTCATGTCGTAAGCAATCGAGTAGTTGATGATTGGCGCGCCAACGTCATTCTTAGGGTGACCGTATTCCGCCATCTCAATATCTCCAGCCTTGCAGTTCTTGTTGGTGGAGTCATAGGAAACGTAGATTTTCTCGTTCTTGTCGTGGGTGGCGTTCCAGCTGTTCAAGAAGTCGACCCTGTCATTGTCATCGATCTCGCGAATGAAGCGCGAGATTGTAGAGTCGCTGTAAATCTTATTCTGCGGCGTCATTAATGGATGGTTGTAGGCATAATCCGGGAAGTGCTGAGCCACGTTGCTTTCTGCGATAACTGAGTAAGCAGCCAGGTCAAGAAGCAGTCCTTTTCCCCGGTCATCCCAGCGCTTCAAGTGTTCAGCGAGCTTGTAGTCTTCGATGATTCGTCTGACTACAGAGAAGGCACCAATTTGGATACAGCTGCTTCTGGATTCATTGACTGGTTCAGCCGCCGTTCCTTCGGCGGGAATCTCGATATCTGGGAAGAACTTTTCGAAGTTGGGGTTAGGAAACATCATTCCAGGATGATCTGGGTCAGCTTTCCCAATGGTCGTTCTTCTAGCAACGTTGTATTTCTTCTCGGGAAGGTACTCTCTAGCATAAGTGTATTCGATGTAGGTAGTCTTACCCCGTTTATTTCTGGAAATTTTACCAGTGTTCTTAGGAATATTAACCAGGCAGTTGTAGTACATGATGGCCTCCTTTGTTGAGTATGATATCATACTCAAATTATAACATAGAAAAGCACATCAATGCAAGCAAAGATGTGCTAAAAATACAGTATTTTTGCGGGTTTAGGGCACTTTCTCAGAGGACTTGAGTTTGATTGCTCTGGGAAGTTAGCAGTAAAGCGGTTTCAAAAATTAAGCAAAAAAAACACTCATCAAACTTAGATGAGTGTCCTAAAGCGTTCCCCGTTCAAAGTCAATGCCTTAACTTAATGACATTGCCCAATTTGGGAAGAGCTTTTCGCTGACAGTGACCAGCTTACTTAGCCGCTCTGTCTTCCACGCCGTGAGTCCAGCGATCTTTAAGAAGCCCTGCAACCTGTTTCGGCTGCCGGTCACGGGTGAAGACTCCTTTCAGGTTGCCGTTGACTCTGATCAAGCTGTCGCTTGTCTTAAAGTCGGCAAAGTTCCAGAGCTGCTCGCCGATGATATATGGATATTTATCGAAAACGTCAAAATAGGCTGCGATCAAATCAGTCTGGTACTCTTCTGAATAGGGTTCGCGTTCCAGATTGTGCAAGCCCGCGACCGTATCTGCCCCAAATTCAGTAAACAGCAATGGCTTGTCTGGAAAACGGCCATGCCAGTGCTCAATGTTTTCACTAAGTGCCTGCTTGGCTGCGGCAAGGTCGCCATGTTCTGAATACCAGCCAAAATATCGATTGAGACAGATTACGTCAAACAAATCAGCAATCTTGTCCACATCCCAGTCATCGTTGCCAATGTCCGCCCAAGTAATGGGACGTTTCTGCCAATCTAGACTTTTTGCCAACTTGCACAATGGTTCAAAATATTCATGGGCACCTGCCTGATGCCCAGCGGGTTCATTGGCAATTGACCACATTACTACGCATGGATGATCAACATCCCGATTGATCATCTCTCGCAGTGCTTGTTCATGGTTGGCTTGCGGATCAAGCACGTCCCAGGTTGACTTGGCCACTCGTTTGTCCGCTAAATCCACATTGAAGCCAAGAAAGAATCCAACTGCCGGTACTTCATCAATAATCAAAAAGCCCTCACGGTCAGCTTGCTGCATCGCTTCTTCAGAATATGGATAATGGCTGGTGCGGTAGGAATTTGCCCCCAAGTCCTTCATAATTTGGTAATCCAAGTTAAGCAACGGCAGATTCAGCCCCTTACCCGAGGCAATAAAGTCTTCGTGACGTCCAAAGCCTTGAAAATATACGGGCTTGCCATTGACCAAAAATTTATTGTGCTTTACCGCAACTGTCCGGACGCCAAATTGGTGGGTGTATGTGTCCAACAGGTTTGCATTCTCATCAAATAATGAAACGCGCAGTTGGTATAGATATGCCTTGCCCACTTGCCAGAGATGAGTGTCGCTAATGTGCAGCTCACCCGTTAATGAATCGGTCGTATCAATTACTTCATTGTTTTCATCCAGGATGCTTACCTGGCAACTGGCAAAATCGCCATGGACGGTAATTTTTGGCATTACCGTTGTCTGAACCAAGTCAGTTTCATAAGGTACCTGAATAGTTTCGAGATAAGTTTGATTGGTTGAATACAAGCGAACCGGGCGATGAATGCCGGCAAAATTGAAGAAATCAAATCGCGGCTGCACTGTACCATCGTGATAATCAGCACTCGGCAGGGTCGTGTTATCCAAGATATTGGAGACTCTGACCTTTAAGTCATTATCGCCTGCTTTAGCAAAACCGCTGATGTCAATTTCAAATGGCGTAAAGCCGCCAACGTGGCTACCGATCTTTTTTCCGTTCAAAAATACCTCACAGCTGTGAGTAACTGAGCCGAAGTGCAGTACGTTTCGCTTTTGGGCTTGATCTGCTGGAATTACCAGTGTCGTCTCGTACCAAAAATAGCCCGTTCGATTGTTGAATTTCGCATCAGGCGTTTGTGAATTGAACGATCCCGGCACGGCCATCCATTGCGGTGCAGGCAACGGCTTGCCGGGGTCAATCGTTCCGTCTTCTGGCTGAAACTTCCACATTCCATCCAAGCTTATTAGAGTTCTGGTTACGGTGTTTTTCGGATATAGCATAATTCTTCCTATTCTATAATTCAGAAAAAGAGCATTTTGCAATAACCTGCAGAATGCTCTTTCTTGTCGGCTTTCTATTACTTTAATTAAATCATATCACTTTTTGTTAGCGCATTCATGGAAATCTGAACGGATCCCAATCGAAAAAGTACCGGACTTAATAATCCAGTACCCTTTAGTTAAATATCTTCATTTGCCTTTCAAGACTCATGCAGACTTATACATTGAAGGCATTTTTAGCATTAGGAACAAAAAGTGAACAATTTAGCTCATAGAGCAGTCAATCATTAACATTACATCACTCTTTGACAGTGCATCCTGTCAAAAATATATTTTTGTAACCACCTTAAAATTAGAGTAAAATTAAAACAAATCACTGACAGAAAAGAGGAAACAGATATGCAAGCAATCAAGATTGAAGACTTTTTGCATTACAGCAATTTAGGCAAGCTCCAGTGCAAGGGGCAGAGCCTGGCATGGGTCAAGGCCCTGCCTGACGCGGCAAAGAAGGAAAAATACCGCTATACCATCGATGAATACAAGGACGGTGCGATCCACCCCCTCACCTCCTTTGGCGAGGAAAGCGATTTTGTCTTTGCTGACGACAACACCATCTATTTTGCCGGCAACCGGACCAAGGAAAAGGACAAGACCTTCATCTATCGTCTGCGCTTAGACGGCGGAGAAGCGCAAGTCGTGGCCAGTCTGGATCACGCGGACTACAGCGTCGATGACGTATTAGCTGATGGCCGCCTCCTGCTCTCCCGTCGGGTTGACCTGAACGAAGCCGCCAAGAAGCAGGATCCAGACTCCAAGGACTACCTCGTCATGGACGAGTTTCCTGCCTATTTCAACAATGAAGGCATCATTTCCAAGCTTCGCGACCGCCTGTTTATTTTCGATCTGCGGACCCAGCAGCTGACTGAGCTTCTGAAAGACGACCAGTACTTTGCCTTTGACCTTTATAAAGTTTTCGGAAACACCCTCTATTTCACCGGCGATTCCTACACCCATTCCAAGAGCCTGAAGCCAGCGCTTTTCTCCATGGATCTAAAGACTTTGCAGACCGAAGAGCTTTTGCCAAAAGATCAATGGGAAATATTCGACCTGTTCACTCTCAAGGACCAGCTCTACCTGGCTGCCACCGACCAGAAGCGCTACGGCGTGGAAGAGAATCCACAGTTCTACCTTTATGATCCAAATAAGCACGGACTTAGTCTGGCCGCGGCTTGGGACGATTGCTGGGGCAACGTGGTCGACACCGACCTCTGCCTGCTTGACGTCCGTACCAGCCGCAAGTTCCAGGACCGGCTTTACTTCACGACCACCAAGGTCGACCACTGCGTCTTGGAAGTTTTCGATGGAAAGACGATCAAGCCAGTCTTTGAATTCCCATCCATTGACTTTTTCGACTTTACCGAAGACGGTACCCTCTGGTTCACCGGCGCCAACGCCAACGAAACCCAGCAGCTTTACTCTTATCAAGATGGCCAGCTGAGCAAGCATTCAAATTACAATGAAGACGCCTTAAAGGACCGCTATGTCGCCCAAGCCCAGCAGCTTGACTACACTGACGCTCAAGGAAAAACTCAGCATGGCTGGGTTCTGTACCCAAAGGACTTTGATCCTAAGCAGCAGTATCCTGCGATTCTCGATGTCCACGGCGGTCCAAAGACGGTCTATGGCACGCCTTTCTTCCATGAAATGCAAGTCTGGGCGGGGGAAGGCTACTTCGTCTTCTTCTGCAACATCTATGGTTCAGACGGACAAGGCAACGATTACGCTGATATGCGCGGCAAATGGGGCCGGCAGGACTACGACGACTTGATGAAGTTCACCGATGCCGTCTTGGACCAAGTGCCGCAGATTGCTGCTGACAAATTGGGCATCACGGGCGGCTCATACGGCGGCTACATGACCAACTGGGTCATCGGCCACACCCACCGCTTCGCCGCTGCCGCCACCCAGCGGTCCATGTCCAACTGGTTCAGCGACTCATTCTTGTCAGATATTGGCCCATGGGACGACCTCTACGCTGTTGGCGCTAAGGAATTGGGTGAAGACTTGGACTACGCCTGGCAACAGTCTCCGCTCAAGTATGCCAAGAATGTGACTACCCCGACCCTCTTTATTCACTCTCTGGAAGACTACAGATGTCCTTTGCCTGAAGGGATGCAGATGTTTCGGGCCTTGCTTTACTACGGAGTTGAGGCGAGAATGTGCCTGTTCAAGGGGGAAAACCACGAATTGTCACGTAGCGGCCAGCCAAAGCACCGGATCCGCCGCTTGAGTGAAATTACCAACTGGTTTGATAAATATCTGAAACAGTAGTCAGCACTTTTGAAAAATCTACCAGGTGTTATTGGTAAGTGTTCAATTTATCCTTGCAATTGGCGCTTGCAATGTTTCATGCCTTTTTACTCGAAAAATAATGCCGCCAAAGCAGGAACATTCTGCTTTGACGGCATTTTGGCATTTTTCTTAATTAATCCATTATTGCGGAGCTCAAGGCGAAATAGACCAGACCCAGGCAAGAACAGAAAATGATGACTGGCCAGACAGCTTTAGCGACGTTTTTTGCTGGATGCCGCTGGCAACCAGATAGATCACCAAACCAAACAATGTTAAAAGGCCTAGAGCCACGATTAAGAGGTGGTGCCACAGCCAGAAAATCACGCTGTCACTTGCAATAACAAAAGCACGTTCCCAAAACGGAAAACGTGAAGCTTGGTACATACGTAATCATCTTCCTTTCTATAACGATACCAGTATTGAGTTCAAGGCTGCCGATGCGGCTACGAACAGCTTCTATCGCTGGCGCAAGGATTTACGTAAGTACAAAAAAAGTCGTTCTAAGAACGACCGTTAAAACAGTTTAATATTAATTGGTCGTCACCGACTCAATCCAAAGGGCGAAGCGTTGCAGCGCTAAGCCCTTTTCTATTGCTTATTTTACGATGACCTAACCGAAAAAGCAAGCACCTGTGCGAACAGAATCCGCCATCACGGGGATGCGGCGGCGGAGCCGGACTAGTTTCCTTTAGCCATGCCATGCACATGTCTTCGGCCACGTGGATGGCCAGTCACAGCCCCAGATTGCTCGCCACAATCACGTCCGTGCAATCATAATTATCAGCATGCTTATGTTATAACCCGAATCGATTGAGAAACAACGGTAGCGATCTTCCGAAGAGAGGTGATGCCTATGACTGTGTTCGTAGGTCAGCTTCTTATTTTTGAAAGAAAGGAGCTGCCGTTTTGTCAAGTCCACTATGGCTATGCCTTATGGCCTTGCTGCTCGGTTTTGTGCGTTGGCTCAAAAAGCTTGCCGAAGAAATCAATGATCTTTTGCAAGTCTGTGTTTCCATTGTTGACAGCCTCTGTGATCTAATCGACCACACGCGTGTCTTGCGCGAGGAATTGTGCTGGAAACAAAAAAGCCGTCACATAGACGACTAAATTGATATGACCCCCGAAATTAGGACACTAATTTCGGGGGTTATTTTCATGACTAAATACACTAAAGAAATCAAACTTGCTATCTACCACGAA
>JAEDAG010000005.1:0-133252 GCA_017309015.1 Faecalicatena absiana
CTTCGCGCCGAAAGTAGTTGGTGGGAAACTGCCTGCGAGGATAGGGCGCTGCCGCGCGAAAGCAAGAGTCAGACGGAAGTCTGGCTCTTTTTTTGTCCTTTCTATTTGGAAAAGATATATAATATAAATGAGGCAGAAGCAGCGTGCTGCTCTGCTGACTGTTAATCGTGCAATGACCTTTCTATAGCGTTCCCCCTGGACGCGGACAGCAGCAGGCTGACGAATTGTCAGTCTGCTGCTTTTTCTTTGCCCCTGTGTGTTTTCTTCTTCTCTTTTATCTCTTTTATATTTTCGCTCATTTCAGCCGAAGAAAAGCCCCAGTGCAGGGGGCACCAGGGCAGCAAAGCTATTGGAAATAACTGATTGAGAAATAAGTTGGAAAAATAGAGCTAAGTTTGGAAATGAGATTGGAATTTACATGAAAGAAATTTAGCTTATAATAGATACAAAACTAAAATTAAATAAGTAATCAAACAGCTGAATAAGATGATTACGAAGGATCAGATGGCTACCGACAGTTCTGGCAGGGAAATTTCCGCGCCGTCGATGACGGTCCGCAGGCGTCGGCAGCCATCGCTGATTTGTTCGATCGTTGCCCCGGTGAAGTTGACCCGCATCCCGTTTTTGATATCGTGGTTGGGGTAGAAGTTTTCAGATGGCACGTAGATCAAGTGCTGGTCTGGCACTGACTGCTCCCAAAGCATGGAAGTCGTGTCGATTTCCGGGTCGAGCTCGATCCAGAAGAAGAAGCCGCCTTCAGGATGGCTGAGCTTGGTGCCGGCTGGCAGATTCCGCTTCAGGTCGCTGTACATGGCGTCAAGCTTGGCCCGGTAGAGGTCTTTCAGCTTTTCGATGTGCTGGTCCAAGTCATTGTTGGCAATATAGGAATCAACCGTTGCGGAAGGAATGTAAGGCACTTCCAGGTCTTCAGCCAGCTTGAGGTTGGTCAGCTGCTCCTTGATCTCGGGACTGGCTACCAGCCAGCCCAAGCGGAAGGCTGGAGTCAGGATCTTGGAGAAGCTGGACAGGAAGATTACCCGTCCTTCAGTATCCAAGCTCTTGATTGATGGCAGGCTTTGGCCGTGGTAGCGCAGATCCCGGTATGGGGTGTCCTCAAGAATGACGAAGTCGTACTTGTTGGCCAGTTCGACCAAGCGCTCCCGCTTCTTAAGCGACATGGTAATCCCGGTTGGATTGTGGAAGTCAGGCACCGTGTAGAACAGCTTGATTTCCGGGTGCTCCTTTAAGATTGCCTCGAATTGGTCAAGGTTGGCCCCGTCGCTTTCCATGCCGACTTGGTAGTAGCGCGGCTCATAGGCGTCAAAGGCTGCCAGGGCGCCGATGTATGATGGAGCTTCAACGGCCATGGCATCGCCTTTGCCGATGAATAATTTGGCTACGAGCTCGATCCCTTGCTGCCCGCCAGCGGTAAGCATGACGTCGTCAGCAGTCACATGGTCAATTCCCATCTTGTCATGGGCTCTGGCTGCCAGGTATTCGCGCAGGCGCTCTGGCCCTTTAATGTCATGATACTGGAAGGAATGGTTCATTTGCCGGCAAACCGCGTCTTGGTAGGCAGCGGTCAGTTCCTTGGCTGGAAAGAGCTGCTCATCCGGGCAGCCACCCCCAAAGGAAATAGTGTCCGTGAAGTTATTGTCTGGAAAAAGTCCGACCAAACGCGACTGGCTTTTGGTATCAATCCGGCTGGCAAATAAGTTTTCTAACATGATCGTTAATTCTCCTAAATTTTATCGTTTTCGTCTTTGCTTTTCGCTGATTAGTTTGCTTGCAAATAGCTTTTTTCGTTTTTTGTTTTTCTTTTTGTGCTTGGCTATATTATAATTGCTTTGTTAGCAAGAATAAAATTCAACTTATTTCACTTTAAATGAAATCTGTTCAAGTTAGGAGAGTTAGATGCTGCCATTTCCATATTTGGTTTTCAGAACCGTCATTGAACAAGGGACTTTTTATAAGGCGTCAGTCGTCTTAAACGTGACCCCTTCGGCAATCAGCCACTCAGTCAACCAGCTGGAGACTGAGCTGGGCTTTCCGGTCTTTATCCGTTCCCGGACTGGGGTTAAGCTGACGCCTGATGGCAAGAAGATCCTGCCGCTGATTCAGGAAATCATTAACGACCAGAACCGCTTGGAGCAGGTGGCCCAGCAGATCAAGGGCCTGGACACGGGGCTGATCCGGATTGGCGCCTTCTCATCGGCCTGCATCAACTGGCTGCCGCCTTTGATTCAAAACTTTGAAAAGCAGTTTCCCAAGGTGAAGATTGCCGTCCGCCAGGCTGGCTTCAACGAGATCACCCAGGCAGTCAAGAGCGGCCAGCTGGACTTGGGATTCACCATGATGCCTGAAAACGAGCAGGGGGTTGTCAGCGAGAAGCTGCTGGAAGACGAAATCTACTGCATCGCGCCCAAGAACTTCAAGACTGAGACCGGCATTTCCGTTGGTCACCGGGATCTGGAAAACTACAACTTTATCCTGCAGCAGGGCGACTACGACTTGGATACGAAGGCCGCTTTGGACCACTATTCCATTCAGCCAACGGCCATTCAGTTCTCCATCGACGACCAGTCGATCGTGGCGATGGTAGAAGCAGGCTTGGGCTTGGGAATTCTGCCAGCCCTGGCCTTGCAGAAAATGCAGGGGGAAGTGCAGATTCTGCCATTCAATACCCCCTTCTTTAGAAAGATCGCTCTCGTAACCTCCAGCCAGCAGCGCCTGGCACCGTCGACCAAGCAAATGATCAAGAACGTCCGCGAGTTCGTCAAAGAGAAGTATCCTAGCGGCGTTTTGACGATTGATGCCGCGCGAAGATAGCAGGCGGAAATATCTCTTCAACAGAAAAAGCAGATCGTGAGATCTGCCTTTTTCGGTATATAGATTTATTTTCCGCTTGCCCCGTAGTTGGAAAGGACGCGGGCACTTGGGTCGTTGACGCCCTTGAGGGAGTCCCATGACCGGTTTGGCATCCAGAAGTCTTTGATCCAGTCGGCTTTTCCCGGGAAATATTCCTCGAAAATGTCGCGGTAGAGCAGGGATTCCTTGGTAAACGGGGTGCAGTATGGGTACTTGTCCTTAGCACTGGCCAGGTCCGCGTCAGTGTACTTGCCGTCAGCATATTCCTTCAAGTCGTCGACCATTGAGTGGCCCACGGCGTCTGAAAAGGCAGCCTTTTCCCGCATCAGGATGTCCTCTGGCAGCCAGTCGCCTTCAGCAAAGGCCTTGCGCAAGAGGTACTTGCCCTTGTGGTAGTGGTTCATCTTGAGGTCAGGATCGATGCTCATCACGTATTCGGCAAAGTCCCGGTCAGCGAAAGGCACGCGGCCTTCCAGTGAGTTGGCGGAAATGCAGCGGTCGGCCCGGAGCACGTCGTACATGTAGAGCTCCCGCAGGCGCTTGGCCGCCTCTTTTTGAAATTCTTCGGCGCTTGGGGCGAAGTCGGTGTACTTGTAGCCAAAGAGCTCATCGGAGCATTCGCCGGTCATGATGACCTTCAAGTCGGTCGTTTCGTGAATCCTCTTGCAGAGGATGTACATCCCGATTGAGGCCCGGATCGTGGTAATATCCCAGGTTTCCAAGGTGTAGATGACTTCTCTGAGGGACTTGAGCACGTCATCACGGGTCATGATGAATTCGGTATGGTCGCTGCCGAGGTAGTCGGCCACTTCTCTGGCATATTTCAAGTCAATCGGGTTCTTGTCCATCCCGATGGCAAAAGTTCTGATTTTCGTGTCTTCTGGCAAGAGACGGTCAGCGATGGAGCAGACCAGGGAAGAGTCAAGCCCGCCGGACAAAAGGTAGCCGACTGGGGCGTCAGAAGCCAGGCGCTTGTCCACGGCCTTGATCAAGAGGTCGCGGATGGTTCTGGTGGATTGGTCAAAGTCATTGGTTGCCATCTTGGAGACCAGATCTGGGGCGTGGTATTCGACAAACTTGCCCTTGGCACCGTCGTAGTAGTGGCCTGGCAGGAAGGGGTGGATCTCATCGCAGAGGTCAAGCAGGGTCTTGCCAGTGGAGGCGAAGGCCAGCTTGCCTTCTTTCTTGGTAAAGCCGTAGAACATTGGCCGGATGCCGATGATGTCGCGGGCCGCGTAGACCTTGCCGCTCTTGTGGTCGTAGAGGACAAAAGCGAATTCCCCGTCCAGCATCTTGACCATAGTGTCAATCCCGTATTTGCGGTAAAGCGGGATCAGGACTTCACAGTCGCTGCCGCTGGTGAACTGGTAGTCGGTTTCCAGGTTTTGCTTGAGTTCAGGGTAGTTGTAGATTTCACCGTTGCAGACCAAGGTGCAGTCGAGACATTCAAACGGCTGCATCCCTGAGTCGGACAAGTCCATGATAGCCAGGCGGTTAAAGCCAAAGGTGATCCCTTTTTCGTCAAAGACCCGGGTCATGTCTGGGCCACGGTCTTCGTTTTTGGCTAAAGCTTCGTCAAAGGTCTTGAGTGAAAATTCTTTTGAATCGACTGCTAAAAATCCGCACATGGTAGTTTCCTCCGTTTGGTAGATGTGATGAGTTGAACAGCTGCATTAAATAAAAATGAAGAAGCGGGAAAATAGAAAAGCCTTCCGCCGCCCGGTATCCTGAGATACAAGGGACGAAAGGCTTTGGTTCCGCGGTACCACCCTGATTGCTCCCTGCACGCGGGGAGCCTGCTTATCAAGTACTAACATACTCGACTGGTGGTAACGGACCAGCAGACGGCTGAGCCTACTTTGCGGAAGGCATTTGGGTCAGCAGCTCTTGGAAAAAGTGTTTTTCAGCAAAAACAGGGTCTACCGGCTTTTCACTGCCGCCGGCTCACTGCAAGAATGCTTCAGCTTACTCGTCTTCTTCATCGCTTTTTAATTAATTACTCACATTTTAACCTGAAGGCTGAAAATTGCAAGCTTTTTTTAGAAAAATCTCTGGCTTGCCGCTGAAAACGCAATGAAAAGGTCTTGCATTAGCTTGTAACAGGCTCCTAAGTCCTGTTATAATAGATCAAGCATGATAAAAATGGCGCATAGCGTGCAAAATTGCCGGCTGCCTGCTTGTTTGGCCGGCATGGGTGCAGAGCCGCTGAGTCTTTTTATTGAATGAACACTACTAAGTACAAAGAAGGTATTATATGAACGGTAAACAATTAGTCGCTGAAGCCTTGCAGACAGTACTGCCTGACTGGTCAATGGACGAAGTTGAAGCCAAGATCGAACGTCCAAAGGACGAAAAGCTGGGGGACTACGCCTTCCCAGCCTTCACTCTGGCCAAGACCCTGCGCAAGGCGCCGAATTTGATCGCTGCTGACCTGGCAGACCAGATCGACAAGAGCAACTTTGAAAAGGTGCAAGCCGTTGGTCCTTATGTCAACTTCTTCTTGAACAAGGGCAAGGCCGGGGCGGCAATCCTGCAGGAAATCCTGGCTGATCCGGAAAACTATGGGGCCCGCGACTTGGGGCATGGCCGCCAAGTCACGATCGACTACTCCTCCCCGAACATTGCCAAGCCAATGGGGATGGGGCACCTGCGCTCAACCGTAATTGGTGAAGCGATTGCCAGAATCTTGGAAAAGGAAGGCTTCAAGCCGGTCAGAATCGACTACTTGGGCGACTGGGGCACCCAATTCGGGAAAATGATGGCTGCCTACAAGATGTGGGGCAATGATGCCGACATCAAGCAGGACCCAATCAACACCTTGCTGTCATACTACGTCCGCATCAACCGTGAGGCGGAAGAGCACCCGGAATACGACGATGCTGGCCGCGAATGGTTCGCCAAGCTGGAAAACGGGGATGCGGAAGCAACCCGCTTGTGGAAGTGGTTCAGAGAAGTCTCCTTGGAACGGTTCAAGAAGGTCTACGACATGCTGGACGTGCACTTTGACTCCTACAACGGGGAAGCCTTCAGTGCCAAGCTGATGGATGAGCCGATCGAAATCCTGCGCGACAAGAAGCTGCTGGTCAAGAGCCAGGGGGCTGAAATCGTTGACCTGGACAAGTACGACCTGCCACCGCTGCTGATCATCAAGAGCAATGGCACTACGACCTACATCACCCGGGATCTGGCAACCGCCATGTACCGGAAGCAGACTTACGACTTCTTCAAGTCAGTCTACGTGGTCGGCCAAGAACAGGAAGTCCACTTCAACCAATTGAAGGCCTGCCTGAAGGAAATGGGCTTTGACTGGTACGATGACATCGTTCACGTCAGCTTCGGGTTGATGAGCTTGAACGGGCAAAAGATGTCAACCAGAAAGGGCAACGTGGTCAACCTGGAAGACGTCTTGAACGAATCAGTCAAGCTGGCCCGCCAGCAGATCGCTGAAAAGAATGCCGGCCTGGCCAATGCTGATGAAGTAGCCAAGGAAGTCGGCATCGGCGCGGTCATCTTCCACGACTTGAAGAACTACCGCCGCAACCCAATCGACTTCAGCCTTGAAGAAGTCGTTAAGTTTGAAGGCGAGACCGGTCCTTACGTGCAATATGCTAGAGCCCGCGGCGAAAGCCTCCTGCGCAAGGGCGGCATCCGTGACTTCTCCAAGACGGATTTGTCCAAGATTGGCAGCGAGGAATGGGACCTGGTTTCCTTCATGGGCCGTTTTGGCGACGTCATCCAAAGAGCGATGGAGCAATACGATCCATCATTGATCGCCAAGTTTGCTTTGGAATTGGCTAAGCGCTTCAACAAGTACTACGCTCATACCAGAATTCTGGTCGACGACGAGGCTAAGGAAGCAAGACTGGCTGTCGTACAGGCTATGAGCAATGTCTTGAAGGCTGCCTTGCAGATGCTGGACGTCAAGGCGCCAGACGAAATGTAATGGCCGCCTGGCCCAGATGAAAAATTCCGAAGCTGGCTAGGTCTGTGCTTCGGAATTTTTTTACCTTAGTTCGTGTAAATATTATTAAATTGCTATCTTTTTCCTTTGCTTTCTTAAGAACGGATTAAGTGCTCATCGGATCTTTAAATAACAACTTTTACTTAGTTAAAAAGTGCGCTAGAATTAGAGAGACGTGTGTTTGTGCCATAATTAAATTACAAGAGAAAGGCAGAAGTTTTCTCTGGTGATGGCTGCGTGCAGCAAGTGAAAATAGAGAAAAGATAAATGAGTTTGGTAATAATCTTCAATAATGTATGAGCGAGGTTATATAAGATGAACTACAAAGAGCGGCGTCAGCTAATCTATGAACTGGTCCAAAAGAACAAGGTCGAGACCCAGGAGCAGCTGCTTGGCCTCCTGAAGGATCAAGGCATTTCTGCTACTCAGGCGACGATTTCCCGGGACATCCACGCCCTGCACATTACCAAAGTGCCAGGCCAGGATGGCCGGAGCTATTATGCCAAGGCTCCAGCAGCCGTGGTTGACAAGGAGTTCCAGCTCCGCCAGGCCGTGGCTGAACGGGTGGCGACGGTTTCCTGCGTCCAGTTTATGGTTGTGATCAAGACCAGCATGAAATTGACTTACGCGCCTGTTTTGGCGGGAATGATCGATGACCTTGAAGATGAAAGCATCGTTGGTACCCTGGCTGGGACCGATACTTTGCTTGCTGTCTGCAAGGACGAGGCCAGCGCCCAGAAATTTGCCCAGTCGCTGCAGGCGGTATTGACTGGCCGTGTCTAGAACGCGATGGAATAACGGGATTGATTTGATGAGCAAGATTTCTGTGTACATGACTGGCGGGATTGCCGCTTATAAGGCCGTCATGGCCGTCAGAGGACTGCAGAAGGCCGGCCACCAGGTCCGGGTGGCGATGACCAGGAACGCGGAAGAATTCGTAGGCGCCAGCACCCTGGCTGCCTTGACCAAGAATCCGGTCCTGGATGATCTGTTCGCGGACAGCAGGCGCGACCAGATAGCCCACATTGAGCTTGCTGACTGGAGCGATCTGGCCCTGGTATTGCCGGCTGACGCCAACGTCCTGGCTAAGATGGCCAATGGCCTGGCGGATGATGCTGTGTCAACCACGCTTTTGGCCTGCCACTGCCCAAAATTAGTGGTACCGGCAATGAACGAGCACATGTGGAAGAATCCGGCTACCCAGCGCAATCTGGCCTTGCTGAAGGGCGACGGGGTCAAGGTCCTGGAGCCAGCCAGCGGCTTTTTGGCTGAGGGCTATTCCGGCAAGGGCCGGATGCCAGAGCCAGACCAGATCGTGGCCTGGGTGCAGAGCTTTCTGACCCAAGGCCCGCTCTCTGGCAAAAAGATCGTGGTCACCGCCGGCGGTAATTTAGAGGCGATTGATCCCGTCCGCTTTATTGGCAACCATTCAAGCGGGAAGATGGGCTGCTGCTTCGCGCGAGCAGCGGCGCAGATGGGGGCGGAAGTTACCCTGATTTACGGGAATGTATCCATCGCGCTGCCGCAAAATGACCGCATCCGCCTGGTCAAGGCCTTGTCCGCCAAAGAGATGCTCCAAGCGGTGCAGGCGGCTTTTGCCCAAAGCGATGCCTTGATCATGGCCGCCGCCGTCAGCGACTGGACTCCAAAGACCACAGCGGACCATAAGCTGAAGAAGCAGGCCGGCGTGGATGAGTTCCACCTGACTCTGGTCAAGAATCCGGATATCTTGCAGACGGTCGCTGCCGGCAAGCGGAAAACGCAAGTGGTCATCGGCTTTGCCGCTGAAACCAATGACCTCCTGGCCAACGCCCAGCGGAAGCTGGACAGCAAGGGGGCGGACTTGATCATTGCCAACGACGTCTCAAGCAATGCTTTCGGCGCTGACAGCGACCAGGTCACGCTTTTGGCCAAGGGCCAAGTGCCAGAGTCCTGGCCAAGAATGTCCAAGCAGGAAGTCGCTGAGCGGGTTTTGATCCGCTTGGCGGAGAAAATTTAAAGAGCAGGAAGCAAGAGTCTTTCATCGTCTTGATGAAAGACTCTTTTGTTTTTTCTGAAATCGGCCGCCCTAACTTAACCGCTTTCATATATAATATGAGTTGAACAACCAGTAAATTATAGAAAGAGGACACATCATGGAAGAATTCGATTTTTCATTCGTTAAGGGCAGCGACCTGCTCAAGGATTTCAGCGGGGATATCGACAAGGTGATTGACTTTTACAAGCAGGGTGAATATAACGAAATGATCTTCAACGCCCGGCGGGTGATTGAAGGCTTGGCGGCCAAGCTGGTCGAGCTTAACGGCCTGCAGAATGACAGAAATTCCGGCTATGGGCTGTCGGAAAAGCTGGCTGCCCTTAGAAGCGATGCCAAGTACCCGGCGCGGATCATGCGCTTATTTGACCGCTTGCGAACTTATGGGACCATTGCCGTGCACGCGACGGCCAAGATCGATGCCTGGAGCGCGCAAGTGGCTTTGATGAACTTCCACGACCTGTTGGCTTACATGGTCAGCTTCCATGAGCAAAAGCGCGTTAAATACGCGGATATTCTTCTGAATGGTTTCGTCAGAAAGTAATATGGCTTAAAATAGAACGGTAATGCTCAGCAAGAACTGAAAATAAAGAAGAAAAGGATGGCGAAGAAGCTTAATGGAAAAAATTGACGCGCACCTGCACCTGGTCCGCGATTTGGCCAGTTACAAGGGAATTGGCCGCAGCAACGCCTTAGGCAACGGGGAGGTCATCTGGGATGATGGCTTCAAGACCCGCTTGTTCCCAGCCGGCTGGGGGGCGGACTCCTTCAGGATGGACCAAGCCCTGCAAGTGCTGGCGCAAAACGACGTATCCAAGGCCGTTCTGCTCCAGGGAAGCCTGTACGGCTTTCAGAACTATTATTCCTGGCAGGCGGCCAAGAAGCATCCAGACCGCTTTATTGCTGCTTTTTCCGTTGATCCATTTGCTGACGGGGCGATGAAGATCGTGGACCGGCACGTCCGGGACCTGGGCTTTCGGACCATGAAGCTGGAAATCAGCCAGGGCGGGGGCCTGATGGGCTATCATGAGGAATTCCGCCTGGATGCTGATCCGCGCTGGGAGGAAATCTTTGAATACATTGCCAGATATCCTGGCTTCGTCGTGGCGATCGACTATGGGGACGCGGGGCAAAAGAGCCACCAGCCCGAAGCCATCGCCCACTTGGCCCAAAGATACCCGCAGCTGGACTTCGTCGTCTGCCACCTGTCCTTCCCCAAGCCCGGCAAATTGGCTGAGCTGGCCAGCGAGCTGCGCCTTTTGAGCCGCTTTGACAATATTGCCTGTGATTTGGCGGCTTTGCAGGATATCGCCCAAGAGACCAATTATCCTTACCCCTTCTGCTAGGAAGCCGTCAGCCTGGGCAAGGACATCCTGGGCAGCCAGCGCCTGCTCTGGGGGAGCGATGCCCCTTGGTCAGCCACTTTCAACCGCTATGACCAACTGGCCAGCTGGCTGCAAGACGCAGAAATTTTTTCTGAAAGAGACCTGCACGCGGTCATGTATGCCAACGCGGAGCGGATCTACTTCAAGCCAGACAACGTAAAAGCCATGCGCGAGAGCGCGGACCCGCTGGTTGATTGATGCTAAGGAGACAAAAAAATTATGGCAATTCCAATGATTTTAGTGGCCGGGATCGCGGAAGAGCGCCTGGACGAGTTGAAAAAGTACTGCCAGGTCACGGTCGGGCCCAAGCACGCTGGGGCGGACTGGTATCAGGACCACATCCAGGGCTATGATGGGCTGCTGGCAGCCAATATCAAGGTTGACAAGGCGTTGATCGATGCCGGCAAGCAGCTGAAAATCATCACCAGCTGCGGGGTCGGCTTTGACCATATCGACGTGGACTACGCGGCTTCCCAAGGGATCGTCGTTTCCAACTGTCCGGTATCCGTCATGCAGCCAACGGCCGAGATGGCCTTTACCATGCTGCTGGGCTTGACGCGCAAGATCCATATTTATGACAGCGCCATGCGCTTTGGCAAGTTTCTGGACACCAGCCAGGTTCAAAACCAAGGGCAAAGCCCGATGGGCAAGACCTTGGGGATCTTCGGCATGGGACGGATTGGTCAGACTTTGGCCGGCTACGCCAGGGCCTTTGGCATGAGCGTGCTCTACCATAACCGCCACCGCCTGTCTGTTGACAAGGAGCGGGAGATCGGGGCCAGCTACGTTTCTTTTGAAGATCTCCTGCGCAAGTCCGACTACTTGAGCCTGAATGCTCCAGCCACGCCAGAGACCTACCACGTGATCGACCAGGCGGCTCTGGCTTTGATGCAGCCGACCGCCTTCTTGATCAATACTGCCAGAGGCAGCTTGGTCGATGAGGCCGCCCTGCTTGCCGCCCTTAAGGAGGGGCAAATTGCCGGGGCTGGCCTTGACGTGTTTGAGAATGAGCCTCACTGCAATCCGGAATTCCGCAAGCTGGACAACGTCATTTTGACCCCGCACGCTGGCTCTGCTACCAAGGAAGCGCGCCGGAACGTCCTGAAGGAGGCGACCAACAACCTGGTCTCCTTCCTGGTGGAAGGAGTGCCGGTCAACCGGGTCAACTGATTACCTGGTCAGAGGCAAAAAAGTGCTAACTACTATTCTCAAAATACGTAGCTAAAATGTGCTAACGTATTTAGATGGTGGTATAATAGACTTATCCTAATAGAAAGGACGAGTCTATTTTTTATGTCTAAAGTCTACAAGCCCCATGAAGCTGCTAAAGTCTTGGGCGTTTCAGTAAGCACGCTGCAGCGCTGGGATCGTGAAGGAAAGCTTCATGCATTCAGAAACGTAGCCAACAGACGCTACTATACTGAGGAACAGCTCAACAGACTTCTCGGAGTGCCAGAGCAACGGAAGAACGTTGCGTATGCACGTGTCTCTTCGCAGGGGCAGAAGAACAATCTGAAAAATCAGATGGATTTTATTACTCAGTACTGCAATGCCAAAGGCATCATCCTCGATGAGCGAATCAGCGACATTGGGAGTGGCCTCAATTATCGCCGCCCTAAATGGAATAAGCTTCTGCAGGACGTGGAAGACAAGAAAATTGCCAAAATCTTTATCACGTACAAAGACCGCTTCATTCGTTTTGGTTTTGACTGGTTCGAAGACTTCTGTCAAAGACACGGCACTGAGATTGTTGTTCTTAACAATCCAGATACCAGTCCGGATCAAGAACTGGTTGAGGATCTGATGAGCGTTATTCATGTCTTCTCCTGTCGTCTGGATGGATTGAGAAGATACAAGAAAGAGATAGCAGAAGATCCAAAGCTGCCACACAAGGAAGAAGGTGACTAAAGATGCGAACGCAGACCAGAGTCTACAAGCTTCAGCTTAATGAAGAACAAAAGCAGCTCTTTATCGAGCTGTGCGGCTATCGGCGCTGGGCATGGAATCATGCTCTGGATATCTGGAACGAGATGTACGAGGTCAGACGGTTGATGGCTGACTACACTGAAAAAGTAAAAATAGTCAAAGAAGCTGCGAAAACCCATGATGAAGTCCGCAGGGTGATTCGCGAGATTGACAGAAACAGCCCTGGAGCTAAAGCAAACCCCTCTCCAAGCTGGCAGAGAGTTCGCAATGAGCTTAATTCTGACAAGGAAACTGATGCTTGGAGACTGGCATATCCAGCTCATCTTGCCAATCTTGCAGTGCGGGATCTTGGCAATGCTTGGAAGAACTTCTTTGACAAAGCCCAGCCAGACTGGGGCAAGCCGAAGTACAAGTCCCGCAAAGCCTCCCGCCAAGGCTTTAAGAGCGACCAAAGCAAAATCGAAGGACAGATTCTGAAGCTGGAATGCCCGCAGAGGCGCAAGGATTGGCCACTTGGCCGGATTCGCTTAAATGAGCCTGTGCTTTCTGATGACTTCGGCGTAATCAGCTATTTCACAGAAGCAGGCAATTATTACGCATCCATTCCTTTCCAGGTTGAAGACATTAAGCAGCCAGCTAAGACAGGCAAGGCAACAGCCGTTGACGTGAACGTTGGCCACTTCGATTACACGGAAGGTCGTGTAAACGTCTTGCCTAAGCGTCTTGACAAGATTTACAAGAAGATCAAGCACTATCAAAGACAACTTGCCAGAAAACGAATCCAAAATGGAAAAGCGGCCTACAACAGCAAGAACTACTTGAAGACGAGAGCCAAGCTTCAAGCCTGCTATCGGAAGGCTGGCAATATCCAAAACGATCTGATCCAGAAGTTTACGACTGAACTGGTTAGAAACTATGACAAGATCGTAATCGAAAATCTGTCTGTCAAGGGCATGTTGATGAGCCATGTAGCCTCTAAAGGCGTGCATCGGTCAATGTTTGGCAAGTTCAAGCAGATCTTGACCTACAAGTGCGATTGGTACGGCAAGGAGCTTATTCTGGCAAACAAGCTGTACCCGTCTACTCAGCGCTGTGCAGCCTGTGGCAATGTTAAAAAGGGCGATGAAAAGATCACCCTTTACGGAAACAAGAAGCACGGCACAAAGCACAATGAGTACGTCTGCTACAACAAAAAATGCCCGAACTACAACAAAGTCGTAGATCGGGACAAGAATGCGATGCTAAGCCTTTTAGCGCTGGCTGAGCATCCAGAATTGAATAAGGCACTGTAAATTCAAAAAAAGCGAAGTTAAGGCTTTGGCTTCGGCCTTAGTCATGCGGGTTAGCTGTACCCGAGGATTGGCGAGAGTCTTTCCAAGAAGTTGCAAGAGTGGCACGCAAGTGCCTGCGCTGGTCAATGCGATTGCCTCCTAGTTGAGAGATCGGAATACCAGTGATGACGGCAATAAGAAAAATGTTTGCGAGTAAAGCGTCAAAGCTGGTGTGTAGGGTCAATATCATTAGACCTCTGTGATTCCATTAGTCCAAACTAAAATACACATCTGCACACATTTTTTGCAGCTGATGATTGTCACTTATTTTGTTAATCTTTTTAAGAAAAAACATGCATTTTTGAGCTAATTGCTATAAAATACTAAGTAGATAATAGTTAAATTTCGGTACAGGAAGACGCGGGCTGCAGTTCCGCGCCTTTTTTTGCTACTATAGAGAAGGTTATTGCTCATTTTACTTTTAAGGAGGGGTTGGCTTGCTGGATCCGCTTGCGGTGCTAAAGAAATATTTTGGCTATGACAGCTTTCGTCCGGGCCAAAGGGAAACGATTGAGATGGTCCTGAGAGGGGAAAACGTCCTGGCCGTCATGCCGACGGGGGGCGGGAAGTCCATCTGCTACCAAGTGCCTGCCTTGATGATTCCCGGCACTACGGTCGTCGTCTCCCCGTTGATCTCCCTGATGAAGGACCAGGTTGACAGCCTGCGCGAATACGGGATTCCGGCCGCGGCCTTGAACAGCACGACTCCGCAGGAAGAGGTCAACCCAATTCTGCGGGCCTGCTATGAGGGCAAGATCAAGCTCTTGTACGTGACCCCGGAAAGAATGGAGCTGGACTACTTCCGCTACCAGTTGAACTTTCTGCAAATCAACCTGGTGGCGATCGATGAGGCCCACTGCATCTCCCAGTGGGGGCATGACTTTCGTCCCGCTTACCGCAAGCTCAAGGACGGCATCAGTGCCCTGCATACCCGTCCCAATGTTCTGGCCCTGACGGCCACGGCGACTGAGGCGGTCAGACGGGACATCAGCCAGCAGCTGGACATTCCGCCGCGCAACTGCGTCATCACTTCTTTTGAGCGCAAGAACCTTTCCTTCAAGGTCGTCAACGCGCCAAAAAACACCCGGGCCTATATCGTCAGCTACCTCAAGCGCCACCAGGGCGAAGCCGGGATCATTTATGCCAATACCCGCAAGAAGGTGGAGGGGTTGACGGAATTTCTGCAAAAGCTGGGCTTTGAAGTGGCCGCTTACCACGCGGGGATGTCCAATGAGGAGCGGGCAAAGGTTCAGGATGACTTCCAGTATGACCGCGTCCCCTTGATCGTGGCCACCAATGCTTTTGGCATGGGGATCGACAAGTCCAACGTCCGTTTCGTCCTGCACGCCAATTCGGCCAAGAACCTGGAAGCCTACTACCAGGAAGCAGGCCGGGGCGGCCGGGACGGGCTGGAGAGTGAGGCCGTCATGATCTACCATCCCGCCGACCTGCGGCAGTTCCGCTGGTTTATCGACAATTCCGAGGGCAGCGACAGCTACCGGGAGGTGCAGTACCAGAAGCTGCAGACGATCGCTGACTATGCCAGCACCGACGACTGCCTGCAGCAGTTCATCGTCCGCTATTTTGGCCAGGACTGCCCGCCTTGCGGCAAGTGCAGCAACTGCTTGTCAACGGGCGACCGGGTCGACGTGACTGAAGCTGCCAAGCAGATCATTGGCATGGTCTATGACCTGGATGGCCGCTTTGGCAAGCGAGTAATTGCCCAGGCCGTGACGGGATCAAGCGTGAAAAAGATGGCTGAGATTGGAGCTGACTCCTGCGTCCACTATGGCCTGCTCAAGGGGATGAAGCAGACGGAAGTCGTCAGCTTGATTGACTTCATGGTTTCCAAGGGCTACTTGGAGCTGGCTGGGGACAAGTATCCGGTCCTACACGTGACCAACCGTGGCTGGGACGTCTTAGACGGAAAAGCCCTGGTCAAGCGCAAGCAGGAGCCGCGGCCTGAAGTCGCTTCCACTTTTGCGGCAAGCTCTGGCAAAGATCAGGAACTCTTTGAAAGGCTGCGCCAAAAGCGGCACGCCCTGGCCCAGAAGAAGAACGTGCCCCCGTTCGTTATTTTTTCCGACCTGTCCCTGCGCGACATGGCTGCCAAGAAGCCGCAAACGGATGCGGACTTTTTGGACTGCAGCGGGGTCGGCAACGCTAAGCTGCGCAACTACGGAAAGACCATGATGCGGGTCATCCGGGACTACCTGCGGGAATAAAAAAACAGCTTTTTTCAACAAAGCGTAACCTTTCCAGAAAAAAGCTGTCTATTAAAGTGAAGAGCAAAAAACTGTCAGATGAAGGCTCATCTGACAGTTTTTGTTTTACAGCAGCTTGGCATTCTCGCACAGGGCGTCGAAGTGCTTCCAGAACTTGTCGTAGTCGGCGGAAGTGACCAAGGTCATTGGCCGGCCAGCTTCGGTCTCAAAGAAGCGAGCGGCCCGGTCGCCGTCGGTGTAGACGTCGCTCTTGGTCTCGCGGGTCGTGACGATTTCCGGGAACAGGGCGCTCATGGCGGTCAGGACGTCCCACAGGTAGTAGGTGGTGTCGACTTCAAAGGAGTTGACCAAAGCGTAGACGTAGCCCAGGAAGTCAAAGGCCGGGTACTTGCGGTTTGAGGCGAAGTGCTGGCGCATTTCGTCAGTCAAAGGCAGTTCTTCAGTTGATTCCAGTCCAACCTGCTGGATCTTGATCTTGGAGTTCCAAACCGTCTTGCAGGCTTCTGGATCCCACCAGGCGTTCCATTCCTGGGTGCCATCAGCGCATGGCATGTAGACGTTGCCGTGGCCGTTCAGAGATCCCCCCATCCAGTAAAGCTCTTCGATCTTGTCCTGGATGCTTGGGTCAACTTCCAAGGCCCTGGCCAGGTCGGTCAAAGGACCGGTGAAGACCAGGGTAACCGGGCCGTCAGCGGCCTTGATCTTGTCGATCATGTCCAAGTGGGCCGGCTTCTTGGCTTCTGGGGTAGTCACGGTGCCCTTCTCGTTCAAGATTGGGAAGTGGTCAACCGTGAAGGAAGAAACGCGCCAGGCTTCTGGAAACTGGTGGACGGCGCGGGAGTCTGAGCGGGCAACTTCCAGCTTGTCACCGCGTTGGTTGAAGCGGTCGATGATCTTGCGGGAAGCGGAAACGCCAGGCTCAACGTAGCCGTCGGCGTCGGTGACCCCGACCCCGATCAGCTTGATGTCCGGCGCAAGCAGCATCAAGAGCAGGGCGGTAAAGTCGTCCATGTTGCTGTCGTGGTTCAAGTAAAAGTTCTTCATAAAATCTGGCCTTTCATATAATTGAGTTGCAAGCTTATTATAAAGGAAAAAGCAAAATAGCACACCAATTCTGACTAAAAAATAATGATTTTGTCGAGTGTCCGAACAAGATCATTGAAAAGCAGATAAATGTTGGCTACTTTTCCTGCAGCTGGCTGTGCCAGTAGCCGTAGGCAAAGTAGATGAGCAGGCCGATGACGAACCAGATTCCGGCCACAGTCCACATTTCCTTGGACAGGTGGCAGAGCATGAAGATGGAAGCCGCGCCTGACAGAATTGGGACGACTGGATAGCCTGGCACCTTGTAGCCGTCGTTCTTTAAGTCGCTTCTTCTTCTGAGCAGAAGGACGCCAAAGGAAACGAAGGTAAAGGCCAAAAGGGTCCCGAAGTTGACCAGGTTGGCCAGTTGGTTGACGGAGAAAATCCCGCCGGAAACGGCGATGATGGTTCCGACCGTCCAAAGCGCCCGCTGAGGGCTGTTGTGCTTGTCGTCCAGCTTGGCAAAGAAATGGGGCAAAAGGCCATCCCGCGCCATGGCGTAGACCAGACGGGAGCTGGAGTAGATCATGGTGATCATCATCGTTGCCATCCCCAGCAGAATGCCGATTGACAAGAGCTCGGCCAGCCAGTCCTGGTGGACCAGCTGCAGGGCAAAGGCCACCGGGTTGGCCACGTCCAGCTTGGTGTACTTGACCATCCCGGTCAAGACTAAAGCAACCAGCATGTACAAGATGGACACGATGCTCAAGGTGCCGATGATCCCTTTGGGCATGTTTTCCTGGGGGTTCTTGACTTCAGCCGCTGACGCGGAAACCGCGTCAAAGCCCAGGTAGGCAAAGAAGACCGTCGTGGCCCCCTTGATGACCCCGCTCACCTTGTAAGGGAGGAAGGGGTGGTAGTTGGCTGGCTTGATAAAGAAACAGCCGACCACGATGAAAAGAATGACGATCGCTACCTTGACCAGGACGGCCACGTTGTTGATCTTGACCGAGGTCCGCATCCCTCTTGAGAGCAGGAAGCAGACGATCAAGACGGCCGAGATAGCCACGATGTCAAAGTAGACGCCGTGACCCAGGTCCATTGCCCCGGAGATGCTGGCTGGCAAGTGCAGGCCAAAGGGCTTGATAAAGGATTGGAAGTAGCTGGAGAAGCCGGCAGCGCCAGCCGCCACGGCCAGCATGTATTCCAGGATCAGAGCCCAGCCCAGGATCCAGCCGACGATTTCCCCATAGACGATGTTCCCATAGGAGTAGGCTGAACCGGCTACGGGAATGGCTGACGCAAATTCGGCGTAGCACATGGCCGAAAGGATGCAGACCACGGCCGCGAGCAGGAAAGAGAGGGCAATCCCCGGACCGGCCTCAGTAGCCGCGGCCGTCCCTGGCAGGATGAAGATCCCAGTCCCGATGACGGCCCCAATTCCTAGGGCAATCAGGTCTCTGGCCGTCAGCGAGCGCTCAAAGTGCTTGTCTTCGGCCAGCAGGTTTTGGGCATGCTCTTTTCTAAACAGATGCATAGACAATATTTCCACCTTTTCTTAAATAATGATAAAAGATTATAATATTTTATCATTATAACCTTGAAAGCCCTTCCTTGTCAGTAGGAAATCTTGCTTTTCCATAAAAAAAGCCTCTTACAAGAGCGGAAATATGTAAAGTCGTCCAGTTTCATGGTAAAATTGCCTGCGGTGATCATAAAACATTATTAGGAAGGGGAATTTTCCGTGGCTAGCCAATTGATCGAAAACAAGCTCAAGCTCCTGCCGGAAAAGCCGGGCTGCTATTTGATGAAGGACGTCAACGGCGCCGTCATCTACGTGGGCAAGTCCAAGAACCTGAAGAACCGGGTCCGCTCTTATTTCAAGAGCACCCAGGTCGGGCGGCGGGCAGAGCTGGTCAAGAACATTGCCGACTATGACATCATCGTCGTCGGCTCAGATAAGGAAGCCTTTTTGCTGGAAATTACCCTGATCAAGAAGTACCAGCCCTACTATAACGTTGCCCTGAAAAACGGGACGGGCTATCCATACATTGAAATCACCAATGAACGGGACCCCCAGACCAAGCTGACCTCCATTGTGCGCAAGGACAAGGGCTATTATTTTGGCCCTTACCCCAACGTCTACGCCGCCCAGGCGACTTTGAAGTTCATCCAGAAGGTCTTTCCCCTGCGCCACTGCACGGGCTATACGGGCCGGCCATGCCTTTACTACCACATGGGCCAGTGCCTGGGGGCCTGCTGGCGCCAAGTGCCCCAAGCTGAGTATGCGGCCCAGATCAAGAAAATCAAGAAATTTTTGAACGGAGATATCCAAGAGATCAAGAAGAGCCTGACCGAAAAAATGGTCCAGGCCAGCGCCAACTTGGAATTTGAGCGGGCGGCTGAGATCCGCGATCAGATCAAGTATATCGAGGAAACGGTGGAAAAGCAGAAGATCATCTCCAACGACTCCACCCAGCGCGACATTTTCAACTACTATGCCGACCGCTCCTGGATCTCCATCCAGGTCTTCTTCTTGCGCCAGGCCAAGCTGCTCAGGCGTGAATCCCACATGTTTCCTTTGACTGACGAGACGGATCCGGAAGACGAGTTCATGTCCTTTATTGCCCAGTTTTACGGGCAAAAGAACCGGGTCAAGCCCAAAGAGGTTCTAGTGCCCCAGGGCTTGGACAACGCCAGCCTGTCCGCCGCCATCGGCCTTGCCGTCAGAAGCCCGCAAAGGGGGCTGAAGGCGGACTTGATGAAGATGGCCAAAGACAATGCCAAGCTGAAGCTGGACGACAAGTTCCGCTTGCTGGAATTGGGCAACCGCAAGACCAAGGGAGCCCAGGAGGAAATCTTCCAGGCCTTGGGCTTGAAGTACGGTCCCTTCATTGAAAGCTTTGACCACTCCCATATTCAAGGGGCTGACCCCGTGTCCGCCCTGGTCGTCTTTAAGGACGGGGAGCCATATAAGACCGGCTACCGCAAGTACAAGCTAAAGGGCGAGATCGAGCACCAGAATGCGGCCGACGAAGTGGGCAACACCCGCGAGGTCGTCCGCCGCCGCTACTCGCGCCTGCTTAAAGAACACAAGCGTCTGCCGGACCTGATCCTGATGGACGGGGGGCAAATCCAGGTTGAAGCCTGCGAGGACGTCCTCAGAAACGAGCTCAATCTGGACATCCCGGTTGCTGGGATGGTCAAGGACGACAAGCACCGGACCAACCACCTGCTTTACGGGGATCCGTTCAACGGCCAGCCTTTCAAGCTGATCCCGATGGATCCAAAATCCGAGGGCTTCTACCTGATGACCAGAATCCAGGATGAGGTTCACCGCTTCGCGATCACCTTCCACCGGCAGACCCATGCCAAGAACTCCCTGGTCAGCCGGCTGGATTCAATCAAGGGCATTGGGCCCAAGACCCGGACCAAGCTCCTGCGGGAGTTTGGCTCCTTGAAGAAGATCAAGGAAGCCTCAATTGAGGACTTGCGCCAGGCGGGCTTGACCCTGCCGCAAGCGCAGGCGGTCAAAATTTCCCTGTAATTGCCCTTTATCTAAGGGAAAAAATAGCTTATCATTGTTAATTAGCGATATTACGACACAGAGAAAGAATAGGTAACTAAATTATGCCAACACCATCAACTTTTGTTGATCAAACCAAAATCGAAGTGCAAGCCGGCAAGGGCGGCGATGGCATGGTGGCCTTCCGCCATGAAAAGTTCATGCCTAACGGCGGCCCAGCCGGCGGCGACGGGGGCCGGGGCGGCTCCATCATTTTTGTCGCTGACAGCGGCCTGCGGACCCTGATGGACTTCCGCTACCGGAGAAAGTTCAAGGCCCAGCCGGGCGAAGACGGGCGGATCAAGGCCCAATACGGCAAGGCAGCCAAGGACCTGCGCTTGAAAGTGCCGGTCGGGACCACGGTTTATGACTTTTTCACGGGCGAATTGATCGGCGACTTGGTCAAGCCGGGCCAGGAACTGGTCGTGGCCAAGGGCGGCCGGGGCGGCCGGGGCAACATCCACTTTGCCACCAGCGTCAATACCGCGCCGGAAATTGCTGAAAACGGCGAGCCGGGCGAATTCCGGACCCTGCGCCTGGAATTGAAGGTCCTGGCTGACGTCGGCCTGGTTGGCTTCCCATCAGTTGGCAAGTCAACCTTGCTGTCAGTCGTCACCAAGGCCAAGCCAAAGATCGCGGCCTACCAGTTCACGACCTTGAAGCCAAACCTGGGCATGGTCATCCTGCCAGACGGCCGGGACTTCTCCATGGCCGACCTGCCAGGCCTGATCAAGGGGGCCAGCCAGGGGGTTGGGCTGGGGATTCAGTTCCTGCGCCACGTTGAACGGACCAAGGTCATCCTGCACATGGTCTCCATGGATCCAAACAATGGCCGGGATGCCTTTGAGGACTATGAGACCATCTTGAGCGAATTGGCCCACTACTCAGAAGCCGACCTGTCCAAGAAGCGCGAGCTGATCGTGGCCAGCCAAATGGACATTCCAGGCGCTGACGAGAAGCTGGCCCAGTTCAAGCAGGATTTAGCCGAGCACGGAATCAAGAGCCGGGTCTATGAGCTGTCCTCAGTCACCCACCAGGGGCTGGACCAGCTGATGTCCGCTACGGCCAGCCTGGTTGCCGAAGTAGCCGAGCAGCAGGCTGAGGAAGAGGCCAAGCAGGCAGCAGAAGAGCCAGTCAAGACCAAGACCTACAAGTACCGCAAGCCTGAGAAGCTGTCCTTCAGCATCGAAAGACTGGGCGAACACGAATTTGAAATCCACGGCGAAGAACTGGAGCGCCTGGTTGCCATGACCAATCTGGACCACCAAGACGGAGTAATGCGGCTGGCCCGGAAGCTGAAGAAACTGGGCGTTGACGACGAGCTGCGGGCCAAGGGGGCCGTTGACGGCGATGACGTCTACATTGGGGACTTCAGCTTCGAATTCGTCAGCTGATTGCCAGGATAGAGAAGAAAAGATTATCTAAAATATAGAGAAAGAAACAGCTAAAGGCGATAGAAATGAAAAAAAGGTATATTACTGGCTATGCTGGCCTGCGTGCCTTAGCCGTAATTGGGGTCATCCTGTACCACTTAGACCCCAACCGCTTCGGCGGCGGCTACCTGGGCGTGCCCGTTTTCCTGATCTTGACGGGCTATCTGGTGACTGACCAGATCATGGCCGCGGTCAGGAGGCAGGGCTATTTTGACGTCAAGGCCTTCTACCAGCGACGCTTCAAGCGGATCTATCCACCGCTTTTCGCCGTGTTGTGGGGAACGGCGGCCTATATTGTCCTCTTCCAGAGAAATCTGCTCAGCAAGCTCTGGCAGATCATTCTGACCAACCTGCTGGGCGTCTATAACTGGTGGCAGATCTTCAACGGGCAAAGCTACTTTCAGCGCTTTGCCAACAATGAGTCTCCGTTCACGCACTTGTGGACGATCTCCATTGACTGGCAGTTTTACCTGCTTTGGCCTTTGCTGATGGCGGTCTTGTGCAGCCTCTTCAAAAAGCGGCGGACCATCTTCTGGATTCTGCTCGGCCTGTCGGTTGTCTCTGGCCTGGAAATGGCCCTGCTCTTTAAGCCGGGCGTTGACACCAGCCGGATCTACTACGGGACGGATACCCGCTTCTTCTCCTTGGGCCTGGGGGCCGCCTTGGCCCTCCTCTGGCCCTTTGAGGAGCTGGACGGCCGCTTTGACCAGGCTGATGCCCGCATCTTGAACTGGACCGGGTTTGCGGCTTTGGGCGGAATGCTGGTGTTGATGTTCAGCCCGCTCATGAACGCCCAGACGGCCTTTCCTTACTACGGGGGGATGTTCCTCTTCAGCATTTTGACGGCGATCTTCGCCGCGGTAATCGCGGCGCCAGTCGGCATCTGGAACGGCCTGCTGACCAACCCGGTCTTCAACTGGATTGGGTCCAGAAGCTATGAGATCTACCTCTACCAGTTCCCGGTCATGATCTTTTTTGAAGACAAGGTGACCAACCTGGCGGACCATGTCCTGGCCTACCGGCTGACGGAATTGGCCTTGATCATGCTGGTGAGCGAAGCAGCCTTCCGGCTGGTTGAGCGGCCGGCCAAGGATTTTGCCTGGGCCAGCGTGCCTGGGCACTTGAAGGCCATGGTGGACAAGTCCAACAAGAATTACCGCTCCCGCGGCCTGACGGCTTGCTTCACCCTTTGCTTCGTCTTAGGGACAGCCGGCATTCTGGCTTCGCCTTTCGTTAAGGCGGACAATACCAAGGACACCCAGCTCTTTAAGACCATCAACAGCAACTCCAAGAAGCAGGCGGAAATGAACCGCAAGGCAATCGCGGACTTGAAGAAACAGCAGGCCCAAAAAGCGGCTGCCAGCCAGAAGCAAGCAAGTGCCAAGTCTGCTAAAAGCAAGTCCAAGCCAAAGAAGTTTGCCAAGCCGGTCAACCGCGAGTTTGAGAAGTACGGGATTTCTCAAAATGACCTGCAGATCGCGCAAAAGCTTGGCGTCACGGCGGTTGGCGACTCCGTAATGGCTTCTTCAAGCGACCTTTTGCACAAATTGATGCCCAACGCCATCATTGACGCGGCTGTCTCCAGACAGGCCGACACGGCGATTTCGCTTTTGCAGGAATATGCCCAAAAGGGCGAGCTCCAGCAAAAGGTCTTGATTGGCCTAGGGACCAACGGTCCTTTCACTGACGGAGAGATCAAGCAGATCATGCAGATCATTGGCCCTAAGCGCCAGCTGTTCTGGATCAACGTACACGTGCCAACCCGCTCTTGGCAAAATCAGGTCAACGACCAGCTCCAGCAGGAGGCCAAGAAGTACAAGAACTTCAAGGTCATCGACTGGTACGGGCATTCAGCCAGTCATCCTGACTGGTTCTACGGGGACAAGACCCACCCCAACGATCTGGGGCAAAACTACTACAGTGCCTATGTCGTCAAGCACATCTGCGAAAACGGCTAGGCTGAATTAAAAAGGCAAGCAGCTATCTGACATTTTTGTCGGATAGTTTTTATTAAAAGAAGAATAGGGATTAAATGGAACTTGAATTTTTGGGAACATGCTCAGGCCAGCCTTCAAAGCTGCGCAACGTGTCCAGCCTGGCCTTGAAGCTGCTGGACGAACTGAATGAGATTTGGCTCTTTGACTGCGGGGAAGCGACCCAGCACCAAATCCTGCGGACCAATATCCGCTTGCGCAAAGTGACAAAGATTTTTATTTCGCACAACCACGGCGACCACATCTTTGGTTTGCCGGGTCTCTTGTCGACGCGCTCTTTTCAAGGAGACGTCGGTCCGTTGACCATCTATGGGCCAGCGGGAATCGAGCAGTTCGTGCGGACGGCTTTGCGGATTTCCAAAAGCAAGATCTCCTACCCAATCAAGTTCGTCACTCTTGAAAAAGGCGGCAAGCTCTTCAGCGAGAATGGGTTTGAGGTCTATACCGAAAAACTGGACCACCGCATCGACAGCTGGGGCTTCAGGGTAGTTGAGCCCAGCCGGCCAGGCGAGCTTTTAATGGACAAATTGGCCGAATTTCACGTGCCAAATGGGCCATTGCTTGGTAAACTAAAGAGGGGCGAACAAGTGGCCCTGGCAGATGGAACGGTCTTAAACGGCAAGGACTTCCTGGGTCCGGCCAAGCAGGGACGGGTAGTCACGATTATCTATGATACCCGTTCAACGCCAGCCATCCGCCAGCTGGCCGACCAGGCTGACGTCTTGGTTCACGAGGCGACTTTCGATGCCAGTGAGAGCAAGCTGGCCCGTGAATACTACCACTCAACCTGTGTTCAAGCGGCTGAGACAGCGCGTGCCTGCCAGGTAGGGCAGCTTTACCTGACGCACGTCTCAGCCCGCTATGTGGGACCACTGGCCAGCCAAATGGTCAGTCAAGCGCGCAAGATCTTCCCAAAGACGACGCTCGCCAAAGATTTAGACTGTTTTGTAATTCCAATGAAAGGTTAGCGAGTAAAAATGAGTGATTCTTTACGCAACAAAGTTGTCGTGGTGACCGGGGCCAGCTCCGGCATTGGCCGGTCCATTGCCCTGGAAAGCGCCGGGAGAGGGGCAACCCTGATCCTTCTGGCCCGCCGCCAGGAGAAGCTGGCCGAGATCGCGGCTGAGGCCAGAGAGCTGTCAGGCTCGGAGGCCTTTGCCTTTGCGACTGACCTGGGGGACGCGGACCAAATCGAGGCCAGCTTCCAGAAGATCGTCAAGTCGGTCAGCCACATTGACTACCTGGTCAACGCAGCTGGCTTTGGAAAATTTGCCAGCTTCATGGACAGCGACATGGCTGACGCGGCCAACATGTTCCAAGTCGACGTCTTGGGCTTGATGTACTTGACGCGCCTGGTTGGCCGGGTGATGCTGGACCAGCGAAGCGGCCAGATCGTCAACTTCGGCTCAATCGCCGGCAAGGTGCCGACGGTCAAGTCCGCGGCCTATAGCGCCGCCAAGGCAGCCGTCATCCAGTTCTCCAACGTCTTGCGCCTAGAGCTCAAGCCATTTGGAGTCAAGGTGATGACGGTCAACCCAGGTCCGGTCTACACCAACTTCTTCAACGTGGCCGACCAGTCAGGGGAATACCTGAAGAACGTGCAAGAATTCGTTTTGGACCCAGATGACGTGGCCTGGCAGGTGGTTCACTACTTCGGCAGCAACAAGCGCGAGCTCAACCTGCCGCTGAGCCTGGCGGCAGCCGCCAAGCTTTATGGCTTATTCCCGACGATTGGGGACTATCTTTCCCTGCAATTTGCGTCCCGCAAATAAATCACCCATGTTTTCCTTGATTTATTTGTTTGACAATAGTATTATTTAATTACTTGAGTATTTCAGGTCAAGGACCTGGTACCGTGATTCTACAATAAAGGAGATCAGTTATAAATGGCAGTTCCTGCAAGACATACTTCTAAGCAAAAGAAACGTTCACGTCGCGCTCACTTGAAGCTCAGCGTCCCAGCAATGCACTACGATGCAACTACTGGCGAATACCGCTTGAGCCACCGCGTATCCCCAAAGGGCTACTACAAGGGTCGTCAAGTGTTGAACGAAAACAACGCTAGCGATAACGACTAATCAAAAGACACCTGTATTTCTGGTGTCTTTTTTTATGCAAAAAATTCGAGCAAGGATCGAGGAATAGGGAAAATGAAATTAGTGTTTTTGCACTCTAGCGACACGCACGGCTATCTTTTGCCAACGGACTACCAAAACGATGGCGAATATGACGCGCCATTCGGCTTAAGTCGCGTGGCCAGTGCCATCAAGTCTGAGAAGGCCAAGTGGGGGGAAGACCACGTCATCGTAACTGATGCCGGCGACTGCCTGCAGGGGTCGCCGCTGGCTGCCTATGCTCATGGCTCCAAGAACCTGGACAACCTGGCCCGCTTCACGGCGGCCTACAACGCGGTCGGCTATGACGTCCGTTGCCTGGGCAACCACGACTTCAACTTTGGCCAGGACTACCAGGCCTACTATGTGGACAACAACAAGGCTCCCTTCGTCAACTGCAACATCCTTGACCAAGCGACCCAGGTGCCAAGCCTTGGCCGGGACTACGTGATTCTTGAACGGGACGGCGTCAAGGTCGGCGTCTTGGGAATTACGACCCAGTACATCCCCCACTGGGAAGCAGCTGACCGGATCAAGGGCCTGGATTTCAAGTCGGCTTTTGACCAGATCAAGCGTTTTGCCAAGATCATCAAGCCCCAGGTTGACCTCTTGGCCGTCCTTTACCACGGCGGCTTTGAAAGCGACTTGGAGACGGGCACGGCAACTGAGCCGCACAACGGGGAAAACGAAGGCTACCGGATCCTGACTGAGATTCCGGAAGTGGACGTCATGCTGACAGGCCACCAGCACCGGCGCTTGAACGTGATCAAGGACGGCAAGCCATGCGTGCAGCCGGGCTACCGGGGCGAAGCCATTGCCGAGGTCGTCTTCGACCTGGACAAGACCGCTGATGGGGTCAAGATCAACAGCGTGGACAGCAAACTGATCGATACCAAGGACTATGAATCAGACCCAGAGATCGTCAAGATCGTCAAGCCGCTGGACCAGGCCACCCAAGCCTGGCTGGACCAGCCAATCGCCCAGCTGGACGAGCCGGCGCCAATTGCCGACGCCAACAAGGGGAGAATCGAAGGGGCGCCTTTCATCAACCTCCTCCAGCAGATGCAGCTCTACTTTACTGATGCTGACGTCTCAGCCACGGCCGTCATGAACGACCGGGCCAAGGGCTTTGGCAAGACGGTGACGATGCGGGATATCCTGCTCAACTACCCATATGCCAACCAATTGGTCCGGGTCAAGCTGACCGGCAAGCAGCTGCGCCATATCGTGGAGCATACCGCGACCTTTCTGCGCAAGGATGCAGACGGGTCAATCCACTTTATCGACCGCTACATCAAGCCAAAGCCGGAGCTGTATCATTTTGACGTCTTCTACCCGCTGGAATACGAGGCCGATCTCTCCAAGCCAGAAGGCCAGCGCCTGACCAAGCTGCTCTTGCATGGCCAGCCGCTGGATGACGACAAGGTCTACCACCTGGCCGTCAACAACTACCGGGCCAACGGCGGCGGCTTTTATCCAGAATACAGCATGGACAAGATCGAATTTACCTTGGACAAGGACTACGTGCAGATGTTCAGCGAATACCTGACCCATGGTCCAATTCACGTGGATACCAAGAAGTACTACCGCTTCTATTAATTTAAAAAGGCCAGAATCGTAAGTTAAGACATTAACTTGGGAAAGGCCTTAGGACGCTCATCTAATTTAGATGAGCGTTTTTTGATTTGGGCAATCGAATGTGGTAAAAACACGGCAGGGCACTGGTTTTTGGGTCTGCTTGCCAGCTTTGATATACTTAAATGGAAGCATTATTTTGACAAAAAATCAGGACTGAAAGGAGCAAGCAATGACGAAGATCAGACCAGGAGAGAGCGTCAAGGTCCACGGGCGGGTGTTCAAGAGCCATCTGGCCAATTTCGTCATGGGCGAGGAGCTGGCCCGGCTGCAGGCTTTGGAAAAACAGCAGGGTTTGCCGGTCCATGCCCGCCCTTATGCCTTTTTGACGATCAGCCAGGCTTTCGTGCTGGCCAAGGGGGCAGAGCAGACGGCCGGCGAGGCCGCGGTCAGGGCCCTTTTTCGTCCTGATCCCCAGGACTTGCAGGCTGGGAACTTCTTTACGGGCGAGGCCAATGCCGGCATCTTGCCCTGGGTCGCCAAAAACGAGGGCAGACGCTTGAAGCAGCTCTTTGGCCAAGGAGAAATCAAGGCCGGAAGCGAGGTCACCTTGAACCTGACGACGACGGAAAAAGGCTTCAACTTGACCGGGGTGGTGCTGGAGCAGGCTGATCAGCCCGCCCAAGCAGCCTTTCAGCCTAAGCCGGTCGACGTCAAGATGCTGGTCAATGACACGGAGATCCCGCTGCACGACTACCAGGTCTACGCGATGAACTTCATCATTGAGCACCCGTATTGCGGGATCTTTTTGGACATCGGCTTAGGGAAGACCTTGACCACGCTGGCGGCCTTGCAGGAGCTGCGGCAAAAGGGGATGTCCGGCCACATCCTGGTCATCGCGCCCAAAGCCATCGCCCGCTCGACCTGGCAGGATGAGCTTGCCAAGTGGCAACTGCCTTTTAAGACCCAGTCCTTCGTGGTTGATGAGCAAGGCCGCAACCTGACTCCGAAAAAGCGCGGCGAGCTCTACCAGGACGCGGTCAAAAAGGCCATGAAGAAGGATTGGCAGATGTACTTCATCAACCGGGAAATGGTCGTCAACCTGGTTGAGAACTGTCCTTGGGTCTTCAAGACCGTCGTCATCGATGAGTCCCAGTCCTTTAAGTCGCCCACCGCCAAAAGGTTTAAGGCGCTGCGGCGGGTGCGGCCCAAGATTGACCGGATCATTGAGCTGACGGGCACCCCGGCGCCAAACTCGCTTGAAGACCTGTGGTCGCAGATCTACCTGCTGGACCAGGGCCAGCGGCTGGAAAAATCGATCACCGCCTACCGGGAAAAGTATTTTAAGCCGGGGATGATCGTGAACAATCACCCAGTGCAATGGAAGATCATACCGGGTAGCGAGCAGGAGATCTACCGGAAGATCGACGACATCGTCATCTCTATGAAGAACTCGACCATCAAGCTGCCGCCGCTGACCCAAGTGGAAGACACGGTCGAAATGCCGCCGCGGGCCCGGAAGGTCTACCAGGAACTGAAAGAAGACCAGCTGGTCCAATTGACGGGCGGGCAGGAGATCACGGCTGAGAACGCTGCCGTGCTGGCTGGCCGCCTGCTGCAATTGGCGACCGGGGCCATTTATGAAGAGGATGGGGTCAATTACGACACGATTTTTGACGAAAAACTGGCGCGTTGCTTCTATATCACGAGCAACACGCCTTCGCCATGCCTGGTGGCCTATCATTTCAAGTCGGATGCCAAGCGCCTGCTGGCTTATTATGCCAAAAATGACCAGGAGGCGGTCGTGTTTGACGGCAGTCCGGCCATGGTCAGAAAATGGAATGCCGGCAAGCTTCCGGTCATGCTGGTCCAGCCGGCCAGCGCGGGGGCGGGATTGAACCTGCAAGAGGGCGGTCATACATTGGTCTGGTTTACCCTGCCTTGGAGTTTGGAGCAGTACCAGCAGATGAACGGCCGCCTTTACCGGCAGGGACAAAAAAAGCCCGTCATCATCCACCATTTGCTGACTAAGGGCACGATTGACCGGCACGTCCTTGACAGTCTCCGTCATAAGGACATGTCGCAAAAAGCGCTCTTGGCCGCGGTCAAGCGGACGATTTAGGCTTTTGAACTGGATTGATTTGCTTGTTTCAGCTCTTTTTGAAGAAGAAGCTGGTCAGCCAGGCGGGATCCTTTTTCAAGCGCCAGTAAGCGTAAAGGCTGAAGAGGGCGCTGCCGGCAGCATCAGCAAAGAGGTCGCCCATGGTGTCCATCAAGGCTGCCCGTCCGGGCAGGTCCCGGCCCTTGGCGGCGTAGCGCTGCAGGTCCATGGCAAAGAAGCTGTCGACGCTGAATTCATAGAATTCCCATAAGACCCCGCAGAAGACGGCAAAGGCGATCCCATAGAGGCAAAGAAAGGCGGGCGAGAGGCGGTCGGGCTGCTTCTGCAAAAGGCCCAGGACGGCAAAGCCCAAGCCCAGCAAGAGAGCGCCGCTGATCAGGTGGAGGAACTTGTCCCAGTAGGGGATGTAGTAGAAGCGGTAGGCGTCTCCCAGGTAGATGGCACAGTAGATGAAGGCCATAAAGAAGAAATAGAGGAAGGTCGGCAGCTGGAAGCGGAAGATCCGGCTTAAGAAGGCCGGAACGAGCACCAGCAAGAGGCCGGCGGCCACTTCCGCGGCGACCAGGCTGTACTTGCCCTGGTGACCGATCAAGATCTTCCAGGCTGTGCTGCATAAGGAGATGGCCATTGAGGCCACCACGAAGTAAAAAGTGATTCTGACAAAAGTTCGGTCTTTTTGCATTGTTTACTCCAAAGATTGATCTTTTTTTCGTGATGTTTGCCCTGATTTTAGCATTTTTCGCGGGAGCAGGCGGGGAAAATGCTAAATTGCCCGCATTTATCCGACTTTTTGCTGATTTGTATTAGAATAAAGACACAGAAACAATTTTATCTTTGAATGGAGGCTTATGTATGGATTTAAATGAAATTTCCAAGCAAGCGGAAAAAGCCACCCGGGAAATCGTTGAAGCTTCCCGGATCAAGGCGGGCCAAATGTTTGTCGTTGGCTGCTCATCCAGCGAGGTATTGGGGGAGACGATCGGGACCAATACCAGCACGGACGTGGCAGAAGCCTTGTATAACGGCATCAGCAAGGTGCTTGACGCCAAGGGCATCTACCTGGCGGCGCAGTGCTGCGAGCACTTGAACCGGGCTTTGGTCGTCAAGCGGGCAGCCATGGAAAAGTATGACCTGGAGCAGGTCAACGCCATTCCCCAGCCCAACCACGCTGGCGGGGCTTTCGCGACCGTAGCCTACCAGAAGATGGCTGACGCGGTCTTGGTTGAGGACATTCATGCCCGCGCTGAAGCCGGAATCGACATTGGCGGGACTTTGATCGGGATGCACATTCACCCGGTCGTCGTGCCGCTGCGGATCTCCATGGACAAGATTGGCGAGGCAAACATCATCTGTGCCCGCCGCCGGCCAAAGTACGTTGGCGGCAAGCGGGCCATTTACGACGAGCGCTTGATGTAGCGCTTTGATAGTGAGGCAGGATTCATCGCATGAAAAAATGGTACGAGAAATACCGCAAGCAGGGCAGGTACCTGCTGCTGGGCATCCTGGCCCTGGTCACCCTGGCCGCGCCTTGGAGCAAAAAGGCGGAACTGGGCGATCTGCTGGTCATTCCCTGGCTGCTCATCCTGTTTGAAGAGGCCAACTACTACCTGGCCAAGAAGTACCGGCCGCTGGCGGCAATCCTGCTGGCCTGCCTGCTGGACTTTTTAGCTGCAGCCTTGTATCTGGCCTACAATTTCTGGATCAGCGGCATCCGCTGAATGAGACCACAGCAAAAGAGCTCCAGCATCTAGCTGGAGCTCTTTTTGCGCGTATATTTGTGTATGTTTGATTGTGAACGTAGATGGTCGATAGATCTTGTTTTTTGATACGCCTGTTTATTTTAACCCAATTCCTGGTTTCTCTTCAAGGCGCTGTTGATGGCGTCGATCGTGGCGTAGCGGAAGCCATCTCTTTCAAGGGCAACCACGCCGGCGATGGTTGAGCCGCCTGGTGAGGTGACGGCGTCGCGGAGCTGGGCTGGGTGCTGGCCGGTGGCCAAGACCATCTTTGCGCTGCCAAGAACGGTTTGCGCGGCCATTTCGATGGCATCCTGGCGGCTGAGGCCGTTTTGCACGCCGGCATCGCCCATGGCTTCGATGAACTGGTAGACGAAGGCTGGTCCGCAGCCGGCCACGGCTGTAGCCGCGTCCATCAGGCTTTCAGGAATTTCCACGACTTGGCCTGACTTGGCCAGCAGCCGCTTGAACAGGTCACGACCCTCAGCGCTCTTGGCCGTGAAGCTGGTCATCCCTTCGCCAATGGCGACCGGGGTGTTGGGCATCATGCGGACCAGGTCATGGCCTGGCAAAAGCCGGGCCAGGTCACTCAAAGCCACGCCAGTGGCCATGGAGATCCAGAGGGCATGATTGTCGACAGCGCTGCCTAAGTCGCTGATAACCGCGCCAACTTGATAAGGCTTGACGCCCAAAAAGACCACGTCGCTCTTAGCGGCGACTTCCTGATTGCTGGCCAGCTCGCCGCCAATTTCTTTCTGCAGCTTGCCGGCCTTGACCGGGTTGTGGCTTGACAAAAGCAGGTCCACGCCGTCAACCTTGGCTACGGCCTTGGCGATCGCGCCGCCCATGTTGCCTAATCCAATAAAACCAACTTTCATGAAAAAAAGACTCCTTTTCTTTTGTTCTGCTTGACTAGTCTCTGGTCTGCCCGTTGCCCTTGATGACGTACTTGTAAGTCGTCAGCTCTTTGAGCCCCATTGGCCCGCGGGCATGCATCTTTTGGGTGGAAATGCCGAATTCGCAGCCCATCCCAAACTGCCCGCCGTCAGTAAAGCGGGTTGAGGCGTTCACGTAGACCGCGGCTGAGTCGATCATCGTGGTGAAGAGGTCAGCGGCGGCCGGGTCTTCAGTGATGATGGCTTCTGAGTGGTGGGTTGAGTGCCGATTGATGTGGGCAATGGCTTCCTTGACGTCCTTGACCACCCCGATGGCCATGACGTAGTCCAGGAATTCCGTGTCAAAGTCGTCCGGGCCGGCGGCCTTGGCGTCTAGCAGGTACTTTTTGGCGACTTGGTCAGCCCGCATTTCGACCCGTCCCTTAAAGAGCCGGTCCAATTTTGGCAAAAATTCGCCGGCAATGGCCGCGTCGACCAGGCAGACTTCAGCCGCGTTGCAGACTGATGGCCGCTGGGTCTTGGCGTTGTCGATGATCTTCAAGGCCTTTTCCTGGTCGGCGTCCTTGTTGACGTAGATGTGGCAGATCCCGGTCCCGGTCTCAATTACCGGCACGGTCGCGTTTTGCACGATGGCTTGGATCAAGCCTCTGCCCCCGCGAGGAAGGAGGAGGTCCAGCTTGCCGCGGGCCGTCATCATTTCCTGGCTTGACTGGTGGCTGGTGTCCTGGGCCAGTTGGATGCAGTCAGGAGAAATCCGGCTTTGGGCTAAGCCGGCCTTTAAGGCTTCAACGATGGCTTCAGCGGAGTTGAAGGCGTCCTTGCCGCTTCTGAGCATGACGGCGTTGCCTGACTTCAAGGCCAGGGCGGCAGCGTCAGAAGTAACGTTTGGCCGGCTTTCATAGATGATGCCGATGACGCCAAAAGGAACGGACTTCTTGACGATGTCCAGGCCATTTGGCGTTTCGTGCTCGTCAAGCACCAGGCCGACTGGGTCTGGCAGGCTGATCAAGGCCCGGATGCCGTCAGCCATGCCCTTGATCCGGTCTTTTGACAGGCGCAGGCGGTCCAGCATGACGTCGGAAATCTTGCCCTGGGCTTTGGCCAAGTCTTGCTCATTGGCGGCCAAAATGCGGTCGCTGGCGTCTTCAAGGGCGTCAGCCATCTTGGCCAGGGCATCGTTTTTGTCCGCGGTCAGCGCGGTGTTGATCTCCAGCTTGTGGTCAACCAGGAGATCCAGCTGCTTTTGGGTGATTGATTCTTCCATATTGCGTTTCCTCGTATTTATGTCTTTATAAAGTAGTCACCCAGTCATCGCGGTGGATGAAGATCCCTTCAGGGTGGTTCTGGTCAAGAATTTCCAGCAGGACGGGCTTGGAGAAGCGGGCCTTGCCCTTGCCGATCAGCTTCTTGGACTGCTGGCTGTAGACTTCGACGATGTCGTCCTTCTTGAAGCTGCCTTGAATCTGCTTGATCCCGGAGATCAACAGGGAAGAGCCTTCCTTGGCCATGGCGTGCACGGCGCCCTGGTCGATGAAAATGCGGGCGGCAGTTGGGGCGTAGAAGGCCAGCCACTGCTTCTTTTGGTTGAAGGCCTTGTCGTTGGCCGTAAAAAGGGTCCCCTGGTTGTCCTGGCTGACCGCTTCAATCAGGGCCTGCGAGTCGGCAGACGAACAGATGAAGACTGGCACGCCGGACTTGGTGGCCATGTCAGCGGCCTTGATCTTGGTGGCCATGCCGCCAGTCCCGTTGGCTGATCCCGCCCCGCCAGCGATCTGGAAGGTCTTGGGGGTGATGTTCTCGATCACGGGGATCGGCTTGGCGTCCGGGTCCTTGCGTGGGTTGGCAGTGTAAAGGCCGGGCACGTCGGTCAAAAGGACCAGGAGGTCGGCCTTTAAAAGGGCGGCCACTTGGGCGGAAAGGGTGTCGTTGTCGCCAACCTTCAATTCGTCAACGGCAATGGTGTCGTTTTCATTGATGATCGGGATTACCTGGTGGTTCAAGAGCACGTTCAGGGCATTGGAGGCATTTTGGTAGCGGCGGCTGTCCGCGAAGTCGGACTGGGTCAGCAGGACTTGGGCGGAGACGATGCCCTTGGCCAAAAGATTGCGGGTGTACTCTTCAATCAACAGCCCCTGGCCAACTGCCGCGGCGGCCTGCTTGTCAGCCGTCTTCTTGGGTCGCTTGTCAAAGCCCAGACGTCTGAAGCCGGCCGCGATTGAGCCGGAAGTAACAAGGACCAGCTTGTAGCCCGCTTGGTGGAGCTGGGCCAGCTGCAAGGTGATCTTCTTCAGCTTGCCGGCGTCGAGGTCGCCCTCAGGCGTGGTCAATGAAGAAGTCCCTACTTTAAATACGATGAGATTGTCTTTCATTGTTGTTCTATTAACTTCCTTAAAATAACAAATTACTGAAGATATCATACCATTTTTTGCCTGTAATAATGGCTAAAAAGGCTGATTTGCCAATAAATCTTCCAGCAGCAAAAAAGACCAGCCACTTTCGTGACTGGCCTTGCCAAAATATTGCGGTTATTTGCTGTATTCAGAGTCGTCCTTGACTGACTTGGCCGTGATCGTTGGAATAATCAAAGCAAAAAGCAGGCCAAAGATGGCACCGACGAGCAGCAAATGAGCCGGCTGGTATGTGTGTTGAACCAGGGGACCACCGATGAAACCGATGATGAAGGTAAAGACCATCCCCCAGACCATGCAGACAATGCTGCGTCCAATGTAACGTCCCATATGCTTTTCCTTCTTTCGCTAAGAATTTTAGCAGAACTCCGGCCCCTTTTCAACAGTTGCCCGGGGGACACTTTGCTATAATTGGAGCAAGAAGGAGGGTGAAAAAATGAAAATTGCCGCACTTGAGACCATGTCGGCCAATACGATTTTGTCCAGTCCCGTCAAGCCCCGGGATCTGGTCCAGGCCGCCAAGAAGCGGGGCTATGAAGCCGTGGCCTTGACCGACGTCGATTTCAGCTTTGGCCTGCCTGAATTCTACCAAGCGGCCAAGGAAGCCGGCATCAAGCCAATCCTGGGCTTGAGTGCCCGGCTAAGCGGGCTGGTGGATGACCAGCGCCGCTATGACCTGATCTTTTTGGCCAAGAACCAGGCCGGCTATGAAGCCTTGATGCGCCTGTCCAGCGCGGCCTGCATCCAGACCGATGACTTGCAGAGCGACCGGGTGCTGATCCCAGGGCAGGTCAAGAAATATTTTCATGACTTGGTGGTCATCGTGCCTGCCAGCCCCGCCAGCGAGCTGCGGATGATGTTTGACCAGGGAATGAGCGTCGAGGAAGGCTGCCGCTACGTTGAAGCGCTGGCCGGCCTGCTTGACGAAAGCTGCGACCTCTACCTTGGCGTCTATGCCAGCTTGCTTTTGCAGGACTATGACGACTATGTCAAGCAGCTGGCCGCGGCCTTGGCGGACAAGAATGGGGACAAGGGCCCCAACTTCCAGCCAGGCCTGGTCGCCGTTGAAGACGTCCGCTACCTTGATCCAGAAGACCAGTTTTTGGTCAAGGTCATGGACGCGATCAAGCACAAGCGGGTCATGTCCAGCCAGGAAATCACGGAAAAAATTGCCGAAAAAGGCTCGCACGCTCTTGCGCCGGCCCAGGATTTGGCCGACCGCTGCCAGAAATACGGCTTGGAAGCAGCACTGGAGAACAGCTGGGTCATTGCCAGCAAGTGCCAGGCGGAAATTCCCTTCCAAAAGCCCCAATTGCCGGTATTTGCCCAAAACGTCTGCCCGACTTCCGGAGAATATCTGGCCCAGCTGGCCAATGCCGGCTTAAAGCGGATAGCTGCCAGTTTGCCGCCGGCCCGGCAGGCGGAATACCAAAAGCGCCTGGACTATGAATTGCAAGTGATCCACCAGATGGGCTTTGACGACTACTTCCTGATCGTGGCCGATATCGTGGCCAATTGTCGGAAACAGGGGGTCTTGCTGGGACCAGGCAGAGGGTCGGCCGCCGGGTCTCTGGTGGCTTACGCCTTGGACATCACCAGGGTTGATCCCCTCAAGTACGGCTTGCTCTTTGAGCGCTTCTTGAATCCAGCCCGGTCAACGATGCCCGACATCGACTTGGACTTTACCAGCGAGGGGCAGAAAGTCGCGATCGACTACGTCTACCGCAAGTATGGGCAAGTCGCGCGGCCGGGCCAGGGGTCGGACCGGGTGGCTCGGATTCTGGCTTTGACGGCCCTGAAGGCCAAAAGCGCCCTGGACCGGGTGGGCGAGGTCTTTGGCCTGAAGCCCCCGGCGATCGCCAAGCTTAAGCAGGCCATGGGCCAGCAGACCCGCTTAAAGCAGGCCTATGACCAGGAATTGGCCTTCAGGAGCCTGTTGAGCGCCAGCCCCTTGAACCGCCTGGTCTACCAGACGGCCTTAAGGCTGGAGGACTTGCCGGCCGACACCGGGACCCACGCGCCCGGCGTCGTCATCAGCCAGGACTCCCTGGCGGCCAGAACGGGCTTGATGAAGGGCAAGGAAAACCCCTTATGGACCGTGCAGCAGACCAAGGAGTACGTGGAAAAATACGGCCTGCTCAAGATCGACTTCCTGGTCTTGACCAACCTGGAGTTCTTCGGCAAGGTGGTCAACAGAATTCAGGCAGAAGGGGTCAAGCTGGTCCCGGAACAGATTCCTCTGGATGATCCGGCCACCTACCGGCTTTTTCAAAGGGGCCAGACCAGCCTGATCTTCCAGTTCGGATCAGGAGAGATGCAGAAGTTCCTGCGCCAGCTGCATCCGGAAACTTTCGCTGACCTTTGTGCCATGACCGCCCTCTACCGGCCAGGACCCAAGGACAGCATCCCCGACTACATCGCCAGAAAGCACGGCAAGCAGGCCGTGGCCTATCCCGACCCAAGTCTCGCGCCCATCCTGCAGGAGACTTATGGCTACTTCGTCTACCAGGAGCAGATCATCCAGGCCGCCCAGGCATACGCGGGCTTCAGTCTGGCCCAGGCTGACATCTTCCGCCGGGCCATCTCCAAGAAAAACGCGCGGCTGCTGCAGGATGAGCGCCAGCGGTTCATCGAAGGGGCCAAGCAAATGGGCAAGAGCGCGGAGCAGGCTGGGCAGGTCTTTGACCAGATCGCCCCGTTTGCCGACTACGGCTTCAACAAGTCCCACGCCGTGGCCTACTCGCTCTTTTCTTACTGGGAAGCTTATCTGGAAGTCCACTTTCCGCGTGAGTTCTTCGTGGAGATGCTGGACCAGTCCCGGGGCAAGGACCGGGAACAGGCCATCAATGACGCCCGCCAGCTGGGCGTGGCGGTTTTCGGGCCAGACATCAACCAAAGCAAAAGCACTTTTTCCCTGGTCAAGGGCCGGATCTGCGTGGGCTTCAAGTCGATCCTGGGCCTCAGCCGGGAATTGATCGCGGCAATCACGGGGATGCCCAAGCCGATCACCAGCTTTGACGACTTTTTGGGCAAGCTGGAGCCGGATCTGCGAAAAGAGCAGGCCCTGCGCTCCTTGATTGAGGCCGGGGCCTTTGACAGCCTGGGCGAAGACCGCAACGAGCTGCTGGCCACTTTGAGCGACCGGCTTGACAATGCCAAGCTGTCCCTGGACAGCCCCATGCTCCAGCAGATCCTGTCCATCAAGCCTTATACCGGCGAAAAAGCCCGCCCGGACCAAAAAATCGCCATGGAGCTCAAAGCCATGGGCTTTAGCGTGACGGTGCCGCTGCTGCTGCAGGCCAAGCTCAATCTGGGCCCGCGCTTTAAGGCTGGCAATTTTGCCCAATTGCCAGTGGGCGGCCGGGGGAGCGTCATTGCCGAATACAAGGAAAGCCGCGACTGGGTAGCCAAGCGGGGCCGCAATGCCGGAGCTCCCGGGACCAACGCCGCCTTTTTTGACGGACAGAGCCAGGAATGGGTGACCTTGTTCCCGGAAGCCTACCAGCGCTACCGGCAGCTCTTAAAGCCTGGCGGCATCTACCTGCTGGACCTGGTCAAGAAAGAGGACAACTACAAGCAGCGCGAGTACAGCCTGGAGCTGCGCGCCTTGAAAGCCTTAAGCGGCAAGGAGATTGCCGCGGCCAAAAAGACCCGCGAGGAAGGGGAAGCCGTGACCGACATCCAGCAGCGGCGCGTTGAGAAGTACTTTGACCAGCACTACCAGGACATGAAGCGCCTGGCCGACTTCAGCTTAAAGGAAGAAGCCAACGCGATCGCCCAGCTGCGCTCCTTCAGGATCAAGCCCGACAAGCACGGGGAAGAGATGGCAACGACCATCTTTGCTGATTCGACCGGCTCCTACAAGGTCATGATCTTTGCCGAGCAGCTGGCCCGCCTGCACCCGGATTTGGTTCAAGGCGGCTACTACGTCCTGCGCCTGGAGGCGATCAAGGGCTACCCCGATCCCAGTCAGCTAGAATTCAAGCTCTACCAGCTCAAGCAGTTCCACCTGCGCTCGTGATCCTTTTGGCAAATTGCCTGGATGAAAGTCGTTTCATGGCTTTTTCAGCCGCCAGACCTGCGATTTTTTCGAAAATTTCAAGGGAATTTTGACTAATCAAAAAGGCCCAGGCGGTGGCTTGGGCTTTGTAAGCCCTAACAGGCAAAAAATAGAAAAAATTCTGCTTTCAAGCTAGATTTTACAAGACTTTAGCGGATAAAAATGTTATTATCTAGGTGATGTGAGATATTACACAATTTAGATCATGATGAGGTGAATTCATGAAACGGATTGGTATTTTAACTAGCGGCGGCGACGCCCCTGGTATGAATGCAGCCGTCAGAGCCGTAGCTAGAACCGCCATGGACAACGGTTTGGAAGTCTTCGGCATCAGATACGGCTTTGCAGGGTTGGTCGCAGGCGACATCTTCCCATTGGACAGTGAAGATGTAGCGCACAAGATCAACACGCCAGGTACCTTCCTCTACACTGCACGTTACCCAGAATTTGCAAATGAAGAAGGTCAGCTGGCTGGTATTGCACAATTGAAGAAGCACGGGATTGACGCGGTTGTCGTCATCGGCGGTGACGGTTCTTACCACGGTGCCTTGGCACTGACCCGCCGCGGCTTCAACTCAATCGGCCTGCCAGGCACGATTGACAACGACATCCCTTACACTGAAGCAACCATCGGCTATGACACGGCCTGCATGACTGCAATGGACGCGATCGACAAGATCCGCGACACTGCATCAAGTCACCACCGGGTCTTCATCGTCAACGTAATGGGCCGCAACTGCGGCGACATTGCGATGCGGGTCGGCGTTGCCTGTGGTGCTGACGCGATTGTCATTCCTGAAAAGCCATACGACGTCAAGGAAATCGCGGACCGTTTGAAGGCCGCGCAAGAAAGAGGCAAGGACCACGGTTTGGTTGTTGTCGCTGAAGGCGTCATGACTGCTGAAGAATTTATGGCCGAACTGAAGAAGTATGGTGACTTCGATGCTCGTGCCAATGTTTTGGGCCACATGCAGCGTGGTGGCACGCCAACGGTTTCCGACCGCGTGCTTGCTACCAAGCTGGGCAACGCAGCCGTTCACTTGCTTCTTGAAGGCAAGGGTGGTCTCGCTGTGGGCATGGAACACGGTGAAGTAACTGCGCATGACATCCTTGATCTGTTTGAGAATACTCACAAGGGTGACTACAGCTTGCTGAAGCTTAACTCAGAAGTTTCTAAGTAGCCTTCTGAATCCAGGCTTTGGCAAGAAAGTTGTTTTTTAAATTTTTTTAGGGAGATTTTTTCAGATGAAAAAGACTAAGATTGTTAGTACTTTAGGGCCAGCTTCAAACGATGAAGAAACTATTACTAAGTTGGTCGAAGCCGGTGCGAACGTTTTCCGTTTCAACTTCTCACACGGTGACCACGAAGAACACCTTAGCAGAATGAAGATGGTTCGCGATATCGAAAAGAAGACTGGCAAGCTTCTGGGTATCGCTCTGGACACCAAGGGTGCTGAAATCAGAACTACTGACCAAGAAGGCGGCAAGTTCACGATCAACACTGGTGACGAAATCCGTATTTCTATGGACGCTACTAAGGCCGGCAACAAGGACATGATCCACGTTACCTACCCAGGTCTGTACGATGACACCCACGTTGGTGGTACTGTTCTGATCGACGACGGTGCTGTTGGCTTGACTATCAAGGCCAAGGACGAAGAAAAGCGCGAATTGGTTTGTGAAGCTCAAAACACTGGCGTGATCGGCTCAAAGAAGGGTGTTAACGCTCCTGGCGTTGAAATCCGCCTCCCAGGGATCACTGAAAAGGACACTGACGACATCAACTTTGGTTTGGAACACGGCATCAACTTCATCTTCGCCTCATTCGTACGTAAGGCTCAAGACGTTCTTGACATTCGTGCCCTTTGCGAAGCTCACAACGCTTACTACGTAAAGATCTTCCCAAAGATTGAATCACAAGAAGGTATCGACAACATCGACGAAATCTTGCAAGTTTCAGACGGTTTGATGGTTGCTCGTGGTGACATGGGTGTTGAAATCCCATTCATCAACGTACCATTCGTTCAAAAGACCTTGATCAAGAAGTGCAACTCATTGGGCAAGCCAGTTATCACTGCTACGCAAATGCTTGACTCAATGCAAGAACAACCTCGTCCAACCCGTGCCGAAGTAACTGACGTTGCCAACGCCGTTCTTGACGGTACTGACGCAACCATGCTGTCAGGTGAATCAGCTAACGGCTTGTACCCAGTACAATCAGTTCAAGCTATGCACGACATCGACGTACGTACTGAAGAAGAACTGCACAAGCGCAACACTCTTGCTCTGCAACGCTTCGAAGAATACAAGGGCTCAAACGTAACTGAAGCCATCGGTGAATCAGTTGTCCGGACTGCTCAAGAATTGGGCGTTAAGACGATCATCACTGCTACTAGCTCCGGCTACACTGCTCGTATGATTTCTAAGTACCGTCCAGATGCAACTATCGTTGCCATGACCTTCGACGAAAAGATCCAACACTCATTGGGTATCGTTTGGGGCGTTGAACCAGTTCTGGTTGACAAGCCAAAGGACACTGACGAAATGTTCGAAGAAGCTGCCCGCGTAGCGAAGGAAAAGGGCTTTGCTAAGGACGGCGACCTCGTAATCATCGTTGCCGGCGTTCCAGTTGGCCAATCAGGCACTACCAACCTGATGAAGCTGCAAATCATCGGCGACCAAGTTGCTCATGGTTTGGGCGTAGGCAACGGCTCAGTTATCGGCAAGGCCGTTGTAGCCAACTCAGCTGACGAAGCCAACGCTAAGGTTCACGAAGGTGACATCCTGGTTGCTAAGTCAACTGACAAGGACTACCTGCCAGCTATCAAGAAGGCTTCAGGCATGGTCGTTGAAGCTTCAGGCTTGACTAGCCACGCAGCTGTTGTCGGCGTATCACTCGGCATTCCAGTTGTCGTTGGTGCTACCGACGCAACCAGCAAGATTGCTGACGGCTCAACTGTAACTGTTGACGCACGTCGTGGCGCAATCTACCAAGGTGAAGTTTCTAACCTGTAATTCAGCGTTACAAAGTAGAACAATCAACCTAATCAAGAAGAGTTCAGCTTTTGGCTGGACTCTTTTTTGCGCGCGGGAAAGATAATTCTTTCAATTCAGCAGATAATCACGTATACTTAGTATTTAGAATTATGTAAAGTTGGAGGTAGACAGATGCTGGGCGAAATCCGCACGGGAAAAATTACCAATGCCAATGACCAGGCATACTATGTACAAATTGACGGCTTGACTTTTGAGTTGAAGAAGCAGGAATTGACGCAGGAAGAAACGCCAAAGATCGGCGACGAGATCACGGGCTTTATCTATGACAACCAGAAGCACGAACGGGAAATGACGCAGTTTCTGCCTTTTGCCCAGGCCGACCAATATGGCTGGGGAAAGGTGACCAGAAGCCAGCGGGGGCTGGGGGTCTTCGTTGACGTTGGCCTGCCGGACAAGGACATCGTCGTTTCCCTTGACGACCTGCCGCTTGATCCCGCCCGCTGGCCGCAGATCGGCGACCAGCTCTTGGTGCGCCTGGAGACTGATGAAAAGGACCGGATCTGGGCCAAGCCGGCTGACGAGAACGTCTTTGATCAAATCGCGGTCCATTTCCCAGCCAACCTGGAGAACAGCAACCTGCTGGCCCGGGTCTATACCAGCAAGACCATTGGCTGCTTTGTGCTGACCAATGACTACTACCTGGGCTTCATACATGAATCGCAAATGACCCGGCCATTGCGCCTGGGCGAGGAAGTCAAGGCCCGGGTGATCGGCGTCAGCCAGTATGGCCGTTTGAACATGTCGGTTCTGCCGCGGGCCTTTGAAGAAATCGACGATGACGCGGAAATGATCCTGATGTCCCTGCGCCGCAAGGCCGACAAGACCCTGAACTTCTCAGACAAGTCTGACGCCCAAGCCATCAAGGACTACTTCGGCATCTCCAAGTCCGCCTTCAAGCGGGCCTTGGGGCATTTGATCAAGCGGGGCCTGATCAAGCAGGACAAGACGGCCGGCACGATCACCCTGTTCAAGGATCCGGAAAATGACTAAGCTGACCGACCAGGTCGCGGATTACCTGCGCTACAGCCAGGTTGAGCGCGGGCTCAGTCAGAACACGATTGCTGCCTACCAGCAGGATTTGCTGGAGTTTGCCGACTTCGTGCAAAAGGAAGGCTTTGCCTCCTGGCCGCAAGCTGCCGTCGACATTGATGCTTTTTTGGCTAAAGAGCGGGATGCCGGCAAGTCCAACAACTCCATTAGCCGGATGGTTTCTACCCTGCGGCGCTTTTACCAGTGGCTGGTCCGCCAGCACATTGAGCAGATTGACCCGATGAGCCAGGTGGACGCGCCCAAGCGGGAAAAGAAGATGCCTCTGGCTCTTAGCCAGGAAGAAGTCAGCAAGCTCTTGGACCAGCCGGACGTGTCCAAGCCCTTGGGCATCAGGGACCGGGCCCTTTTGGAAGTCTTGTACGCGACGGGGATGCGGGTCAGCGAGGCCATCAGCCTGCAAGACGGCGACCTGCACGCGGATCTGGGCATCGTCCATGTCCTGGGCAAGGGGAACAAGGAACGGCTGATCCCGATCAGCGACTTGGCCATGGATTGGCTGGACAAGTATGCCAAGGTCCGCGACCAGCAACTGCTGAAGGCGGGCAAATTCAGCCAGTACGTCTTTTTGAACCAGCGGGGCGGGCAACTGACCCGCCAGGCCGTTTGGCAGATGATCAAGAAGTACTGCCGCCAGGCTGGCATTGAGAAGGACGTCACCCCCCACACTCTGCGCCACACCTTCGCGACCCACTTGCTGGAAAACGGGGCTGACCTGCGGGTCGTCCAGGAAATCCTCGGCCATACCGACATTTCCACGACCCAGATCTATACCAACCTGACCCAGAAGCATATTTTTGACGTATACCAGAAGACCCACCCCCGGATCTAGTTTTTAGCGTGGTGATATTTTTTGCTGATACCTTACAAAAAAGATTATGAAAAGACCGCCATGGGCCTCTTGTCCTATCTGCCGGATTTCAAGAACCTGCAAAACCTGCAGGATGAAATGCGCCTTTACAGCGTGGACGATTCCCACAAGCTCTACCTCTACCGCAACAGCGATCGCAATATCGTGGGCGTGGCTGGGGTCCAGCTGGGGCGGGGGTGCCAGGTCCTGCGCTACCTGTCTTTGGCCCCGGGCTTCCGCGATGATGAGCACCAGTCGGCGATTATGCATGAGCTGGTCCAAGAAGACCCTAAGCGAAAGCTGATGACGGTTCCGGAATATACCTATTTATTGAAATACCTTTCTGACGATGAATGACAACAGCATGACGATTGAGCTGCCGAATTTTGAAGGCCCCCTGGACCTGCTTTTGCACTTGATTCGGTCGCAAGCTTTAGACATTTATGACATTCCGATCGCCAAGATTACCCAGCAGTACCTGGACTATTTGGACCGGATGCAGGAGCTCAACCTCCAGCTGGCCGGAGAATACTTCGTGATGGCAGCCACCCTTTTGCGGATCAAGTCCCAGTACCTGCTGCCCAAGAACGACTTCGTGCAAGAGGATGAAGACTATGAAGACCCCCGGGAGGAGCTGGTGGAGCAGCTGGTCCAGTACTCGGTCTTCAAGAAGATTTCGGCCTACTTCCGGGTTCGGAACGACGAAGTGCCGGCGGTCGCGTCCAAAGAGCCCAGCGCGGCTTCTCAGGACAAGGTGCAGCCGCTGCCCCTGGGCCAGATCACGGCGACGGAGTTGGCCAACACTTTTGCTTTGGCCATGCGCCGCTTCAAGCTGCGCCAGCCTGACCAGGTCAAGGTGACTTTGACCGGACGGCCGATTCAAGAACTGACGGCCTTTTTGGATGGGCAGCTAGCAAAGCGCAAGCAATTGAGCTTCTTTGAATTGACTGCAAAAGTCCAGGGGCTGCCAGACTTGGTGGGGCTCTTTTTGGCGGTATTGCAGGAGATCAAGGACCAGAGGCTGCGCGTCAAGCAGGCGCGGGCCTTTGGCGATTTGGAACTGGAAAGAATTGACGCAGATGACAAGTAAAACAGCCCAGCTGCAGGCCCTCTTGTTCGTCGCTGGCGACGAGGGGATCAAGCGCGAGCACCTGGCGGAACTGCTGCAGGTGTCGCCGGCAGCCCTGCGGGAATTGGCCGGCAAGCTGCAAGAGCAACTGGCCAAGAACCCAGACAGCGGCCTGCAGCTGATTGAAATCAATGATGAACTCAAAATGACCACCAGCCCGGCCTGCAGCCAGGTGGTGGAAGCCTACTTCAACAAGGACCTGACCAAGACTCTTAGCCAGTCAGCCCTGGAAATTCTGGCTATCATTGCCTATAAGCAGCCGATTACCAGAATTGAAGTTGACGACATTCGGGGAGTCAACTCCTCCGGCGCCCTCCAGACCCTGGTTTGGCGCGGACTGGTCAAGGCTGACGGAGTCAAGGAGGCACCTGGGCACCCCAAGCTCTACGTGACCACGGACTACTTCCTCCAGTACTTTGGCTACAAGTCCCTGGGCGAGCTGCCGATGATTGAGAATTTTGAAGATGACGGCTTTGATGAAGACGGTCAAGTGGACTTGTTCGCGGAGAACGGGTCAATTGACGACAAGCTAAGACAAAAGGAGATTGAAGAATGACAGAAGAACGTTTGCAAAAGGTGATCGCGGAAGCCGGCCTGGCTTCGCGGCGTGAAGCCGAAAGAATGATTCTGGCCGGGCGGGTCAGAGTCGACGGCAAGGTCGTCAAGCAGCTGGGAACCAAGGTCTCATCATTTGAGCAGGTCGTCGTCGACGGCCAGCCAGTTGAGCGCCAGGCCAAGCACACCTACCTGTTCTACAAGCCCCGCGGCGTCGTTTCCACGGTCAAGGATGAAAAGGGGCGCAAGACGGTGGCCGACTACTTTCAAGATTTGCCATACCGCCTGTATCCAGTGGGGCGCCTTGACTATGATACTTCCGGCTTGCTGCTGATGACCAACGACGGGGAATTGGCCAACCTGCTGATGCACCCGAAGAATGAGGTCAACAAGGTCTACGTGGCTAAAATCAAGGGCCAGCTGACGCCAAGCGAGATCAAGGCCCTGGAAAGCGGGGTCCGGATCAACAAGGGCAAGTTCAAGACCAAGCCGGCCAGAGTCAAGATCTTGAAGACCGACAAGAAGAAGGACGCGCAGATCGTTCAGGTGACGATCCATGAAGGCCACTACCACCAGGTCAAGGAAATGTTTCTGGCGGTTCACCACTTGGTTGATAGGCTGTCCCGGGAAAAGTACTCCTTCTTGACCTTGGACGGATTGATTTCAGGCCAATATCGCGAACTGACCCATAAAGAGATTGACAAGCTCAAGCAAGTGGATTAAAATCTAAAATGTAAACGCTAATATATCAGTTGTCTTCGGGGCAGGGTGGAAATCCCGACCGGCGGTGTGAGTCCGCGACCCACGTAAGTGGTTGAATGCAATTAAGCTACCGATAGTTAAAGTCTAGATGGAAGAAGACAGACGTGAGCCAAGCAATTTATAAACATGCTTATTAATTCAGGTCTGTTGCTCTTCGAGGCAACGGACCTTTTTATATCTCTAGGAGGATTTGTAAGCATGGAAATTGCCAACAATCGCAGATCAGCAAAATCAGTTTCGAATTGGATTGCCTACGCCATGATCGGGGCAATCGCCTTTATCGTCATGAAATTTGAATTCCCGATCATGCCGGGCGTCGCTTTCTTGAAGATGGACTTCTCAGACGTTATCGTGGTCATCAGCGCCTTTGTCTTTGGACCAGCTGGCGGGGCGGCCGTAGCCTTTATTAAGGGCTTTGTCTCCTTGCTCTTTAGCGGCTTTGCCCTGCCGTCTCTGGTGGGCCAGCTGGCGGCCTTCCTGGCCTCAATGGCCTTCGCTTTGCCGTTTTACTACATTGCCGGCTCAGTCAAGGATGAAGACCGCAAGTCCGCTAAGGGCTACCTGCTCCCAGTATTGGGCCTGGCAGTCGGCACCTTGTGCTTGACGGCGGTAATGTCTTTGAGCAACTGGTTCCTTTTGACGCCAGTCTACGCCTACACTTCAGTGCCGCAGGCGGCAAGCATGCACATGAACTACGCCCAGCTGCTGCAGTTCACTGAAAAGACCTACTTGGGCCAGATGCTGCACATTCCGTCAATGAGCAGCTACATCTTCGGGATCATCGCGCCTTTCAACCTGATCAAGGGCGCGATCAACTCAGTGGTCGTCTACGTGCTGTTTGCCTCAGTCCTGAAGACGATCAAGCCGTTCGTGCGCAAGCACTTCAACGTTTCAAGCAAGTACTGATGCCGCTTCCTTTCTTAAACTTACTTATTGCTTATCTTTAATCTCTTTAAAGCAGCAGTGCTTTTTGCCAAAGCTCTTCCTCCGGGAAGAGCTTTATTTTGTGCCAGAAATCGGGCAAATATGTTAGAATTGAGAAGTTAAAGGAGGAAGAGTTGGACATGGAGCATAAACCGCAAAAGCAGCGCCTGTCCCGCGTGGAGCTTCGCCGCCAAGCCGACGAGGAGCGCCGGGACCGCAACGCTCCTTGGCAGTCCTTGATCTTGGTTTTGGTCTTGGTCGCCTTGGCCATCGTTCCAGTTGCCGCGCCGGGGACGACCCAGCAGGAAATGCGGCTGGAGGGCCAGCAAAGCGCGGTCAGGAAAGCTGCCAAGAAGAAGGTCAAGAAGCAGGCGGTCAAGAAGTCTTCCTCTGGCAAGACTTACGTGGTTCAGTCCGGCGACAGCTGGGCTTCGATTGCCGCCAAGCACGACATGACGGCGGATGAACTGGCCCAGTTGAACGATTCGACCACGACTGCCGTTCTGTCCGTTGGGCAGAAGCTCAAAGTCAAATAAAAGAATTCATAGGAAAGGAATGGAGCGAGCAATCGCTCCTTTTGATTGAAATATGCAAGTAGCGATTGATGGACCTGCATCAGCAGGGAAAAGTACCGTAGCCAAGATTGTAGCCAACAAGCTGTCATTTGTTTACATTGACACTGGGGCCATGTACCGGGCCTGCACCTTGATTGCCCGTGACCATGACTTGGAATACGGCAACGAAAAGGGCATTTTGGCCGCGATTGACGAAGACGGGATCAAGCTGGAGCCTGGAGAAAAGGGGCAGAAGGTGATCGTAGCGGGCAAGGACGTCTCCCTGGAAATCCGGACCCCGGAAATTACCGCCCACGTTTCAGAAGTATCCGCCCTGCCAGGGGTCCGGGCCAAGATGGTCGACCTGCAAAGACAATTGGCCGGCTCAACCAACGTGATCATGGATGGCCGCGACATCGGCACCACGGTCTTGCCCAAGGCTGACGTGAAGATCTTCCTGGTTGCCAGCGCCCGCTCCCGGGCTGAGCGGCGGATGCTGGACTGGCAGGAGAAGGGCATTGAAGCCAAGCAGAGCCTGGAAGAAATTGAAGCGGACATCAGCAAGCGGGACTACCTTGACTCCCACCGCGAGATCTCACCGCTGAAGAAGGCAGACGACGCCATCGAGATCGATTCGACCCATATGACCATCGACCAAGTAGTCGACGCGATCCTGACTGAGATTAAGAAAAAGCAAAAATAGAGCTAATCCGGGAAAAAGTCAAAAAAGTCTGCTAAAATAGTAGCAAATTCAGCTATTTTTCGGTAGAATAGAGAACGAATAAACAGGGAGGCATTTTATATTTATGTCAGAAAACAATCAATTTTTAGATGCTCTTGCACAAATGCAAGAAGTTAAAGTTGGCGATATCGTTGACGTTAACGTTTTGTCTGTAGAAGACAACCAAATCAACGTCGGCGTACAAAACGCCGGTGTTGAAGGCGTGATCACCCGCCGCGATTTCACCAACGACCGCAGCGTTAACCTGCGCGACGCCGTTAAGCCAGGGGACACCTTCAAGGCTTACGTTGTTCGCCGTGCCGGTGGCGACAAGGAAAATGGTGAATTCTTCTTCTCAGTAACCCGCGTTAAGGAACGTGAAGCTTACGACAAGCTTCAAAAGGACTTTGAAGAAGGCAAGACCATTGAAGGCAAGGTTACCTCAGCTGTTCGTGGCGGCTTGCTGGTTGACGTTGGCACCCGTGGCTTCTTGCCAGCCAGCTTGATCTCAAACCGTTTCGTTTCAGACCTCAAGCCATACATTGGCAAGACCATCAAGGTTAAGATTACTGAAATCGACCCAGCTAAGAACCGTCTGATCCTTTCACACAAGGAACTTATCGAAGAAGAACGTGAAGAAGCATTCGAAAACGTTGCTTCCCAACTCGTTGTTGGCGACATCGTAGAAGGCCGCGTATCACGTTTGACCAACTTCGGCTCCTTTGTTGACATCGGCGGCGTAGACGGCTTGGTACACATTTCAGAAATTTCTTACAAGCACGTTGACAAGCCAAGCGACGTATTGAAGGTTGGCCAAGATGTTAAGGTTAAGGTTATTGGCATTGACAATGACCGTCACCGTATCTCCCTGTCAATCAAGCAAACTGAACCATCACCATTCGAACAAGCTACTGCTAACTTGAACGAAGGTGACATCATCGAAGGTGAAGTTAAGTCATTGACTAACTTTGGTGCATTTGTTGAAGTCGCTGACGGCATCCAAGGTTTGGTACACGTTTCAGAAATCTCCAACAAGCACGTTGACAAGCCAAGCGACGTCTTGACTGTTGGTGAAAAGGTTAAGGTTAAGGTTCTTAACATCGACCCAAGTGAAAGAAGAATCTCCCTGTCAATTAAGCAAGCTGATCCAGAGAATGCTTCTTCATCAAACGACAGACCTCGTTCACGTCGTTCATCAAACAACGACTCAGTTGCTCGCAAGTACATGAGCAACGACGACAACGGCTTCTCACTTGGTGACATGATCGGTGACCAACTTAAGAAGCGTTAATGCTTTAAAACAAAATAAAGAAGGCCGACCCGCGTCGGTCTTTTTTATTTCCTAGAGTATAATTATATAGAGACAGATTTTTTAGAAAGTAAAAGAGGTGAGTAGATGCCATTACCTGTAGTGGCCATTATTGGCCAGCCAAACGTTGGCAAGTCAACCCTGTTCAACCGCATCATCAACGAACGGGTGGCGATCGTCGAAGACAAGCCGGGCGTGACCCGCGACCGGAACTATGCCCGGGCCAGCTGGATGGGCCACCAATTTAGCATTATCGATACCGGGGGGATTACCTGGGAGAATTCCACGATTGACGAAGAAATCCGCGCCCAAGCCGAGATTGCCATCGAGGAAGCCGACGTCATCGTCATGATCGCGGACGCGTCAAAGGGCGTTACTGACTTGGACGAGCGCATCGCCCGTCTGCTCTACCGGAGCAAGAAGCCGGTTCTGCTGGGGATCAACAAGGCTGACAACCCTGAGCAGCGAGCCGACATCTATGATTTCTATTCCTTGGGCCTGGGCGAGCCAATTCCCGTCTCTGGGGCCCATGGGACCGGTCTGGGCGACCTGCTGGACAAGGTGGTCGAGAACTTCCCGCCAGAGGCGGAAAACGCCGCTGACGACGTCATTTCCTTCTCAGTGATCGGCCGGCCAAACGTTGGCAAGTCCTCCATCGTCAACCGCCTGTTGGGTGAGGATCGGGTGATCGTGGCCAATGAAGAAGGCACCACCCGGGACGCGATCGACACGCCATTTGAAAAGGACGGGACCAAGTTCAGAGTCGTTGACACGGCCGGCATCCGCCGCCGGGGCAAGGTCTACGAAAAGACCGAGAAGTACTCGGTCATGCGTGCAATGAGCGCTCTGGAGCGCTCTGACGTCGCCGTTTTGGTTCTGGACGCAAGTACTGGGATCCGGGAACAGGACAAGCACGTGGCCGGCTACGCCCATGAGGCGGGCATTGGGGTCATCATTGCCGTCAACAAGTGGGATGTGCCTAAGAAGACTTCCTCTTCCGGCCAGGACTTTGAGGCCGTCATCCGCGATGAGTTTGCCTACCTGGACTACGCCCCGATCGTCTTTGTTTCCGCCAAGACCGGCAAGGGAATCGATGATTTGCCAAAACTGGTTGAAAAGGTCTACGAGAACCAAAGCCAGCGGATCCAGTCCAGCGTCTTGAACGACCTGCTTCTGGAAGCCAGCCGCCTGGTTCCGGCGCCAATGGTCAAGGGCAAGCGCCTGCGGGTCTACTACATGACCCAGGTCAAGTCCAATCCGCCGACTTTCGTGGTCTTCTGCAATGATCCCGAGCTCATGCACTTCTCCTACCAGCGCTTTTTGATCAACCAGCTGCGGGAGAACTTTGACTTTACGGGAACCCCAATCAAGATCTTGCCGCGCAAGCGCAAGTAGCTGGATCACACGCGTTGTTTTTCTTGCTCTTTTTGCAAGAATGACACATGAAAAGGCTTGTTCTCAAGGCATTCTTGTGATAATTTAGAGAACAGGGAATTAATTGAATGCAATCAGCGCTCAGTGTCCCTCATTCTATTTAGAATGATGTGATTAGGCCACCGTGCCTGATTTATAGGAGGTGAATTCCACATGGCAAATAAGGCAGAATTAGTATCAGAAGTAGCTGCTAAGACTAAGCTGACTAAGAAGGACGTTTCAGAAGCCGTTGACGCAATCTTTGAATCAATCCAAGAAGACTTGGCTAAGGGTGAAAAGGTACAATTGATCGGCTTCGGTACTTTCGAAGTTCGTGAACGTGCAGCTCGCAAGGGTCGCAACCCTCAAACCGGTGCTGAAATCGAAATTCCAGCAAGCAAGGTTCCTGCATTTAAGCCAGGTAAGGCTCTTAAGGACGCTGTTAAGTAATTGACGCGCTTTAAAACGAAAACGCTAGGAGATATTCCTGGCGTTTTTTGTTTGCCTTGATGCGATCTTTCTGATTGATGGCATTATTATTAAAGAACTATTAAGGATAGGCCGGCAAAGCAGAGCCCAAGCACGGGCGAAAGCCTTGTTATGAGTGCTTTTTAACTTGATATAATCTAATGAAAAGTCACAAATTCAGCACAAATTAGCATATCTTTTCTGCTATAATTTAGGTTGAATTAAAACTTAGGATCAAGCTTGCGGAATTGCCGCAAGTTGATGACTGTTCAAAACTAAGTTTGGGCATGCTTTCTCTTGCATATCTGCAAAATAGGTGAAAAGCAAAATTATGACAAGGAGTGCTTAACAAATGCCTGAATATCAATTTCAGCCAAGCGAGCGGCGACAGTATGAAACCCTGCCGATTCCGCTGGGAATCTACCAAGTGGTGAATGGCAAGACCAGAACGCTCTTGGTGTCCGATCAGCTTTGCCAGCTGATGGGCATGACCCGGGAAGAACTGGTTAAATCCTTTAATGACAACATGTTTGCCTACGTCCATCCAGCGGACATTGGCAAGCTCAGCTACTATAGTGAGCAGCTGCACCTGCAGGGCAATAAATTCAGCTACAATATCTTTTACCTCCTGCGCAATGCCAGGACTGGCCGCTATCAGCACGTGCACACGATTGGCCGGGTCAAGACCATGGCTGACGGGAGCGTCGTGGCTTTCTTGTTCTATGAGAATCTTGACCATGATGATCAGGAAATGAGTGAAAGCCGCAAGGCCTATGCCAAGAAGAGTCAGGACGTGATCAATACCGATGAGTTAACCGGCCTGCCCAACAGCCACTTCATTGACAAGTTTGCCTTGGAGAAGGTGGCCGAATTGTGGGAAAGTGGCGGGCAGCCGGTAGCCGTCTTGGTCAACATTTCCAACATGAAGGGCTACAACGATCAGTTTGGGCAAACTAAGGGCAGCTGCCTGCTGACGGCCGTGGCCAACCGTTTGTCGGCTGCTTTCCCAAGTCAGCTGGTCGCCCGCTGGAAGGGCGACCGCTTCATCATCTTTACCTTGGAGGATGGGCTCGCGCAGACCTTGGCCAATTTGCACCGTGATTTCCGCGACCTGGTTGATGGGGATGCGGCCGATATTTCTTTTGGCGTCTATATCATTCAGAAGGGGGACGCGATTCGACAGATTATTGACCGGGCCAGCTTTGCCATGAGCCAGATTGGTGAAGACCGCCGCCTTTACGTGATGAAATACGACCAGGCAGCTGAAGCACGCTATTTGTCCGAGAATTACTTCCTGGACCACTTGCAGGAGGCGATGGACAAGCACTGGATCCAGGTCTTTTTCCAGCCGATCTATGACAATTTGACAGGCAAGGTCAGTGATTATGAAGCCTTAGCCCGCTGGATTGATCCGCAAAAGGGCCTGGTTGGACCGGGCCAGTTTATTCCAGTGATTGAGAAACGCCACCTGACTCACTACCTGGACCGCTATATGCTGATTGAAGTCTTGAAGAAATTGCGGGCCTGGAAAATAAATGGGGTCCCCCTGCACCCAGTCTCCGTCAACTTGTCGCACGAAGACTTTGAGTGGACGCAAATGGTCGACGACATTCAAAGCCAGGTCAAAAAATACGACATCGATCCCAGCTTGATCAGTATCGAAATCACCGAGCGCGACCTGTCGGGCGACATGACCCTGCTGCAGGAAAAGATGGAACAGCTGCATGAAGCGGGCTTTGACTTTTGGATGGATGATTTCGGGTCTGGCTATTCCAGTTTGAATAGTCTGTATGAATACAAATTTGACCTGCTTAAGCTGGACATGAAATTCGTCCAGCACTTGGACCAAAATGACGGCATCAATCGCAAGCTGCTGGCCAGCCTGGCACAGATGGCCATGAAGATGGGGTTGCGGACGCTATGTGAAGGGGTCGAGACCGAGGAAGAATACGATTTTGTCAAGGAAATCGGAGTTGACAAGACCCAAGGCTTCTTATTGGCCAAGCCGCAGCCGCTGGATGATTTCGCTCGGCCGATTCCGCTGGCAGAATTGCAGAAATTGGTTCAGGAAGAAAACAGTTAAACTTGTGTGCGAAAATTTGATACAATTATCAGGTCACAAGCTCAGGAAAGTGAAGCAAAAATAGGGGCATTAAGAAATGAAGATAATTGGCGCGTACAAATTTTCGCCGGAAGAACGCCGGCTGTATGAAAAATTGCCCATTCCCATGGCAATCTACCAGGTGATCCGGGGGGAGCAGGTCACGGTTCTGGCTACTCCAGCTTGAATGACCTGTATGAATATGACTTTGACCTGATCAAGATTGACATGAAGTTCGTTCAGCACCTGGACGACAACGACGGGGCCAACCGCAAGCTGATGAAGAGCCTGGTCAAGGTGGCCAAGGAAATGGGCATCCTTTCTTTGACGGAAGGGGTGGAGACCAAGGAGCAGTATGACTTCGTCAAGGAAATCGGCTGCAACAAAACGCAAGGCTTCCTGTTGGCCAAGCCGTGGCCAATGGATGACTTCGGCAGAATTCTTTAAAGCAGGAAAGAACCAAACAAATAACCTAAAAAGGATCTGCATCAATGACGATGCAGATTCTTTGTTTAGCCGAAAAAATAAAAACATCCGGACTTTTTTGCTATAATAGCATTAACGCGTGCGGACTGCGTTAGCTTCAGCCTAGGATATTTGTCAGCGGATTAGTCTAGAAATCAGGTAATTGCGAATGGGAAGATATCAATTTTCGCCCCAGCAGCGCAAGGACTACGAGTCCCTGCCGATTCCCTTGGGCGTTTATCAAATTGTTGACGGGAAAGTCGTGACTCTGCTGGTTTCTGATGCCATGTGTCAGATGCACGGAATGCCGCGCCATGAACTGATCAAGTCGCTGGACGAGTCGATGTTCGGCTTCGTTCATCCCGACGACATTGGCCGGCTGGCTTACTTTGGCCAGCAGGAAGCCAAGCTGGGCAACAGGTTCAAGTACGATTTGATCTACCGGGTCAAAGAGCCCCATACCAAGGACTACTACCTGATGCATGCCTTTGGCAAGCGGGTAGTTGAGCCTGACGGGTCCAAGCTGCTGTTTATTTTCTACTATAAGATTGACCGGAGTCCTTTGGACTTCAAGAAGTCCGACATGGACTACGTGGAGCACTTTAAGGACGAATATAACCGCGATGCCCTGACTGGGCTGCCCAACCGCCACTTCATTATGAATTTTGGCTTGGAAAAGGTGGGCAAGCTCCGCTTTTCTGGCAAGCAGCCTGCCGCCGTTTTGGTCAACATCTCCAACATGAAGGGCTACAACGATCAATTCGGCAAGCCGGCTGGCGATCAGCTGCTGGTTGGAGTAGGGAAATTGCTGACCAGGACTTTCCCTGACCAAATCGTGTCCCGCTACCAAGGCGACCGCTTCCTGGTGATTGCGGATCAGGATCAGTTGGAAGCCAAGCTGCTCCGGGTTCATGACCAGTTCAAGTGCCTGGTTGGCGGCAATGCGGCTGATATTGCCTTTGGAATTTACAAGATTCAGATCGGGGACTCGATGAACGATATCGCCGATCACGTTCATTATGCCTTAAGCCAGATCGGCACGGACCGCCGGCATTTCTTGTGGCATTATGATAACGCGGCCGAAAAGCGGGACCTGTCCGGCAACTACTACCTGGACAACCTGCAGAAGGCGATCGACCAGCACTGGATCAAGGTCTTCTTCCAGCCGATTTTTGACAACAAGAGCCAGCAGATCAGCGACTATGAGGCCCTGGCCCGCTGGCAGGACCCAGAGCGGGGCTTGATCGGCCCAGGTCAGTTCATCCCCGTCATCGAAAAGCGCCACCTGACCTTCATGCTGGACTCCTACATGCTGGAAGAGGTGGCTAAAAAGCTGCACGCCTGGAAGCAAAACGGCGTTGCCCTGCACCCGGTCTCAGTCAATTTGTCACATGAAGACTTTGACCGGCCGGAAATCGTCAGCGAGCTGACGCGGATCGTTGACAAGTATGAGGTCGACCACTCCTTGATCATCATTGAAATTACGGAGCGGGACCTGTCTGGGGACACGACTAAGCTGCAAAAGAAGATGGATGAGCTGCACGCCTTGGGCTTCAAATTCTGGATGGACGACTTTGGCTCAGGCTACTCCAGTCTGAACAGCCTGTATGAATACCGCTTTGACCTGATCAAGATCGACATGAAGTTCGTCCAGCACCTGGACGACAACAATGGGGTCAACCGCAAGCTGATGAAGAGCCTGGTCAAGGTAGCCAAGGAAATGGGCCTGCTGACGCTGACTGAAGGGGTCGAAACGACTGACCAGTACGACTTCGTCAGAGAGATCGGCTGCGACAAGACCCAGGGCTTCCTGTTGGTCAAGCCGACCCCGCTGGACGACTACGGGCAAGCAATTGGCAATAAATAAGCACAATCAAAAAATTAGGCATTGGCAAGACAATGCTTAATTTTTTTGATTTTTTAAGGAATAAGGTAGAATAGAAGGCAGACAGAAAGTGAGGACGATTGATGACTTATTCTGAACAGCTGCTGGATGCCATTCAGGCGCACAAGTTTAGCGAGACGCGGACCCTGCTCAAGCAGGCGCTGGACCAGGACGATCCGGAAATTTTGGCTTCCCTGGCGGAGAACCTCTCCGATCTGGGCTTTACCGACCTGGCCAAGGAAGTCTACCGAAAGCTGATTGCCCAGTTCCCGGACGAGGACCTCTTTAAGGTCTACCTGGCGGAGATTCTGCTCAATGACGGGCAAGAAGACGACGGCTTGAGCCTGCTCTATGGGGTGGCGCCGGAATCGGATGCTTATCTGGAGAGCCTCCTGGTCCAGGCCGACTACTACCAAAGCGAAGGGCTCCTGGAAACGGCCCGGGCCAAGATGAACCAGGCCCGTGAATTGGCGCCAGAAGAAGATGCCATCGAATTCGGCCTGGCTGAACTGGACTACATGATGGAACAAAGCGAAGCAGCGCTGCCGCTCTACCAGGATCTGGCCCAGCGGCAGAAGATGTTTGGCGAAGTCAACCTGAACCAGCGGATCTTCCAGACTTTGGCCAAGCTGGGCCGCTATGAAGAGGCCGCGGCCTTTATCAATGACCACAAGGAAGATCTGCTGGACATCGATGCCAAGTACCAGGCCGGGGTGATCATGGTGCAAGCCAAGCGGGCCAAGCAGGCGGTCGAATACCTGGATGCCGTCATCAAGCAAAGCCCGGACTACGTCAACGCCTATCCCTTCCTGGCCCAGGCCTACAGAATGGAAGGCAATTTTGAAGAGGAGCTGTACGCCGCCCAGACCGGCTTAGGCTACAACGAATTTGATGAAGAGCTCTACCAAATGGGGGCGGACGCGGCCATGAAGCTGGGCAAGCTGGATGATGCCGAAGACCTCCTGACCCGCGGGCTCAAGGTCAATCCGGACAACTCCAGCCTGCGCCTGCTGCTGGCCAATCTGGACAACTATGAAGGCAAGTACCAGGAAGCCCTGGACTTGTTTGACCAGCTGGACGATGCTGAGCTTGAGCCGCAGGCCCACTGGGCCATGGCCCAGGCTTGGCAGGGCTTGGACAAGTACGACCAAGCCCAAAGCGAGTACCTGCTGGCCTATCCCGGCCTGCAGGACAATGCCGCCTTCTTGCGGCAGATGGCTCTTTTCTTTGACGCTGCCGGGCAAAAGGACCTGGTCAAGCAGGTCCTGGCCAAGTACCTGCCTTTGGCGCCAAACGATGAAGAGATGCAGGAACTCTACACCGACCTGCTGGACGATGGCGACGAGTAGGCTGAAATAGCAGATAAGCAAGACAAAACTAAAGGAACGTTCTGGTTGCTGGGGGCAGTCAGAACGTTCCTTTCTTCTGAGTTTGATTGTTGATTTTCATTTACAGTTTGCCGCTCTAAATTGTCAGGCCGTGTTTATTCATGGATTTCCTTGACCAGGGCCAGGATGATCATGCCCAGGCAGAAGGCAAAGGTGATCCAGCCGCAGATGCTCAGGCCAGCCCAAACGCTGCCATGAGTCAAGTCGGCATAAAGCGCCACGCCGGCCAAAGCCACGAATAAAGCGGCCATGATGGCCAGGCTCCAGATCAAGCGCATGTCTGAGGCTGACAGGTTTTCCTTTTGCAGCATGGCTTTTTCTAAAAGGGCGGCCACTTGTTCAGGCGCGCCCAAATGTTCCAGGGCTTCCTGGGGACTTTCACCCGCGGCGATCCGCTTTAAGAGGTCAGCTTTCAATTCTTTCAATAGCGCGGTCCGTTCGCTCAAGGCCAGGCTGCCCAGGTCCCGGTCGACCTGGTCGAGGTAGCTGCTTAACATGTCGGTCATGGTTGCATCCTCCTTTGTCATTCATTTCCTCCACTTATACTATAGGGCGGACGGCTATCAATAAACAAGCAAAGTTTTTGTAAAGAAAGGCTGCTATTTTCAATAAAAAGGTCCACGGAGGCGCTTGCGGAAGAAAGCAAGGCCGAGCGGGCTGATGGGGGGCTTTTTGGCCTGGCGGAAGGCAAAAAGAAGTTTGAAAATAAAGCTGACTTTTTCAGAATTTTGTCTGAAAATAGTTGGAAAAATAGAAAAGCAAAAGAAGGGAGAGGAACGCGGGAAAATGCTGCAGACAGTCATTGAAGCCATCGTGGCCTACGCCGCAACCAACATCGACGACCTGTTGGTCAGCCTGCTCTTCTTCGCCCAGGCTAAAAGTCGCAAAGAAGACTGGCAGATCGTTTTTGGCAAGTATCTGGGCATTGCCCTGCTGACCGCTATCTCCATCTTGGGGGTTTACGGGCTCTCTTTCTTGCCGCTGGGCTTGCTGCCGGCCTGGCTGGGAATTAAGGAATTGCGGGACAAGGCCGAGGACAAGGAGGCCGCGCCTCTAGGCCAGCGGAACTGGACAGCTGCCGTGGCTTTGGTGACGCTGGCCAATGGCGGGGACAACGTGGGCGTCTACATTCCCCTTTTTGTCGGTCACTCGGTTCAAGAGCTCCTTCTGGTCAGCTTGGTCTTCTTATTGCTGACCGGCATTTGGGCCTGGCTGGGGCAGAAAATCGCCCGCTGGCCGCGCCTGCAGGCCATGATTCTGGGCCGGCAGAAACTGGTTACGGCCTGGCTGTATTTTTCCCTGAGCGCCTACATCTTCTTGAAGGCCTATTGCTGATCCTGCAAGAATTCGCGCATTTTTTGCAATCAATCACTTACATTTACCTAAATTGGCTAAGAAGGCTGGCAAAAAGATATTTTTGCGAATAAAATGATAGTTATCAGCTACATATAGGTAGGAAAATAAACGAAGCTGAAAGTTCTAACCAGGGGGGATGTGTTTCCAATGGAAGCATTGAGAAAGCTGGTCGTCTAATTTTCCGCGACGGGCACGACCAGAAATACGGCCAAGCAGCTGGCGCCGTTCACTACTTCTGGCGGCAGTCCTGCCTCAGGCGTGGCCCGCTCGGAAAAGTCCGCGGCACCTGAAACAGATTGGCTGCCGGCCCGCCGCTTTGCCATCTCGGACACTCAGCGCGATATGAAGCAGTGGCTGGACTATCTAAAGCTTGAAAAATACAACTAAAAAACTGATCCCAAGCCCTTGGGATCAGTTTTTTGCTTAACGCTGCTTGCTCTTGAATTCTGGCGTTAGCAGGCGGCGGATGTACTTCATTTCAATTGCCGTCACCGGCCGGCCATTGAAGGTGAAGTGGACCTTGTCGTCGTTCAGGTCCACGGTCCGGTGGGCATTGATGTCCCGGGTCAGGTCTTCCACGGCCACGTGGAGGACGCTGGCTACCTTCTGCAGGGAAGTGACCGACGGGCGGTGGGTCCGCCAGCGGTAGATGCTGTTTTCGCCAATTCCCGCGTCTTTGGCAACTTCTTTGACTGTCCGGCCATGTCGCTTGGCAATTGCCTTAACTTGACTATAAATATCCATGTATTTACATTCCTCTATAGTTCTTTAACTCATTTTTATAATACCCATATTAGCATAAATCCCGCTTTTGACAAACGGCCGTTTGTGCCTGCCAGCTGACATTTCTTTTAGAAAAAGCTTAAGCTTCTGAACGATCGCCTCAAAAAGCGCTAAAATATAAAGATACGAATTCACAAGTTTGGAGGCAGTTATGGAGTTTACTTTTGCAAGAAAAAAGGACCAGAGGACCTATCTGCATTATACCGTCTTGTTTCTGGTTCTGGCCGCCTGCATGTTTGCCCCTTACCTGATCAGCGGCCATACCCTGATCTGGAACACGGACGCGTTCAACCAGCACCTGCCGCTCATGATCAAGTACCGGGAGTACCTGCTGCAGTTTCTGCGCCATCCCTTCCAAGGGCCGACTGAATGGTCCTGGACCATGGGGGTGGGGAGCGACCTGTTTTCGGTCTTTTCCTACTACACAATCGGGGACGTCTTTGCCTACCTGACCCTGCTTTTTCCAACGAGCCATTTGATCTTTGCCTACCAGCTGATCATCGTCTTGCGCATGTACTGCGTGGGCCTGGCCTTTGTCTACTTTGCCAGACACTTTGACTTTTCTGACTGGATCATCCTCAGCGGAGCCGCGGTCTACATGGTCAACGCCTACCTGCTTTACGCGGCGGTGGCCCAGCCGATGTTCACGACGACCTTCATCTTGTTCCCACTTATCGTCGTCAATATTGAACGAGTCCTGCAGGGCGGGAGTGCCTGGCCGCTGACCGGAGTCTTCTTCTGGATGCTGGTCAGCAACTATTACCTGGCCTTCGTGCTGGGACTTGGGGCCATGCTGTACCTGGCCCTGCGCTGGGGGTTGGACTACTGGGGGAAAATTCCCTTCTGGCCAACCATCCGCAAATTTGCCTTCGCGGCTGGCGGGAGCGTGTTGACGGCTGCCGTTTTGCTGATCCCTGAGATTATCGGGGTCATCAATTCAACCCGGACTGGTTCAGAATTTGCCAACGGGATGGTCGTCTATCCGTTCTACTACTACCTGCTTTTGCCCAAGCAGCTGATCAACGGGGACAATTGGAAGCTGATGTTCTGGTCTGCCCTTGGCCTGGCCAGCGTCATCCTTTTGGCCATCACCTACCTGTACGCCAACTGGAAAAAGCATAAGACGCTGGCGGCCGCGCTCTTTTTGGGCTTGGTCATGCTCTTGATCCCAGCCGTTGGGGCGGCCTTCAACGGGGGGATGTCCGCTTCCAACCGCTGGACCCTGCTTCTGTACCTGCCGCTGGCGATGACGGTCATGATCTTCTTGAGGGACTTGACTCTTGAGGGCTTCAGCCCTAAAATGATCCGCCTTCTGGCCACGAGCACGGGGATCTACCTAGTCTACCTGGCCGTCGTCTTTTTCATCCAAAACGACGACAAGCTCTTTTTGCCAGTGATCTTCCTGCTCTTGGCCCTGGGCCTGACTTACCTGATTTCCGAAAACAAGGTCAAGCAGGGGCAGAAGGCCTTTGCCATCCTGATCATTCTCAACGTCTGCCTGAACGCGGCCTACGCGGCCTTGCCTTATAACGGGAGATTCGCGTCGGCCATGCTGAACCGGGGCGAGTATGAGCAGATTGCTGAAAAGCGCTACGGGGGCTTGGAAGAAAAAGCAGCAGCTGGCAATTACCGGATCAACACGGTATCGAACAACAAGATTGTCAGCCGGAAGAAGGTCTGGAACGACCTGACCTCCAATCTGGCCAATATTTCGTCCTACTACTCGATTCAAAACGCCTACCTGGGCCAGTTCAGCACTGACATGCAGAACATCCAGTATGACAACAACATTCCTTTGCACCAAGTTGACGACCGGACGATCTTGAACAATTTCCTGGGCGTGCGCTACATTTTTGTCCAGACCAACGGCCTTAATGCCAAAAAGATCCCGGCTACCTACAAGGAAGTGGCGGCCAGCAAGGCCAAGCAGGACTACGATGCTGACCCGGACCAAGTGCAGGTGCAGACCAAGATGTATGAGAGCAAGTCGGCCTTTCCGCTGGTCTGGCTGGAAAGCAAGACGATCAGCCCGGCGGCCTACCGGCAATTGCCGGCTTCAGGCAAAGAGCGCGCCCTAGCCAGCGGCGTGGTCGTCAGCCGGCAGGATGCCGGCCAGCTGGCCAAGGCCAAGCTGGGCGGAGTCAAGACCATCCCGGCGGCCTTGGTCTCAAATCGCGGCAACGTCGTCAACCCCAGTCGCCTAAAGTACACGGACAGCAAGGAAAGCTACAGTTTACGCCTGTTTTTGACTAAAAAGCAGAAGGCTCAACTAGGGAAGAGCGAGCTGCACCTTGAATTCAGGTCCATCAAGTACCAGCCCTTTACTTTTGCCCAGCAGCTCAAGTATGAATTGAAGCGGGCAGAACAGAATGCCGATCTGAAGTCGGCTTCCTTCAACCGGGTTCAGAACCGCTATAAGTACCTGCGCTACCACCTTTTGGCGGGCTCGCCGGACATTTCCTACTCTTTGACCGTTACCGGGTCCAAAGCAGCCGAGACCATCTCCCAGCCAAGCGTGGAAGCCACCAGCTTCTTCCGCCTGGTCAAAGGGGGAACGATGAATCTGGGCGTCTACTCATCATTGCCGTCAAGCCTGATCCTCAAGCCATCCAAGCTGGGGGTCTACCAGCTTGATTACCGGATCGTCGCCGTGCCAATCAACAGGACCTACAAGCGGCAGATCAAGCAGATCCGGCAAAACGGCCTCAAGCACTTGAAGCTGGGGCAAGACCAGCTGACGGGGACGATCACGGCCAAAAAGGCGGGCATCCTGACTTCGTCAATTCCTTATTCAAGCGGCTGGAGCGCGGTCGTTGACGGCAAGCCAGCCAAGGTCATTCTGACCAACAATGCCTTTTTGGGCCTGAAGCTGGCCAAGGGCAAGCACAAGGTAGCCTTTTACTACCACACGCCAGGTCTGCTGGCGGGCTTCCTGGTGTCGCTGCTGGGGCTTTTATGGCTCGGCAGCCTGGCAATTCTAGAGAAAAAGCGGAAGAAGCAACTCTAACGATCATTGAGCAAGCACAAAAAAGCGTGCGGTCACTGGGACCGCGCGCTTTTTTCTTGGAAAGACAGGCGTTATTGAATCTTTCCTTGTTTCTTGAGCATGTCTTGAATCTTATCTGCCATTTCCCGTGCGACTTCCCTGGTCTTGGCACTGGATTCAGTGTGCAGGGTCAGTCCGTTGTCTGATTGAATCAGACTGCTTGGCAGCTCAGCAAAGTTGTATTCATCCCTGTCGCTGATGCTTGGCAACAGGTACTCCATGGTCATGGTCCAGCCCAAGCCGCCGGCAGCCAGCTGAACGGCCGCCTCATAGTCGTTGACCTTGATCAGCTTGTTGTTGGGCAGGTTCTGGTCTTCCAGCAGGTGGTCGATGGTTCTCTGGAAGCCTGAGTCGTCGCTCAGAGAAACCATCTTTTCCTCGCTCAGGTCAACCAGCATCTGGTAGTCAAAAGGAACTTCCTTTTTGCCCATTTGGTAAAGCTTGCTGGTCTTGGGAATGATCAAATAGACCTTTGGCTGATAGAAAAAGTAGTTCTTCAGGTTTTCCCCCCGCAAGAGCGGGCCCCAATAAATGTCAACCATACGGTTGTCAACCAGGCGCTTGGCGGAATTAATGCTGAAGGTCTTGATCAATTCAAAGCGGGTATTGGAGAACTTTTCCTGAAGCTGGGGAATAATGTGGTTGTCGCGGCCAGGAATCCAGACCGGGGAGAAGCCGATCTTAATGTAAGACTGCTCTTCTTCAGTAAAGCGACGCAGGTCTTGCTCGATCTTCATCTGGTCGCTGTGCAGGCGCTCAAGGCCATCACACAAGGTGCGTCCTGCTTCCGTCAACTCGATTGGCAAAGTCCGTCGTTCAATCAGGGTTACCTTATATTTCTTTTCAGCTTTGCTTAGGACCTGACTGACATAGGGTTGACTAAGAAACAATTTTTTCGCGATATCACTGACGGTTTGACAGTCTTCGGCAGTCGTCAGAATTTGATAAAGTACATCTTGTTTCATCTTACACGCTCTCTATAAAACTATCGATTAGCAAAACAAATTTTACAATAAAATTATTATAGCGCTTTTTGGACATTTATCAAAAGAATTATACATAAAAAATACACCTATTGATCAGTCGCTTCGAAAATAGGGCTTTCATTGTTTTCTTAAAATACGACATGTACTAGATTGTCCCATTTTTGGGGGGTGGATTATTTTTCTTATTTTATATTATATAATTCACGGCTTATAATTACCGACAATTTTATTATTCAAAGGACTGATGAATTTCGTGATCAATTTAATTGCTAAAAGGTTGCGAAAAAGAGGCAATTAGATAAAAATAGTAATAGAAACATTTTGATGATAGAGAGCGTGAGAATTGTGAATTTCCAACATCTTGAATACTTCAACGAACTGGCCAAAACGCAATATATGGCCCAGGCTGCCCAGAACCTGGGGATCTCACAGCCAACTTTGAGCTATGCTGTCAAGAAGCTGGAAGAAGAATTGGGCGTCCCGCTCTTTGAGAAGAGCGGCCGCAACATTCGTCTGACGGTTTACGGCAAGTCTTTTGCCGAGTATACGCAGGTTGGCGTCAAGAAGATCCTGGAAGGGGAAAGACGGGTTATGGAAATGGCGGAAGGGAGCACTGGCAAGGTGGCCATTGGGGTGGCCCATATCGTTTCGCCAAGCTTCATGCCGGACGTGATCCGGGAATTCCGCCAGGTCAACCCAAGCAGCAAAGTCGACTTTGAGCTGCAAAGGGGGCTGACCAGCGAGCTGCTGACTAAGGTGCAGGGTGGCGACCTGGACCTGGCCTTGGTAACCAAGACCAGCAAGCGGCGGATCAGCGACTTGGAGCTGCTGCCGTTAATGGAGCGGCATTTAGAACTGGTCGTGCCTGCCGGCCATGAACTGGCCAATGCGGGTCCAGTTTCTTTGCGGGTCTTGAGCAAGTACCCATTTATCAGCTTCAGCCGCGGCAATGCCCTGTCCAACTTCCTGCAGCGCATTTTTGATGAGCATCACGTGCAAGTCCACCAAACCAGCGTGAGCGACGATATCGAAACCATGATGGGTCTGGTGGCCATCGGCGAAGGGGTGGCTCTGTTGCCTAAGTCTAAGTATCATGAAGCCCCGGGCGTGGTCAACGTGCCGGTCGAAGAGGACACCAGCTATACTCTCTGCCTGGTTTCAAAGGAAGGGCAGCAGCCGAAGGCCGTGGAAAGCATGGCTGATTTTTTGCAAAAGTTTTGCCAGGATCATGGCCTCCTCTCCTGAGGGCAGCCAGGTAAGCATGTAAACAATGAAAAGGAGTCCGGGAAAAAGGCTCTAACGAATAAAAAATGCTTCCAGAAGTGAAAAAACTTCTGGAAGCATTTTTTATGTATCTCAAATCCCGACTCCTAGTCTTGGTCCAGCTTGGCCAAGGCAGCTTGCGTCTTTTCGGCGGCTTGCCGGTTCTTGTCAACATATTTGCGGCAGGTCCGCTTGTTGACGGTGACGGCGCTGTTGTAGTACTTGACGGTCTGGGTCAAGGCCGCGGAGTAGTCCTGGTATGGAACCGTGATTTTCTTGTTCTTGCGCTGCTGGTAAAGCTTGCCCAAGAGCTTGCCGGCTGCTTTCAGCTCTTTTTGGCAGGACTTGATGGACTTGCTCTTGTCCGTCATGGCCTCGCTCACGACCTTGGAAGGGTTGTAGACCAGCTTTTTGCTTCGCTTCTTCTTTTTCTGCTGGGCCTTGACGGCGGCTTGGTAGTCAGTCAGCGATTGCTGCCACTTGCCGGCCACGTGCTGCTGAATCCCATCCGTCTGCTCCTTGACCGTCGTCAGCTGCTTTAGCAGCTTGGCGCCCGTTTGGTCATATGCCTTGGCCTGGCGGATAATGGCAGCCTTGCGGTCTTGCGCCAGGCGCAGCTGCTTGGCCCGGCCGCCAAAGCCGATCAGCATCATGAAGAGCGCCGCGACCATCATGACGTCGCAGAAGAAGCGGATCCGCGGCAGGTCCGTGAACAGGCCGTAGATCCAGCAAATGCCAAAAATGGCCAAGACGCCCAGGCCAGTCCAGCCTAAGATTAGAAATTGTTGTATAGTCATGTCACTCCGCTCCTCGCTTTTATTCGTTAATGCTTTCCTTTATCATACCTTATTTTGCAGACCATTGGCAGGGAATCATGTGGCGACTGGTAGAGGGCGCGGGTTCGGTGCTATAATTTGAATGACAAGGTTTACATCCGCGCGGCGGCAAGCATTGGCGGCGCGTGAATAAATTAAGCAAGAGAATCGATTTTAGGATAAAAAGATGGCAGCAATTATTGACAACCAACGAAAACTCATCATCCAGCATGGCTTCTTGGAAGACCTGCAGCAGACGACGGAGAAATTTTCCCGCCTTGCCGCGATCATGCCCGACCTGGACTGGCAATTGGTCGAGCAGGTCTTTTTGCCCAAATTCCAGCAGGTTGACCTGCTGGTGCCGCTTTCCAGCCGGCATCTGCCCGACCTGACCCTGGCCCAGAATCTGGCGCGGGATCTGGCGGCCTTGGATGAGTCCCATGAAGCAAGCAGAAAGCGGCTCTTGGATGGCAGCCTGACCGTTCGCTGGATTCCGGCGGCTGACTTCAGCCTGCTGATGCTGTCCAATGAAGACCATGGCCAATGGCGTCTCTACAGCGGGAGCCGCGACTTGATGCTGGTCAGCTATGGGGAGAAAGAAGAGAGCGACGAGGACTGGGCGGTCTTCCAGCAGGTCTGGCTGACCCAGCAGAAGGCGGCCAAGCCTTATTTAACCCGCGACCTGCTGCAGGAATACGCCAAAGCCGATGACGCTGACCGGGCCAAGGTCCTGCTCAAGACCTCCGGCTTGGCCGACCTGATTTTGAAAGAGCCGGTCAGCTCATTTAAAGAAGCCGCCAGACAAGCCCAGCTGCGCCATGGGGCGGAAAACCGCCGCTTTCGCTCGGCCGTCAAGCTGCTGAAGATCAAGGAGGCAATTGACCCCAAGCAGCTGGAAAGCGCGGAGCAATTGCTGGCTGATGAGGAACTTGGGACTAAGTTGGCCAAGCTGGCCATTAAAGGCGACGTGCTTGACGGGGAAGCCATTTCCCTGCCGGATGAGCCGGCCCATTACCCAAAGCCCATGTACCTGCAGGACCAAGCAACGGGTACGATCATTGAAAAGCCGGACGTGGACTCCTACCAGAAGACGCCAGTGGTCGTGCCCAAGCCAAGCCGCCAGGACGTCTCCGCGATCTTCGACATCGTGCGTTTTTACCGCGACCGCAAGCAGGACAATGAATCCCAGGCTGCTTTTTCATTCCTGATGTACGTCCTGGAAAGCGGCAGCATCTGGAAGATCAGACAGGCCATTGACCAGCGAAACGGGATCGTGGAAGACGTGCCGATCGTCGTCGGCCTGATTGGGCAAGGGGAGACGGGGAAGTCAACCCTGCTCAAGATTGCTTCAAACCTGACGATTGGCAACACCAAGTCGATCGTACAGGCCAGTTCAGAAGACAAGCTCTTTGGGATGACGGCAGCCGTCAGAAAGAAGCTGCTGGCCGGCAAGAGCCTGACCAAGCAGGACCGGGCCAGCGCCTACAGCTCCAACTCCAAGGTCATCAACAAGAACATTTGGAGCTTTACTGACCGCTACATGGACGTGGATTCGTCAATCACCCCAATCTGCATTGATGACCCAGAGGTTTCCCTGTTCTCCTCAGCTGCTGCCCAGACCTTCTTGAAGAAGCGGTCCAACCGCCATGGCGACAAGCTGGACGTTGAGCCGGTCGCGATTTTTTCAATGAACTCCAAGGGCAAGGATATCGAGCTCCTGGCCGAAGTTGGCCGGCGCGGCTACGTCATCAGCCAGGGCAACCAGTTCCGCAAGAAGACCGATGCCGACATCCACTTCTTTGAATACCTGGATGGGAACACCGACAACCACGGCCACTGGCTGAACAATGCCCTCTTCCTCTACCTGACCAGACAGATCGATCGCTGGGTGGAGAACATGAACGACAGCGACTACCTGAAGCTCAAGCGCGACTTCTTATACCCGGTCAAGCATGCCTTCTGGCAATTGGTCAAGGAGTATGACCTGGTCAACACCGAGACAAAGTACTACTTCAACATGAAGAACTACAACCTGGCCGATGACTTAGGCAGAAGAAACTGGAGCATCCTGCTGCACGATGAGGCTACCCTGCGGGAGATCACCTTTGCCAGGGATGCCGCGGACTGTACGGTGCCGGCCCGCGTCTTCCCGAATAAGAACGACATCCAGCGCTACTTTGGCTACTTACCATCAGCAGCTGAGATCTGCAAGACTTTCGACAGCCAGGGGCTGACCATCAATTTTGCCAACATGGACATGTGGCAGGGCAACCACCTGTTGACCGAGCGCTATGAGAAGGCGACCGGGATCGCGGCTGAGCGCTTTGAAATGGAAAAGGCCAAGGCCGCGGCCGAAGTGCAGGGCCAGACCATGGGGGCCAATATCGCGCCATATCTGAAGAAGAACGCGGAAATGATGGACAAGATGATGCAGGTCACCCAGGAAAACGCCCAGCTGGTCGCTGAAAAGCAGAAGCGGCAGGAAGAGCAGGAGCGGGAGGCTGACGAGAAGCGCAAGCAGGCCGAGCAGATCCAGCAGCTGCAGGACCAGCTGGCTGAAGCCAAGGCAGCTCAAGCCGCCAAGGAAAAGGAAGACCAGGAAAAGAACAAGGAGAAGCGGGGCTTCTTCCACTTTTTCAAATAGTTGATTACAAGGAGATAATATGACAGATACCCAGTGCATGATTGCCGTACAGGAAAAGGACAATACCGTCAGCGCGGTCTTGCTTGAACATGGCGGGGAGCTGGCCCAGGCCGGCAAGACCCTGCTGGACAGCTACCAGGACTATGAGCAGGTGCTGGACCTGGTCAACTTGGGCGATTTGAAGACTTTGGGCCAGACTCCGGCCAGCAGCCATTCCTACTGGCGCGACAGCCATGAAGACGACAAGATCATTGAGACTTACGCGGACACGGAAGTCTTCGACCGGGCCACGGAGGACCAGGGCGACTATGTTGAATACTGCTACCTTTACTGCAAGTACGAGGGCAATTTCCAGTGGCTGGTCCGGGACTTCAAGACCGGCGACAAGCGCTTCAAGTCCCTGGCCAATGCTCTGAAGCATTAATTTTGGAGGCAAGGCATGACCAAGGCAGTTGAAGAGATGACGGAAGAAGAATTGACCCGTCTGCTGGATGAGAAGCGGGCTGAGCGCTGGCGGATTATTTTTGCCAGCTTGATCACGGACACTGCTGAGCAGAGCGCCAAAGAAGCCGGACTGGACTATCAGCCCAACATGAAGATCAAGGTCAAGTTGAAGGCCTTTCAGGCTGACTTGATCCGCCAGTATGATGAGGACATCGCGGTGCTTGAAGGGGAGTTCACCGACCGCGGGGAAGAAATTCCCAGACGGGCCTTGGACTGGCGCAAGTCCTACCGCTTTCCGGTCAAGAGCACGCCAATGGCGGACTGCCTTGCCTTGGCGGAACTGAGCGACAAGCTGGCGGTCAGCCAGGCCGCGGCCGCCCACTTGGTGGTCTTCTTGGGGGTCAAAGTCAAGTTCTATGGGGAAGCCTTTCAAGGCCTGTACGATCCATGCGACTTCGCGGCGCTAAAGAAGGTCCAGGCCGGAGACTTGACCAGCCTGGGCATCCGCAAGCGGGCATGGCTCAAGCTGGTCCCCGTTTCACAGAAGCGGCTTGACCACTGGCTGGCCCAGTACCATCCTGAGGGCAGGCAGGATGAGCTTTTGCCATGGGACGAAGCCGTTACCGCCAAGCAGAACCTGACTGGCAATGAATAAGAATAAGGCTGGCAAGCATTAATGAGCTTGCCAGCCTTTTTTACATAGAAAAGGTGGATGTTAAGAAAATTAAGCAATTTTTTATATAAGCCCCAAATTTTGTCCAAACAGGCTGGCTTTTCTTAAGGCGGATCCCGTAAACTGAGCTTGCGGACCAAGAAAGCAGCATAGAAATGGAGGAAGCAAATGAAGAGCAAGTGGCAAGGCCTCATCCTGGCCATCTTCTTGCTGACCAGCCTGGCAGCCTGCAGCTCAAGCAGCGGAGCAGGCGAAAAGAATCGGCCGGCAGAAGAAGCCAGGCCAGCGGCCAACAAAGCAGCAAGGCGAAAAAATGCCGCGGAAAGCGCAGGAAAAACAGCAGAGACAAAAGAAGCAGACAAAACAGGAAAGCGGGCTAGAAGCAAAGAGATACAAGCAGACAAAACTTCAACGATAGCTTCAGCAAAAGAGGCATCCGGCAAAGCCAGATGCCTGCCGCGTGTCAAGAGCCAGATCGTGCTGGCAGCGGATTATGATGCCGACGCTTACCAGGTTCAAGGGCGCTTGTTAGCGGCGCTGGTGCAGAACCTGGCCCAGGTCAAGCAGCAGGCGGTCCGCTTGGAAGTGGCAGCTGATCCTGGCTGCCACCGCTATTTTCAGCCAGAGCTTCCGGGCCGGCAGACCGCTTATCTTTACGTGGAATATGCCGACGGCTTTGAGTACTTGAAGCGGGTGCTTGTCCAGGTCAAGGCCCGGCCAGAGGCCATGGCGGAGCAGTTTGCACCCGATTTTGCCAAGACTTTGATTTATTCGCCGGCAGAATTGGAGCAAAATTGCACGCCGCCAGCGGCAGAAGCTGACCCGGAATTTGCCTATGGCGCCCTCCTGGCCGCCCACCAGCGCGCCAAGCTGCCTGAAGGAACGGAAATGACCCTGACTGGGATCAGCGCGGGCGATTTCGCGACCCCAGGCCTGCATGAGGGCGTGGCACTAGTCCGCTACCCTGACCGCAGCCTGGACCAGGTGCCGGTGCGAATCAAAATTCCGCTGTGGGGGCAGGCCCGGCAGACCAAGCTGCTCTACCAGAATGCCGCCCAGCCTTTACCGGCCCGCTGCAACGAGCGGGCTGACTTTCAAGCGCTGCTGGGTCAGGCCGTCCTGGCCAATTATGAAGCGGTCAAGGGCAAGATCCATGATCTCATGGTCATGGACGAGGACGAAAAGACTTATGAAGACTTCCAAGAGGCCGGGAGCAGGCAGGTGTCGGTCAAGGCCATGTTCGCGGATGGCTCGGTTGAAGCCGAAGGGCACCGGCTGAAAATCACCGTGCAAAAATGATCCAAATCCGAATAGTTAGGATTTGGATGATTATAAAAAATCCTCATGTAAACAAAAAGACATGATCCAAGTCATGTCTTTTTATTAGCAAATCTATTTAAAATATCTCAGCTTTGGCTAGCCAAGTTCGTGAACTGGAGCCATCTTGCTGGCCTCAAGCCAGCCTTGGAAGTCGATGGCAACGGTTGACATCGTTCTGGCCTGGATCGCGCAGCCGTATTCAGCTGCCTTGCCCGCTCCTTCAAGGGGCAGGACGGTCAGTTCCGGGTCAAGCGGCAGGGCAGTGCTTGGCAGAATGCCGAGCGCCAGGCCGGACTGGATGCTCAAAATGGCTGAAGGCATTGAATTGGCGGAAACGATCTGCAGATCACGCACCTTCTGCCACAGGCTCTTTTGCAAGGCAAACAGGCTGGGACTGGCAATGCTGTCTTCCAAGAAGACCACTCGCTGGCCGGCCAAGTCGCTGATTTGCAGCTTGTCTGAGCCCTTAAAGGCGCCCTTCTTGAAAGCGACCGCGTACGTGCCGGCAAGCAGGGGCTTAAAGTTGATGTTGGCCTGGTTGGCGATAGCGTCTTTGTGCAGGAAGATCAGGTCCAGCATGCCTTCATTGAGCTTGGTGACCAGTTCATGGTAATTGTGCTGCTCAATCAAGAACTGGACATCGGGATTTTCCGCGCTATAGCTGCTGATGGCCTGGGACAGGCCGGCAACTTCGTACATGGTTCCGCTGATGCCAACGCGGATCTTGCTCTTGGATTCAGCGCTCATCTGCTCCAGCCTGCGGATCGTGTCCAAGTAGCCGTGGTGGATGGGCTTGATGTCCTTGTAGAAGGCTTCGCCGACCGGAGTCAGGGAGACCTTCTTGCGGGTGCGGTAGAAGAGGTCAGCCCCGAGGAACTTTTCCATTGAGGAAATGGTCTGGGACACGGCTGACTGGGAAACGCCCATGTTGAGCGCCGTTCTTGAAAAGCTAAGGGTTTCTGCCAAATTGATGAAAATTGCCAGATGTTCTGTGTTCATAGTTGCCTCCTAATCCTGCTCAATTGGGTGCATTGCGGGCAGATCATGCTTGACCAGCCAGTTGATGAAATTGGTGGCGGCTTCTGACTTGTGCCCCTCAAGGCTGGCAATGCCCAACTCAGTCGTATATTCCTGGGCTAGCGGCAAGAGCCGCACGTCCTGATCGCGCGGGTCAACGGCTAAAGGCGAGGCCACGCCGGCGCCAAGCCCGGCCCGGATCATTTCGGAAAAATCCACGATGTTGTTGGCAAGCGTGTAGTCGACTTCAGGAAACTCGCGGGTGAGTTTGGTCTGCAGGGCATTCTTCACCGGCAGGCACCAGCGCGGATCCAGGAAGATCAGGCGCTCATTGGCCAAGTCTTGAAAACTTACTGGCTGCTGGCCCTTGAAGTCATAATCCTTGCTGACGGCCACGCAGTAGCGGCTTTTGGCCAGAAGCTGGTAGTCAAATCCGCCTTCGCCGCTTTCGCTGAAGGCCTCGGACTTGGTCAAAATGACGTCACAGTAGCCTTGCTTCAAGCGCTCGACCAAGGTGCGGTAGTCGTAGTTCTCAAGGAAGACCTTGACTTGCGGGTAGTCCTCGCGGAAGTCCTTGATCAATTCCGCCAAGGCGTAGACGTCATATGGAGTGCCGCTGAAGCCGATGGTCAACATGGTCTTGACTGACTGGGCAACTTCCCGGGCATGAATGACGGCCTTGCCAAACTGGGTCAAGACCGGGTGCATCCCCGAATAGAAGAGCCGCCCGGCTGGAGTCAAGGAGACCTTCTTGCGGTTGCGGTAGAAGAGCTTGGTGCCCAGATACTTCTCAAGCGAGGAGATCGATTGGGATACGGCGGATTGAGTGATGTTCATGTTTAAGGCGGTCCGGGAGAAATTGAGCGTTTCCGCCAAATCAAGGAAAATTTTAATTTTATCTGTATTCATAGTGCTTATTAGACTTCCTGATTAAAGGTGATTACAACTAATTATAATTTTAAGAATACTCTAGTTACCGTTCATAGTCAAAGCGGCGGTTCTAAATTGCAAAAAGCTCTTGCGAAAAATTAAAATCATGTTAGAATACTCAATAACAAATCAATCAGCGATGGCAATAGTACCTGGGCCTCTGACCTTTTCAGCGAGTTTCGTAGTTGTGAGGAAACAAGGCCAGACCGGGGAACGCGGCCGGGATCGCGGCTGATGAAATTGAGGCAGCCGCCGCAGCTCTGCGATATAGGGCAAGAGAGTCCGGAACAGACGGCATGGTCTGACCGGGAATTAAGGTGGTACCGCGAATTCAAATCGTCCTTTTGCATTAGGCAAAGGGGCGATTTTTGATTGCCAGGCAATTTATAGATGAGGTGAGCAAGATGAGGCAAGGATCAAGGAAGAGCAACAGGACAAGCAAGCACTTAAAGAAAACCAGCAGATTCAGATATCAGGAGATTAATTATGACTATTGACAAGAGCAAGATTAAGAAGATCGTATTGGCATACAGCGGCGGCTTGGACACTTCGGTGATCATTCCCTGGCTGAAGGAGAACTATGACAACCCGGAAATCATCGCGGTTTCCGCCAACGTGGGTCAAGGGGATGAACTGGACGGACTGGAGGAGAAGGCCAAGAATTCCGGCGCTTCCAAGCTGGTCGTCCTGGACCTGACTGATGAATACGTCAACGACTACATTATGCCTTGCCTGAAGGCCGATGCGAAATACGAGGGCTACCTGCTGGGCACTTCCAACGCCCGGCCTTTGATTGCCAAGGGGCTGGCTGAAGTCGCCATCAAGGAAGGGGCGGATGCCATTGCCCACGGCGCGACTGGCAAGGGCAATGACCAGGTTCGTTTTGAACTGGGCATCAAGCACTTCCTGCCGGACATGCCAATCATTGCGCCTTGGCGGGAATGGGAGCTAAAGAGCCGGGAAGACGAAATTGAGTACGCCGCCGCCCACCACGTGCCTTTGCGGATCACCAAGGAGACCAACTACTCCAAGGACAAGAACCTTTGGCACTTGAGCCATGAAGGACTGGACCTGGAAGACCCAAGCCTGGAGCCAAGCTATGAAAAGCCCGGCTTTTTGGAAGAAGGCGTTTCCCCAATCGATGCTCCAGATGAGCCGACCTATATCAGCCTGACTTTTGCCAAGGGCTTGCCAGTTGCTTTGAATGGCCAGCAGCTGACTCCAAAAGAGATCGTCCTGGCCTTGAACCAGCTGGGCGGGGAGAATGGGATCGGCATCCTGGACCTGGTTGAAGACCGGCTGGTCGGCATGAAGTCCCGGGGCGTTTATGAAACTCCTGGTGGGACGATCCTCTACTTTGCCCATGAATACCTGGAAACCCTGACTTTGGACAAGGAAGTTCAGCACGAAAAGGCTAAGCTGGCCATCACCTACGGTGAGCTGGTCTACGATGGCAAGTGGTTCACGCCTTTGAAGGCCGCACTGGATGCTTTTGTCGACCAGACCCAGGAAGCCGTCAACGGCACGGTCAAGCTTAAGCTCTACAAGGGCAACATCATCAAGGCCGGCGCAAGTTCAGAGGACAGCCTCTATTCACCAGAACTGGCAACGTTTGATGCTTCTGACTACGACCAGGCAGAAGCCGGTGGCTTCATCGACCTGTTTGGTCTGCCAATCTCCGTTCAAGCCCGTCTTGATGCCAAGAAGGGCAACAAGTAGGCCAGCTGATTTATATAGTATAAGCAGAGCGTGACGGAGATTTTTGACGAAGGAGATTGCCATGAAAAAAATGTGGGCTGGCCGGACGGCTGGCAAGACGGACCAAATCGCGGATGACTTCAATTCATCGATTCATTTTGACCAGCGGCTTTACAAGGAAGACATCGCGGGCTCAATCGCCCACGCCAAGATGCTGGCCAAGCAGGAGATCATCCCGGAAGACTCAGCCAAGGACATCATCAAGGGCCTTGAAGGGATTGAAGCTGACCTGGACCAGGGCAAGCTTGACTTTGACCCTACTGCTGAAGACATCCACATGTTCATTGAAGAAGTTCTGACGGAGCGGATCGGGGCGGATGGAAAAATGCTGCATACGGCCCGGTCCAGAAATGACCAAGTGGCCTTGGACATCCGCTTGTACATGCGCAAGGAAAACCATGCCATCCAGCAACTCTTGACTGACCTGGTGTCAGCCCTGTGCGACAAGGCGGAAGAATACAAGGCGGCTTTGATGCCCGGCTACACCCACCTGCAGCGGGCACAGCCAATTACTTTTGGTCACCAGCTGATGGCTTATGCCTACATGTTCATGCGCGACAAGAGCCGCCTGGCTGACATGGAAAAGCGGATGAACTATGACCCAATCGGCTCTTGTGCCTTGGCGGGGACGACCTATGACACGGACCGCTTCTATGAGGCCTCCTTGCTGGGCTTTGCCGGGCCGGTACCCAACAGCCTGGATGGGGTCAGCGACCGCGACCACGTCGTGGAGGACTTAAGCGACCTGGCAATGGTGATGATGCACCTGTCGCGGCTGAGCGAAGAAATCGTCTTATGGTCATCTTGGGAATTCCACTTCGTGACCCTGGATGATGCCTACACGACCGGCTCCTCCATCATGCCGCAGAAGAAGAACCCGGACATGGCTGAATTGGCCCGGGGGAAGACTGGCCGGGTCTACGGGCACTTAATGGGCCTGTTGACCACCTTGAAGGGGTTGCCGCTAGCCTATAACAAGGACATGCAGGAAGACAAGGAAGGCTTGTTTGACGCGGTCGACAGCGTCAAAATGTGCCTGGCCACCTTCATCCCCATGATTGAGACCATGCAGGCCAACGAAGACGCCATGCTCAAGGCGGCTCAGCGCGGCTTCATCAATGCCACCGACCTGGCGGACTACCTGACCAAGAAGGGATTGCCTTTCCGGGATGCCTACCATCTTTCCGGCCAGCTGGTGGCTAAATGCATCAAGGAGGAGACAGTCTTGGAAGACCTGCCTTTGGCTGAGCTGCAGCAGTTCAGCCCCCTGTTTGAAGAAGACGTCTACCAGGCGATCGATCTCCACAATTGCCTGGAGAAGCGGAAGTCATTCGGCGGGCCGAGTCCCGCGTCCGTACAGGCGCAAGTAGCGGAGGTCCGTCAGCTGCTGCAAGTTAAAGATTAACGAATCTTGCCTGATTTTCTTTAAGCATTAAATATTTTTGATCTTGTTCTTAGACACTGACAGGCATTCTGTCAGTGTCTTTTTATATTTTTTATCGTTACTGAAGATTATTCTAAGAATGCGCTTGCATTCGCGCCAAAGCTTTGATATCTTATTTTTGAAAAAATTAATAGGTTGTCCTGATTAATGGATAATTGTGCAAAGGAGAGAAAAAATATGTCATCAAAGCCAAGCATGTCCTGTCATCGTTTTTGGGATAAGCCGCCGTGCATCGCGATCAGCCACGACTCAATCTACCGCTTTTCAAAGCAAGAATTGGCGCAGAGCGTGACTGACGACGGCTACCGGATGGGGCCAGGGTTCCTCGCGGCCTATGACCTGCGGGACAAGCCGCTTGATGGCATCTATCGGACCGTGATCTATGACCGCCAGGCCGGCGTGGTCTTGTCGGTCCGCTCGGTCAATTTCCTGCTTGCCCGCGTAGAGCGGCAGTTCACCAATACGGAAATGCATATGCATGACTATACCCTTAGCCTGCTGGGCATCAAGGAGCGGCATATCATTTCCTGCGGCAGCTATGCTTACTTCAGCTTTTACAGTTTTCGCCACCGGCCGCTGGATTTGGTTGGCCTCTGTCCAATGGTGGATTTTGCCTTTGCCGACCAGAAGGCGGCTTTCCGGACGAGCAATATTCCCTGCCGCTTCCTGTTCGACGTTGCTTCAAGACCAGGCAAGGCCAAGCACGACCTGCAGGCTGGATTGACGCACAACTGGGCCATCAAGTTCTACCTGCAGCAGCTCAATGAGCGGCATGGGGCTGCCAAGCCCAAGTGGCCGGCCGATTCGATCCTGCATCAGCCGGGATATGTTGCCGGTCAGACCATGAAGAAGCTGGAAGCAACCGATTTTATGCAAGAGGCTAGAAAATGCGAGGAGGACTTGGCTCAGGGCTTTTCCCTGGAGTTTCTGCGCAAGCTGGAGTATCCCCTCTACGGCGGAGCTGACATCGACCGGATGCTGGATGCCTGCCGGGCGGCCTATAAGAACATGCATTAAGCAAGGATATATCTGCGTTGACTGCAGCAAAAAAGCCAAGACTTAAATAAGCCTTGGCTTTTCGTCATCTTTAAAGTAAATTTGCCGCATATTCAGCTGCTACTTGCTGAGATCCTGTCCCTTCATCCAGCTGAGCAGGGCATCAACGTCTGGGTTTTCCCGGTCGTCGGTGGTGATCAGGCTCAAAGTTGAGGCGCTGGCGCTGACGTCGAAGTCAAACGGAATCTTTTGCAGGCCGTAGGCCGCCGTTGCTCCGGCAGCGAAAGGCTGAACGGCAATCCCCTGCTGGGTCAGGACCATCATTGACTGGGCCACCACGTTGTTGGCGAAGAAGATGCGGCTGCTTGCGCATTCTTGCTCTAATTTCTCCTGCAGGGCCGACATCACCGGCGGAGCCCAGGAGGAGTCCAGGAAGATCAGGTCGTTGCCATCAAGATCGCTTGGCTTCAAGCTTTGCTTGCCGGCAAAAGCGTGAGACTTTGGAATTACGGCGCACCATTCGATCTGGCAGAGGTCGGTGTGGCTGAAGCCGGAAGCCTTGGGAATGGCTTCCGGGGTAGTCAGGACCATGTCCAGCTCGTGGGCGGCCAGCTTATTCATCAGGTCGGCATGCTTTTCAACATAGTATTCAAAGTTCATCGTTGGGTGCAGGGTCTTGTACTCGCGCAGGATGCGGGGAATGATGACCTGCTCGGCTGGCATGCCCAAAAGGCCGATCCGCAAGATGGTTTGTCCCTCAGCCATGGCAATCCGCTTGGCTTTGGAGAGGGCAATGCGGTAGCCATCCAGCTCGGCCTTCATGCTGTTGTAAAGGCTCTTGCCGGCAGGGGTCAGAATCATCTTCCGGCGGGAACGGCTGAAGAGCTGGTAGCCGAGCTGCTTCTCAATTGAAGAAATGGCCAAGGAAACGGCTGGCTGCGACATGTTCATGTTCTCCGCGGTCTTGGTAAAGCTCTGCGTCTGGGCCGCATTGATGAAAATTTCTAAGTGTTCAATTCTCACGGTAATTCAGTTAGCTCCTAATTCTAATAATGAATGCAAATCGCTCGCAAAAGTGCCCGATTTGCTGCTAGCGATCCAAAAATAATCATATCTCAAGTCTGACATAAAGAAAAAATTATTTTCCAAAAGCCCGATTTCTTTTGGAAAACAGGCAAAAGCTGATCAAATAAGTTTTTTATTCCGGCTGAAGAAAAGAATAAAAAGGCTGATGACAAAATGGGAATAATGTTGCTGGTCGGCCGCTTCTTTTCAGACCTGCTGGCAGTCACTTTGGCCTAGGCCAAATGTCGCGATCTTTTTAGCCTGCTTGTCCCAAAAGCGCCTTGGCCCGTCCGGAGACAGTACCAATATTTTATATATTATAGAACCCTCTTCTTAAAAGCAAAGGAAAAAGGTTAAATTTAATTTCTTTAGGACGAAAAATGATATTGAAAAATTTGCTGGAAGGGATCACAAAGTTCATTCAAATACTAGTGAAATCTGAATCTGTCCTTCAGAAAAGTATGCTAAAATTTAGCAAGATAATATTTAGAAATGGAAATTGTAAAAAATGAAAAATCTCAGCAAATATTTGGCTGATTACAAAAAAGAGAGCATCCTGGCGCCCGCGTTTAAGCTCCTGGAAGCTCTTTTTGATTTGCTAGTGCCGATCGTCGTGGCCCAGATCATCGACTATGGGATCAAGCAGCACAACCAGCCATACATCTTCCAGCAGGCCGGACTCTTGGTCCTGCTGGCGGTTCTGGGGATCGCGTCTTCGGTCACGGCCCAGTGGTTTGCCGCCAAAGCCAGCGTCGGCTTTGCGACCAAGTTGCGCCAGGCGGCTTTTGACAAGGTGGAATCCTTGAGCTTTGCCAACCTGGACCAGACTGCCCCCAGTACCTTGATCACCCGGTTGACTTCCGACATCAATCAGGTGCAGACAGGCTTGAACATGGCCCTGCGGCTCTTGCTCAGAAGTCCCTTCATCGTTTTTGGCTCCATGGTGATGGCCTTTACGATCAACTTTAAGGCCGCCTTGATCTTTCTGGCGGCAATTCCGCTGTTGGCCGTGGTCGTTTTCGGCATCATGCTGGTGTCCATCCCGCTCTACCGGCAGGTCCAGGCCAGACTGGATGAGATCACCCGGCTGACCAATGAGAACCTGACTGGGGTCCGGGTCATCCGGGCCTTTGGCAAGGAGGGGGCGGAAGTGGCCAAGTTTGACCAGAAGGTCGCGGCCATGACCAAGCTGAATGAGTTCGTCGGTCGCCTGGCTGCCGCCTTGAATCCGCTGACCTACGCCCTGATCAACATCGCGGCCATCATCTTGATCTACGTTGGCGCCATCCAGGTCAACAGCGGCGCCATGCAGCAGGGGCAAGTGGTGGCCTTGTACAACTATTTGGCCCAGATGATCGTCGAATTAATCAAATTGGCCAGCTTGATCATCACCATCAACCGGGCCCTGGCTTGCGCTGACCGGGTTGACCAGGTTCTTAGCATCGAGCCGGCCCAGACTTATCCGGAAAAAAACGCGGCCAGGCCGGCTGATGCCAGCGTTTCTTTCAAAAATGTGACCTTTACCTACCCGGAAGCCGGCGCGCCAGCCCTTTCGGACATCTCTTTTGAAGCGGCTGCCGGCTCGACGGTCGGCATTATTGGCGGGACGGGATCCGGCAAGTCAAGTCTGGCAGCGCTGATTGCCAGATTCTACGACGCGGATGCGGGTGAGGTTGCCATCGGCGGGCAGGCAGTTGCCAAACTGACCCAGGAAGAGCTGCGCCAGCAGGTGGCCGTGGTGCCCCAGAAAGCCCAGCTTTTTGCCGGCAGCATCCGGGACAACCTGCGCCTGGGCAAGGAAGCGGCCAGCGACCAGGAGCTGTGGAACGCAATCAAGCTGGCCCAGGCCAGCGACGTGGTTGAAAACAAGGCGGGGAAGCTGGACTTTAAGATTGAGCAGGAGGGGCGGAACCTGTCAGGCGGGCAAAAGCAGCGCCTGACCATTGCCCGGGCTCTGGTCAAGCAGTCCCCAGTCCTGATCATGGATGACAGCGACAGCGCCCTCGACCTGGCCACGGCAGCCAGACTCCGCCAGAGCGTGGCTGCCCTTTTGCCCAAGCCGACGACCTTTATCATCTCCCAGCGCGCCTCGTCCATCATGCAGGCCGATCAGATCCTGGTCTTGGACGATGGCCGCCTGGTGGGGAAGGGGCAGCATCAGACCCTGCTGCAGACCTGCCGAGTCTATCGGGAAATCATCCGCTCCCAGTTCCCGGATTGGGAGCTGCCTGAATTGGAAAGCGAGGTGGACTGACCGATGGGGAAAACTACCCAAAATAATAGGAAAAAATCCGAAAATAAAGTTGGCGGCCAAGCCGACGGCATGTCTTCATGGCAAGCCATGAAGCGGGTGCTGCGGTTGCTGAGCAGCTACCGGATTCTGCTGTTTTTGAGCATCATTTTGGCCGGAATTTCCGTTTTGCTGCAGCTGTACGTGCCGGTTTTATTCGGTGACGCGATTGACCAGATTATTGCCCAAGGGCGCGTTGACTTTGCTGCCATCACCCGCCTGCTCGCCAGGATCCTGATCTTGGTCCTGTTGTCTTCGGCCGCGACTTGGGTGATGGGGATCATCAACAACAAGCTGGCCTATTGGACCGTTCAGGACATTCGCCAAAAAGCCATCCGCAAGATCCAGCAGCTGCCTTTGGCCTACTTGGACCAGCATTCAAGCGGGGACATCGTCTCCAGAATCATTGCCGACGTGGACCAGATCTCTGATGGCCTGCTTTTGGGCTTCTCCCAGCTGTTCACGGGGATAGTGACCATTGCCGCGACCTTGTTCTTCATGTTCTCCAAGTCCGTGCCGGTCACCTTGCTGGTCCTGCTTTTGACCCCGGTCAGCTTCGTGGTGGCCAAGTTCATTGCCAGCCATTCCTACCAGATGTTCAAAAAGATGACGGACACCCGGGGCCAGCAGACCGCCCTGATTGAAGAAATGGTCGGCGGGGTCAAGGTCGTCAAGGCCTTTGGCTATGAAAAGCGGGCTTCAGGCCGTTTTGCCAAGATCAATGCCGACCTGCAGAAGTACAGCCAGGCCGCGACTTTCTATTCCAGTCTGACCAATCCGGCAACGCGCTTCATCAACTCGTTGATCTACGCGCTGGTGGCCTTGGCAGGAGCCTTCTTGATCATGGCCGGCCAGCTGACGGTTGGGGGCTTGAGCGTCCTGCTTAACTACGCCAACCAGTACATGAAGCCTTTTAACGATATCAGCTCCGTCGTGACCGAGCTGCAGAACGCCATGGCCTGTGCGGCCCGCGTTTTTGCCTTGATCGACCAAGAGCCGGAAGCCATGGCTGCCAGCCTGGAAAAGGGGCAAAAAGAGCTTGGCGAGGACCTGGGCAGCGTCAAAGGGGAGGTGGACCTGCATGGGGTCAACTTCTCTTATGTGCCAGACAAGCCGTTGATTCAAGACTTCAACCTGGAGGCCAAGCCGGGGATGCGGATTGCCCTGGTTGGTCCGACTGGCTGCGGGAAGACGACTACGATCAACCTGCTCATGCGTTTCTATGATGCCGCTTCGGGCTCAATCATGATCGACGGCAAGAGCATCTACGAAGTTTCCCGCCACTCCTTGCGCCGGAACTTTGGGATGGTTTTGCAGGACACTTGGCTGGAAGAGGGGACGGTCAGGGAAAATATCGCTTTTGGCAAGCCGGAAGCCACGGATGAAGAAATTATCGCCGCGGCCAAGGAAGCCCACTCCTGGGGCTTTATCCGCCGCCTGCCGGAAGGGCTGGACACGTATTTGACCGCTGACAGCCTGAGCGGCGGGCAAAAGCAGCTGCTCTGCATTACCAGGGTAATGCTGCTCAAGCCGCCAATGCTGATTTTGGATGAAGCCACCAGCTCCATCGACACGCGGACGGAAATGCTGATTCAGCAAGCTTTTGACCGGCTGATGGCCGGGCGGACCTCCTTCGTCGTGGCCCACCGCCTGTCGACGATCGTCAATGCCGACTTGATCCTGGTGATGAAGAACGGACGGATCATCGAGCGGGGAAGACACCAGGAGCTACTGGAAAAGGGGGGCTTTTACAGCCAGCTCTACCACAGCCAGTTCGCGCAAGAAGAAATGCTTTAGTCAAAGAGTCATGGAAAAACGATTCAGTTGAGTACTTTTGAGCTTCAGCAGCTCTCTGCTGTGATTTGAGATACATGAAAAGACTTCCAGAAGTTTTGCGCTTCTAGAAGCCTTTTTTATTCGTTAGAGTTTTCCCAGACTCTTTTGCGCGTCCATGAGCTTGAAGAAATAAAGCGGTTTAAACAACAACTATTTCAAGTTATAATCTTACTAAGAGCATGACAAAATCGGGAAACGAATGCTGCTGATTGGCCGGATACCAGGCCAGCATTTTCGGCAATCGTATAAAGAAACAAGATGAGCATTATGACTAAGAAACCAAACCTAAAGCAACTGATCGACCAAACCTTCAGCTATATCCGCGAACCCTTCCTGGTTTTGCAGGTGAATCAAGGACAGCTGCCGCGCCTGGTCTACGCTAATGCCCGCCTGCTGGAGCTATTGGCTTGTGACAATTTGGAAGAACTGAACGAGTATTTGGACAACCAGCCAGAAAAAATGGTGGTCGCCCAAAACCTGGACGCTTTTCGTAAAATTGTCAGTGCCAACGGCGGCAAGGCTGACCACATGACCCTGACTGACCGCCATGGCCAGGAGCACATCGTCAATTTGGAAATCCGCCGCGCGCCCTTAAGCGAAAGCGGCCTTTTGATCTGCTACGTAACCCCGATCGAGCTCAACCGCGACGTCTTGACCGGTCTGCTTGACCTGCGCTCTTTTCAAGAAGTTGGCCAGACGCAGACCGCCCTTTTGCACGGCTTGGGCAAGTCGATCTCGGTCATCTCCTTTGACCTAGTTGGGATGAAGGATTACAACAACCAATACGGCTTCAAAAAAGGCGATGAGCTCCTGCGCTTTGTCGCTGGCAAATTGACCCGGGCTTTTGGCGAGAATGCCTGCACCCGGTCAGGTGAAGACCGCTTCTACGCCTATGCCGTGGACTTTGGTCTCAATGCCAAATTGCAGGAGATCATCGATGAGGTCAGAAGCCGCCGGGAGATCCGGATTGGGGTCAGCGGCTATGACCCTGACAAGCTGACTTTTGACGAGGCCTGCAATCAGTCCCGAGTTGCCTGTGAGAGCTTGGCTGATCCCTACAAATCAGGCATCGTCTTTTATGATGAGAAATTGGATCACAAGCACCGGTTGCAAGAGCACGTGCTCTACCATATCGACGAAGCCATCGCCAAGGGCTGGATCCAGGTCTACTACCAGCCGGTAGTGCGGACTTTATCGCAAAAAATGTGCAACGTGGAAGCTCTCAGCCGCTGGATTGACCCTAAATACGGAATAATCTCGCCTGGAGACTTCGTGCCGGTTCTTGAAGACGCCAACCTGTCCTACAAGCTGGACCTGTTCGTCTTAAAGCAGGTCTGCCAGATGCTGGACGCTCGTCTTTCCCAAGGACTGCCGGTGGTTCCGGTCTCCGTTAACATTTCCCGTTCTGACTTCAATGCCGTTGACCCGGTAGCGGAAACGGCAGCGGTCCTTGACCGCTATCACCTGCGCCACAGCCTGATTGCCGTGGAAATCACGGAAACCGCGGTCATGCAGAGCCGGGAGGAGATCTCTAAAGCCATCGCCCGCTTCCATGATCTGGGCTTTCAGGTTTGGATGGACGACTTCGGCTCTGGCTACTCATCCTTGAATGCCTTGAAGGACTTTCATTTTGACGAAATCAAGATTGACATGGGCTTCATGCGCAACTTGAATGACCGCTCCAAAAAGATCGTCACCAAAGCCATCTCCATGGCCAAGTCCTTGGGAATTCATACCCTGACTGAAGGGGTGGAGACTGAAGAGCAGTTCCGCTTCTTGAAGGATGCGGGCTGCGAACGGATTCAAGGCTACTACTTCGGCAAGCCGCAGGCACTGGATGACCTGCTGGCGCATTTGGCCTTTAAGGAAATCCCAATTGAACCGCCGGAGGAGGCCCAGATTTTTGCCAAGGTTGGCCTGATCGACCTGATTACCCCAGAGCCATTGGCTATCTACTTCTATGATGGAATAAGCTTTGCTCCAATCTATGGCAATGCTCGCTTTAAGGACTTGCTGGCGTCAGCCGGCTTAAACGACCGCCTGGCTGATTCAAGCATCCTGCACGGCTTGGCGGAAAAAGCCGTCCGGAACAACGCCAAGCGCGTTTCCATCGTGATTTCAGGCGGACGCTACTTCCAGTTCTCTTTTAAGCCGGTTGCCCAAGCCCGCAAGGGCTGCGTCCTTTTGACCAAGATTGATGGGACCATCAGCCAAAAGGAAAGCCGGCAGCTGGACTTGAACAAGTCCTTGAAAAACGTGCTGCCGATCTTCAACCGGATCTATGATCTGGACTTTGCCAGCGACCAAGTCCGCGTCGTGGCCAGTGACCGGGTCGGGGAAAGTCAGGGCCAGACCTTGAGCGGCCTGGCCAGTGTCGCGGAATTCTATGGCAGCGAATGCATCCACCGCGATGACCTGCCGCGCTGGCGTGACTTCTTAAGCTACCGGCAGATCGTTGGCAAGCTGAAGGCCCAAAAGCGCAACTGGCTGACGGAAAACTTTCGGACCAAGGTCAGCGGCGAGCTCTACAACTGGGGCGAATATACCCTGGTGCAGATCAGCGATGCAGAATTCATGCTGATGGTCAAGGTGGACAGCCGGGAAGACGAGCGGTTGAAGGTCTCCTTGCTGAAAGAAATGTATATGAGCAGCCGCCGGGGGCTGGATACGTCCATCGACAACGTTGAATATGAGGTCTGGAAGACCTTGCAGCATGAGTCCAATCTCAAATTCTTCTGGAAGGACACGCAGCGCCGCTTTGTCGGCGTCAGCCGGGCCTTCCTCCAGTACTATGGCTTTGCCAGCCAGAATGACGTTTTGGGCAAGACTGATGACCAGATCGGCTGGCACAAGGACAATGGCCCGTTTAGAGACGACGAGCTGCGGGTCCTGCAAGAAGGCCGGCCAGTCATCAATGCCCAGACGACTCAGATCTTCAACGGGATCACCAGCCATATTATGGCCTGCAAGTTTCCAATTTTTGACCATGGCCAGATCGTTGGCCTGGTTGGCTATTTTGAAGATCTGGACGCGGCGCTTTCCAGCAAGGAGCGGGTCTTCCCTGGCAAGATCTCAGAAGCTGATGCCATGACCAGCTTCCTGGACGCCAACGGCTTAGCCGCGCGTTTGGTCCAGTACGACGACTACTGGAAGCAGAACCAGCAGGAATACTGCGTGGCTTGGATTGAGGTGGCCGACTTTGACCGGATGAAGATCAACGACGGCTCAGCCTTTGCCAACGAGCTGATCATGATCTGTGCCAAGCTCATCAATGAGCACCTGGCCAAGCGCAATCTGGTTGCCCGGATGCGGGGAGCGGCTTTCGCGATTGCCACCAATACTTTGTCTAAAGAGGAGCTGGCGGCAGAAACGGCGGAAATCAAACAAGCCATTGAAAAAGTAAGCGACATCAACGGCGTCCACTGCCAATTGAGCGTGCGGACCGGTCTGGCCCAGGCAAGCGAGGCCAGCTACAGTCAAGAGGCGGTCCAATTGGCCGTCGACCGGGCTTGGGCTGACGAGCGGGAAAAAGAAGAGGACCAGAACCCAGTCAGCGAGTTCAATGAGTATCTGGACCTGCCTTTGCCTTTCGTGATCGCCAAGCCGGTCTTTAACGCTTACGGCGACAAGGTGGAAGACGCGATCTTGGTCTTTGCCAACGAGCAGTTCTGCGAGCGTCTGGGCGTCAGCCGCCATGCCCTCTTGGGCAAGCGCTATGCCCAGCTCTACGGCGAGCGGGAAGAGTGGCTCAAGCTCTTGGCGCCAGCCCTTTGGGGCAAGCCCGTCACTGGAGGCTGCTACAACCGGGCGCTGCGGGCTTGGACCAACTATTATTCAAAAGCCGCGGTCTTGCCGGGATGCACGGTGACGATTTTTGAGCCAGTGACTCAAAGCGGCAATGAATCAGCCTTGAAGACGGCGGTCACGGATGAGGAATGCTTCCGCGTGACCCACTTGCTTTTCAACGGCCACCAGTTCTACCATAATATCAAGGATGCCTTGGGCGAGATCGGTGAGGTGGCCGGGGCTAGTCATGTAGAGGTCATCAGAACCGACCGGCACAGCTTCTCCGTCGATTATGAGTGGAGCAAGCGGGGCGACGGACTTTTGGGCGATGATGCTGAAGAGCTGGAGTATGGTTTCATCCAGCCTTTGGAAGACCAAGCCCAAAAACAGGACTATGTCCTCTTGCGCGATGTCCGTAAGCTGGCTGAAGGGAACGGCAGCTTCCAGAAGCAGGCCGAATTCCTGCATAAAAAGGGCGTCAAGCGGCTCTTGGCTGTGCCGATTTATGATGATGATCACAACCTGAGCGGCTACCTGCTGGCCACCGACTGGCAGAAGAGCGGGCACTTGGACCTGATTCGCCTTATGCGGCTCTTGACGGGGCCGTTTCAGCAGAAGCTGAAAGAAATCGACCGGCGGATCGGACAGAACGAGTTCAGCAACCGGGATGACGACAATTAGCTAAAAATACACTGGTTATTTAATAAAAAATATAAATCGCAACAGGCTAATCGCATGATTAGCCTGTTTTTATTGGCTTGATCTGTAATTGGAAAAGGAAACTGTAATTTTGGCACAAAAAGTCATGCCAAAGATGTGAAAAAATCACTATTTCTTATTGAAGCGATGCAGGGCTGTCATATACTGACAATTGAAAAGATAAATTACTTAAACTTCCCACTTGCAAAAGTGGGCTTGTACCTTGAAAATTCAATAGTTTAGCCAATAAAAAAGCACAAGGCCTTTGTTCGCTTGATATAATTCAACTACAACATCATCAATATCAAACGAAAGGCTTGTGCTATGTCTAGTTTACCATCATTCGATACCAAAAACGAACCCCAAATTTCTCGTTCTGTTGAAAAGTTCTTCAAGGACTACAAAGTTATGGAGCTTCTCCGTAGATGTGGGCTCCGCAAGTCAAAAGGAATCCATCTTTGGTCGATCCTTTCGTACATCTTCAGTAATGTGTTTCGAGACAGAAGCATGTACATGCAACAGAAGTCTGGCAAGTGTACTGCTGGCTTCTCCAAAAACACCTACTATCGATTCATGCAGAACCCACATATCAACTGGCTCCGCTTCACTATTCTGCTAGCTGAGAAGATCGTCAATGGGCATCTGAAAGATCTGACCTCTGACCAACGTGCGGATTGCTTCGTCTTTGACGATTCGCTCTACTCCAGAACTGGATACAAGAAGACTGAGCTGGCTGCCAAAGTATTCGACCACGTTTCGATGACCTACAAGAAGGGCTTTCGGATGATGACCATGGGTTGGACTGATGGATCCTCCTTCGTCCCAATCGCTTCATCTCTCTTGTCCTCAAAGAATGATCAGAATGTCATCGGGACAACCAAGAAGATCGACAAGCGCACAATCGCGGCCAAAAGACGAATTATGGCCCAATCAAAGGGGACCGATGTAGTTATCCAGCTACTCGATCAAGCTTTGAAAGCAGGGCTTACTGCTAAGTACGTCATGTTTGACACTTGGTTCTCCAATCCTCATCAGATCGTCCAGATCAAGCAACGTGACCTAAACGTAATTGCCATGGTGAAGAAGAGTTCCAAGATCACATACGAGTTCGATGGTAAGCGGATGAACGTCAAGCAGATCTTCAGCGCATGCAAGAAGCGGCGAGGTCGTTCAAGATATCTCTTGTCCGTCCCTGTAAAGGTTGGAGATCCTGCCAAGGATGATGCCCAGGTTGATGCCAGAATAGTCTGCGTAAGAAATCGCTCCAACCGCAAAGATTGGCTCGCTCTTATTTGCACGGACATGATGATCGATGAAAATGAGATCATCAGAATTTACGGCAAAAGATGGGACATCGAAGTCTTCTTCAAGACCTGCAAGAGTTTCTTGAAACTTGGTACTGAATACCACGGCCTCTCATATGATGCATTGACTGCCCATACGGCTTTCGTCTTTCTGCGCTACATGTTCATGTCAGTTGAGAAGCGAGATGATGAAGATGATAGGACAATAGGCGAGCTCTTTTACTGCATGATAGACGAGCTTGCGGACATTACTTTTCATCACTCCCTTCAGATCCTGGTGGAAGCCATGTTCGAGAGCGTGAAAGAGATCTTCCAACTGACAGAAGAACAGATGGAAAGGTTCACCAAAGCTTTCATTTCCCGCCTCCCGAAGTACATGCAAGAGGCTATATCGCCATCACTAGCAGCATAATTGAATATTTACTGGTTAAACTATTGAGTTTTCAAGGCTTCATAGTTCTTTTTGGTGTGGGAAGTTTAAGTAAATTAAGTATCTTAGTCAGGAGAAAAAATAAATGAAAATCACTGCAGCAGTCGTAGAACACAAGGGTGGCAAGTTCCACATGAGAGACGACATTGATCTGTGCAAGCTGGCGCGACCGTAAGCAACTTCAAGCCAGGCGACCGCAAGCTTCTACGACTTCAAGGACATCAACGAAGCAGATGCGGCTTCGGTTTCCGGTGAAGTCATCAGGCCGGTCCTGATCATCGACAAGGACAACCAGCCAGGTGACTAGCCAAGAAGCAATCACGAAGAAATTTTCCCTGCTAAAAAATCCCGGCTCCACTTTCGCTGGAGCCGGGATTTTTGTCGTGGCGGCAAAGTACCGCTGGTTAAAGCTATTTGTGCGAGAAGAGGCTGGTCTTTTTAGCCTTGTAGCTGAAGCCTTCGCCGATCGCCTCTGTGGCGTCAAAAATGGTCATGAAGGCATTAGGGTCTTCGTTTCTGACGATCTGCTTGAGCAGCGGGATCTCCTTGGTATTGATGACCAGGTAGATCAGGTGCTGCTCTTCGTTGGAGTAGCCGCCTTCAGAGTTGATGAAGGTAAAGCCGCGGTCGAGCTCCAGGTCGATCATCTTGGTGATCTCCTTGTACTTCGGCGAGATGATGAAGGCCCCCTTGGCCTGGGTCCCGCCGGCTACGACCTTGCTCAAGACGGTGCTGAGCAGGACGCAGGAAACCATGGTGTAGGCCACGTGGTACAGGTCCAGGTAGGACAAAGAGCAGGCCAGAGCTAAGAAGTCAATGAGCAGCAGCCCGTTGCCTGGCTCAACCCCGCGCGCGGTCTGCATGACCCGGGCAACGATGTCGCTGCCCCCGGTCGTCCCGTTGTAGCGAAAGACCAGGCCCAGGCCCAGACCTGAAAGCGACCCCGCCATCACTGCCGCCAGGAAGGGGTCGTGATGGAGGGGAAGTTGTTCTATAATAGTTTGGTAAGACCATGCACTCAAGAAGAAGGAAAGGCAGAAGGTTCCCCAGATAGTGTAGAGCATTGCCAGCTTGCCCAGGAACTTGAAGCCGATGATGAGCAGGGGAATGTTCAAGACGAAGGTGCTGATCCCGGGATTGATCCCCGTGAAGTGCCGGATAATCAGGGTAAAGCCTGACAGTCCCCCGTCAGCCAGATGATTGGGAATGGAGATCATGTCCAGGCTGAAGGCATAGATTGCGCTCCCAAGCGTGATCATCACCATATCCAAGGTATTTCTGCCAGTCCATTTAAATTTTGACTTGCGCATTGTTGTCGTCTCCTTTCCTTAACCCCATGCGTCTTCAATTTTAACAAAAATCAGCTTGAATGGAGAAATTCATCAACTACCCCCGACCTCGGTCGGGGGTTTGCGACTAACTAGCGTGGTCCAAACAAACTCCCCGGAGAGAGTTCTCCCATAGCCAAGCCCGAAGGCTTACGCTGTCGCTTCTCAAGCATCCTTGGCGGACCTCAGATGCTTCCGCAGATTGATTAACTACGGCAGAACAGCACGTGTACGCACTGCTCTAATTTGTTTGTTCCTTTGATTTCTTGACTTTGGCTTTCTTGGCTTCGCTTGTGCCGCGTTTGTTCTGATACGATGGATTAGGCACGCCACTGACGTACATCGTTCCCAGCATCTGAATGTTCATCGCGGCGATGCGGTCGTCATTGGAGCGGTAGCCGCATCTGTCACAGATGTACATGTGCAGTCCATGGTCACGGTTTTCTTTGAAAATCCGGCCACACTTAGGACAGCGCTGACTGGTATAGTGAGCATCTACCTTGACGACTTCACTGCCATTCAGACGCGCCTTGTACTTGAGCTTTTGCTCAAGATCATAGAAAGACCAGGAATGGTGCTCATATCTGTTTTCCCTCTTGCGGTTGTAGACCGTATCAAAGGTCACGTCAGTTAAGTCTTCAAGGACAAAGAGAGTGTCTGGTCCGTAGTGGCTAACGAGTGTCTTAGACAAGCAGTGATTGCAGTCGCTCATCCAGCGGTTCTCTCGATTGCCAATCTTGCGGATGCGTCTCTTTGAGCTTCTGGTGTTCTTAGTCTGCAGATGGCTGCGCAGCTCCTTATAGTGCTGACGCTTGCGGGCAATAGCCTTGCCGCTTATGAAGAGGGTTTTGCCCTTTTCGTCATAGCAGGCAGCGATCTGCCGCAGGCCACAGTCAATTCCGACAACATGGCGAGTCTGCTCAATCTCATAATCAGGGAAGGACTTGGTTGCGCTGATGTGCATAAACCAGTGCTTGCCGGATTTAAGAATCCTGGCAGTGCCAAAAGTCCATTCGTCATTCAGATACTGCTCAAAGCCGGGCATGGCAATCTCGCATTCAATCCGCCCGTCAAGGGTGTTGACGGACACGATCTTGCCGTTCTGCTTAAAGGAATAATCCCGGCCTCTGACCTCATCCAGCTGCGGTCGCTTAAAGAAGATTGGCTTCCAAAGCCAGTCAAGATCGCGCTGAACAGAATAGCAGCCCTTGCCTTGGGGCGCATTGATGTCGTGGATTTTATATGGCTTTTGACCAAGCTGAGTTTGAACAGACTTGTATCTGGCAATAACGGTCTTCAAAACAGACTGAGCCATTTGGGATCTGAGGCTGAACTTCTGTCGCAAGTCGGAGTAGAGTGCTTTGTTCAGCTTTGCCTGGCGGAGTTCAAAGTCATGCTCAAAAACATATTGGGATACGAAGTTGCAGCCCTGTCTGTAAATTTCCATGCTGTCTGCTAAGGCTTTAGCGGCATCAGGGCTAGGCACTTTGATGTGAGCTTTAATGGTCAAAGAAATTTCCATTGGTCATGCCTCCTTTCACTAAATATATTATAACACAAAGGTAGTGAAAGCAACCACTGGAATACTAATTATCTGGAGAATTTAGAAAGGAGAAAGGTGCGCTTCCCCCCTCGATTGAAATCGAAGGTTTCCGTGCGCCACATATTCATGAAAATTAATCAATTGCCAGAATTGTTCGTCAAGGCCCTGCCAGTCTTGCAGACCCTGGAACAGGCCGGTTTTGAGGCCTACTTCGTCGGTGGCTGCGTCAGAGACCTCCTTTTGGGGCGTCACATCCATGACGTCGATATTACGACCAACGCTTATCCCGAAGAAGTCAAGAAATGCTTTGACCGCACGATTGATACCGGGATCCAGCACGGGACCGTGACTGCCCTGTATGGCGGCGAGAGCTACGAGATTACCACCTACCGGACGGAATCGGGCTACCAGGACTTCCGCCGGCCAGACAAGGTGACTTTCGTGCAGAATCTGGACGAGGACTTGAAGCGGCGGGACTTTACCATCAATGCCCTGGCCATGAACACCAAAGGGGAGATCGTTGACCTCTTCCATGGCCTCGACGACTTGGACAAGAAGGTTATCCGGGCCGTGGGCGTGGCTGAGGAGCGCTTCCATGAAGATGCCTTGCGGATGATGCGGGCCGTCCGTTTCATGAGCCAGCTGCAGTTTTCTTTGGAAGGGCGGACCCGGCAAGCCATTGTTGACAACCATGAGCTTTTGAGCAAGATCAGCATTGAAAGAGTCCGGGAAGAGTTCGTCAAGATGGGAACTGGCCCTGATGCCCGCCGGGCTTTCGCGGAATTTTTGGACACGGGATTGAGCGAAGAATGTCCTCACCTTGCCGGAAAAAAGGACCAGTTGACCGTCTTTACCAGCTTAAAGGCCAGTCCATCCAGTGAGCGGGTGCTTTGGTCCTTGATCGTCATCCTTTTGAATTTGCCGGAAAAAGCTATCGGCGGGTTCATGAAGGACTGGAAGAACTCTAATGCCATGACCCGTAAGGTGAAGGGGATTGCAGCCGCTTTTGACAAGCTGGGGCAAAGTCCAAGTGACGTCGATTTGTTTGAAATGGGGGCATTGAATCTAAATGACGCCATTGACGCGGCCTTCATTTTGGGCCAGCCGGTTGATTCCAAGACCTTGTTGGACCGCTACCAGAAGCTGCCAATTAAGGACAGCGATGATCTGGCCATTGACGGCCGCTGGTTGATCGCCCAAGGCGTGCGCCCTGGTCCAAAGATGGGGACGCTGCTGAACGACATCAAGACCAAGGTGATCAATGGCGACCTGGTCAACAGCGAGCTGGCCATCGCCAAGTACGTCAGTCAGCAATTGTAGATGAGTAGCGATAAAGCCTTGTCACCGTTGGTGGCGGGGTTTTTGTTTTGCAGGGGGAACGCTGCAGTTGGATACCTTTCGGGAATTAAACTTCAAAAGGTCTAAAGCTACAATGGCTACTTGAAACATAAGCATTCAAAAAAGACCTTGATCAAGCGATCAAGGTCTTTTTACCAACGCGGGCATCAGACATAGAAAAGCACGGAGAAGTACATCAATACTGAGCCCAGCAGTACGAAAAAGTGCCAGATGACGTGGCTGAAGGGGAGGTTTCTCATTGAGAAGAAGAGGCAGCCAAAGGTATAGGCCACCCCGCCCCAAACCAAGAGCCAGAAGCCGGTGGGCCCCAGGCGCGGGTACAGCTGGCTGGCGGCCAGGATGACCATCCAGCCCATGGCAATGTAAAGAATGGTGTCGCCGATCCAGTGCTTGCCCCGGTTGAAGATATAGTAGACGATCCCAAACACGGTCAGGGCCCAGATGATCCCGAACATCCACCAGCCTTCAGCGCCGCCAATGGCGACCAAGGTGTAGGGGGTGTAGGAACCGGCAATGGCAATAAAAATTGACGAGTGGTCGAAGATCTGGAAGACCTTCCGTGCTTTGGTAAAAATCAAGCTGTGGTATAGGGTTGAGAAGAGGTAAAGCAGGATCATGCAGGAGCCATAAATGGCAAAAGTCGTGATCCGCAAGGCGCTGCCGGTGTGGGCCGCCTTGACGATCAAGATGACCAGCCCCGCCACGGCCAAGCCAAAACCAATTCCATGAACGACGGCGGAAAGCACGTTGTCAACGACATGGTAGGCTTTAGACCGCTCTTCAGGTTCACTCCAAGGATTAAAAGTCATGCAAACATCCTTTCAAAATCGTTATCAGTTTTCACAAAAAGTTTGCTATACTAAATTCGTATAAACTAAATTCTATCATAATGGTTGCCAGTCGGGGCAATTGATAGAATATTATGGAAATTGAGGTCATTTAAATTGGCAAAGATCAAGATCATGACGGACTCTTCCGTACAGCTGAGTCCAGAAGAAATTGAAAAATATCACATTACCGTGGTGCCGCTGTCGATCACGATTGACGGCCACACTTATACGGATGGGGTTGAAATTACCCGTGCCAACTTCATCAAGAAGATGGATGAAGCGGACCAGCTGCCAAAGACCAGCCAGCCGCCGGTTGGGGTCTTTTTGGAAAAAATGAAGGAACTGACGGCTGACGGCAGCGAGGTTCTGGGCATCTTTATGGCCAAGAGCCTGTCCGGGACCGTTGATGCCGCCCGTCAGGCCGCTGAACTGGTCGAAGGCAGGATCACGGTCATTGACTGCGGCTACACCGACCGCTCCCAAGGCTACTACTGCCTGGAAGCAGCCAAATATGCCGAAGCCGGCAAGAGCATGGACGAGATCGTCGAGCACCTGGATGAAGTTGGCGACAACATGTACCTGGAAATGATGGTGCCGAACCTGAAGAACATTCTGGCTGGGGGCCGCTTAGGCAGATTGGCGGGCCGGGTCGTGTCCGCCTTGAACTTCCACGTGGGCCTGGTCATGAAGAACGGGAAGCTGACCGTGCCTTACCGCGGCCGCGGGCACAAGTTCATGAAGAAGTTCGACGACATGATCGTCGACCAGCTCAAGGAACTGGGCGACAAGGTCGACCGGGTCGGCATCTCTTACGTCGATACCCGCGAAGACATGGAGAAGCTGGCCGCCCGCTTCAAGGAAGTCAACCCTAACCTGGACATCCTGATCCAGGAGACCAGCCCGATCATCATTACGCACGCAGGACATGGCGCCTACGCGGTCATGTTCTTCACTAAGACGGAGCATTAGCATGGCTTACCGGCAAAGTTTCTATCAGTTCCTGATGACCCAGCGCGACCCTGATTCCCGTGAAGAGATTGCCCAATTTGCCAACAATGCCCAGTTCGATTCGTCCTTCCCAAAGCAGGAGCAGGACAAGAACAAGCTCTCTGAGTACCTGGAAGAAAACGCCGGCTACCTGCCGACGATGACGATCTTCGACGATGCTTGGGAGCGATACGTCGAGAAAATGCAGTACTAGCATGATATCGATTACCAAGAGCCTCGCGGCTCTTCTTTATTTGCGGCTGGGGAATGAAGCGGCAAAAATAACAGCAAAATAATTTTTTTAGAATAGTAAACAGATATTTGGTTAAGATTGGTAATAGCTTATTGGAGGAAAAATGACTAAGATTCAATGGTATCCTGGCCACATGAACAAGGCCAGGAATCAGCTCGAAGACAAGATGAACCTGATTGACGTGGTTGTGGAAGTATTGGATGCCCGGATTCCAATCGCGTCCAGAAACCCGATGATCGCCGAACTGGTTGGCGACAAGCCGCACTTGATCGTCTTGAACAAGGCCGACTTGGCGGACCCGGTGATGACCAAGCTTTGGCAAAAGGCCCTGATGGGGCCTAAGACCTCAGTCATGGCTATGGACGGCAAGCACAGCACCAACATGCAGGCTTTGATCCACCTGATCAAGCGGGCGGGGCAAGACAAGGTGCAGAAGCTGCAGGAGAAGGGGGCGGCTACCCCAACCATCCGCATTGCCTTGGTCGGGGTGCCAAACTGCGGCAAGTCCACCATCATCAACCGCCTGGTTGGCCACAACGTGGCGATTACCGGCGACAAGCCCGGCGTTACTAAGGGCCAGTCTTGGCTGAAGACCCAGCACGGGATTCAAATCCTGGACACGCCAGGGATTCTTTGGCCAAAATTTGACGACCAGGCCGTCGGCTACAAGCTGGCTGCCTTTGGGGCCATCAAGGATACCATTTTCCACGCCGATGACGTGGCTTTGTTCGTGATCGCCCAGATGCGCCAGTACTACCCGGCCTACCTGGCCAAGTTCGCCAACACGAGCAAGGAAGCCCTGGAAAACATCTCAGATACCGACCTGCTTTTGGCTATGACCCAAAACAACGGGATGCGGGACGACTACGACCGCTTTGCCAACTTCATGCTCCTGCGCCTGCGCAAGGGCAAGCTGGGGCGGATTACGCTGGACCGGCCGCACCATGACAATTAGCGAAATCAAGGCCCTGCTCAAAAGCGGCCAGGTTGACCCAGCCACTTTGGCTGCCCTGCGCCAGGACCCGCGAAAAGGCGTGGCCGCGGCCCTGAAGGCCTATGACAAGCAGATGGCCAAGGAAAGCGAAAAGAAAGCGGCTTTTTTGGCCCGCTTCAAGTATGAACGGGAATTCTGGGCCAAGGGGCAGCTGGTGGCCGGAGTCGATGAAGTCGGCCGGGGGCCTTTGGCCGGGCCGGTAGTCGCGGCCGCGGTCATCCTGCCCGCCGGCTTTGACCTGGTGGAAGTCAATGACTCCAAGCAGCTGAGCCCCCAAAAGCGCCTGGCCCTCTACCCGAAGATCCTGCAAGAGGCCGTCAGCGTCGGCGTCGGCGTGATGGACAATCAGGTGATCGACCGGATCAATATCTATGAGGCTGACCGCCAGGCCATGCGGCAGGCGGTTCAGAGCCTGTCCGTCCAGCCGGATGCCTTGCTGGTCGACGCGATGAACGTGCCGGTCAAGCTGCCGCAGACGGAATTGATCAAGGGGGATGCCAAGTCCAACTCGATCGCGGCTGCTTCGATCGTGGCCAAGGTCTTCCGGGACACTCTGATGGATGACTATGCCCAGCTTTACCCCCAGTACGGCTTCCAGCACAATGCCGGCTACGGGACGGCGGAGCACCTCGCGGCTTTGCGGGAATTCGGCCCCACGCCGATCCACCGCCTGACTTTCGCGCCAGTAGCTGACATGGTCAATGAAAATAATGAATAGTTTATAAGACTGCCGCGGCAGTCTTATTTTTTGGCAAATTTTTTAAAAAATTTCCGGTAAAAAGCGCCCTTTTTTGCGTAATAGTAAGTGGAGGGAAAATTATGAACAAAACCGAATTTCTTCTGCGACTGAAAATGCAAAAGGGGCTCAGCTACCTGAAGATCCTCCAGGTTATGCAGCAGATGCCGCCTGACGAGGACGTGGACCATGAGTGGATCAGCTGCCTGGAATTGCCGGACGAGCTCATCCTGAAGGTGGAGTCCGCCTTCTTCAATGACCGCTTTGAAAGCGCCATTGAGCGGGTTCAGCGGCAGTTCAAGATCATTACTTTCTTTGACGACCTGTACCCGGTCAAATTGCGGGAAATCTACCGCCCGCCGGTCCTCTTGTTCGCGATGGGCGACTTGGGCCTGCTTGAGCGGGAAATCACCGTCATCGTCGGTTCCAGAACCCCGACCGCCTACTCCCGGCAAGTGATTGAGAACCTGATGCCGGAGCTTTTGCGCCGCAAGCAGGTGATCGCGTCCGGCCTGGCCCAGGGGGTTGACGCGATTGCCCACCAGACCACCCTGAATTATGGCGGCAAGACGATTGCCGTGGTGGGCAACGGGCTGAACTACTTCTACCCCCAGGGCAATATGGACCTGCAGCGCGCGATTGCCAAAAAGGGGCTCTTGCTCAGCGAGTATCTGCCGGATACCCCGCCCAAGCCCTTCAGGTTCCCGGAGCGCAACCGGATCCTGGCCGGCATCTGCAAGAACGTGATCGTGACTGAGGCCAAGGAGCATTCCGGCTCCTTGATTACCGCCAATTTGGCCCTGCAGGAAAACCGCAACGTCTACGCGATTCCCGGCCAGATCAACTCCCCCTTGTCGGTTGGCACCAACCAGCTGATTTCGGCGGGCGCGACTCCGATTATTGGCCCGCATCTGGAAGGGATCGGCTGACTTTTTGTCCGCGCCAGGACTTGTTTTTTCCTTTATTAGCTTTTCTTTTAGTTGACAATTCGCCAAATAATACCTATATTGGAAAAAGATTTGAATTTAGATTACAAGTGAAAGGGGCATTTGATGCCTGCTACGACAAAGAAAGCTACGAAGAAAACGACAGCGACTAAGAGCGCGGCCAAGACCAAGGCCAAGCGCAAGAGAAGCAAGGTCAAGAAGGACCTGGTCATCGTGGAATCGCCAGCCAAGGCGCACACGATTGAGAAGTACCTGGGCCGTAAGTACCACGTGATTGCCTCTAAGGGCCACATCCGCGATCTGCCCAAGTCCCAGATGGGGGTCGACATTGAGAACGACTACAAGCCAAAGTACATCTCCATCCGCGGCAAGGGCGACACAATCAAGGAACTGAAGAGCGAAGCCAAGAAGGCCAACAAGGTCTACCTGGCTTCCGACCCGGACCGGGAAGGGGAAGCCATTGCCTGGCACGTGGCCCACGTTTTAGGGCTGGATGAGAAGGAGCAGAACCGGGTCACCTTCAACGAAGTGACCAAGGACGCGGTCAAGGAGGCCTTCAACCACGCTCGGACCATCGACATGGACACGGTCGACGCCCAGCAGGCCCGCCGGGTCCTGGACCGCTTGGTCGGCTACTCCCTGTCGCCAATTCTCTGGTCCAAGGTCAAGAAGGGCCTCTCAGCCGGCCGGGTGCAGTCCGTGGCCCTGAAGCTGGTCATTGACCGGGAGAAGGAGATCAAGGCCTTCAAGCCTAAGGAATACTGGACCATTGAAGCCGAATTTGAGAAGGACAAGAAGTTCCAAGGCAGCTTCTACGGGGTCAAGGGAAAGAAGACCGAGCTGCCTGACAATGACGCCGTTCAGGACCTGCTCAAGCAGTTTGACAAGAAGCAGCCTTTTGAAGTGGCGAAAGTGGTCAAGCGGGAAGTCCGCCGGCAGGCGGCAGCCCCCTTCACCACGTCAACCTTGCAGCAGGAGGCCAACCGGCGCTTGAACTTCCGGACCTCAAAGACCATGAACATTGCCCAGCACCTCTATGAAGGGGTCAGCCTGGGCAAGGAGGGGACCGTCGGCTTGATCACTTACATGAGAACCGACTCCAAGCGGGTTTCCCCGGTCGCGACCGCTGAAGCTGCCAAGTTCATCAATGAGGAATACGGAGAAGCGTTCGCGGCCAAGAAGCAGCGGCACTTCAAGAACCAGGAAGATGCCCAGGACGCCCACGAAGCCATCCGGCCAACCAGCGTCTACCGCACGCCAAAGTCCCTTGAGTCCGTCTTGACCCGCGATGAGCTCCGCCTCTACAGCCTGATCTGGTCGCGCTTCGTGGCCAGCGAGATGACGCCGGCCGTGTTTGACACGGTCCGCTATGACCTGGTCCAAAACGAGGTCTGCTTCAGAGCCTCCGGGTCAGTCATGAAGTTTGCCGGCTTCACCAAGGTCTACGACAACCGGGCTGAAAAGAACGTTACCCTGCCGGTTTTGGAAGAAGGGGACCAGGTCAAGCTGACCAAGTCCGACAACAAGCAGCACTTCACCCAGCCGCCGGCCCGCTACACGGAAGCCAGCCTGGTCAGAGCCCTGGAAGAAAACGGGGTCGGGCGGCCGTCAACCTACGCGCCAACCATCCAGAACATCCAGACCAGAAACTACGTCAAGCTGGAAGGTCGCGCCATCGTGCCGACTGAGCTGGGCGAGATCGTCGACGGCCTGGTTGAGCAGTTCTTCCCAGACATCACCAGCGTGGACTATACGGCCAAGCTGGAAAGCGACCTGGACGAGGTCGAGGACGGGAAGAAGGACTGGGCGGCCGTGGTCGACCAGTACTACAAGCCTTTCTCCAAGGAACTGGAAAAGGCTGACAGCGAGATCCAGAAGATCCAGATCAAGGACCAGCCAGCTGGCTTTGACTGCGAGATCTGCGGGGCGCCAATGGTGATCAAGATGGGCCGCTACGGCAAGTTCTACGGCTGCTCGCGCTTCCCTGACTGCCACCACACCCAGGCGATCGTCAAGAAGGTCGGCGTGACCTGCCCGAAGTGCGGCCAAGGCGAGATCTTGGAGAAGAAGTCCAAGCGCGGCCGCAAGTTCTATGGCTGCTCGCGCTACCCGGACTGCGACTTCGTCTCCTGGGACAAGCCGATCGCGCGCAATTGCCCTAACGACGGCCACTTCCTGGTCGAAAAGAAGCGCAAGGACGGGATCATCGTCCAGTGTCCAAACGGCGACTACAAAGAAGAGCCGCAGGCGGAAAGCGAAGCCGTCAGCGGACAGGAATGAAAATGATTGCTTAAAAATCAATAAAATTAAGCGTTTACCATCAACCGAAATTCGATTGATGGTATTATTTTTAGAAGAAGAATTTTTACGCGAATTAATAGGATTAAAGGATTGAAAGAAATGACTCAAAAAGTAACTGTTATCGGCGGCGGACTGGCCGGCTCAGAAGCCGCTTGGCAACTGGCCAAGCGGGGCATCGAAGTTGACTTGTACGAAATGCGGCCTAAGAAGCTGACCCCAGCCCATGAAACCGGCGGCTTCGCGGAATTGGTCTGCACCAACTCCATGCGGTCCAACCAGCTCTCCAACGCGGTTGGCCTGCTCAAGGAAGAAATGCGCCGCATGGGCTCCTTGATCATGGAGGCCGCTGACGCGACGCAAGTGCCAGCCGGCGGGGCCTTGGCCGTTGACCGGGCGGACTTCTCCAAGTACGTCACTGACAAGCTCAAGAGCATGGACAAGATCACGGTTCACGATGAGGAAATCACTAACCTGCCAGCTAACGGCATTACGGTCGTAGCGACTGGTCCATTGACCTCAGACGGGTTGGCGGAGAAGATTCAGGAATTTGAAGGCCGGGACTCCCTCCACTTCTTTGATGCCGCCGCTCCAATCATCGCGGCCGACTCCATCGACATGGACATCGTCTACAAGAAGAGCCGCTATGACCGGGGCGAGGCGGCCTACCTCAACTGCCCGATGAACAAGGAGCAGTACGAGGCTTTCGCGGATGCCCTGATTCACGCGGAGACCGCTGAGCTGCACGGCTTTGAGAAGTCTGAGGTCTTTGAAGGCTGCATGCCAATTGAGGTCATGGCCGCCCGGGGCCCGAAGACCATGCTGTTTGGCCCCCTCAAGCCAGTCGGCCTGGAAGACCCGCACACTGGCAAGACCCCATACGCGGTCGTGCAGCTTCGCCAAGACAACGCGGCCGCGTCCATGTACAACATCGTGGGCTTCCAGACCCACCTGAAGTACGGGGAGCAAAAGCGGGTCTTCCGCATGATTCCGGGTCTGGAGAACGCCCGCTTCGTCCGCTACGGCAAGATGCACCGGAACACCTACATGGCCAGCCCGGAAGTCTTGAACGCCACTTATGAGGCCAAGCAGCGCCAGGGGCTCTTTTTTGCCGGCCAGATGACCGGCGTTGAAGGCTACGTTGAAAGCGCGGGCTCAGGCCTGGTTGCCGGGATCAATGCCGCCCGGGAGGCCTTGGGACAAGCGCCGGTCGTCTTCCCGAAGACTACGGCCCTGGGCTCCATGGCCAACTACATCACGACCACTGATGCCAAGCATTTCCAGCCAATGAACGCTTCCTTTGCCTTGATTCCGGGCCTTGAAGGCAAGAAGATCCGCAACAAGCGCGAGCGCCACGAGAAGATTTCCGAAAGAGGCCTGCAGGATCTGGAAGCCTTTAAGGAACAAGAGCTGGCTGACTAATGAAGGACGAGTTCCTGGACCAGTTCCTGAGCTATTTGAAAAATGAGCGGGCCTACAGCCCCAAGACCATCCAGGCCTATCAGCGGGACTTGGAAGCAGCCAGGCAGTTCTGGCAGGACAATGGCGGCTTTCCCGGCTGGGGGCGCTTAGCGGGCCGGGACTTTGAAATCTACCTGCAGGACTTGGCCAGCCGCGGCCTGGCCCGGTCGACGACCAGCCGGAAGATGTCCAGCCTCAAGTCCTTCTACCGCTTTTTGACCAAGCGCCAGCTGGCCGCGGTGGATCCAACCGCCGGGATCGTCATCAGGCGGGGCGAGAAGAAGCTGCCCCAGTTCTTCTACCCCCAGGAGATCAAGCGGGTCTTTGACTCCCTGAATGACGACCGTCCCCTGACCATCCGCAACCGAGCCATCTTGTCCTTGTTCTATGCCACGGGGATGCGGGTGAGCGAGCTGGCGGCCTTAAAGTTCCAGCAGCTGGACTTAGACCGGCAGCTGATCCTGGTTCACGGCAAGGGCGGGAAGGACCGCTGGGTCTTGTTTTCGGATGAGGCCAAGCAGGACCTTGAGCGCTACTTGGACCAAAGCCGGCCGCTTTTGCTGGGACACAAGGAAGACGGCGGCCAGATCTTCTTAAGCCAGCGGGGCGATCCCTTGGCGGTAAGGACGATCCAGGAGGTCATCCGGCAGATTTTCGCCAAGGCCGGCGCTGGGACGGGGGCCCACCCCCATGAATTGCGGCATACTTTTGCCACCCAGATGCTGAACAACGGGGCGGACATCAGGAGCGTGCAGGAATTGCTGGGCCACGCCAGCCTGTCGACGACCCAGATCTACACGCACGTGACGATGGCTCACCTTAAAGCTGATTACGCGAAATATTTTCCACGGAAGGGCCCGAAATGAGCTCAAAGTGCTAAGATGAAAATGGCCCTACGGCCAAAAAATGGAGGATAGAGAAAAAATGACGACGATTTGTTCCGTTAAATACCATGGCCAGACCGCGATCGCGGGCGATGGCCAAGTTACCTTGGGAAAGAGCATTATTGCCAAGTCTTCAGCCAGAAAGATCCGCCGGATCTACCACGACCGCGTGGTGATCGGCTTTGCTGGCGGCGTGGCTGATGCCGTCAGCCTGGAAGAAATGCTGGAAGGGAAGCTGGAAAGCTTTAACGGCGACCTGCGCCGGGCAGCCGTCGAAATGGCCCAGTCCTGGCGCAAGGACCCGACCCTGCAGAAGCTGGAAGCGATGCTGATTGCTTTTGACGACAAGGACCTGCTCCTGATCTCCGGCAACGGCGAGGTGCTGGAGCCGGATGAAAGCGTGGTGGCAATTGGCTCAGGCGGCTACTATGCCCAAGCAGCCGCGATTGCCATGACCCGGCACAGCGAAGGCATGAGCGCGGCGGAGATTGCCAAGGAAGCCGTGGACATTGCCGCGGGGATCGATGTCTTCACCGACCACCAGATTATTACTGACGAAATCGAGGCAAAATAATGAAGCAGAAGACTCCAAAGCAGATCGTGGCCTTGCTTGACCAATACATCATCGGTCAAGACGAAGCCAAGAAGTCAGTCGCCATCGCCTTGTACAACCGTTACCGCCGGGCCCAGCTGCCAAAAGACGTGCAAAAGGACATCACGCCCAAGAACATCCTGATGGCTGGCCCGACCGGGGTCGGCAAGACCGAGATTGCCCGCCGCCTGGCTGACATCGTCGAGGCGCCTTTCGTCAAGGTCGAGGCCACCAAGTTCACCGAAGTCGGCTACGTGGGCCGGGACGTGGAATCAATGGTCCGGGACCTGGTGACTGAAGCCGTCCGCATGGTGGAAAAAGAAGAATTCGCCCGCGTGGAGGCCCAGGCCGCCCGGGAGGCCAACAAGATTCTGGTCAGAAAGCTGGTTCCAGGCATTAAGCGCAATGATCGCCAGAACCAGATGCAGCAGATGCAGTCAATGATGCAGAACCTTTTGGCAGGCAATCCTTTGGCAAGCCCAGAGGAAGATGACGGGGAAGTGACTGACGAGATCAGAAATGAGCGTCTGTCAGTTGCTGAGCAGCTGGACAAGGGACTCTTGGAAAACCGGGAAGTCACCATCGAAGTCGAGCAGGCGCCCAAGGTCAACCCAATGGGCGACATGATGGGCCAGATGGGGATGGACATGTCCTCAGTCCTGGGCGACATGATGCCCAAGAAGAAGGTCAAGCGGACCCTGCCGGTCAGCGAAGCCCGCCAGCTGCTGATCCAGGAGAACGAGCGCAAGCTGGTCGACTACGACAAGATCTACCAGAAGGCGATCGAGCGGACCAGCCAGGACGGGATCATCTTCATCGACGAAATCGACAAGATCGTTGCCGGCAACAAGAACAACTCCGGCGAAGTTTCCCGTGAAGGGGTGCAGCGCGACATTTTGCCAATCGTGGAAGGGTCAACCGTCAACACCAAGTACGGTCCGGTCTCCACCGACCATATTCTGTTCATCGCGGCGGGGGCTTTTGCCGAAAGCAAGCCCAGCGACCTGATCCCTGAATTGCAGGGGCGTTTCCCAATCAGAGTCGAATTGAACGGCCTGACCAAGGAAGACTTCGTCAAGATCCTGAAAGACCCGCAAAACTCCCTGCTCAAGCAGTACATTGCCTTGCTGAAGGCGGACGGGGTCAGCCTGGTCTTTACGGCCGAAGCCGTGGACAAGATCGCCCAAATCGCTTATGAAGTCAACCAGGGAACTGACAACATCGGTGCCCGGCGTCTCGCCACCATTTTGGAAAAACTGTTGGAAGATGTGCTCTACGAAGGGCCGGACATGGAAATGGGGCAGATTACCGTGACCCAGGCTTATGTAGAGCAGAAACTGAGTGATATCGTAAAGAACAAGGACCTGACCAAGTTTATTTTGTAAAGATCCTGAACAAGGAACCGAAGCTATGGAATACACTATTGAGAATGGAATTATCAAAGTAACAGTTTCAACCCATGGAGCCGAAATTCAAAGCATTGTCGGCAAGCATCTGGGCAATGAATACATTTGGCAGGCTGATCCTGCCGTTTGGGGCCGCCATGCTCCCGTCCTTTTCCCAATCGTTGGACGCTTGAAGAACGACTCTTACACCTACAAGGGCAAGAAGTACGAAATGCACCAGCACGGCTTTGCCCGTGACATGGAGTTTGCTCTGGAAGAGCAGACTGAAGACAAGCTGACCTTCCTTTTGACTGACAATGAAGAGACCCGCAAGATTTACCCGTTCAAGTTTGAATTCCGGGTCAGCTACGAGCTGTTGAACAATATGGTCAAGGAAAGCTTCAAGGTCACCAACAAGAGCGAAGGCGAGATGATCTTCGGCGTTGGCGGCCACCCAGGCTTTGCCTTGCCAGTCAATGACCAGGTCAAGAAGGATGACTTCTACCTGCAGGTCACCCCGGCCAAGCCGCGCGTGCAGGTGCCGCTGGAAGGGGCTTACCTCAACTGGAAGAAGCGGTCCCTGGCCCCAACGGGCACCCTGATCACCATTGATGATGAATTGTTCAAGAACGATGCCATGGTGCTGGTGATGCGCCGGCCGAACAACAAGTTCTCAATCCGGACCGACACGAGCCGCTTCCACGTCAACGTGCGGACTGACTCAGCCCCATACGTCGGCGTTTGGTCCCAGTATCCGAACTGTGGCAACTACGTCTGCATCGAGCCATGGTGGGGGATTGCCGACCTCACTGATGCCGATGGGGACCTTGAGCACAAGCAGGGGATGAAAAAGTTGGAGGCCGGCGAAGAATTTGAAGCCAGCTTCCGCATGTCCTTCCACAGCCAAGGTGAGCCAAACGAGCTCAAGGCTTAAGATAAAGTTGACTAAAGACGCTTCCAAGCATGGAGGCGTCTTTTTTTGACCACGGCTTAACTCATTTGCTATTTTTTTGATTCGAAAGCGTTTACTTTTCAAGGAAAAAGAATTACGATTTGGATGTAGACAAGCAATACATACCGTTATTAATCGTGTTATAGCAAAGATCAATCAAGCAGATTGCTAAGGAGGAAAAATTATGGCAAAGCTGCAGAAGGGGACCTTTACGGGTCAAGCCGGCGGTCATGGCGGCGACATCAAGGTCGCTTTGACGACGGACGGCGAGCACATTACTGACGTTAAGATTGTTGAACAGCATGAAACCCCGCATGTGGGCGACAATGCCTTTAAGTGGATTCCAGAGCGGATCGTCCATTACCAGTCCCTGGCCGTGGACGCGGTCAGCGGGGCCAGCTTCACGTCCAGAGGGATCATCAATGCCAGCAAGCAGGCCTTGCAAGCGGCCGGTGGCGACTTGGCCGACTGGAGCCAGCCGGTGCCTAAGCCGCCAGTCGTGGCCAAGGACCAAACGGTAGACGTCGCCATTGCCGGTGGCGGGCTGACGGGCTTGACGATGGCGGCTTTTGCCATCAAGAACGGCTTGAAGCCCCTGATCGTTGAGAAGAACGACCAGGTCGGCGGCTCCTTCCGCTACGCGGCTGGGGCCTTTGCCACCGTTGGCTCCAAGAAGGTCGCTGACAACCAGATCGACGATCTGATCAACTGGGTCAAGGAGCTCAATGACCACGGCGCCAAGAAAGAGATGGACTATGACTTTTTGCGCTATCTGGAAGAGCATACGGGCGAGACTTTCGATGAATTGGTCGACATCGCGGGCAGCAAGCCGCAAATTGCCCAAGAAGCGCCTTACAAGTTCGCCGTATTTGGCGGCGGGGCCTTTATCGTCAATGCCCTGGAGAAATACATCAAGGACCATGGCGGCTTGATCCTGCCAGACACGGTGATTACCAAAATCAACGTTGACGAAAGCGGCAAGCACGCGACTGGCTTTGCGGCCCGGAATGCCGCTGGCTGCTTTACCGTAACCGCCAAGGCCGTGGTGATCGCGACTGGCGGTGAGTCATACGGACACAAGGAAGACTTGGTCAAGACCACCCCAAGCCTGGAAAAGGTGCACGTCTTCAATGAAGCCAACCCGGGCAACACCGGCGATGGCTACGGCCTGTTGAAGGAGGCTGGGGCAAGCTTCTATGAGGGCAATATCTACAAGAACGCCTTCCTGGACTTTGGCTGGCCGCTGCGCATTTCCTACGCGAACGTGCCAGACTACAGCAAGGCGATCGTGGTCAATGACCAAGCCAAGCGCTTTACCAATGAAGCACCATTTTTTGCCTTAAACCTGACCACGGCCCTTTACTATGAAGGCAGTCCGCGCTACTACGTCATCTATGACGCGGCAAAGATGGACCAGACCTTCAGAAAGAAGCTGGATGCCCAGAAAGAAGACCCAAAGGTCGTCGTTCATGCTGGCAGCGTCAAGGAGCTGGCTGAAAAACTGGACCTTGATCCGGCGGCTTTGGAGCAGACGGTGGCCGGCTACAATGAAGCCTGCGCCAAGGGCGAAGACGAGTTTGGCAAGGACGCCGCCCATTTGGAGAGCCTGGACGGGGCGGATGGCTACTATGGCCTTTATACCATGCCTGGTTCATGGGGAACCATCGGCGGGGTCAAGATCAACCGGGACATGCTGGTTGAGCAGACTGACGGCTCCTTCTTTGACAACCTTTACGCACTGGGCGAGATGTCAACGAACGAGCTCTTCAGCGACTTTTACATTGCCGGCTTCAGCTTGGCCAACTACTCAACCGAAGCCCGACTGGTTGCCGAGCGCCTGGCCGCGAATTAAGGAAGGCGAAAACAAAAAGGGGGGAGAATATTATGAAACGGATAGTTAAAAGCTTGAGTGCGGCTGCCTTGGCCGCCTTGTTCCTGACCGGCGGCCTGGCTGGCCAAGCAAAAGCTGCCAGAGAGGACGCGGAGCGCTATCAGCCAAAAGTAGCCAACAAGCAGGTGGAGGTGGGCAATTTCCGCTTTGCCGACAGCTTCGTCAAGAATAAGGATCAGCTGCCGAAGGAGACGATTTTTTCCTTTACGAAAACGCCGGACTTCTACCGGGCGGGCAGCTACCGGACCCGGATCATCGCCGCGTACCCGGACTGGTCCCAGGACAAGAGCAAGACCTTCACGGTAACGGTCAAGGAAAAGCAGACCGATGCCCAAAAGTACCGTCCAGAGGCCAAGGGCAAGACGGTCAAGATGGGCAAGAGCATTTCGCCTGCCAGCCTGATCAAGAATCGCCATTCCCTGCCAAAGGGCACGAACTACAGCTTTAGCAGCCGGGTCAACTTCAAGAAAGCCGGAAGCTACAAGACCAGGATTGCCTTGGTCTACCCGGATGGGAGCAGCGAAAGCAGCAAGACCATCAGGATCAAGGTCAAGGACCTGAGAAAGGACAAGGAGAAGTACCGGCCAAAGGTCAAGAAAGTCAAGACCGCTTACGGGAAAGTGCTGTATGCCTACCAGGCCGTGACCAACTGGCGCAAGCTGCCAAAAGGGACGACCTTCTCCTACACCAAGGCCGTCAACTTCTGGAAGTCCGGCAAGTACAAGCGGCGGGTTTTGGTCCAGTATCCGGACAAGTCGTCTGAAAAGACCAGCAGCTTCTATTTGACCGTCAAGCGCCAGCCTGACAACCAAAAGTATGGCTTAAGGGTCAAGAATGCCAGCCTTTGGCTGGGGCAAAAGACCACGGCCAAGAAGCTGGTGGCCAATGCCGTGGCCTTGCCAAAGAAGACCAAGTACTCCTTTACCAGCAAGGTCAGCTTCAAGAAGACCGGGATCTATTGGACTCGGATCAAGGCCACTTACCCGGACAAGTCCAAAAACACCAGTGCCTGGCTCAAGGTCACGGTTGCCAGAAAGCCGGACCGCTTGAAGTACCAGCCAAAGGTCAAGGGGACCAGCGTTTGGAGCGGGCAGGCCGTGTCAGCCAAGCAGCTGGTCACCAACCACTCCAAGCTGCCAAAGAAGACCAAGTACTCCTTTACCAGCAAGGTCAGCTTCAAGAAGGCCGGCACTTACCAGACCCGGATCAAGGCCACTTATCCAGACAAGTCCAAGGATACCAGCGCCAAGATCAAGATCACGGTAAAGAAGAAGCCTGATGCCGCAGTCTACAAGGCCAAGGCCGTCAAGAGCGCGTCCGTGGTCCGCGGCAGCGTGCTGCCGGCGGCCAGTCTGATTGCCAACCGGTCCAAGCTTCCCAAGAAGACGGCTTTTGCCTTCACGGTTGGTCCCAACTTCCAGAAGGTGGGCTCATATGACACCGGCGTAGTCGTCATCTACCCTGACGGCAGCTGGCAGGTAATTAAGAAGCTCACCGTGGTCGTCAAGGAAAAAGCCAACGCGGACTTGTATGCCCCGCAGGTTAAGGGCACGGCGACGACTTTGAAAGGGCACCCGCTCACGGCGGCCAGCCTGATCACCAACGCTGCTGCTCTGCCAAACGGCACCAAGTTTGCCTTTGTCAAGGCGCCTGACTTTAACAAGGCCGGCAGCAGCCAGGTGAAGATCAAGGTCACCTACCCAGACAAGTCCAGCGAGGAGACGGCGGCGGTCCGGATCCAGGTCAACGCCAGCCAGGCTTCTCTGCACCCAGCCTTAGCCGTCAAGGAGGCGGTCTTGCCAGTCGGGCAGGCGGCTGACGCCAATAAGCTGCTGACCAATGCCGCGGCTTTGCCAGCTGGCTTTAGCGTCCGCTTCGTTGAAGCAGGCTGCGCCGCGAGCTACCAGCTGCCAAATACCGGCGTGGCCGGCACTTACAAGGCCTGCCTTGAGGTGGCCTACCCAGACGGGTCAACGGTTCAGCGGCCAGTCACGGTCAAGGTTCTGCCAGACAGTGAATACTTCAAGCCGCAAGCTGGGAACAGCGAAGCCGCGCTGGGGACGGTCAAGAGCGCCAAGGATTTGATCCAAAACGCGGGCGAATTGCCGGGCATGACCACGTATGAGTTTGTGAGCGAAGATGGGGCAGTCGTGCCTGACTTTAACCAGGCCGGCACTTACCCAGCTGCTATCAAGCTTGGCTACCCGGACCAGACCAGCACTATCGTCAAGCTGACCATCGTGGTCAAGTAAGCTAATTGCAAGAGTCTGGAAAAAGACTCTAACGAATAATAAAGGCTTCTAGAAGTGGAAAAACTTCTGGAAGCCTTTTTATGTGTCTCAAATCACAGCAGAGAATGGCTGAAGCCCAAAAGGCCCCCAGCAGCCACTTTTTCCCAGACTCTTTTTTCGATCATTTTGTGTGACTTTTGCCGTCTGCTTTTGTTATAATTTTCCTTGTGTGAAGCGGTTACATTTAGAAAAAGAGTTTTAACAAGGGATTTAGTTAATTAAGAAGACAGGAACACGCAAATGGACAAGATCAAGTGTGCCGTCTGCGGCGGCCAGAAAATCAGAAAGGAAAGCGACCTTTACGTCTGCCAGACTTGCGGGATCGAGTATACTCTGGGCCAGGTACAGGAGCTCTATTATCAGAAAAATTTAAAGCAAGAGGACCTCTTGGCCAAGGCCAAGGAGTGCTACCGGCGCAAGGAGTACCGCAAATCCTGTCGCCTCTGCCAGCAGCTGCTGGCTTCTGGCGCCAAAGAGCCGGAAGCCCAGCTGTACCTGGCCTTAAGCCAGGCGCGTCTGCACTTTCATAGCAAAAGCGCGCGGGAGCAGCTGGTCAGTGGAACGTCAGCGGCAATTGCTACTAAAAGGCAGGCCGGCATTGGTCGCTCCTACTTTGACTTTTGCAGCCGGGCTCTGGGGGAAGTCCTGGTCTTGGGGCTGGCTTATGAAGAAGCCGCGGAAAAGGTCTTTTATGCTGAAACCAGTCATTTGGACTCATCATCGCCAATTACCATTGCCCAGGCTGAGAAGCGCCTGTCTAAAGAGCTGATGGCCAGCTGGGAGACCTGCGACCAGGTGGCCAGGGCCTGCGTCAGCGGGATCGAGGACTTTTCGGAGGCTGGATCAGGCTTTTGGGACTTGATCGCGGCCATGCTCGATGACTTGAACATCAACGCCAAGCGGGGGATCGCCTCGTCAGAGCGCCTGCAAGAAGAGCGGACCTTTTTTGCCAAACTGCAGAAAGCGCCTTGCCTTTTTGAAGAAATTTCCTGAAAAACAAATTATTTTTAAAAAAGGTCTTGCCAAAGGCTAAGAAAATAAGTAAGATAGTAGATGTCGGTTGGGGGATGCAAGTAGTCAACCCTTGATTGAACAAAATGATTTTGCTTGCGTTATAGCCAAGTGGTAAGGCAACGGTTTTTGGTACCGTCATGCGCTGGTTCGAATCCAGCTAACGCAATGAAAAAGAGAAGCCAAGGTAGCAGTACTTGGCTTCTTTTTTATTGCTATTTTGAACGGAGAACACTCATCTAGGCTGGTGAGTGCTTTTTTTACAGTTCGGGAATCAATTTTCGCGCAAATGTCCGTTGCATGCAGACTATTGGCCCTTGCAGGCGGGCCAGGTTCAAGCTAAACTGAATGTTATGAAAATAATGATTAGATTAAATAGATGAAAGAATTCTGATTTCAACCAGGATAAGAAAGACTTTTGAGGTGATGAAATGACAGATTTGATCAAGCCGGCCGATATCAACGCGGCTGGCCACTTGCAGATTGGCGGCGTGGATGCCTTGGACCTGGCCCACAAGTACGGGACGCCTTTGGTGGTTTATGACGTGGACAAGATCCGCGCCACTTTCCGGGCCTTCAAGCGGGTTTTTGAGGAAGAAAAGGTGCCTTATGCCGTCAGCTATGCCTCCAAGGCCTTTTGTGCCATTGCCATCTATCAGGTGATCAATGAAGAGGGCGGGCACGTGGACGTAGTCTCAGGCGGCGAGCTGGCCACGGCCAAAGCAGCCGGCTTCCCAATGGATCGGGTCAGCTTCCACGGCAACAATAAGTCCCCGGAAGAGCTGGCCATGGCTGTTGACAGCGGGGTGGGCGTGATCATCCTGGACAACTTCCATGAGATCGATCTTTTGTCAGCCATCCTCAAGGAGAAGGGGAAGTGGGCCAAGGTCATGCTCAGAGTGACCCCGGGGATCAGCGCCCACACCAACGAATACATTCAAACCGGCCAGGTTGACTCCAAGTTTGGCTTTGACCTTGGCAGCGGGCAGGCTGACCGGGCTTTGGAGCAAGTCTTGGCGGATGAGCGCATGGACCTGCTTGGCGCCCACGCCCACATCGGCTCGCAGATTTTTGACGTCCGCGGCTTCGTGGGCTGTGCCGACAAGCTGGCCAGCTTGGGCAAGCACTGGCAAGACAAGTACGGCTACGCCATCAAGGTCCTGAACGTCGGCGGGGGCTTTGGCATCCGCTACACGGAAGCAGACCAGCCGCTGCCGCCAGAAGAATTCGTCCGGGCCATTATCAAAGAGGTCAAGGCGGACTGCCAGCAGGCCGGCCTGCCTTTGCCGGAAATCTGGATTGAACCGGGCCGCTCACTGGTGGGCCAAGCCGGCTATAATCTCTATACGATTGGCTCGCGCAAGGACTTGCCAGGTTATGAAAGCTACGTGGCCGTTGACGGCGGGATGGGCGACAATATCCGCCCGGCCCTTTACCAGGCCAAGTATGAAGCCGTATTGGCCAAGGATCCAGCTGCAAAGGCTGCCGAGCGGGTCAACCTGGTCGGCAAGTACTGCGAGAGCGGGGACATCCTGATCAAAGACTGTCCTTTGCCAAAAACCGAACCTGGCGACGTCGTGGCCATGCTGGCTACTGGGGCCTATGGCTACTCAATGGCCTCCAACTACAACCGCAACCCGCGCCCGGCGGTCGTTTTCGCGGAAGGCGGGCAAGACCGGCTGGTGGTCAAGCGCGAAAGTTATGAAGATCTGATTCATCTAGACTTAAAATATTAATGGTTAAACCGGTTACAAATTAAATAACCCAATTTTCATTCCGGACAAACTAAACTATTTTAGGCCAAGGAGGATTTTTTCTGGCGAAAAAAGGGCGCTCTTAGCGAAAAACTTAACATATTATGGTAGAATAAAAGCAAATGTTAAGTTTATTTTGTTTCGAATGAAGAGGTTTATTTCAATGCCACAATTAGCGCAAGATTTGCAAGGGATCGTCAATCACAAGCTTGACGCCTTGCTGCCATCAGATATTCGTCTTTTTGACAAATACGTTTCTCAATATGAGGGGGTCATCAAGCTGACCCTGGGCGAACCAGACTTGAACACCCCGGAACACGTCAAGCAGGCGGCAATTGCCGATATTGAAGCCAACGACTCCCACTACGCGCCGCAATCTGGCAAGCCTGAATTGCGCCAAGCCATCAGCAAGTACGTTAAGGGCCTGAACGGCGTTGAATATGATCCAGAATCCGAAGTTGCCGTTTCCGTTGGGGCTACCGAAGCCTTGAACGCGGTTTTGGATGCCTTGCTCAACGACGGCGACAAGGTTCTCGTGCCAACGCCGGTCTGGTCCATGTACATGCAGCTGGTTTCCCTGACCGGGGCAACCCCAGTTGAAGTTGACACCAGTGCCGACGGCTTTGTCTTGACTCCGGAAAAGCTGGAAGAAGTCCTCAAGAAGGAAGGCAAGGGCGTTAAGGCGGTCATGATCAACGACCCAAGCAACCCAACTGGCGTCGTCTACCCTAAGGAAACCCTGGAAGGAATCGCCAAGGTTCTGAAGAAGTACCATGTCTACGCCATCAGCGATGAAATCTATGCAGAATTGATCTACGGGGAAGCCAAGCACTACTCACTGACCAGCTTTGCTCCAGAGCGGACCATCTACGTTTCCGGCCTGTCCAAGTCCCACGCGATGACTGGCTGGCGGCTGGGCTTTATCTGCGGGCCAGCAGAAATCATGAAGAACATCTGCAAGATGAACAACTTCCTGATCACCTCTTTGACCAACAATGTCCAAGCCGCTGGGGTGGAAGCCTTGACCAACGGGTTGGATGACCCAAAGGAATTCAAGGCCATTTACGAACGCCGCCTGACCTTCATGGAAGAAGGCTTGCGGGAATTGGGCTTTGACATGGCGCGGCCGCAAGGGGCCTTCTACATCTTTGCCAAGATCCCTGCCAAGTTCAAGGGCGACGACGTTGCCTTTGCCAAGGCCCTGGCCAAGGAGGCCCTGGTCGGCGTGACCCCAGGGAGCTTCTTTGGCAACGGGGGCAAGGGCTACATCCGCATGTCCTATGCTTCAAGCGATGAAGACCTGCACGAGGCCCTGAAGCGGATCGGGAAGTTCGTCAGCGAGCACTGATCCTGAGCCGACATGAATATCGAAGCACTGCTTATCTATTTATTGGCAAGCAGCAATAATTCCAGAAAGAGTCTGACCGCCGGCCAGGCTCTTTTTGGCCTTTATGACAGAATAGCCGCCTCCTGCCCAAAGTCCGGCTGGCTATGTTATCATTGTTTAATAAGAGCTGGTCGAAGAAAAATTAATAAATGGATTTGATAACTAATGGGTAAAAAAGAATCGCTAACAGATTTGGGCTGGCGCACCATCCTGACTAAGGGCTGGTGGTCCGTGCTCTACATTGGGATCTTTGTTTTTGGCAAATACATCCCGCTGCCTTTCGCGAATTTGACCACAAAGGGCGGCAATATCATGCTGGCGGCCACGGGCGGCGACTCAAGCCGGGCGTCGCTTTTCTCACTGGGGATTGGCCCCTGGATGTCATCGATGATCATCGTGGGGATGCTGGGCCAGCTGCACCTGCCAGGCTTGTCCAAGCTGACGGAGAAGAAGCTGGACTGGATTCAGAAGGGGCTGACCTTCTTCTTGGCAGTCATTCAAGCCTTCGTGGTCCTGCACGAGTTCAGCTTTACTTCGACCGCGCCGTTTGCCAGGTTCGTCTCCTTCCTGGTCCTCTTGGCTGGGAGCTTCCTATTGGTCTGGCTGAGCGTAGAAAATGACAAGAACGGTTTGGGCGGGATCACCCTGATCCTGATGGCCAACATGTTCTTTGCCCTGATGCGCTTCTTCATTCAGGGGATTATTCCAGGCCTGCGGCCGCAAGCGGCCAACTGGACCCGGGGCATCACCCTGCTGGCCATGCTGGCCCTGGGGACCGTGACGGTCCTGTTGACTAATGCCGAGCGGCGGATTCCCGTCACCAAGCTCTTGATCAGCTCGGAGTTTGGGTCAGAGTCCTACCTGCCGATCCGGGTGCTGCCGGCTGGGTCCATGCCGGCCATGTTTGCCATGACCATCTTTGCCCTGCCGCGCTATCTGTTGCTCTTTTTGCGGAACGTGACCGGGGCCAGAATCTGGCAAATCTTGGCGGACTGCTTCCAGATCAACGTCCTGCCTGGATTTTTTATCTATAATTTGATCCTGGTGGCTTTGACTTACGGCTTTGCCTATATCAGCATTGACCCCCTGGAAATCTCGGAAAAAATGCAAAAGTCCGGCGACTACATCCCCGGCTTTCACCCGGGCAAGGAGACGGAGAAGTACCTGCACCATGTGATCAACGTCTTCTCCTTTGTCAGCTCGGTCTACTTTGTCGTGATCGTCGGCCTGCCGATGGGCCTGAACCTGGTCAGCCCTAATCTGGGGGCTTTGGCCATGATCCCCAACTACGTGATCATCCTGGCTGGCTTTAGTGCCGCCATTGTGGAAGAAATCGACGTTCTGCGGATCAGAAGCCATTACGTGAGCCTGATCTAGAGCGGCCGCGGCTGCTTTTAGGCAAAAGAAGCGAGAAAGGAAGTTTGCATGTATTATTTCGTTCCATCATGGTACCGGAGAAGCCGGACCTGGCTCAGCTACGGCCAGATTTGGTTTCTTAACAACGGCTTGATCCACTTTGCCTTTGACGACAGCATCAACCAGATCAGAATGTTCAAAGATGAGGGCAAGCCGGTCAAGATCCTGACCCTGGGCTACTTCCCCTCGATCGGGAACTTCTTGTTCCGCCACAATATCCTCGACGCGGAAAGCGACAATATTTTTGACCAGATGCAAGGGATTCCTGAAGACCAGGTCATCCGCAACGTCAACTACCTGGACTTCAACTGGCCCAGAGACTGCGCCTTTGTCTACAATGGTTTCAACATCCTGGTCTACCGGGAAGATGAGCTCTATGCCCGGATCAGAATGGGGGTTACGGGCAACTTGATTCAGATTGAGTTCGTCCGTCTGGGCTACAAGTACCGGACCATGTTCTTTGACTGGCGGGGCTTTTTGTCCAGCATCCTGAACTATGACGCGGAAGGCCGCTTTCAAGACCGGGTTTTCTTGAACCCTGAAGGGGAAGAAGTCTTTCGCAGCAACAAGGACGACACGATCACCATCCTGCCGGCGGGCCAGGCCAATTTTAAGCAGACCAGGTACGACAGCATGAACGAGATGATCGGCGAGCACCTGGACCGGTATCTGGCCAAGAACCTGCAGCCCAAGGACACCTTTGTCATCGCGGCCAGCCGCCGGCACGACCAGTTTCTGCTGGACCGGCTGAAGGGCCGGGACTGCCACAAGGTCATCTCTTACTACGGACACCGGACCAAATTTGATGATCCCCACGTCTTTGAGACGGCCCGCCAGGCCGACATGGTCATTGCCGACTCCAACTATATCAGCAACCTGATGAAGCAAAACGGGGTCAAGCACGTTTTGCAATTGCCGCCGCTGGACACCAACCTGTCAATGGGGGAAAGCGACCGCGAGCGTCTGCTCAAGGTCATGTTCATGGTAGGCGGATTGCCGAAGGAGATTCTGACCGAAGCCATCCAACAGATGTTCGACGTGATGGAGTCCAATAAGCTGGTGGAGATCAACTTTACCGACTACGCCGGCTTTGACCAGTTCAGCATGGTCAAGGGCTTGATCGAGGCCGAGCTGAAAAAGCGGGACCAGACCAGCTACCAGTACTATTTCCTGCGAAGCAGCCAGTCTTTGCCTGAGGGCCTGGAAACGGCCACGGGCAGCGAAGAGGATGAGGAAGAAAAGAAGCGGGTGCGCCGGATCAATTACGTGACCATCCACTCCGACAATGACCTGATCAAGCTCTTGAAGCCAATCCGCCTGATCGTCGACTTGTCCACGCGTCCGGAGATCTTCCTCCAGGTCGTGGGGATCAGTACCGGGATTCCCCAGATCAACCGGGTGGAATCCGCCTACGTCGACAACGGGAAAAATGGCCTCCAGATCGGCCAGGTCACTGAACTGGCTGGGGCCATGCGCTATTATCTGGATGGGCTGAACAACTGGAACCGAGCCAAGATGTACTCGGTCAACAAGATCAACAACTACACCGGCGAAAAGATCGTCAAGGAGCTGGAAGAGGCAGTAAGGGGCACGGAATAATGGATTATTTTTTGCTTTATGGAATTGAAGAGTATCTGCCCAGCGTCCCGGAATTCGCGGACGTCAAGTGGTTCAAAGCCGGCCAAGGCAAGGTGGCAGACCTGGTGGACGAGCTGAAGGCAGACAAGAAGCTGCGCTTTCGCGGCTTTCAGGGCTGCTGGCTGATCGACCTGCCGCTTGACGAAGACGTGCCCGTCTTGGCCAAGAACGTGGATGCCTACACTTTCATTGCCGATGACGACCTGGAAGACGAGGAAAAAAGCGAGCGGGTCCAGTACCTGTTCAAGACCAAGCAGGTGACCTATAGGCACTTTGAAAGCCACAACCAGGCCTTTGACTGGATCAATACCCGCCTGTTTGGCGGGCAGACCGGGTCCAAGATCGACGTGTCCGCTTTGGAAGTCAATCCCTTGTTCAGGGGGAGAATTGAGTATGACGGCTTCAAAAGCGTCCGCCTGAGCGGGAACTTTGGCGATGAATACTGGCCGGTCGTCAACTGGCGCTGGGGCATTTACTGCGACAAGGACAAGACCATCGAAATGTGGCCCCAGTTCATCAAAGACCCCAGCATCGACATCCGCCTGGCCGTGTTTGAAAACAATCCCGGGATTGCCGACAACGTCCGCCGGCGGATGGTTTTTGACGAGAAAGACATGAAAGACTGGCTCTTGATCGAAGGGACCAATGCCGGCTCCGTCTTGAACGTCAGTCTGGAGGTCAGAGGCGAAGGGAACCTGACGGTCGGCGACGTCCACTACCGTTGGTCGCGCCGGGGGATGGGCTCCTTTATCGCTGGCGGGGAAGAGATTTCCGATCAAAACCGCGACCTGCTGATCACCTACTTCAATCCCGGCGACCTTAAGCCGCCTTTGAACGTCTACTTTTCCGGCTACCGGACCGCAGAGGGCTTTGAAGGCTTCTACATGATGCGGGGGATGAAGACCCCCTTTATGCTGATTGGCGACCCCCGCCTGGAGGGCGGGCAGTTCTACCTGGGCAGCAAGGAGCTGGAAGACAAGCTGGTGGCCAAGATCAAGGAGAAACTGGCTTGGCTGGGCTTTGACCATACCCAGCTGGTCATGAGCGGCTTGTCGATGGGAACCTTTGGGGCCATGTACTACGCGGCCAAACTGGAGCCTAGGGCCATCATTGTCGGCAAGCCCTTGGCGAGCCTGGGCAACATGGCCAAAATGGAGCGGGACTACCGCTTCGGGATCTTCCCGACCGCCTTTGACGTCTTAAACCAGGGCTCACCCATCAAGGACTGGCACGCCAATTTTGATGACCGGGCCAATGCCCTGAACGACAAGTTCTGGTCCGCTTTTTCCAAGGCTGACTTTTCCCAGACGATCCTGGCGGTGGCCTATATGGAAGACGACGACTATGACGCCTACGGCTACCGGGACCTGCTCAGGAACTTCAATGGCAGAAAGCGTGACACGAAAATCATCGCTAAGGGCTTCCCCGGCCACCACAACGACGCGACCGGCCCCCTGGTCAAGTGGTTCCGCACCCAGTACGGGATGATTCTGCGCGATGAGTTTGGAGAGCGATAATATGCAGAGCATTTATTGGAATGAAAATTGCACCGTCTACTGGCATGGGATCTCCGTGGCCGACCAAGCTAAGTACAAGAGCGGCTTTTCCTATGTCGGCAGCACCGTCAAGGCGACGGGGCACGCCTATATGTACGGCTCGCGCATCATGCGCCGGGCCAGGGACGACATCTACTTTTACAATGGCGGCCTGCCAGCCGGCTCCACCATCTACAAGTGGGACATGGTCTACTCCTATGCCACCGCCCATGCCATTCCCAGCTTGCCGCTGCTGATCCCCGGCCACCGCTACTATTTCAGAATGCTGGCGGAGGCCGACGTGCCTGACGGCCTCTTTTTGCGCCTGATCGCCTACAACCGCGAGGACGTCATGGTCAAGCTGCAGATCATCCGCGGCAAGAGCGGAATCTTCGACTTCCCCCAGGAAGCCAGCTACTACACCGTGGAACTGGTTGGGGCGGGCTGTCATGAAGTGGTCTTTCACCGGATCGACGTCCAGGAAATCCAGGACGAAAGCGAGATCGACCAGCTTGACTTTGAGAAGATGCACCAGGAGAATGAGCGCCGGCGCTGGCTGGCGGCCCAAGTGGTCGACAGCTACTTAAGACGAAGGGAATGATGTTTGATGCCTAAGATCGGCAGCCCAATGTCTTCAGACTATTGGGACTTAAGAAAAATCAAGCGGCTCTTGGGCAAGGTCAACGCGCTGGCCAAGACGATGAAAGAAATGACCGACCAGCAGCTCAAAGACAAGACCCAGGAGTTCAAGCAGCGCCTTAAACAGGGCCAGACCCTGGACCAATTGCTGCCGGAGGCCTACGCGGTCGTCCGGGAAGCGGACAAGCGGGTGCTGGGGATGTACCCCCACGACAGCCAGGTCATGGGGGCCATTGGCCTCAACTTCAACAACATCGTGGAAATGAAGACCGGGGAAGGCAAGACCTTGGTCGCCACCATGGCGCTTTACTTAAACGCCTTGAGCGGCAAGGGGACCATCCTGGTCACCACCAACCAGTATCTGGCCGCGCGCGACGGGGAGCAGATGTCTCAGGTCTACAAGTGGCTGGGGCTGACCTATGCCACGGGTTTTTCCCTGGCGGGCGAGAAGCTGGACGTCAAGCAGAAGCAGAGGATCTACAAGTCCGACATCGTCTATACGACCAGCGGGGCCTTGGGCTTTGACTACCTTTTGGACAACATGGCCCAGGAGAAGAAGGACAAGTACATGCGGCCCTTCAACTACTGCATCGTCGATGAAGCCGACTCGGTCCTGCTGGACATGGCCATCACGCCCCTGGTGATCGCCGGCTTGCCTAAGGTCAAGTCTGACTTTATCGGGGTCGCTGACGAGTTCAGCTACTTTTTGGATGAAGACCAGGACTATGAATTCAACGAAGAGCACAATGAGGTCTGGCTGACCAGTTCCGGCATCAGCAAGGCGGAAAAGTTCTTTTCCATTCCCAACCTGTTTGACGGCAAGCATACGGAACTGGTCAGAAGCCTGAACCTGGCCCTGAACGCCCATGCCTTGTTTGAAAAAGAAGAGTCCTACGTCGTCTCTCCAGACGGCGAGGTCGACCTCTTGGACAAGGAGAACGGGCGGATCCTGGAAGGGATGAAGCTGCAGGCCGGCCAGCACCAGGCCATTGAAATGAAGGAGCAGCTCAAGCTGTCCGATGACCAGCAGGCGATGGCGTCCATCACCTACCAGAGCCTGTTTCGCAAGTTCAAGAAGCTGGCGGGGATGACCGGGACCGGCTATTCAGCCCGCGATGAGTTCTTCAAGATCTATGGGGCCAAGGTGGTCCGGATTCCGACCAACCGCCCGGTCATCAGAAAAGACCTGCCTGACCGGGTCTATCCGGACCTGCCAAGCAAATTGCTGGCCTCCCTGCAGGAAGTCAAGCGCCTGCACGCCATTGGTCGCCCAGTCTTGATTATCACCGAATCCATCGGGGTGTCGGAGATCTATTCTGAATTGCTCTTGCGCGAGCAGATTCCTCACAATGTCTTAAACGCCAAGAACGCGGCCAAGGAAGCCACGATCGTCAAAGAAGGCGGTCAGGTCGGCGCCGTGACCGTGGCGACCACGATGGCTGGCCGCGGGACCGACATCAAGCTGGGGCCCGGGGTGGCTGAACTGGGCGGCTTGGCCGTCTTAGGCGTGGCCAAGATGGCCAGCCGGCGGATTGACGACCAGCTGCGCGGCCGGGCTGGCCGCCAGGGCGACCCGGGCTCAAGCGAGTTCTTCGTCTCCCTGGAAGACGACGTCGTCCTCAAGTACGGGGCCTTGTGGCTTGAGCACTACCGGCAAAAGTACCATTCAGACACCTTGGACATGGATGAGGTCCACGAGCTGAAGAGCCGGCGGATCCGCGAGGCCTTAAATGACGCCCAGGTCAAAAGCGATGAGAGCGACTACTTCATGCGCAAACAGCAATTGTCCATGGGAGCCAGTGACGAGATCCAGCGGGACTTGGTCTACCAGACCCGGGACCAGATCATTTTTTCTGACGGGGTCTCCTATGACATCCATGCCTGGCTGACTGAGTTGATAGACCAGTTCTACCAGGACCACCCGCACTTCCGTCGCCGGGACCTGCGCCGCTTCATTTTGGACAATTTGTCCTATGAATTCAAAGGCAGCCTCCTGGACCTGGAGATTGAAAACAAGCAGGCCGTCTATGCCTACTTGATGAAGCTGGCTGACCAGGAGATGGCCCGCAAGCAGCAGTACTTCCAGGACCAGACCGAGCAGAAGCGCTTCTACAGCTTGGCCGCCTTGAAGGCCATCGATGCCTGCTGGATCAAGCAGGTCGACAACCTGCAGCAGCTGCGCCAGATGGTGACCATGCGGACTTCGGCCCAGCGGGACCCAATGAATGAGTACCACCATTCAGCCCTCAGCTCTTTTATGAAGATGCGCCGGGAAATCCACCGGATGACCATTCGCAACGTCTTGATGAGCAACATTACGATTGATAAGAACGGACAAAAGGAAGTTTACTATGTCTAAGGAAAATGAGCGCCAAGAAAAGCCGCGGCTCAGCCAAAAAGAGCGGGACGTCTTGACCAAGCACATGAATTCCCAGTTGAAGAGCGTGCGCAACGAATATACTGACCATGACAAGGAAAAATGGAATACATATCGTTTATTTGGAGTAATCATCGCCGCGGCGGTCATTTTGAGCATTATCATTACGATTGTCAGATCTTTGCAGGGCTAAGGTAACAAATATGACTATATACAGCATCAACAAGGGGATTGGCTGGGCCTCAAGCGGGGTCGAATTTGCCCAGGCCTACCGGTCCCAGGTATTCGCCAGTCTGGGCGAAAAGGCTAGATTCATCTTCACCGACTGGATCAGCTATGAGAATATTGAGCATCTGACTAGCAATATGGGCTTCAAGGACAGCCAGGTCATCTGGCTCTACCTGTTCTTCACGGATTTCAAGATCAAGCCGACGAGCTTCACAACGGCTGATCTGGAGCGGCACCTGCCCAAGATTGCCGAGAAGAAGCCGCTAGGCAAGGCTATCCGCTATGTCTTTGACGACCGCTTCTGGGCCACGGCCTACTTGAAGACGGAAAATTCCGACCTCGTGGAGCGGGTTGAATACGTGTCCGGGACCAGCCTGATCCGCAAGGACTACTTCAGCTACGGCCGCTACTGCACGGAATTCTACGCGCCATATGACAACCGGGCCAAGGTCTACCAGCGGCGCTTCTACAATGAAGACGGAACGACTGCCTACGATGAGCTCATTGACGGCGAAAACGACCACATCTACAAGTTCAAGGACGACATCGTCTACTCTAAACAGGGGCTGATTTCTAAGCTGATGAAAGAGCTGCATTTTGGCAAAAAAGACATCGTCTTGATTGACCGGGCCGAGGGCCAGGGGCAGGAGATCCTGGAAAACCGCGGCAAGGCCCGGGTGGGCACGATCGTCCACGCCGACCACTTCAGTGAGCCGGAGACCAATGATGAGACGGTGCTTTGGAACAACTTCTATGAATACGAGTTTGACCATGAGCGGGAGATCGACTTCTTCGTGACCGCCACCAAGCTGCAAAAGCGGATCATGGAAGACCAGTTCAAGAAATACAAAGGACAAAGCCCCGTCATCTATGCCATCCCCGTCGGCAGCCTGGCAAAGCTGCACAAGGTGCCGTTTGCCAGCAGAAAGCCGTTCAGCATCGTGACCGCCTCCAGACTGGCCACGGAAAAGCACCTGGACTGGGCTATCCGGGCGGTGGCCAAGGCGCATGAGACCTGGCCGCAGCTTACTTTTGACATCTATGGCTCAGGGTCAGAAGAAGCCAATCTGCGCGAGGTGATCGCGGAAACCAATTCGCAGGGCTACATCCGCTTGCTGGGCCACCAGGACCTGACTGAGGTCTACCAGCACTACCAGGTCTACTTGTCCTGCTCCACCAGCGAAGGCTTCGGCTTGAGCCTGATGGAGGCCGTTGGGTCAGGCTTGGCCATGATCGGCTTTGACGTCCGCTACGGCAATCCAACCTTTATCGATCCTGGCAAAAACGGCCTGCTTTTGCCATATAAGCGCCTGGAGACCATGCCCCAGCACGTTGAGGAAATGGCAGGGGGCTTGTGCGACCTGTTCAGCCATGACCTGGCCAGCTTTGCCAGCCATTCCTACAAGCTGGCCAGCGAGTTCAAGACCAAGAAGGTGGCCAAGCTTTGGAAGCAGGCCATAGAAAGGGAGCTGCACCGTGATTAATCTATTCTATAGCTACAACCAGCAGGCCCAGGACCTGCATTACTCCCTGCAGGCCGCGGGCTATGAGCAGCCGACGGTCGTCATCAGGGACGGGGGCTTTTTGCCAGAGCAAGTGGCTTCGCCTTTGAAGTTCCTCTTGGCCCAAGCAGGCTCAGTTTTTCAAGGGCGGCCGCGCTACTTCAATGAAATCGATCTGCCGGAATACTGGGAGATCAAGGCCAATTCCCAAAATGGGGAGATACTTGACCATGGCCAGGTCCGCGGGAAGATTGAATACTGCCGCCAGGACCGCCGCCGGCTGGTGGCCAAGGTCAAGTGGCTGGACCTAAAGGGCACGGTCCGGGCCATCGACCACTACAACCAGTGGGGCTGGAAGTTTGCCGTCACCAGCTGCGATGCCAAGGGCAATGAGGCCATGACCAGCTTCTTTGCCAGCAGCGGGCAGGAAGTCCTGGTCCACAACCACTTTACGGGCGACTACATCTATAATGCCCCAGACGGCAGAATCGTCAGCTTCCGCGATGTCAACCAGCTGGTAGCCTACTTCCTGCAGGCTTCTGACTATGATGCCTCCAGCATCGCCTTCAACTCCTTGGGCACCTGTCTTTTTTCAGCAATGCAGGTCAAGCCGAAACCGGACAAGAACCTGCTGTTCTGGCAGGAAATAAGCCAGGGCGGGGTGCCGGACAACATGCGCTACCTGCTTGCAGGCAACCTGAAGCGGACCAAGGTCATCGTCCAGGACCAGGCTGAGTACCAGAAACTGGTCAGCCAGCTGGACCGGGAAACGGCCAAGCGGGTCTTTTTCCTGGGCCAGATCTACCCGTTCAAGCGGGAAAACCGGCACAGGAGCCGGGCCCTGATCTTTACCAATTCCGACCAGATCGAAGGCTTGAAGCAGCTGGTTGAGGCTTTGCCAGAGCTGCACTTTGACGTGGCGGCCGTGACGGAGATGTCCAGCCGGCTCTTGAATTTTGGCAAGTACGAAAACGTCTCCTTGTACCCAGTGGTCAGAGATGCCGACGTGGCTGAACTGCTTAAGACTGATGACATCTACTTGGATATCAACTACGCCAACGAAATTCTGAACGCTGGCCGCCAGGCCTTTGAGAACAATATGGCCGTCTTTGCCTTTAGAGACACAATGCACGCGCCAAGCTACACCGCGCCGGAGAACGTTTTCGCGGCGGGGGATGCGGAAGGGCTGGTGCACGAGCTGAAGGCGATCCTGGCTGATCAGGCTGCTTTTGACTTGGCCTTGGCCCGCCAGCATGAATTTGCCGGGGTGGAGACCCCAGAGCACTACCGCCAGGTTCTGGATGAGTGGCAGTAAGGCAATAAACGGACATACAATTATTGACAAAACGCAATAGTGAAAAATAAGCACCTGTTGATTAAAAAACAGGTGCTTTTTTTGCATAATTCTTCAACATGCTGCAAGCACAAGTGATAATTTAGCATGGGAAGTCCAGTTGACTGCCTTTGGCTTGAAAATCATTCTCATACAAGCAACTTGAAAGCAAGGGCAAGCAGCAGGGCAAAGCCTGTCGTAGCGGCAATAAAGCGTAATTTGCCCCGTACTGGAAAACACGCGGAAACTACAGTCTGAACTTAAAAAGCTTGTTCCAGGCAGAAGATTTATTTACGTTGGCCGGGCTGCCCCTTTTAAAAAAATGTTTACTTAAACTTCCCACTTGCAAAAGTGGGCTTGTACCTTGAAAATTCAATAGTTTAGCCAATAAAAAAGCACAAGGCCTTTGTTCGCTTGATATAATTCAACTACAACATCATCAATATCAAACGAAAGGCTTGTGCTATGTCTAGTTTACCATCATTCGATACCAAAAACGAACCCCAAATTTCTCGTTCTGTTGAAAAGTTCTTCAAGGACTACAAAGTTATGGAGCTTCTCCGTAGATGTGGGCTCCGCAAGTCAAAAGGAATCCATCTTTGGTCGATCCTTTCGTACATCTTCAGTAATGTGTTTCGAGACAGAAGCATGTACATGCAACAGAAGTCTGGCAAGTGTACTGCTGGCTTCTCCAAAAACACCTACTATCGATTCATGCAGAACCCACATATCAACTGGCTCCGCTTCACTATTCTGCTAGCTGAGAAGATCGTCAATGGGCATCTGAAAGATCTGACCTCTGACCAACGTGCGGATTGCTTCGTCTTTGACGATTCGCTCTACTCCAGAACTGGATACAAGAAGACTGAGCTGGCTGCCAAAGTATTCGACCACGTTTCGATGACCTACAAGAAGGGCTTTCGGATGATGACCATGGGTTGGACTGATGGATCCTCCTTCGTCCCAATCGCTTCATCTCTCTTGTCCTCAAAGAATGATCAGAATGTCATCGGGACAACCAAGAAGATCGACAAGCGCACAATCGCGGCCAAAAGACGAATTATGGCCCAATCAAAGGGGACCGATGTAGTTATCCAGCTACTCGATCAAGCTTTGAAAGCAGGGCTTACTGCTAAGTACGTCATGTTTGACACTTGGTTCTCCAATCCTCATCAGATCGTCCAGATCAAGCAACGTGACCTAAACGTAATTGCCATGGTGAAGAAGAGTTCCAAGATCACATACGAGTTCGATGGTAAGCGGATGAACGTCAAGCAGATCTTCAGCGCATGCAAGAAGCGGCGAGGTCGTTCAAGATATCTCTTGTCCGTCCCTGTAAAGGTTGGAGATCCTGCCAAGGATGATGCCCAGGTTGATGCCAGAATAGTCTGCGTAAGAAATCGCTCCAACCGCAAAGATTGGCTCGCTCTTATTTGCACGGACATGACGATCGATGAAAATGAGATCATCAGAATTTACGGCAAAAGATGGGACATCGAAGTCTTCTTCAAGACCTGCAAGAGTTTCTTGAAACTTGGTACTGAATACCACGGCCTCTCATATGATGCATTGACTGCCCATACGGCTTTCGTCTTTCTGCGCTACATGTTCATGTCAGTTGAGAAGCGAGATGATGAAGATGATAGGACAATAGGCGAGCTCTTTTACTGCATGATAGACGAGCTTGCGGACATTACTTTTCATCACTCCCTTCAGATCCTGGTGGAAGCCATGTTCGAGAGCGTGAAAGAGATCTTCCAACTGACAGAAGAACAGATGGAAAGGTTCACCAAAGCTTTCATTTCCCGCCTCCCGAAGTACATGCAAGAGGCTATATCGCCATCACTAGCAGCATAATTGAATATTTACTGGTTAAACTATTGAGTTTTCAAGGCTTCATAGTTCTTTTTGGTGTGGGAAGTTTAAGATGTTTATCCTCAAACCTTGCCTTCCCGCTATATTAATGGGTCTGGCTCGTGATATAATTGACCTGATAAAGCAGATTGTTATAATCTTTCTTCAATTTTTCAGAGAAAGAGAAAGGGACGGAAAATCATATCGTTTGCGAGTGCTTTTCGATTAGGCGTCTCATGTCAATGTGCACATAGATTAATCTGATTTTTTTACGATCGCAATCACTGTTGCAGTTAATTAAACGAGAATCTCGATTGTTGGGAGTGGATCAAAATGTCGAAATCCAAAGATAAGAGAAAGAAGCTCAAGTTCTCCCCAGCTGCCAAGGCTGCGCTTGAGAAAGAGGAGAAGAGCTCCAAGAGCAAGAAACTGAATACGGAGCATGGCGTTAGTTCCAACGCCCGGGCTCTCTTGAAAGGGGCAACCGCGCTTGGCGCCTTTGCCGGGGGGATGGCCGCGGCCAATGCCTTAGTTGATAACAAGGCCTTTGGGATGACCTCCCAAGTCGACGCGGCCGTTGGCGCAACTAAAGACACCGCCAGCCTGAATTCAGTCAACTCAAGCTCAAATGCTGACTCAAACGCGCAATCAGAATCCGATACGCTGAGCGAAAGTCAAAGCTCATCGAAGTCACAGTCTTTGGAGCAATCCACTTCAGCCAGCCACAGTGCTTCAGCTTCAGCCAGCGCGTCCGTTCAAGCATCGCAAAGCCTGTCTGAATCCGTCAGCACCCAGAAGGCAGCTGAAAGCAAGGCTGATGCCAGCTCCAAGAGCGAAGAGACCGCCAAGGCCTCTGAGGGCAGTCAGGCAGCTGAAAGCAAGAGCACGGAAAGCAGTCAAGCCGCTGAAAGCCAGTCAGCTGACAGTGAGGGTGAAGCAAAGAACGGCACGGAAAGCCAGTCCGTGTCTGAATCAGGCAGCCAAACGGCCAGTGACAGTCAAACTGGCTCAGAACAGAGCGAAAGCACCGCGTCAAAGGGCGAATCCGCTGCCTCTGCCTCAGCCAGCGCGGAATCGAAGAGTGCTGAAAAGATCATGTCAGCCGTTTCTGAAGCCGCGTCAACTGAAGTCACGGTCGACTCAACGTCTGAAGAGGCTAACGATGATGCATCTGAAGCCAGCGGGTCCAGCTCACAAGCTGCAGACGCTTATACGATCAATGTGAACGACCTGACTGGCGACGCCCAAAGCGGCGCGAAAACCAATTTCGCCCAGCAGTTCCACAACAGACTCTTCGCCAACAGACTCTTCCAGGTACCGGCATCGCAGAGTACTGCCACCAAATCCAGTCAAAGCGATACGGCCAGCGCCAGCCAGAGCGCGTCGGCAAGTGCCTCAGTCAGCGCCAGCTTAGCCAAGTCAGCGGCTGATTCAGCCCTGGCTTCAGAAAGTGCCTCAACTTCAAGCAGCCTGTCTGAGTCAGTCAGTGCCGAGCAAGCCGAAGCTGACTTCCAAAGCAATTTTGAAGTGACTAAGCAAGCAGCCCAGACCCAGCAGGCGCAGGCACTTTCGGCAAATACCAGCAGATACTTCGGCGACGCGACCGATTCATACAACTCAAATACGGCAAGCAAGGATAATTCAGTGACCGGCTTAACGGTTAAATACGGCGGGACGAGATATGACAGTGAAGATGGGGCAAATATTGGCCAAGCCGCTGCCAGTTTTGACGCCGCGACTGGCAAGACGACGTACGTTGTTGAGATCAACCCCGCAGGCACGGCTTCTGGCAGGCAGTACGTCACTTTAAACGACCTGAAGGAAGGCGACAGCGTCAAGCTGTATCGGACTACGGCTGACGTATTGCAGAACACCAAGCCGGCAGACGTTGCGGCGAACGCGGCTGACTCCAGCGACTACACTTATCTTGGCGCGGATGAAGGCACCGGATACCAGTACAACTTTTCCGTGAACATTGACCGTCGTGGTGAAACCGCATATGTGGTAGTTGTTGACAAGACTAACGACTTGGGGAAGAACCCAACCTTTACTGCCCAGGTCTCTGAAACAATAGGCTCTTGGTGGTTTCCAGAGAATTCCAGTGCGACGGTTACCACGGGCTTTAACACTGAACGGTTCCAAGCCGACAGCACCAGCTTGTCTCAAGCGGACTCAAGCCACTTTGAGCAAGTTGCATCCCAGCATGCCGCTGACTCAGCCGCGGCCAGCCAGAGCGTAGAACAGGCAAGTACCAGCGCCAGCCAAAGCAAGCTCGCGAGTCAAAATGCAAGTCAAAGCGCGAGCCAAAGCGCGAGCCAATCAATCACGAACAGCCTCTCAGCTTCAGAAAGCGCCGCCCAATCAGCCAGCGCCAGTGCATCAGCTTCAGAAAGCGCGCAAGTTTCGACTTCAATCAGCCAGTCTGAAGAAGAGCTGGCAAAGCATGATCCAGAAGCCAGCGTCAGCCTGTCAGTGCGTGACCGGGTAAATTCACTTTCAAGAAAGGTAAGTGAAGAAGACGCGCAAGACGCCTCTGAATCCGCGAGTGCTTCAATCAGCGTCAGTGAATCAGAAGCAGCTGACCGCGCGCATTCACTCAGTGCATCAGCTTCAGTAGAATCTGAAATGCAGGTTGAGTCTCAATCAAGAAGCGAAGCTCAATCTAAGTCAGCCTCAGAATCAGCCGCAGTTTCGCAATCCATCAGTGAATCTGAGAGTACCAGCCGCTTCCGCGCGGAAGACGCTTCTTTGAGCACGGCTGACTCAATGAGCACAATGGCCAGCCAGAATGAAGCCAACAAGGGCGTCTTGGTCTTTGAACAGAAGAATACGACTTTAAGCAGCGGTTTCTACTCATCCAAATCCTTATCCGATTTGAAGGGGTATCTCAACCTGCAAACCGGGGTTATTACCTGGGAAGTTACCTACACGCCAACCTCAGACAATTCAACGTCAAAAGACACCTACTTTGGCTTCTTTACCAACAGCATGTCTGGTCTGGACAAGGCTGACAACATTACGGTTTACTCGGTCGCCAGCGGCTCGGTTGAAGCAGCCTACAGCAGCACGAGCTGCCACAATACTTTACAGAATGTAACTAATACCTTCACCCAAAAGGATTCAATAAACCGCTCACAGTACCAGGCATTAGGCTTTAACGTTAACGGCTCAATGGTTAACGACACGCGTTACGCAGGCCACCGTTACTGGGGTGAAGCTTTCTCAACGACCAATAAGATTGACACTTCAGAAGGCGTAGTCGTTACCTTTACGACGAAGATCCCTGACACGACTTCATTTGGTAACGTCGTAAACAACACGCTGATTGAGGTTCAAGCGGTTGAAAACGCGCAGTTCCAAACGGTTCACGCAACTGGTGGTGAACAATCCGGCTATACTGATCTGGCAACTGGCAAGAGAGTAACTGGCGGGAATAAGAATCTTGGGGCCATTATGGCTGGCTACAAGCTTTCTTACGTTCCAACCGGCTTATCAGAATCAGGCAGCATTGCTGTTTCGCAGTCAGTCAGTCGTTCAGTGTCTGGATCTGAAAGTGACTCCGAATCCGCGGAAACTAGCAAGTCAATTTCAATCAGCGCAAGTGAATCAGAAGCCAAGGAAGACAGTCGCTCAACTTCAGCTGAGCGAAGTCAGTCTGAATCTGCATCAAGAAGCGAATCAGCTTCGAAGTCTGCCGATAAATCCGCGTCAATCAGCGAATCCAAGAGCGAAAGCAGATCGATTGAAAGAAGCAAGGAAGCGTCTGAGATTGCCTCACAATCTAAATCTGCTTCAGAGAGCTTGAGTGAGTCAGCTTCAGCCAGTGCCAGCGCTTCTGAATCACAAAGCAAGTCAGTCAGCGAGAGCGAATCGACTTCTAAGAGCATCTCAGCTAGTCTGTCAAACTCAGTCAAGGCTTCAGAAAGCCTGTCGCAAGCCAACTCTGAAAGGGCCAGCTTGTCAGAAAGCCTGTCCACAGAAGCAAAAACTAACAGCGAAAAGGCGGCCAGTGCCTCAAAGTCCATCTCTGAAAGTCAGAGCATCAAGGACAGCATCAGCAACAGCGTTTCAGTTTCTGAAAGCCAAAGCGATTCTGAATCCAAGAGCGTGTCAGAAAGCGCAAGATCAGTCAGTGAATCCACGTCTGCATCTTTGAGCCAATCAGCTTCAGAATCCGGAAGCAAATCCCAGTCTGCTTCTAAGTCAGCCAGCGTTTCAGCTTCTGAAGCACAAAGTGCCTCAATCAGCACGTCTAAGAGCACTTCACTGAGCCAAAAAGCATCACAAAACACTTCACGCAGCATTTCAGCCAGTGAATCCAGCAGCAAGTCGCTTAGCGAAGTATTAAGCAGATCAGCAAGCAAGTCTTTGAGTCAGTCTCAAAGCAAGTCAATTTTTGAATCAGAGAGCGAATCACTGAGCAAGGAAAAATCAGAAATTGCTTCGCAATACGCGTCTGACTCCGACTTGGCTTCAAAGCACTTGAGTGAAATCGACTCCGACAGTCTGTCAATGGCTATTTCTAAGAGCACGATCAGCAGCGAAGAAGCCTCAAAGAAACTGTCTGAAGCGTACAGCCAATCAGAATCAGTTTCCGCAAGCAAGGCTGAGTCCAAGTCACTCAGCGAATCGACTTCTGCCAGTGCCTCTGAATCACAAAGCAAGGCTGAAAGTGAAGCATCGGAGATCCTTAGCATCAGTGCTTCACGCAGAGAGTCCGAGTCTAAGTCAGCAAGTCAATCTACTGAACTTAGCGAAGAACAAAGCCTGCATGAGAGTGCATCTCAAAGTGCTTCAACCAGCAAATCAATTTCAGAGAGTGAGTCAACTAGCTTAAGTGAAAAAGAATCCGCCTCATTGAGCACCTCAACTTCCGAGTCAGAAAGCGAATCAACTTCGGAGTCTGAGAGCACTTCAACTTCAGAGTCCGAAAGTGAATCAACTTCCGAGTCTGAGAGCACTTCAACTTCCGAGTCAGAAAGCGAGTCAACTTCCGACTCCGAGAGCGTATCTACTTCAGAATCCGAGAGTACTTCGACCTCAGAATCCGAAAGCGAATCCGAGTCTGAATCCGAGAGCGAATCAACTTCCGAGTCTGAGAGCACCTCAACTTCAGAGTCAGAAAGCGAGTCAACTTCCGAATCCGAGAGCGAATCAGCTTCAGAATCCGAAAGCGAGTCAACTTCCGAATCCGAGAGCGAATCAGCTTCAGAATCCGAAAGTGAATCAACTTCCGAGTCTGAGAGCACTTCGACTTCAGAGTCAGAAAGCGAATCAACTTCCGAATCCGAGAGTACTTCAACTTCAGAATCTGAAAGTGAATCAGCCTCCGAATCCGAAAGCGAGTCAACTTCCGACTCCGAGAGCGAATCAACTTCCGAGTCTGAGAGCACTTCGACTTCAGAGTCAGAAAGCGAATCAACTTCCGAATCCGAGAGTACTTCAACTTCAGAATCTGAAAGTGAATCAGCCTCCGAATCCGAAAGCGAGTCAACTTCCGAATCCGAGAGCGAATCAACTTCCGAGTCTGAGAGCACTTCGACTTCAGAGTCAGAAAGCGAATCAACTTCCGAATCCGAGAGTACTTCAACTTCAGAATCTGAAAGTGAATCAGCCTCCGAATCCGAAAGCGAGTCAACTTCCGAATCCGAGAGCGAATCAACTTCCGAGTCTGAGAGCACTTCGACTTCAGAGTCAGAAAGCGAATCAACTTCCGAATCCGAGAGTACTTCAACTTCAGAATCTGAAAGTGAATCAGCCTCCGAATCCGAAAGCGAGTCAACTTCCGAATCCGAGAGCGAATCAACTTCCGAGTCTGAGAGCACTTCGACTTCAGAGTCAGAAAGCGAATCAACTTCCGAATCCGAGAGTACTTCAACTTCAGAATCTGAAAGTGAATCAGCCTCCGAATCCGAAAGCGAGTCAACTTCCGAATCCGAGAGCGAATCAACTTCCGAGTCTGAGAGCACTTCGACTTCAGAGTCAGAAAGCGAATCAACTTCCGAATCCGAGAGTACTTCAACTTCAGAATCTGAAAGTGAATCAGCCTCCGAATCCGAAAGCGAGTCAACTTCCGAATCCGAGAGCGAATCAACTTCCGAGTCTGAGAGCACTTCGACTTCAGAGTCAGAAAGCGAATCAACTTCCGAATCCGAGAGTACTTCAACTTCAGAATCTGAAAGTGAATCAGCCTCCGAATCCGAAAGCGAGTCAACTTCCGAATCCGAGAGCGAATCAACTTCCGAGTCTGAGAGCACTTCGACTTCAGAGTCAGAAAGCGAATCAACTTCCGAATCCGAGAGTACTTCAACTTCAGAATCTGAAAGTGAATCAGCCTCCGAATCCGAAAGCGAGTCAACTTCCGAATCCGAGAGCGAATCAACTTCCGAGTCTGAGAGCACTTCGACTTCAGAGTCAGAAAGCGAATCAACTTCCGAATCCGAGAGTACTTCAACTTCAGAATCTGAAAGTGAATCAGCCTCCGAATCCGAAAGCGAGTCAACTTCCGAATCCGAGAGCAAATCAACTTCCGAGTCTGAGAGCACTTCGACTTCAGAGTCAGAAAGCGAATCAACTTCCGAGTCTGAGAGCACTTCAACTTCAGAGTCAGAAAGCGAGTCAACTTCCGACTCCGAGAGCGTATCTACTTCCGAATCCGAGAGTACTTCGACCTCAGAATCCGAGTCTGAATCCGAGAGCGCTTCAACTTCCGAGTCTGAAAGCGAATCAACTTCCGAATCAGAAAGTACTTCAACTTCAGAGTCCGAAAGTGAATCAACTTCCGAATCCGAGAGCGAATCAACTTCAGAATCAGAAAGTACTTCAACTTCAGGGTCCGAAAGTGAATCAACTTCCGAGTCTGAGAGCACTTCAACTTCAGAGTCAGAAAGCGAATCAGCATCCGAATCAGAGAGCGAGTCAGAGTCTGAATCCGAAAGCAGCTCAACTTCCGACTCCGAGAGTGAGTCAGAGAGCACTTCAACTTCAGAGTCTGAAAGTGAGTCAGCATCCGAATCCGAGAGCGAATCTGAGTCTGAATCGGAAAGCGAGTCAACTTCCGAATCCAAGAGCACCTCGACTTCAGAGTCAGAAAGCGAATCCGAGTCCGAATCGGAGAGTGAATCAGAGTCTGAATCAGAGAGCGAGTCAGCATCCGGATCAGTGAGCGTCTCAACATCCGAGTCCGAAAGTGAATCAGCATTCGGATCGGAGAGTGAATCAGAGTCTGAATCAGATTCCGAATCCGCAAGCAGCTCAACTTCCGAGTCAACAAGCCAATCAGCTTCAGGTTCTGAGAGTAGCTCAGCATCCGCAAGCGAATCGACGAGCACTTCGACTAGCGAATCCACTTCAGGTTCAACAAGTGCCTCAAGTTCAGCATCCGCAAGTCTGTCCGCTTCAGGTTCAACAAGTACCTCAAGCTCGACATCAGCAAGCGAATCAATGAGCACTTCAACTTCAGCTAGTGAGTCCGCTGCAAGCGAATCAACGAGCACTTCAACTTCAGCTAGTGAGTCCGCTGCAAGCGAATCAACGAGTGCCTCAACTTCAACTAGTGAGTCCGCTGCAAGCGAATCAACGAGCACTTCAACTTCAGCTAGTGAATCGGCTGCAAGCGAATCAACGAGTGCCTCAACTTCAACTAGTGAGTCCGCTGCAAGCGAATCACCGAGCACT
>JAEDAG010000005.1:135814-172532 GCA_017309015.1 Faecalicatena absiana
TCAACTAGTGAAGCCAGTGCAAGCGAATCACCGAGCGCTTCAACTTCGACTAGTGAGTCCGGCGCAAGTGAATCGACGAGTGCCTCAGCTTCAACTAGTGAAGCCAGTGCAAGTGAATCCGCAAGCAGCTCAACTTCGACTAGTGAATCTGGTGTGAGCGAATCACCGAGCGCTTCAGCTTCAACTAGTGAAGCCAGTGCAAGTGAATCGCCGAGTGCCTCAATTTCAACTAGTGAGTCTGTTGCAAGCGAATCTGCAAGCAGCTCAGCTTCAACTAGCGAGTCCGCTGCAAGCGAATCACCGAGCGCCTCAACTTCAGCTAGTGCATCGGAAACCAGTGAATCCACGAGTGCTTCAACTTCCACGAGTGAATCTACCAGCCTTTCCGTATACGAGAGTGAGTCAATCAGCAACAGCACTTCAGCATCAACTAGTGAGAGCGAAAGTGCTTCTGCAAGCAACAGTATGAGCCGGAACACGGTTCCAACTATTGGGGCGGTTCCAACCGTCAACATCCCTAACGCTGGTGGTGTTCCAGCAGTTCCAAACGTACCTGCTAATGCCGCAACTCCAACGGCAAACGCCGCTACTCCAGCTGCAGCTCCTGGCGCAGCAAACGGGGCTGCCGGTACCACTCTAGGCGCTGGCACCAACGGTACGGCAACTGGTACTATGCCAACTGGCACTACGCCAACTGGCACCACGCCAACGGGTACGACTCCAGCAGGAAACAACACGGTGGCAAGCACGTCGAACGCTGCGCCTAGCGAAAGTCAGACGAGCGGGCTAGAATCTAATGCCAACGCTTCAGTTGCCGACTCTAACGAAACGAGCACCAGCACGCAATCCACGAATGCTTCAACTTCACAATCTGAACTTGAAGAAGTCCTTGCTTCACAATCTGAACTTGCAAGTATGAGTGACCCAACTCAAGCTGAACAAAGCGCGATCGCATCTGCTTCATTCAGTACTTCGGTTTCTCAGGCACAATCTGAGTTCAACTCAAGCGTGGCAAGCTCTGAAAGTAACAGTCAAACCAACATCCGCAGCAACAAGTAGTGCTGCTGTCTAAAAAGGCCCATGTGGGGATTCCCCGCAAGGGTCTTTTTGCTTGCCAATCATCCACGACTTATAAGTAGGTGAAGGCAAAAATGAGTATTATAATGAGAATAGGTGGAACTTAAGGGAATATTTTTCCAAAAAAATCGAAGAATTGATGTTACTAAAATTGGATTCTGTTACAATTACAATGCTTAAGTAGTCAAGAAAGGTAGCAGAAAAATGAACGATCTAGACCTGAATCGCTTTTCACGCAAATACAGCTTTGCCGCCAAGCTCGGCGCGGCTGTCCTTTACTCAGTCATGGTGGCTGTCTCCCTGAACTTCTTCTGGCATCCCGGCCACATCTACTCCTCAGGGATTACCGGTTTTGCCCAGATCATCAACACCGTGACCTCGCGCTATATGCCGTTCACGATCCCGACTGAAGTCATGTACTTTGCCTTAAACGTTCCTTTGTTTATCCTGGCTTGGGTAAAAATTGGCAAGGAATTTACCGGCTATACGATTTTTACGGTTTTCATGTCATCCGTCATGATGAAATTCATCCAGCCGACCCATATCAGCTTGGACCCAATCCTTTGTGCCATCTTTGGTGCCGCGGTGAACGGGATGGGGACGGGCCTGGCCCTGAAGAACGGGATCTCAACCGGTGGCTTGGATATCCTGGGCATCGTGGTCCGCAAGAAGACGGGCATGAACTATGGTAAGTTCAACATCATCGTCAACATGGTGATCGTGATCTTTGCCGGCTTCCTGTTTGACTGGTCCAGAGCCCTCTACACGGCCTTGAACATCTTCATCAACGGCCGGATGATCGACGCGATCTACACCCAGCACCATAAGCTGCAAGTCATGATTGTCACCGAGCACCCAACTGCCATTATTGACGGGATTCAGTCCAAGATGCACCGGGGGATCACCATCCTCCACGACGCGGAAGGGGCCTATGGGCACGTGGAGAAGACCGTCCTGCTGACGATCATTGATACCTATGACCTGTATGATATCCGCATGACGGTCCAGGACTGCGACCCTTATGCCTTCATGAGCGTCACGGAAGTCCAGCGGATCTATGGCCGCTTCCGCGAGCAGGAAATCGTCTAAGACGATTTGTTAAAAAATGATTAGGTAAAATTATGCTGATTGAGTTATAATTAACGTATACTTTTATTGGGGTGAAAGGTTAATGGCAAATAGAGAATCTTCCAGTCGCGACCGTCGCAATTACCTTAGCTTGGATACGGCGACCACAATTGCCAGCGAATACGCTGACTTGCATGGCCACCGGAAAGTACGGGTTTCCCACAAGCCTTATGCCAGACGCCGAGCGGACAATTTCTACGTTTTCGACGTGTTTGGCGGAAACGGGAACGTCGGTGAAGATGAAGATGGACCATTCATTTTGGTTGATCCTGCTTCGGGCGAAGTCTTTGAGATGGATGAGCGGCTTTTCAAGAATAAAGATAAATAACGTATAACAAAAGCGCCATCTCCAGAAGTGGAGATGACGCTTTTTTCTGTTAAAGCATAAGCATTTTGCGCTATCTTAATCTTCGTAGCCCAAGTGGTCCATGATCAGGGCAGCCGTTTCCTCGATTGACCGGTCGGCAACGTTGATGACCATGCAGCCCAGCTTCTTATAAAGGGCCATGGCGCTCTCAAGCTCCTTGTTGATGGAGCTCATGTCGGAGTAGGCGGTGTCAGGGTCCATGCCATAGCTGATCATTCTTTGCCGGCGAATCCGGTTCAGAACCTTCGGGTCGTTGGTCAAGCCAATGATCTTCTTCGGATCGATCTCGTAGATTTCCTTTGGAATGTGGGTTTCTGGAACCAGTGGCAGGTTGGCGACCTTCAGGCCCTTGTTGGCCAAGAGCAAAGACAATGGAGTCTTGGAGGTTCTGGAAACGCCCAGCAGGACGACGTCTGCTTCCAAGAAGCCGCGTGGGTCCTTCCCGTCGTCGTACATGACCGCGAATTCCATGGCTGAGATCCGGTTGAAGTACTTGTCGGTCATCTGGTGCTTGGCACCGACCACGCCGCTTGGCTTTAGGCCAGTGGTCTGGGAAATTGCTTCCATGATCGGGGACATGATGTCCACGTAGCTGGCCTTGTGCTCCCGGGCAAACTTGATGATTGGCAATTGCAGGTCTTCGCTGACCATGGAGTAGATGATCAAGAGGTTAGGATACTTCTCGATCTCTTCAAAAGTGTGCTCAAGCTTCTTCTTGTCAGTCATGAAGGGGTAGCGGCGGTAGTTGATCACGGCTTCCGGGAATTGGGCGGCAGCGGCTTGGGCGTTGTTGAAGGCAGTTTCGCCGGCTGAGTCTGAAATAATGATAATGTTGATTTCAGGAGCAGCCTTCTCTTCAGTTGTGCTTGCAGTAGTTTCAGTCATATTTCGTCCTCTTTTCATGAAATAAACGTTCGTTTGATCACCTCTATTATACCGAATTTTCAAAGAGAGCGATTACAAAATGCCGCTTTTGGCAAGTTTTCAAAAAAATTGCGAAATCTTATTGACGGTGGGCTGATCTTTGCTATAATGTAGATAAATGTTTAGGCAGAAATGCCAAGAAATGGAAGGAGGGATCACACATGGCTAAGACTATCGTTCACGAAAACGAGTCTATTGATGATGCTCTTCGTCGTTTCAAGCGTTCCGTTTCTAGAAGTGGTACTTTGCAAGAATACCGCAAGCGTGAATTCTACGAAAAGCCAAGCGTTCGCAGAAAGTTAAAATCTGAGGCTGCTCGCAAGCGTAGACATTATTAATCGACTAAAGCTCTCGTGTCAAAGCGAGAGCTTTTTTCATGCGATAAAAGGCGAAAAGAAGCTAGAAAGTTCCAGTTTTTCCTGATTAAATGATAGAATTGAGGCAGAGACTTGGTGCTCATGTGACTAATTTTATCTTGCGCATTTAAAAGGAGTGTCCAGTATTTGGAAGAGAAGTTTTTACCACAAAACGCCGAAAATATCCAAAAGTTGGTCGGGGTCAACGACGGCAATCTGAAGCTGATCGAGGACGGCTATGAGGTTGCCTTGGATGACTTGGGTCAGGAAATCAAGGTGACTGGCCCTGAAGACCAGGTAAAGACCGTCATGCGGGTCTTAAAGGCTTTGGACAAGGTAGCCGCCAACGGGATCAACCTGACGCCGGCTGACGTCGTGAGCGCCATGAAGATGGCTGACAAGGGGACCACGGAATACTTTGGCGACCTGTACAAGGAAATCTTGATCAGGGATGCCAAGGGGCGGCCAGTCCGGGTCAAGAACATGACCCAGAAGAAGTACGTTGAGGCCATCCAGAAGAGCGACGTGGTCTTCGGCATCGGGCCCGCGGGGACTGGGAAGACCTTCCTGGCCGTCGTCTGCGCGGTCGCGGCCTTCAAGAAAGGAGAAGTCTCCAAGATCATCCTGACCCGGCCGGCAGTTGAAGCCGGGGAATCGCTGGGCTTTCTGCCAGGGGACCTGAAGGAGAAGGTTGACCCTTACCTGCGGCCAATCTATGACTCGCTTTACGCGATCCTGGGCCAAGGAACCACGGACCGCTTGATTGAGCGCGGCGTCATTGAAATCGCCCCGCTGGCCTACATGAGAGGGCGGACTTTGGAAGAGGCCTTCGTTATCCTGGACGAGGCCCAGAACACTACCGACGCCCAGATGAAGATGTTTTTGACTCGGCTGGGCTTCAACTCCAAGATGGTCGTCAACGGGGACGTGACCCAGGTCGACCTGCCGGGCAAGGTGCACAGCGGCTTGATCACGGCCATGCACATTCTGGAGGGGATCGACCAGATCAAGTTCGTCGAGTTCTCAGCCAGCGACGTGGTCCGGCACCCAGTAGTGGCAAAGATTATCAAGGCATATGAAGAGAAAGGGAATTTTTAGGCAATGGACCCGATTGAAGTAAGCTACACGGATGAAGTTGGATTTTTGGACGATGACCAGCGCGACTGGCAAAAGTGGATCATGGACCTGCTCTTGCTGGCCAAGCAGGAGATCAAGAAGGACAATCCTCTGGAAATGAGCATCAATTTCGTGGATGAGGAGAAGTCCAACCAGATCAACCGCGACTATCGCGGCAAGGACAGGCCAACCGACGTCATTTCCTTTGCCATTGAAGACGGAGAAGAGGGGCTGGACCTGGCAGCTTTTGCCGCTGACCCTGACTTCGTCGAAGACATTGGCGACTTGTTCATGTGCCCCAGCGTCATCAAGCGCCACAGCGTGGAATACGGGACGGGCTTTGACCGGGAATTCGGCTACACCATCGTGCACGGCTTCCTGCACCTGAATGGCTATGACCACATTGAGCCTGACGAGGCCAAGGAGATGTTCGGCATTCAAGGCAAGGTGCTGGAAGACTACGGCCTGCCTTTGTACCCTGACCAGCTTGACGAAGGGAGAGGCAAGTAATGCCGATGAATGAAGCAGAAAGCCGGCTGTTTGCCCTGGCCAAGGAGCACTTGAAGGATTCCTACAGCCCTTACTCGCACTTTCAAGTAGCCGCGGCCCTGATGACTGAGTCAGGGAAGACCTATACCGGGGTCAACATCGAGAACAGCTCCTTTGGCCTGACCAACTGCGCGGAAAGAACGGCCATGTTCAACTGGGTCAACGACGGGGGCCTGCCAGACCCCATCGAGCGGCTCTTGATCATTGGCAACACCGACCGGCCTATTTCCCCCTGCGGGGCCTGCCGGCAGGTGATGAGCGAATTTATGGCTCCTGAGAGCGAGGTCATTTTGACCGACACCAAAGGGGAATTCGTCCGCTACACGGTCGACGAACTGATTCCCTATCATTTTACAGAAAAGGATATAGAAGATGGCGCAAACAAGTAATTTCAAGTCAGGCTTCGTAGCCCTGATCGGCCGGCCAAACGTCGGCAAGTCAACCCTGATGAACCGGCTGGTGGGCCAGAAGGTGGCCATTACCTCAAACAAGCCCCAAACCACCAGAAACAAGATTTCCGGGATCTATTCAGCAGACGACATGCAAGTCGTCTTCGTGGACACGCCAGGGATCTTTAAGAGTCACTCAGACTTAGATGAATACATGGACAAGGCCAGCCTGTCCTCCCTGAAGGACGTGGACCTGGTCCTCTTTATGGTTGAGCCTAAGAAGGCCGGCAAGGGCGAGGAATACGTGGCTGGGCTCTTGAAGGACCTGGACCTGCCAGTCTTTTTGGTCGTCAACAAGATCGACCAGGTTCACCCAAACGACCTCTTGCCAATCATTGACTCTTACCAGGCCTTGGGCAATTTTGCCGAATACCTGCCAATTTCCGCCGGCCAGGGCAACGGGGTCGACGACCTGCTGGCAACGATCAACAAGTACCTGCCAGAAGGGCCGCAGTACTACGCTTCTGATGAAGTGACCGACCGGCCGGAATACTTCGTCGTGGCGGAAATGATCCGGGAGCAGATCCTGCACTTGACCAGCCAGGAAGTGCCGCACTCAGCCGCGGTCTGGGTGGAAAAGATGAACGAGCGGGTCAACGGCAAGCTGCAGATTGAGGCCACCATCTATGTGGAAAAGCCGGGCCAGAAGCGGATCATCATCGGCCAGGGCGGGAGCATGATCAAGAAGATCGGCATCCAGTCCAGAAAGGAGATTGAAGCCCTCCTGGGCGAAAAGGTCAACCTCCAGCTCTGGGTCAAGGTCCGCCACAACTGGCGCCAGGACCCGGCCTTCTTGAAGTCGATCGGCTACGACAAGAAGGAGCTGTAGCCAATGGCCTTTGAACTTCTGGAAGTTCACGGGATCATTTACAAAAGACAGAAATACCAGGAAGCGGACCTCCTGGCCAAGATCCTGACCAAGGAACTGGGCCCCGTCACCGTCATCTTGAAGGGGGCGCTGCGGCCCAAGTCCAAATTGGCCAGCGTGGCCTTGCCTTTTACGGAGGGCAGCTTTACCATCTTGACCAAGCGGCGGGGCATCAGCCAGTTCAGAACCTACAAGGACCTGGTCCAGCACGACGAGCTCTTTGGCAACCTGCTGGCCAATGCCTACGCTTCTTTTATTTTTGACCTGCTGGACCACGCGGCGGTTGAATACCAGCCGGTGGGCAAGTACTACCAGCTGGTCTTGACGGCCTTTCACCGCCTGCTGGCGGGCCAGGACGCGGAGATCCTGACGCAGATCGTGCAGCTGCAGCTGCTGGAGGCCTATGGGGTCAAGCCTGAGCTCAGCTGCTGCCTTGTCTGCGGGAAGGTGCAGGGGACTTTTGACTACTCCATCTCCTTAGGCGGGGTGGTGTGCTCAGACCACTTTGCCAGAGTGCAGCGGATGCACCTGGCGCCAAAGACCGTGGCCCTCCTAAGGACCCTGGGATTGGTGCCCATTGACCGCCTTGGCAGCATTCAGATCGATGACCAGCTTAAGGAGCAGAGCCGCCAGGCCATCGACTTGATCTACCAGGAAACCGTCGATTTGAACCTGCGCACGAAAAAGTTCCTGGATGAACTGAAAACACTGTAATTTTTGATAGAAAGCGGCCCTGCTTTGTGGTAAAATAAGCCCTGTATTGGCGATGATGAGGATTCAGAAAAGTACCGCGCCAGCGAGTGTCGGCAGGTGGAAGGACACGGCGGGAAAAGGCACCTCTAGCCAAGTCAATTAAGAGCAGAAGGCGAATATTGCTTTCTGAATTAGGGTGGAACCGCGAATAATGAATTTCGTCCCTATGCAAACTGTAATTGCATAGGCTTTTTTTATGGCCTTGCATAGGAGGAATAATATGGCACAAAAATTAGACATTCAGACCATGATCTTCAAACTGGAACAGTTTTGGGCCTCAAAGGGCTGCATGATCATGCCTTCATACGATGAAAACAAGGGCGCCGGGACGATGAGTCCTTACACCTTCTTGCGGGCGGTCGGTCCTGAGCCTTGGAAGGCTTGCTACGTTGAGCCTTCCCGCCGGCCAGCTGACGGCCGCTATGGCGAAAACCCAAACCGGCTTTTCCAGCACCACCAATTCCAAGTCGTGCTCAAGCCAGCGCCTTTGGAAATCCAGCAATACTACCTGGACTCCTTGAAGGTTCTGGGCATTGAGCCGCTGGAACATGACATCCGCTTCGTTGAAGACAACTGGGAAAATCCATCAATGGGCTGTGCCGGGGTCGGCTGGGAAGTCTGGCTGGACGGGATGGAAGTCTCACAATTTACCTACTTCCAGACGGTCGGTGAACTGGACGTCAAGCCAACCATGGGCGAAATTACCTACGGGGTTGAGCGTCTGGCTTCATACATCCAAGACGTCAACTCAGTCTTTGACCTGGAATGGGGCGACGGGGTCCTTTACCGGGACATCTTCAAGGAGCCTGAATACGAGCACTCCAAGTACGCCTTTGAAGAAAGCGACCAAGACCAGCTTTTGAAATTCTTCGACACTTACGAGCGCATCGCCAAGCGCCTGCTGGACAAGAACCTGGTTCACCCAGCCTACGACTACATTTTGAAGTGTTCCCACACCTTCAACCTGCTTGACGCCCGCGGGGCCGTTTCCGTCACCGAACGGGCCGGCTACCTGCACCGGATCCGCAACATGGCGCACGAAGTTGCCGTTAAGTTCGTGGAAGAACGCGAAAAGCGCGGCTTCCCATTGTTGAAGAGCGCACAAGCTAAGAAAGCGGAGGCAAGCAATGACTAAAGACTTTTTATTTGAAATTGGCGTAGAAGAAATGCCAGCCCACGTAGTAAGCAAGTCAGTCAAGCAACTGGCTGACCGGACGGGCAAGTTCTTGAAGGAAAACGGCTTGGGCTACAAGGAAATTGCCACCTACTCAACCCCACGTCGCCTGGCCATCCTGGTCAAGGACCTGGCAGAAAAGCAGGCCGACATCGACGAAGTTAAGAAGGGGCCGGCCAAGAAGATTGCCCAAGACGCTGACGGCAACTGGACCAAGGCTGCGCAAGGCTTTGCCCGCGGCCAGGGCATGAGCGCCGACGACATCTACTTCCAGGAACTGAAGGGCGTTGAATACGCCTACGTGCACGTGCAAAAGGAAGGCAAGTCCGCCAAGGACATCCTTTTGGGCTTGGATGAAGTCGTTAAGGCCATGACTTTCCCAACCAAGATGCGCTGGGACTCCCGCGACTTTGAATTCGTCCGTCCAATCCACTGGCTGGTTGCCCTCTACGGGTCAGAAGTAGTGCCAGTCAAGCTGCTGGACATCACTGCCGGCCGCAAGACCGCCGGTCACCGCTTCCTGGGCGACAGCGTGGTTTTGGCCAACGCTGATGACTATGTCGAAGCTCTGCGCAACCAATACGTGATCGTTGACGCCGCTGAACGCAAGGACATGATCGTGTCCCAAATCAACGACCTGGTTAAGGAAAACAACTGGCAGATCAAGCTGGACAAGAGCCTGCTGGAAGAAGTCAACAACCTGGTTGAATACCCAACCGTCTTCGCCGGCTCCTTTGACCCGAAGTACCTGGAAATCCCTGATGAAGTCCTGATCACTTCCATGAAGGACAACCAAAGATACTTTGAAGTCTACGACCAAGACGGCAAGCTGATCAACCACTTCATCTCCGTCCGCAACGGCAACCGGGAACACCTGGAGAACGTCGTTTCCGGCAACGAGAAGGTTCTGGTGGCCCGCTTGGACGATGCCGTCTTCTTCTACGATGAAGACCGCAAGTACCCGCTCAGCCACTTCGTTGACCGCATGAGCGCCGTTTCCTTCCACGACAAGATCGGCTCAATGGCTGAAAAGATGGACCGGGTTCGCCTGATCGGCGACTACCTGGCCAAGCGCTTTGGCGTTGACGGGCAAGAGCTGGCTGACTTTGACCGGGCTGCTGGCCTGTACAAGTTTGACCTGGTGACCCAAATGGTCGGCGAATTTGCCGAGCTGCAGGGGGTCATGGGGATGCACTACGCCCGTTTGGCTGGCGAAGACGAAAACGTCTCCGTTGCCATCAAGGAACACTACATGCCAACTACGGCTGAAGGCGACCTGCCAGCAACGACGGTCGGCGCGCTTTTGTCAGTTGCCGACAAGCTGGACACTATCATTGCCTTCTTCGGTGCCGGCATGATTCCATCTTCATCAAACGACCCATACGCCTTGCGCCGCTACGCTTACGGGATCGTCCGCATCCTGCTTAAGGAAGGCTGGTCATTGCCATTTGACCAAGTCATCCCAGAACTGGTTGACCTGCTTGACGGCAAGACCCCAGCCAAGATGCCAAGGGGCCGCGAGGAAGAAAGCGAGCTGGCTGCCTTCATCCGCGACCGGGTAAAGCAGTTCCTGCAAAAGAACGGCTACCAATACGACGTCATCGATGCCGTCTTGGCCTCAAGCGAAGAAGACCCAAGCGAGATCCTGGCTGCTGCCAAGGTCTTGGCAACCCACCACGACGACGAGGCCTTCAAGCCAGTCGTTGAAAGCTTGACCAGAATTGAGAACATCTTGAAGAAGGCCAAGTTCGACCAAGCCAGCGCCGTTGATGAAAGCTTATTTGAGGACAGATCCGAAAATGACCTTTATAATGGTGTTGAGAGCCTGCAAGGCGTCAAGAGCCACGCTGACCTGTACGAAGGCTTCGTTGCCTTGCAGCCGGTAATCGACCGCTACTTCGACGTCAACATGATCATGGCCAAGGACGAGCGCGTCAAGAACAACCGCTTGAGCCAGCTGGCCGCGGTCAACGACCTGGCTAAGCGCCTGGGCGATTTGAGCAAGCTGGTTATCAAGTAAATTTAGCAGAACAAAAGGGTGATTGAATGGCTGGCAGGATTCCGGAAGATTTTATCAATGAAGTTCGGGACAGCGTCGACATCGTAGACGTAATCGGCCAGTACGTGTCACTTGAGAAGAGGGGCAAAGACTATGTTGGTCTTTGCCCTTTTCATCAAGAAAAGACCCCTTCTTTTTCCGTGAACCAGCAGAAGCAGTTCTTCTACTGCTTTGGCTGCCACCGGGGCGGCAACGTCTTCAAGTTCATGATGGAGAAGGAAGAGCTGACTTTTCCCGAGAGCGTGGAGCGGGTTGCGGAAATGGCCAACATTCCCATGCCCGCTTCCTACAACAATGAGCCTGTTCAGCAGAACCCCCTGGTGAGCATGCACAAGGACGCGGCGGACTTTTACCACCAGATCCTGATGACCACCAGGATCGGGGAGCGCGGGCTCAGCTATGCCAAGGAGCGGGAACTGGACGAGGACCTGCTCAAGCACTTTGACATCGGCTACGCCCCAGGCAACGGCGACGTCCTCTATACCTTTTTAAAAGAGAAGGGCTACAGCGAAGAGCAGCTGATTGAAAGCGGCTTGTTCGTCCAAAGCCAGGATGGCCGCTTGTTTGACCGCTTCAGAGACCGGCTGATGTTCCCGATGAAGGATGAGACCGGACACCCGGTGGCTTTTTCCGGGCGGCGGATCTCAAACAATGACAAGGAACCCAAGTACCTGAACAGTCCCGAGACCAGCATCTTTACCAAGTCCAAGCTGCTTTTTCACTTTTCTGAAGCCAAGAAAGTGGCCAGAAAAGAGGGGCACCTGATCCTGTTTGAAGGACACATGGACGTGGTCTCCGCCTACAAGGCCGGGATCAAGTCCGGGATTGCCTCCATGGGGACCAGCCTGACCCAGGACCAGGTGTACATGATCCGGCGGATCACGAATAACGTGGTGATCAACTACGACGGGGATGCCCCTGGCGTCAGCGCGGCTGAGCGGGCGGTGGGCCTGTTTAAGCAGGCTGGCAATTTCAACCTGGGGATCGTGGTCCTGCCTGAGAAGCTGGACCCGGACGAATACGTCAAGAAGTACGGGCCTGAGCGCTACCAGCAAGAGATCAAGGGGGCGATCAGCCCGACCGACTTCTACCTCCTGCGCTTGAAGCAGAAGTACAATCTGAACAATGAGCGCGAAAAGATGGCCTACCTGAATGATGCCATGACGGAAATTGCCTCCCTGGCCAGTCCCGTCGAACAAGACATCTACCTGCAGCGCCTGGGCAAGGAGTCTGGCGTCTCGACCGACGCCTTGAAGGCCAGCCTGTCCCGGGCCAGACGCCGGCAAAGGCGGGTCAAGCAGCATACCAGTCAGATGCAGGGCGAAATGCCCCCTGAGCAGCTGCCTTATGCCGAGATCCTGCCGCCTGAAAGCCAGGTCAGCCAGATCCCGCCTAAGGCGGAAAAGGCCCAGCAGCGCCTGCTGTATGCCTACATTGGCTCAGATGAGGCCAGAAGCTACCTGCTGAAGAACGGCTTCGTCTTCCCCAGTCCGGAATACCAGCAGGCCGCCACGGCTTGGCTGGACTACGTGGAGACGCACGACAAGATTTCTCTCTCTGGGTTCTTAGATTTTGTTCCAGAGCAACTTCAGAGTATAATTGTTAGTACTGATATGGCACAAATGCCAGGTGAAATTACTCTCGGCGAGCTTGATGAGCAGGTTGCGGCGATCAACCTCTGCAAGATTGACGAGGAGATCGGCAAGCTGCAGCAGCAGATCGAAGAGGCCCGGCGCAAGGGGGATCCCCAGTCCCTTTTGACCCTGACCCAGCAGATCCTGCGCTTGCGGCAGCTGAAGAAAGAAGAAGAGGAGGGCTTAAGTGGCAGAAGCAAATAGCGTTCCAAAGAACGACATGACCCTGGACCAGGCAGTCAAGCAGGTGGTCGAGGGCGTCAAGAAGAGCAAGCAGATCACGGAGAAGGACTTTACCGCCCGCTTGCTGACCCCTTATGGCCTCCAAGGCAAGGCGGTCGACCAGCTGGTACAGGAGTTTGAAGACAATGGCATCAGCATCGTCGATGAAGCAGGCAAGCCGTCCAAGCTGGCCCTGACCAAGCAGAAGCACGTGGAAAAGGCCGAGCTGGACAATCTGGCCGCGCCAAGCAGCGTGCGGATGAATGACCCGGTCCGGATGTATTTAAAGGAGATCGGCCGCGTCAGCCTGCTGACGGCTGATGAGGAGATTGCCCTGGCCAAGCGGATCGAAGCCGGGGATGAAGAGGCCAAGCAGGAACTGGCGGAAGCCAACCTGCGTCTGGTCGTGTCCATTGCCAAGCGCTACGTGGGCCGGGGGATGAACTTCCTGGACCTGATTCAGGAGGGGAACATGGGCTTGATGAAGGCGGTCGACAAGTTTGACTACCGTCTGGGCTTCAAGTTCTCGACCTACGCGACTTGGTGGATTCGCCAGGCCATTACCCGGGCGATTGCCGACCAGGCGCGGACCATCCGGATTCCAGTCCACATGGTGGAAACCATCAACAAGCTGATCCGGATCCAGCGCCAGCTCCTCCAGGATCTGGGGCGGGATGCCGTGCCGGAAGAGATTGCGGCGGAGATGGACCTGCCGGTCAAGAAGGTCCGGGACATCTTGAAGATTGCCCAAGAGCCAGTCTCCTTGGAAACCCCAATCGGGGAAGAGGACGACTCCCATCTGGGCGACTTCATTGAGGACAAGGATGCCACCAGTCCCGAGCAGCACGCTGCCAATGAAATGCTGAAAGAGCAACTGGCGGAGGTGCTGGATACCTTGACTGACCGCGAGGAGAACGTCCTGCGCCTGCGTTTTGGCCTGGATGACGGAAAGACGCGGACCTTGGAAGAAGTCGGCCGCGTCTTCAACGTCACGCGCGAGCGGATTCGCCAGATTGAGGCCAAGGCTTTGCGCAAGCTCCGCCACCCAAGCCGGAGCAACCAGCTGCGTGACTTTTTGGATTAATCGGGCAGAAGAATTAAGTCATCGGTTTTAGATATTAGAGTGAAGGCGATTAAATGGCAGACAAAGCAAAGACGTCAGACAAAGCTAGCCAAAAGCTGCCTTTAGCTGACGCGGTCAAATTGGTTGTTAAGGATGTCAAGAAGAGCAAGGAAATCACTGACACGGATTTCACCGCGCGTTTGATCGAACCTTACCAGCTTGAAGGCAAAGCGGTCGACCAGCTTGTCCAGGAATTTGAAGACAATGGGATCAGTATTGTTGACGAAAATGGCGAGCCGTCTAAGCTGGCCCTCAACAAGCAGAAGAATGTTGAGAAGGCCGAACTGGAGCACTTGTCCGCGCCTGGCAGCCGGATGAATGACCCAGTTCGTCAGTATCTGAAGAAGATTGGCCGCGTTGCCCTTTTGAGCGGGGACGAAGAAGTGGCTTTGGCCAAGCGGATCGAAGCCGGCGACCAGGAAGCCAAGGACGAATTGACCAACGCCAACCTGCGTTTGGTGGTTTCCATTGCCAAGCGCTACGTGGGCCGCGGCATGAGCTTCCTCGACTTGATTCAAGAAGGAAATATGGGCTTGATGAAAGCCGTAGACAAATTTGACTACCGTTTGGGCTTTAAGTTTTCAACTTATGCCACTTGGTGGATCCGGCAAGCGATCACGCGGGCGATTGCCGATCAAGCCAGAACGATTAGAATTCCCGTGCACATGGTGGAGACGATCAACAAGCTGATCAGAATCCAAAGACAATTGCTTCAAGACTTAGGCCGGGATCCGGTCCCAGAGGAGATTGGGGCGGAAATGAACCTGCCGACCAAGAAGGTCCGGGAGATCTTGAAGATTGCGCAAGAGCCAGTCTCACTTGAGACGCCAATTGGCGAGGAAGACGATTCCCACCTGGGCGACTTCATTGAGGACAAGGACGCCACCAGTCCCGAGCAGCACGCGGCTTCAGAGATGCTGAAGACCCAGCTGGCTGAGGTCTTGGACACCTTGACCGACCGTGAGGAGAACGTATTGCGCCTGCGGTTTGGCTTAGACGACGACAACCCCCGGACTTTGGAGGAAGTTGGCCGCGTCTTTGGCGTCACGCGCGAGCGGATCCGGCAGATTGAAGCCAAGGCGTTAAGAAAGTTGCGTCACCCAAGTCGGAGCAATCAATTGCGGGACTTTTTGGAATAGACGAATGAAAAAGTTAGATGAACAGGGCGGATTGAATGGCAGAAAGAAATGCTTCTAACGTAAATGATTTTCCACTGCAGAAGGCAGTCAAGCTGGTAATTTCGGGCGTGAAAAAGAGCGGCCAGATCAGCGAGAACGACTTTAAGGCACGCTTGGTCGTGCCGTATGAGCTCAGCAAGGATGAGGTAGCCAAGCTGGTCAACAAGTTCGAGGACAGCGGCATCAGCATCGTCGATGAAAAGGGCGAGCCTTCCAGTCTCTCTTTGCAGGTGCAGGAAGCGTCCGAGCAGGCCGAAGCGGCTGAAAAGGCCCAGGCTGCAAGCGAAAGCGAGCGGGTCTACGACTCAGTGCGGATGTACCTGAAAGAGATCGGCAAGGTGCCGCTTTTGTCCAGAGACGAAGAAGTGGCCGTAGCCAAGCGGATCGAGGCGGGGGATGAATCCGCCAAGGATGAGCTGGCCGCGGCCAACCTGCGGCTGGTGGTCTCCATTGCCAAGCGCTATGCCAAGCACAACGGCAAGATGGGGATTTTGGACTTGATCCAGGAAGGCAACATCGGCTTGATGAAGGCAGTCGACAAGTTCGACTACTCCAAGGGCTTCAAGTTCTCAACCTACGCGACCTGGTGGATTCGCCAGGCCATTACCCGGGCCTTGGCTGACCAGGACCGGATGATCAGAATTCCGGTGCACGTCGTTGAAAGCATCAACAAGATGAACCGAATCCAGCGGACCCTGCAGCAGGACCTGGACCGGGACGCCAAGCCAGAGGAATTGGCCGCGGAAATGAACGAGCCAGTGGCCAAGGTCCACGAAATCATCACGGTCGCCAAGAACCAGGAGACCGATTCGTTGGACAAGCCGGTTGGCGAAGAAGGGGACTCACAATTGGGGGACCTTTTGGAAGACAACAAGGCAGTCAACCCGGAAGAATTTACGGCCTTCGAAATGCTGAAGGACCAGCTTTCAGGGATGATGGGCGAATATTTGACTGACCGGGAAGCAACGGTTTTGCGCCTGCGCTTCGGGCTGGAGAACGATGAGCCGCATACTTTGGAAGAAGTTGGCCGGCAGCTCGGGGTTACTCGGGAACGGGTGCGGCAGATTGAGGCTAAGGCCGTCAAGAAGCTGAAGCACCACATCGACCAGCTGCAAGACTACTTCCCAGCCAACTAAAGAATGGAAAATTTACCGGTGAAAGCCGAAAAAGGCTGCATCAACGTACATGCGTTGGTGCAGCCTTTTTAGTTTGGCCAATGTAAAAAGCAACTAAATTGTGTTAATATCAAACTGAAATTATAAGATAAAGCGAGGTATAGACATGGAAAACAAAATGTTAGTTGTAACGACGGAAAATATCCCTGGCCGCAAGTATGAAGTGATCGGGGATGTTTTCGGGGTCACCACCCAGTCCAAGAATTTTGCGTCTGACTTCGGTGCGGGCTTGAAGAGCATGATTGGCGGCGAAATCAAGGCCTACACCAAGATGCTGAAGGAATCTAGAAAAGTGGCCTTGGATCGTCTGCGGGAAGAAGCTGAAGGCGTGGGGGCCGACGCGGTCGTCATGATGCGGTTTGACTCAGGATCTATCGGTGGGGATATGCAGTCCGTCGTTGCCTATGGGACTGCGGTCAAGTTTGTCGACTAAGGTCAAAAAACTAGCAAAAAGGCTGGGAGTTAATTCCCAATGTCATTAAGTTAAAGAAAGTGAAATTTAAAAAGAACCGTATTATTCAAAATTTGGGTAGTACGGTTCTTTTGGCTTTGGTAGAATTCGGAATAAAGAAAGTTGCCAAATCCGCAGAGGTTAAGGGCAGCCGGCGATCCAATTATGGAAATCGAATAAAGCATCCTTTTGCCAAAAAAGATAAATTCAACAAGATGAGAAATAGGAAAGCATAGATAATCTAGGTGATAAAAATGTCTGAGTTGATCGAATTTGATGAAAAGCAGCAGGTCTTCCACCTGCACAACCAGGAAATTTCATATCTGTTTTCTGTTGAAAAGGGCGGTACTTTGTGTCACCTGTACTTCGGCAAGCGGGTCAGAGGCTACCACGGGGAATTAACCTATCCAAGACTTGACCGCGGCTTCTCCGGCAACCTGCCAGGCGACTTGGACCGGACTTTTTCCCGGGACACCTTGCCTAAGGAATACAGCGGGGCCGGGGAAATGGACTACCACTCACCAGCCACCATTGTCCGCCAAGCCAACGGGTCAAACGCGGTCTTCCTGCACTACGCCGGCTATGAGATCGCGCCAGGCAAGCCAAAATTGCCAGGCCTGCCAGCGGCCTACGTTGAGAATGATGATGAAGCAGAAACCTTGACGGTCAAGCTGGTTGACGACTTGACCGGCCTTGAATACGACTTGCTTTATACGATCTACCGTGACCGCGACGTGATCGCCCGCAGCGTCCGGGTCGTCAACAAGGGCAAGGAAAGCGTCCACCTGGAAAAGGCTGCTTCCATGCAGATGGACCTGGTTGGCCGGGACTTGGAAGCCATCACCTTGCCTGGGGCCCACGTCAATGAGCGCCACCCGCAAAGAAGCAGCTTGACTCAAGGCCGCCACGTATTTGAATCCCGCCGCGGCACTTCCAGCCACCAGATGAACCCATTCGTTGCTTTGGTTGACCCGAAGACGGATGAATTCAGCGGGGATGCCTGGGGCTTGGCCTTGGTCTACTCAGGCAACCATGAATTTGAGCTGGAAAAGGACCAGCTGGACCAACTGCACGTCACGGTTGGGATCAACGAGTACAACTTCTCCTGGAAGCTGACTCCAGGCGCCAGCTTCCAAACGCCAGAAGTCTTGCTGGTCTACTCAAACGCCGGCTTGAACGGGATGAGCCAGACTTACCACAGCGTGATTTTGGACCGGGTAATCCGCAGCAAGTTCAAGCGGTCGCCGCGGCCAATCCTGGTCAACAACTGGGAGGCAACTTACTTTGACTTTACGGAAGACAAGCTGAAGTCAATCGTCGATGAAGCTAAAAAATTGGGCATTGAAATGTTCGTTCTGGACGATGGCTGGTTCGGCCACCGCGATGACGACAACAGCTCTCTGGGCGACTGGCAGGTCTACGAGAAGAAGTTCCCGCAAGGCTTGAAGCACTTTGCCGACTACGTCCATGGGCAAGGCTTGAAGTTCGGCCTGTGGTTTGAGCCGGAAATGATCTCCTTTGACTCCGACCTTTATCGGGCGCACCCTGACTACTTGATGCACGTGCCTGGCAGAAAGCCGAGCCCGTCCCGGAACCAGTACGTCTTGGACCTGGGCCGCAAGGAAGTCCGCGACAATATTTTTGACCAGATGACCAAGATCCTTGACGGCGGCAGCGTGGACTACATCAAGTGGGACATGAACCGGCACCTGTCTGACATCTATGAAAGCGACCTGCCGGCTGATCAGCAAGGGGAGACCTATCACCGCTACGTCCTGGGCCTGTATGACCTGGCTGAGCGCTTGGTTGACCGCTACCCAGACATCCTGCTGGAAGGCTGCTCAGGCGGCGGTGGCCGCTTTGATATCGGCATGGCCTACTACTGCCCGCAAATCTGGGCCAGCGACAACAGCGACGCGATTGCCCGCCTGGTCATCCAATACGGCACCAGCCTGGTCTACCCGCAGTCAATGATGACCTCCCACGTTTCCGTTTCGCCAAACGAGCAAAACGGGCGGATCACGCCATTTGACACCAGAGGCGCCGTGGCCATGTGCGGCGACTTGGGCTATGAATTGGACTTGACCAAGATGTCTGATGAAGACAAGGCCGCGGTCAAGCAGCAGGTGGCTGACTATAAGCAGATCCGTGAGCTGGCCCAATACGGCAAGTTCTACACCTTGAAGGCCCCGCTTGACAGCAACGAGGCCGCTTGGATGACGGTCAGCGATGACCAGAATGAAGCCGTGGTTACGACGGTCAACATCATGTCCTACGCTCAGCCATACCTGACCAAGACCAAGCTGGCCGGGCTTGATCCAGACAAGAACTACGAAGACCTGGCCACCGGCAAGGTCTACGGCGGGGATGAGCTGATGAACCTGGGCTTCTATGACCCAGCCGCTCCGCACAAGGACTTCTCGGCCAAGATGTATCATTTTAAAGCGACCGACCAGAAGTAAAGATTGTATATTAGATGGCAAATACCTCAACAGATAGCATTTATTTTCAAAATCGCCACGATTTTTTCTCACTAACTTAGATAACTTCGGTAACAGAAGGGCAGCTTCTACATGAAGCTGCCTTTTTATTCCTTAAAATTAATTAATCGGTTTTATCTAATAATTAAAAGAACAAAATGGTTTGTCAGACTTGATTCGAGTGCAATATAATGACTATATACAGAAAAATTATAGTTGATTGGAAATTTGGAAGAATGAAGAAAGAGTGGAAGCGGCTAGGGATCGTCTTGCTGGTCTTTGCGGTCAGCCTGGCGGTCACTGGCATTTTTTGCAAGCGGGAATGGGCCAGCATCGACCAGCGCCACTTGGCCAAGACCGAGCTGAATGCCCAGATTGCTTGTGATTATTTTAAGAATGACCTGGAAGATGGGGTCAACGTGGCAGAAGCCATTGACGCGGGAGTAGTTGGCAACAGCGGGGTAGTTGACAGATTTGCCAAAACTGCCCGCTACATGATCAAGAAGCACCCCAATATTCATTCCATGCAGCTGATCTATCGGGGGCAGACAGTCAGGGTACGCCGGGGCAAGACAGAGCAAGTGCCCTTAAACCTGCAGAAGGGCAGCCAAGCTGATAAAGACTTGAACTATTGCCGGAGAAAGCGGCTGACCGGGATTATTGGTCCAGCGAAATTGAAGAATATTGGCAAAGGCATTCTGATTTGCAAGCCGATTTTCATCAAGGGGCATTTTTGGGGCTACACGGTGGTCATGGTTCAGCAGAGCAGGCTTTTTAAGAAGACTTTTAATAACTTGGACCGCTTGAGCTACTACTACCGGCTGTCAAAGACCCACGTGACTGGTGGTGACTTTCAGCAGATGAACTCCACTATGGGGCAAAAACCGGCCCAGGCCAGCGTGACCTTCAAATTAGGGGGATGCAGCTGGAAGCTGGAGACCTGCCGCAAGGACGCGGGCACCATGCCAGGGCAGATCAAAGGCGGGCTGGCCTTGGGCTTCACGATAGCGGTCGTCAACAGTCTGCTGGCCTGTTTGCTATTAAACTACATAGAGCGGGGAAAGAACCTAGCCAAGCTGGTCAATACGGACTACCTGACGGGCTTGATGAGCCGGCAGGCTTTTGACCGGGATGCCAGCAAGCATCTAGAGAGTCACCCAAGTGAGCCGGCCGTTGGGGCCATTATTGACATTGACGACTTCAAGTACATTAACGACCTCTATGGCCATGAAGCCGGGGATGAGGCCCTAAAAGCCGTTGCCCAGGTATTGCGGGCCGATTTTGGCGGCCAAGGCCTGGTTTGCCGCAACGGGGGCGACGAGTTCGCGGTCTTGTTGCCGGACACGACCTTGACGGAAGGGCGGGCTATTTTTCAAAAGCTCTACCGGCATGAATTGACTTTTGTCCATAATGGCAAAAAGTACCCATATACGGTTTCGCTGGGCTTTGCCGCCTACCCTGAGCAGGGCAAGAGCCGGGAGGAGCTGCTCAACCGGGCGGACATGGCCCTGTACGCGATCAAGTCGACCGGCAAGGGAACCATGGCGGCCTATAGCGAGAATATGCTCAAAGAGGGCCGCTCGCAACTGGGCTTCAACTTGCGTGACCTGGCCGTCAACCTGCCCGGCGCCTTCTTTATCTACCGGCAGGAAGATGAAAAGATTCTTTTTGCCAATAAAGAGCTGCTGAATTTGTTTGAATGCGACAATATGGAAGAATTCATCAAGTTCGTTGGCCGCTCGTTCAAGGGGCTGCTGGCGCCGGAGGACTATGAGCGCACGATCGCCAGCCGCAACGCCCAGATTGGCGACGGGGATGAGGGCCGGGCCACGCTGGACTATCACGTGATCACCAGAAAGACGCATCGGCGCCTGAAGATGCATGCTGTGGCTCATATGGTCAAAAACCCTTACTTCGGCAAGATCTACTACGTGATCCTTGGTCCCCGAGGGGAAGAGGCGGATTAAGCTTGCTTTGCCACTTGGTTTGAAGACGGATCATGACATGCTCCCCTGACCAAGGTCGGGGGGTTCTTTATAGGCTAGTGCTTACGCGCAGCCTACAGCTTCTGAGAACAACCAACTTATTCTCGCAAGCAGGCTTGGCCGAAGTCAAGCCTGCTTTTTTACTGGTTCTATCCAGCAAGCTGAACAGCAGTGCAAAAACAGAAGTCAGTCTATTTATCACGGAAGTGCCCCCTCCGACGATTCCGCCAAGCCGCATTGACTGCTGTTTGATGGTACGATTTTTGCTTTTGACAGAAAAGTTGAAAAGGCAGATAATTTTTTCTAAAGCAAAAAAGTGAACAGAATGGAGAAGAGCGTGTTAGACAAAATTCAAGCCTTTGTATCCCTGGCTTTCAGCTTGAGCTTTTCACAGACAGCTGATGAATTGTATACCAGCCAAAGTACGGTTTCCAAACATATCGCGGCTCTGGAGAAAGAGATCGGGATGAAGCTGTTTGAAAGAAGCAGCCGCCGAGTCCGCTTAACCCGGGAGGGGGAGTACCTGCTTCCTTATGCCCAGCGCCTTTTAGCGGACAGCCAGCAGTTTGACCAGGCAGTAGCTTCCTGCCGGCAAGAGCAGACCAAGACCCTGGACCTGTACGCGATCCCGACCGTGACTAATTATGACTTTTTCAAAGCCGTAACATCCTTTATGGGCCGGCATCCGGAGATTGACCTGCTTTTTCATGAAGGTGAGTCCCAAGACTTGGCCGAAAAGCTCCGCCGGCCCCAAGATCTGCTTTTTCTGCGCAAGTGGGATGATAAAATGAATCCCAGCTTTGACTATCTCTTTTTCGAAGATGATGAACTGGCTCTGTTTGTTTCAAGCAAGTCTCCCTTGGCTCAAAAACAGCAGGTAAAATTGTCAGATCTGGCTGGAGCCCGTTTTTTGACCTTGGGTGAACGGACCTATTTTGAAAAGAAAATCGTCACTGCCTGCCAAAAAGCCGGCTATGAGCCGAATTTCGTTTACCAGGGAGAGCGGATCGAAGCTATTTTGGAAATGATCCGCCAGCAGCTGGGGATTGCCTTGTTGATGAAAAAATCCGTTTCTGCCAGCCAGCTGGCCGGTATAAAGCGGCTGGACTTAGAAGAGACAATCAGCAGTCAGCTCTGTCTGGTCCGGCTGAAGGGGCGGCACAATCAAGCCCAGGAGCTTTTTTGGCAGGAGATGAAGGATTCCAGTCTGGAATAGATCGCTGGCGACATAGAATTGCAAGTCCTGCTCCCAAAATCTACAATGACAGTAATGACAGACAAATTTGCAATAAGGAGCGCGAAAAAATGACTGAAAAAATTACTGATCCCTGGGACCTGCGCAAGGTCCTACGGGAAATCGCTGACGACCCGGAAAACTACCATGAAACTGATCTGGCAATTGACCCGGATGCGGAAATCTCCGGCGTCTACCGCTACATTGGGGCTGGCGGGACGGTTGAACGGCCAACCAAGGAAGGTCCGGCCATGATGTTCAACAACTTGCAGGGCTTTCCAGACAGCCGGGTTCTGATCGGCCTCATGGCTTCCAGAAGACGGGTCGGCAAGATCCTCCACCATGATTGGCAGACCCTGGGCCGCTTTTTAAAGGACGCGGTTGAAAACCCGGTTCACCCGATTACCGTGCCAAAAGAAGAAGCACCAGTTCAAGAAGTGGTTCACTTGGCCACTGACCCGGACTTTGACCTGAGAAAGTTAGTGCCGGCCCCAACCAATACTGAATATGATGCCGGCCCGTACATTACCTGCGGCCTGGTCAAGGGGTCAATGCCAGACAAGTCCATGACTGACGTGACCATCCACCGGATCTGCATTGAAGGCAAGGACACGATGGGGATGTACATCATGCCAGGTGGCCGGCACATTGGCCACTTCCAAAAGGAATTCGAAAAGCTGGGCAAGCCGATGCCGATCACCATCAACATTGGCCTGGACCCGGCCGTAACAATCGGGGCAACTTTTGAACCGCCAACAACTCCGCTGGGCTATGACGAACTCGATGTAGCCGGTGCTCTGCGCCAGGAGCCGGTCCAGCTGGTTGACGGGGTAGCGGTTGACGAACAAGCCTTAGCCCGGGCAGAATACGTCATTGAAGCGGAAATTATGCCAAATGAGACCATCGTTGAAGACATCAACACCCATACCGGCCACGCCATGCCGGAATTCCCTGGCTATAACGGGGATGCCAATCCTGCCGTCAACCTGGTCAAGGTTAAGGCCGTAACTTGCCGCAGAGACAGACCAATCATGCAGAGCGTGATCGGGCCAAGTGAAGAACACGTGTCAATGGCCGGGATACCAACTGAAGCTTCAATTCTGGAACTGGTCGACAAGGCCATTCCAGGCAAGGTGGTCAATGTCTACAACCCGCCAGCCGGCGGGGGCAAGCTGATGACCATCATGCAGATCCACAAGGAAAATGAAGCTGATGAAGGGATCCAGCGGCAGGCAGCCATCCTGGCCTTCTCCGCCTTCAAGGAGCTGAAGACGGTCTGGTTGGTCGATGAAGACGTGGACATTTTTGACATGAACGATGTCGTCTGGACTATGAATACCCGCTTCCAAGGAGATATGGACATCATGGTCCTGCCAGGGATGCGGAACCACCCACTCGACCCGTCAGAGCGGCCAGAATACGACCCTAAGTCTATCCGCTTCAGAGGGATGAGCTCCAAGACGGTGATCGACGGAACCGTGCCATTTGACATGAAGGACCAGTTTAAACGGGCCCACTTCAAAGAAGTAGCAGACTGGAAGAAGTACTTAGACTAAAGAAAGACTGAAGAGATGAAGAGAATCGTTATTGCCATGACCGGGGCCAGCGGGTCAATTTACGGGATCGACCTGCTCAAAAAACTCAAGACCATGCCGGAAATCGAGACCTGGCTGGTCATGAGCGACTGGGCCAGAAAAAATATTGAAATCGAGACCGACTACAGCGTCAAGCAGGTGGAAGACCTGGCCGGTCATGTGGCAGACAATGGCAACCTGGGCGCGGCGATATCTTCAGGCTCTTTCCAAGTCGACGGAATGGTGGTGGCTCCGGCCAGCATGAAGACGGTAGCCGGGATTGCCTTTGGCTTTGACCAGGACCTGATCATGCGGGCCAGCGGGGTGATGATCAAGGAGCAAAGAAAGTTGATTCTGATGCCGCGGGAAACTCCCCTGTCGGCCATTCATCTGGAAAACCTCCTAAAACTGGCCAGACTGGGCGTCCAAATCATGCCCCCAATTCCCTCATTTTACGGGCGGCCGGAAACGATCCAGGACCTGCTGGACCAAACCAACATGCGGGTCCTGGACAATCTGGGCATTGCCAGCAATTTTGCCAAAAGATGGGGGGAAGGGCAATGATCAAGAAGCAGATTTTTACCGTCAAAGAAGCCGGCTACGAAATCCAGGCAGAAGTGACCCTGGCCAATAAAGACCTCCTGGTCAACCTGCTAGGCGGTGACCTGCCGCATTTAGGTGGGGTCTTGACTTATGACGTTTCCAGCCAGGAAGTTAAGGAAGTTAAGCTCTTCAGCCATGACGGCCGCTTCCATAAGGACATTTTCCTGGCCCAGGTATTTTTTGAAAACATCAAAGACCAGTTACCTGGCAGCATCACGATTACGGCCGGCGTTCATGTCGATGGAATCAGCCAGGAGCAGATCGCGGCATCGAAAGGGATGACGGAAGACCTGGCAAGGCAATGTTCTGCCTGGCTTAAAGAACAGAAGGGCTTCAAAGAACCGGTCTACAGCAGCCATTTCAAGTAGAAAAAGTAAAAAAAGAGATAAGCACAAAAAAGCCAGCAAGGTCGTCACAGATTGATGTGACCCCCAAAATTGGGACAAATTAGTATTATGCCGTTAAGGTTGTTAAAACATGATTCCGATATTCAATCGGGATCATGTTTTTTCGTCCTGTTTTGATTCTTACGTTGTTGTAGTAATCAATATATTGGATTCCTCCACGCTCCATCCCATATTTTCGGCTGAGGTAGGTGCCTCTTCTATGATCGTCTACCCATTCGTGGTAGATAGCGAGTTTGATTTCTTTAGTGTATTTAGTCATGAAAATAACCCCCGAAATTAGTGTCCTAATTTCGGGGGTTATATCAAATGTTGGCCATGGCGGAGGTTTTTGTTTACTTGTTCATGTACTTTCTAAAGAAATTCAGTTCATCCAGGTTGCACTGCTTGGCCAGGTCGTCTCTTTGGTTGCAGTGGAAGACGTGGCCGCGTGGGTGGTCTGGATCGCCGTAGATATGAATTTCATGCGGGATCTTCTTGGCCAAAAGGTAGCCGTCAAGGCGAACGGCACTGTCATGCAAGAAGTCCTGGTTGGCCGTCATGATGAATAGCGGCGGCAGGTCCTTGGTCAGATATTCTTCCGTGTTCAGGAGCTCTTTCTTGCCGGCAACGGCCTCTGGGGTAAAGTAGGCACCTGGAACGTCATCCGTAAAGCCTGGGGTCAGCATGAAGTAGGCCCCGCAGTTTAAAGCCGCGGCTCTGACCGTCAATTTTGGCAAGTCGTAGCCAAAAAGCTGGCGGAACTTGCTGTTGGTCAAAATCGCCAGGTACTGTTCTTCCATCTGCCCGCCGGCTGAGTCGCCGACGAAGAAGACGTTGTCGGTGTCCAGGTCATATTCAGCCCCGTGCTCACCCACCCAGTGCATCAGGCGGTTCACGTCGTCTAATTCGCTAGGAAACTGGACGTCTGGAGCCAGACGGTAGTTGAAGTTGACAAAGGCGAAGCCTTCCTTGGCCAGGCCCATTCCGTAGAATTGGTAGGTTTCCTTAGTCCCATAGACCCAGCCGCCGCCGTGGATGCCGATGATGACTGGCACCTTGCCTTGCCGCTTCTTAGGCAGGTAGATGTCCAAGAGGTGCCACTTAGGGTCAGGCCCGTAGCTTAAGTCATTGATTCTTTCAACTTCTGGAATTTCTGTTGGCAGATCAGCATCGCGCAAATCATCGTGCTGCTTGGAGCTCTCGCGCATCTGTTCAACTGCTTGGATAACTGCTGGATTAAGCGTCATAATTTTTCTCCTTTATTGTAAACGGTTACCTTAATTATAGGCTTAATTGGCAAAATTAACCAGACAGAAGCCACATGCGGATTTTTTGCTTTAAAATTAAAATCAACTTAACCGCTTAAGATTGGTATAATGAAGTTAAAAAACAGCAGGAGGTATCAGGAATGCAAGCAGTCAAAGCAGAAGATTTGTACAACATTGTAAGCTTAGGGAACCTGAGGGTTTCGGGGAAGACGGCGGTTTTCGCCAGAAATCAGGCCAAGGCTGATGGGAGCGGCTACTGGAACTATCTAGACCTTTATCAAGACGGCACGCTCAAGCGGCTGACGACTTTGGGCGAAGAAAAGAGCTTTGCCTTGGTCGGGCACCAGGTCTACTACGCGAGTTCCGCGGTCAAGGGCAAGACCTTGCTCTACCAGCAAGGCTTGGGCCAGGCAGCGCCAGTCAAGCTGGCCCTTTTGCCAAAAAATGGCTACCAGGTCGCGGGCAGCGTGGGCGAGCGCTATCTGCTCTTGTCCAGACGGGCGGATTTGGCGGAGAAGAACCATGACGGCTATCAGGTGATGGACGAGCTGCCGTTTTATTTCAACGGCCAGGGCTACATTAACAAGCTGCGCGACCGCCTCTACCTGTGGGACCTGGAGAAGGGCGGCTTGACCCGCCTGTTTGCCGATGATCCAAACTTTACCGTCATGGACTTCTTCGTCTGCGGGGAAAAAATCTACGTCGTTGGGGTCAGCTACAAGACCCGGCGGCCATTTGACGGAGGAATCTACGAACTTGACCCGGCAACGCAAGCAGTCAAGGAACTGGTTCCCGCCGGCCAGGTTGAAGTGTCGGCAATTTTTGCCTTAAAGGGGCAGACCTACGTGCTGGCCAACTGTCACCAGGTGACCGGCTTGAACGAGAATCCAGAGTTCTACCGCCTGACTGATCATGGCCTGGAGCTGGCCGCTCACTGGGACGGTACGGCCCAAAGCGCGATCGCCGGGGACTGCAGCGTCATCGGCGGCAATGCCAGCGACGTTTACGGGGACAAGTTCTACTTCGTGACGACCCTGACAGATCACGATGAACTGTACGTCTTTGACGGTCAGGAAGTTAAGCCGTTTTTTGCAACGGACGGCTTGATCAAGGGCTTCCGGATGGTGGGCGAAGACGAGTTCTACCTGGAGGCCGCTTTTGCCAATGAGCTCTTGGAATTCTACCATGTCAAAAATGGCCATGCGGAAAAAGTCTCCAGCTACAACGATGCGGCACTGGCTGGCAAGTACGTGGCCAAGGTCAATGAAGTGGAATATGAGTCAAGCGAAGACGGCGTCCAGCATGGGTGGGTCCTTTTGCCAAAAGATTACGAGCCTGGGAAAAAGTACCCTGCAATCTTGGACGTCCACGGCGGACCTAGAGCCGTCTACAGCAAGATCTTCTTCCACGAGATGCAGGTTTGGGCCGGGGCCGGCTACTTCGTCTTCTTCTGCAACATCCATGGGTCAAACGGGCAGGGCAACAAGTACGGCGACCTGCGCGGGCGCTATGGGACGGTTGACTACGACGACTTGATGAAGTTTACTGACGCGGTTTTAGCCAAGTACCCGGACATTGACCAGACTCGGATGGGCATCACTGGCGGGTCATACGGCGGCTTTATGACCAATTGGGTGATCGGACACACCGACCGCTTCAAGGCCGCGGCATCGCAAAGATCGATCGCCAACTGGCTCAGCTTTGAGCACCTGTCTGACATTTCACCGGAATTCTGCGTGGACCAGGTTGGGGCAACAGAAGATGACGATCCAGCCAAGGTTTGGTTCCACTCACCGCTCAAGTACGCGAAGAACGTCACGACGCCAACTTTGTTCCTGAACTCGGATGAGGACTACCGGTGTCCGATGGCCGAGGGGATGCAGATGTTCCATGCCTTGTTGTCAAATGGAGTGGAAGCCAGAATGACGGTCTTTCATGGCGAAAATCATGAATTGTCTAGAAGCGGGCGACCAGAGAACCGCCTGCGCCGGCTGCGGGAAATTTCCAACTGGTTTGCCGGGCATTTAGACAAGTAAAGGTGAAACAAATAAGACCCTCGAAATTGCTTCGGGGGTCTTATTTGTGCTGGGGATGGAAAAGTCCAATGATTAGTATGCAAAAAAATACTTAGCCATGCGGGCTAAGCATTCTTGCAATCTTATTTGTCGATCTTAACTGGATTCAGGAAGGTATAGCCACCGTAGCAAAACAATACGGAATGACGAGTGATGTAGATCTTGTTCCCTTTAACAATGAATTCCATCTTGTTTGGATTCAGGCTCAGACCTTTTAGAGTGCTCTTGTTGTCTTTATCTTGAGCCTTGTAAATTTTCTTTGCAACGGTTTTCTTGCTGCCCTTTATCAGATCAGTTAACTTCAGCTTCTTGCCAGTCTTGAGAGAATAAGTTTCAGCTTCCGCCCATTCATGTGCGGCTTGGTAGGCTGCGTCAACTCTGTGATAGCCGACTGAGAAGTACTTCTTGCCATTGTATACATGGGTACCAGTGTATTCATCCAGCCCGTAAGCCGCTGCTTTATTATAGTTTGGGTACCAACTGGATACGTCTTTGGCCTCCTCATATCCGTATTTTTTATAGGACTTCAGATCTTTCTTGTAGTGGTTGGCTAATGATTTGTTGATCTTCTTTACCGCGGCCGACTTTCCTTGCAGAACTGGCTGCTGAAAGTAGAATCTGATCTTTGAGTGCGGGTAGTATTTGGTCTGCTTGTGGGTAACGATCTTGTACTTGGCTTTAGCAGCATGAACTGGCGTGGTAAATGAGAGCATCATGCCTGTTGCGGCCAAGGCCGTCATGATTTTGTTGAAACGCATTTTTCTTCCTCTGTTCTATTTATTCTGACTATATACACTTTTCACTGTTCAATTTACTATCGAATTTGGTCTGGAACAAGTATTTCTTGCTGATGGAAAGACCGTCATTAGGGCTTAACGACTATCAAAAGTCAACAGGGGAGCTGATTGCTGATTTCTCATAAACTGCTGCTCAAAGCATTCTGCCAGTTGACATATCCGCTTTTTGGGCGATCCTTTTGAGTTCTAGATGAATATATGATCATAAAAATACCCCACAATCGTTAGACGTCTATGTCAAACAATTGCAGGGTACTTCAGATTTTGTTTGCTTTGCTGCTTACTTGTTCTTGAGCAGGTCTCTGTACATAGGCCGGTCTGCCTCGGGGATGCCCAGGAGGTCCATAGCTTTGTCCGGAGTTAGATTGGTAGTGTGTAGAATGTTGAACAAGTAGTCTTTGGTTACCTTCTTAGTCACTTCTTCAGTGTTTTCCTTCTTTGCCTGGTCAATCTTGACCTGGATAAATTGTGGCAGTACTTCAGTCATGGTAGTCACCTGCTTTTTTGAGCAGTTCCTTGTACATAGGCCGGTCTGCCGCGGGGATGCCCAAGAGGTCCATAGCTTTGTCCGGAGTTAGATTGGTAGTGTGTAGAATGTTGAACAAGTAGTCTTTAGTCACGTTTTCAGTGGTTTTTCTAGTCACCTCGTTGGTCACTTTCTTAGTCACCTCATTGGTCACTTTCTTAGTCACTTCTTCAGCGGTTTCCTTCTTTGCCCGGTCAATCTTGACCTGAATAAATTGTGGCAGTACTTCAGTCATGGTAGTCACCTCGTTCTTATCTTTTTCTTTCAATTGTCTGATTAACTCGTCATAAGCATGAGTGCCTGACAAGGAATTCATCATATCCAAAAGAAGCATGATATCTTCGACCGACAGTTTCTTGGCGCTCGGGTGGTATTCTTCACCAGCATTGGTCTGGATAAAATATTCCGCCAGACAGAAGAAGGCGCTCTTGAACCGCTGTTCCAGTTCTGGTGCTGACAAGTCACTGATCCGGTAAAAAGCCTTGATCTCATAATCACTGATCAGCTGCCGCATTTCCTTGGGCAACTTCTGCAGCTCAATGTTTCCCAGCAAGTTCCGGCTGTAGTTCCAAGCTTCTTTCCCGTAGTATACCACCAGCGTAAGCACGGGGTAGAGCGTTTTGCTCTTGGTGAGCTGGTAGCGGTAGGCTGCGGCATCATAGTTCATCACCCGCGCCGGCATGTGCTTGTCCGGCCTGGTCTGGTTCTCAATTCCGACCAGCAAGATGACGATCTTCTTATCGCCAATTGTCAGCAGCTTGGCCACGTCCCGGTCCTGGCCATGAATTTCTCCGTTGGCCTTGTAGTAGCTGGTCGTGTTCGTATCCGTCAGCATGTCCGGCTTGATAACCTGCTGGCCATTAAAGATAAAGCCGTTCAACACGTCAGCAAAGATCTCGTTCTTGTCCAGCATGACCTTTTGGACGATGTCCTTGCTGCCGCGGACTGTTAGGGTTGATTTTGACATTTTTCCTCCATTCTAGAAGGGATTTTTCCCCTTCAATAAGTAATACACGGAAAAACGTCAAAATTTTTTCCTTTATCAAAATTATAAGGGCTTTGCCAGCAGAAAGAAGCCGAATTGATGTCAAAGTGGTATTGATCTGCCGCATTTGACTTAGAAATCTGTTTGAAGAACATGATAGCTGTGGTGTCCTTGAGAAGACCACCGGACCTCTATTACAAGTATCCAGACTATGACCTTGTCGACTATTTTATGACTGAAGCGGTAAAGACGACCACTGGATGACTGATTATGTTGTCCAGGCGTGGAAGATGGTTACCGGCTTTGGGGTCAACCCATTCCCGCGGATCCACTTTGTCCGGTCTGATTATTCCTTGGGTGGCCCTGACTTAGTGGCGACGATAAAGCGTAAGCTTGATGAAGTTGGAGTAGAAATTCTGGTCAACACCCCGGCGCAGAAGCTGGAAGTTGAAGCTGGGCGGGTAGTTGGCGCCTGGTTTAAGCAAGATGGGGAAGACCTTCTGATCCATGCTAAAGATGTGATTATTGCGGCAGGTGGTTTTGGCCACAATCCAGACCTGCTGAAAAAGTATGTTCCAGTCATGGCTAATTACACTGACCGGACCTACACCGGTGAAGGCAATACCGGCGATGGGATCAAGATGGCGATTGAAGCCGGCGACCAACTGTATGAAGACCCATGGGTTTTAGGCAATGGGATTGGTGCCAAGGTTGAGGGGACTTACATGCTGTCTTTTGACCGGGCTAAGATGTATGTCAACGCCAAGGGCAACCGCTTTATGAACGAATCGATCCACTACTCACAAGTTACCAACCGGGTCCTGGCTGAAGGTCGCAGCTGGATTTTTGTTGATTCATGGGAGGAAAACGAAGAATTCGACAAAAAACTGCAGACTGGTGAATCATACGGGGAAGTTGTTGAAGCAGCAACTATTGATCACAATGAAGGTATTCGCTGAAGCCTGTAAGGAAATCCCATGCTTTGGTGCCTTTTCGTGACCCGTGGTGGTATAGAACAATCGGCGTCCTGGTATGCTTGCCTGACAAGAAAGTCCAGACATATGATATGACCCCTGAAATTAGTGTCCTAATTTCGGGGGTCATATCAAATTAATTTTGCCGCAATTTGCAAAAATTGGAAAGAAGATGTGCTGAGCGCAAAAATGCATCCCTTGTGGCCAAACATTTGGCCGAATCTTTGCCTGAGGCTTTGCCCGAAAAATGCGTTGTCGAGGTAGGCCTTGTGTGCCAAGGATCTAACCAAATGCATCCCCAGCGCGCAAATATTGCGTGACATGGGAATGCATCAATCAGAGCCTAAGGATTGGAAAGCATATGCCAAGAAGCATCTGCTTCCCTATTATTAATTTATTCTTGCAATTGGCGGCAATTAACGGGCAAGAAAAAGCTTGCTAAAATTGAGGCATTCCGTTGCCATAGCCAATTACATCATTCTGAAGCCATTGCACGCATTCAGGAGATACCTGATCCGTACTGAGGCGATATATCGTATTAGTTCGTGGATTGAACAAAGCAAGAAACTTCACCTTTTGAAATTCCGGGTGAATCGATTTCAATCCCATCTGCCAGTACACCAGCAGCTGCAGAAGCTGGCGATTGTTTGGTTCCTTAATCGAAACTTTGAAGTCCCAGAGCGTATTTTCTGTAAGATAGTCTCCGTCACCTGAAGCAATTATTCCAGTATAGCCACCTTGAAATGTAATCTCAGCAGCGACTAGTGGCTCATAATTTTCAAACAGTTTAATGCCTCTGTGTACCATCTCATCAATATTATGACTGGTTACCGGAAGGCATGTACGATCACTGATCCATGGAACTACTGTACCATCCTTAAAATGAAATGGCGTGCCAGTGCCTGCTCTATAAAGCGAGTCACAAGTTACCAAGGCCAATGCAGGATAGGCAGCTAAACGAATCCAGTCTGCGCTTCCGGATTCGTGTAATTCATCAACCTCATTCAGCAGCTGATAAAAAGTTTCAAAATACTGTTCTTCGCACATATATATTGAATTTACAAAGCCCAAACAAGCAATATCAAATGTCTTTGCAGCATTCTCACCGGTTAATGCCATTCTAGTCAAATAATCTACTGCCATGCCAGTCAGGCTAGCTGGAACTCCCTCATCTTCTTCAGCATGCAAATCAAGGGGATTCACTGGATGCAGCTGAATCTTCTCCATCTCACGCCAACTTGGATGTGGACTCGAACTTAAATGAATTGTCCTAACACGGGTAGTGACTGAGACACCAACGTCTGGCTGATGTCGATCATGCTTGCTGTGTGCTGCAGCAAAAAGGAGAGCCGTTTTGCGTTTTCCAATTTTATGCGGCTTCGGCTTAAGATTAGCTTGACGTCTTCTCTCCATTTCTAGCTGTAATTGCGCTTTGATCTCTTTTTCTTTCTTCTCGCGTCTAGCCTCTAAGAGCTTACCTCTCTGGCGTCTGCTTCTTCTTGACATATACATTCACCTCATGTTGCCAATATTCCGTGTGCGTTAGCACATGTAGCTTAATTTGCTCTAGGCCATTTGCCTATGCTGGTGCTGGCTTTGGACTCTAGCTGAATGCCTCACCGTATCCTATACGCAATTTGCGTACAAGGGGATGCATTACTTTAGGCTTGGCTTGCTTCATGCTGCTCTTTTAGAATCTTGAGCAGCAGACGTGCTGGCATTCTTTTCCTTAAAAACATTGGATATTCTTCTGCAACCTTTTGGTCAAAGTCAGCAATGGTTGGCGCGTCGTCATTTCCGTCCAGATCCTCATCCGTGTAGAAGAAATCACCGTAAACGTCTTCGCCGTCTGGCAATGGCGCGTAGTACTCCCAGACTATAAGCATCTTGTTATTAAGAAGTTCATATTCGCTGATGTCTTGTTCAAGCTCTTCGATGAGGTCCGTGTACGACAATTCTTCAGGGCCATAGTCATCGCCCTCATCGACTGGAAGGTATTCATCTGATGGCGGACAGGTGCTGTCCGTCTCATTTCCTACCGCTTCAGCCATTCTGCGAACATCTTCCTGCGTGACTTCTTGGCCATCAAATACTGTCTAAGAACTGGAAAGTAGATGCCAAGAAGCATCTGCTTTTCATCATCAATCTTTTTGAAATCTGTTTCCATTTTTGGCCATCCTTTTCCTTTTGCTTTGTTTGCCTAAATTGTACCATTCTTGCGCAAGTAGCATCCCCCATTGCTACTATTTTGTGTCCCTCAGCTGTTTCGGGTCAAAAACAGTAAGAATTGCTGCTGTTTTTTGCCCCTTGACTTTCTGCCGGGCTAAGCCCCCAATAGCGCGGTATCTATCGACCTCTGTTCAATAGTCATATACTGTTCTTAACAATTGAATACGGAGGAACACGATATTATGACTGAACATCCAATCGTACCGCTCGAGCTGCCAAAGGACAGAATCAGACCTAAGAACAGGCCCGGAAAGAACCGGCTTGTTCTTAACCTGAAATCCAATGGGGTTGAGCTGTCATTTTACAATTAATTCAGGATTAACTCTCTCTAAAATATTAGAGAGTTTTTTCGTTTACGGGAAATCACATCCTTTGTCTACTACTATTGGGTGAAGATGCTATCATATAATTAGCAATATAGAGAATGTGAGGAAAAGAAAATGAAGGGCACTGCGATACCAATCTACGAGATGTTTGACGGCTCAAAGACAAAGCTGCAAATTCCGGTATACCAAAGAAACTATGACTGGAAGGTCCCAAATTGCCAACAATTGTTTGATGACTTGGTTGATATGGTGAAAGAAGACAGAGACACTCACTTCTTTGGCAGTATAGTTGAAATTGGGGGAGATTACAGCAGCAAACTTCAGATTATCGACGGTCAACAGCGGTTAACTACCGTATATCTGCTTATTCTGGCTATGGTTAAACTATTAGAAGATGGCCAAATTAAAGCAGAAGATCCCGACTTGGTTGCTGAAGAAATTGAAGAGGACTATTTAATTTGCCGGCATGTGAAAGACAAAGAGAATATTGACCATTATAAATTGCAGCCTGTCAAGCATGATGCCGAAGCCTTGATGAAACTGTTTGGACCGGAATCAGACTATGAAAAAGAGTCTAATCAAACCACCAACTTTAATTTTTTCCAAGATGAGATATTGAAGCAAAGGATCACAGTTGATGAGCTCTGGGATGCAATTCAACGGCTCATTGTAATTGATATTTCACTCAGACAAGGGGAAGATGATGCCCAGCTAATTTTTGAAAGCTTAAACTCTACTGGTGTTGACCTGACTGAAGCTGATAAAATCAGAAACTTTGTCTTGATGAATCTGCCAGCCGATCAGCAGGAAGAATACTATAACAAGTATTGGCATCCGATTGAACTTGATACGGAAGAAGGTAACGAGTATCACGTTTCTGAGTTTATCCGTAACTACTTAACCTTCAAGCTCAAAAAGGTTCCTGCCATGGGCAAGGTCTATTTGGTCTTTAAGCGTTTCATTGAGCAGAAAAAGATGACCACGGAAGCTATTTTGCAGGATTTGCTCAAGTATGCAGGTTACGAGAAACAGATCAGAAGTGCGCAGAGTCCAAGCGACAAGGTAAACGTGTTGCTTAAGCGTTTGGCTGTCTTGGAAGTGAATGTTACCAGACCGTTTATTCTGCCGCTTTTTGATTACTGGCAAGAAGGAAATATCACCGCTGATGAAGTCGCAGCTGTTTTGGGGAGTATTGAATCGTACATTTTCAGACGACTAATTTGCGGGATGCAGAATAATTCATTGAACAAGCTGTTTGCGACCCTGTTTAGCGACTCCCTTAAGTACGTTGACCAGTCAGACAACTATGTTGACATCATCAACTACTTGCTTCTGTCTAAAACGGAAGTCTCACACTTCCCGACAGATGATGAATTCGCGGAGAGCATTGAGACTAGGGATGCCTACAACATGCGGCAGCAGACCAAGTATTACATCTTTGATCGCTTAGAGAACCAAGATTCCTTAGAAAGAGTCAATGTTATTGATGGGATGCAAAACAACCGCTACACGATTGAGCATATTATGCCGCAGACGCTGTCAAGCGCGTGGAAAAAAGAGCTTGGGGATGATTATCAAGCGATTTATGACCGTTGGGACAACCGTCTCGCCAACTTGACTTTGACGGCTTATAATTCTAGCTATAGCAACAAGAGTTTCTACGAGAAGAAGACTGCTGAAAACGGCTTTGACCATAGTGGATTTAGACTGAACGATTTTGTTAAGGGATGCGATCAGTGGACTGAAAAAGAACTTCAAGAGCGTAGTGAGCTCTTGAAGCAGACGGCTTTGAAACTTTGGCCGCTGCCAAGCAGTGATTTTCAACCGAAGGTTGTCGAGAATGAGGTCTATGGCCTTGATGACGACAACAACTACGCAAACGTAAAGATTGCTTCTTATAGTCTTATGAACACGCCATACAAACTCCCTAAGCGGACTTGGAAAGAAATGTATATCGGAGTAGTGCAGACACTCTATGAACTTGACCCAGCACCAATGCGGCAACTGGTTGCAGGGGACCGAACCAAGTTGGAAAAGGTTCTGATTGATCATCCAGAAAACGGCTTTAGCCAAGTTGCTGATGGTGTCTACCTGTATACGAGCACCGACAACTGGAACAAGATCCACAAGCTGAGAGACTTATTTGACTTCTATGGCATTGACCAAAGTGAATTGCAGATTGAGGTTGTGTCTGGGAAGAAGGAATAAGGCTAGATAACTATGAATTATTATAAAATGAGTATAAAGAATATGTTGGCTGAGTTGATCAAGTCTCTTGGTAACAATTCACGAATAGTTGATAAAAAGCACAGTAAGTTTAGAAAAATTCTATTGATACCTGGAACAACAGAGTATACATACTATAAAGACTTTGATGTAAGGCACGAAAAATGTATACTTAATGAAATAATTAAAGAAAATCCAAAGAGGTATGTGACAAAAAATGATAAGCATGAACTTGAAACTAAATTGGAGAAAATGTTGGGAAATACTGTGATTGAATTATCTGCTAATGAAAAAATAAAAAGTTCAGACGCTAGAAGAAAGGCTTTGAAGATTGAGAATTGCTTGTTAGAGAAACTGATATAGTCCTACTTAAGTAGACAGTTCAAATATTTAAAATTTGCACTGGATACGGAGGTAGGACTTTTATTATGGGCAGAAAAAGTTCAA
>JAEDAG010000006.1:0-43825 GCA_017309015.1 Faecalicatena absiana
GGCGCTGCCGCGCGACATTCCGCCTTAGCTCAGTTGGTAGAGCGCTTGACTGTTAATCAGGATGTCGTCAGTTCGAGTCTGACAGGCGGAGTTAAGGCGATATGCGGAAGTAGTTCAGTGGTAGAACATCACCTTGCCATGGTGGGGGTCGCGGGTTCGAATCCCGTCTTCCGCTTAGTGCCCAAGCGGCACAATAATAGCAATATGGAGGATTAGCTCAGCTGGGAGAGCATCTGCCTTACAAGCAGGAGGTCATAGGTTCGAGCCCTATATCCTCCATTTATTTTCGGCCCGTTGGTCAAGTGGTTAAGACACCGCCCTTTCACGGCGGTAACATGAGTTCAAATCTCGTACGGGTCATTGCCGCCAGGCATAAAAAGAATAACTATCAATCACCACATTTGGAGGATTACCCAAGTGGCTTAAGGGGACGGTTTTGAAAACCGTTAGAGGGGGCAACTCCTGCGTGGGTTCAAATCCCACATCCTCCTTTTTATTATCGCGGGATGGAGCAGTCTGGTAGCTCGTCGGGCTCATAACCCGAAGGTCGTTGGTTCAAATCCAGCTCCCGCAATTTGGTCCATTGGAGCAGTGGTTTATCTCGCCTCCCTGTCACGGAGGAGATCGCGGGTTCAAATCCCGCATGGACCGTTAGTGTGGTAATAATGGCAAGAAGGATACACCTGTTTCCATGCCGAACACAGCAGTTAAGCTTCTTCACGCCGAAAGTAGTTGGTGGGAAACTGCCTGCGAGGATAGGTAATTGCCGCGCGATTTAAAGAGTCAGACTTAGGTCTGGCTCTTTTTTTTGCTCCAATTCCCATGGCTACGGTAAAAACGGGGCTCCAATTCCCATGGCTGCGGTAAAAACGGGGCTACTTTTTGCCTAAACGTCCATGGCTGCGGTAAAAGCGGGGATTATTTTTCTCAAATTGTGCTTGGCTACGTAAAAAGCGGGGAGCATTTTTCTCAAATTGTGCTTGGCTGCGTAAAAAGCGGGGAGCATTTTTCTCAAATTGTGCTTGGCTACGTAAAAAACGGGGATTATTTTTCTCAAATTGTGCTTGGCTGCGGTAAAATCGAGGACAATCATTGCTTTGAGCCCCGTTTTATACTGAACCAAGCAACTTTTTCGAAATACGAGCCCCGTTTTATACTGACCCACGCCACTTTTTCGAAATACGAGCCCCGCTTTATACTGAACCAAGCCACATTTTTGAAATATGAGCCCCGTTTTATACTGAACCAAGCCGTTTTTTCGAAATACGAGCCCCGCTTTATACTGAACCAAGCCACATTTTTGAAATACGAGCCCCGCTTTATACTGCCCCAAGCCGTTTTTTGAAATACGAGCCCCGCTTTATACTGCCCCAAGTCACTTTTTTCAAAATAAGAGTCCACTTTTTGCTGAACCACGAAGATTTCCTGGAGAAGCGCTGCAGTTGGGTGTTTTTAATACTTGCCTTTGCATTACAAGTGTACTAGAATAAATAGTACAGTAAGAACAGTGAACGAGGGCGTTCGAAAGGAGGAGGCTTGTGGACTTCATTGATTACTTAGACAGCCGGCCAATCTATGAGCAGATTGCCGACAAGTATAAGTCGCTGATCTTGACCGGGGTGCTGCAGGCAAATGAGCAGCTGCCTTCAGTCAGAAAGCTGGCGATGGAATTGTCGACCAATCCGAACACGGTGCAGAAAGCTTACGCCTTGCTGGAGCGAGAGGGATACTTGTACAGCGTCAAGGGGCGGGGAAACTTTGTCCGTGAGAATGATGCGCTGAAAGAGCAAAAGATTGTGGAGCTGAAAGGGAAAATTGCCGAACTGCTGGTTCAGGCCCGCGACTTGGGGATTGAGCCAAAGGAAATGATGGAGCAAGTGATAGAGGAGGTTGAAAAAAATGATCGAGATTGACGGCGTTAGCAAGCAATATGGCGACAAGACCGCGATCAGGGACCTGTTTTTGGGCATCGATGACGAACGCGTCTTTGGCCTGATCGGGACCAACGGAGCTGGGAAGAGTACCCTGCTGCGGATGATGGCCGGGGTCTTGAAGCCAAGCCGGGGGACGATCACGCTGGATGGAGACAGCGTCTATGAGAACCCGGAGGCCAAGCGGAAGATCTATTTTGTAGCGGATGACCCCTACTTTTTTCCAAACGCGACCGCGGAAACGATGGCCCGCTATATGATGACCATCTATTTGGATTTTGACAAAAAACGCTTTGACGAGCTGCTTAAGGACTTTGGATTGGAGCCAAAAGACCGGATCAGCAGCTACTCAAAAGGCATGAAGCGGCAGTTGGCCATCCTGCTGGGGATCTGCGCCAACACCCGCTACCTGCTGCTGGATGAAGTCTTTGACGGACTGGATCCAGTAATGCGGCAGAGCATGAAGAGCCTGTTTGCTGAAGACATGGAGCGCCGGCATTTGACGCCGATCATTGCCTCCCACAACCTGCGGGAATTGGAAGACTTCTGTGATCATATCGGCTTCCTGCACAAGGGCGGGCTGCTCTTGTCAGAGGACTTGTCCGACATGAAGCTGGGCATCCAGAAATTGCAGTGCGTCTTCAAGAACGAGCAGGACGCCAAGGAGGTCCTGGCCAAGCTGACCGTGGTCGACCACCGGACCCGTGGCCGCCTGCACACTTTGGTGGTGCGCGGGGAAGCGAGCGACGTCAAGGCAGTCTTTGACCATGTACCAATGACTTTCTTTGAGGTCTTGCCGTTGACCTTGGAGGAAATCTTTATTTCAGAAGCGGAGGCGGTAGGCTATGACACGCGCAAGCTCATCCTCAAATAAGCTGAGATTTTCACAGAAGGAATACCTGACTCACCGAAAGGTGCCACTGGCCGTCATGACCTTGGCCATGTTTATGGCGGATATCATCGTCCCCGTCATGTTCATCAGTGACGTCAACCATGCCAACATTTGGCAGAACGTCAACAAGAATTTTTCTTCTGAAAACTTTATCTGGACGCTGGTCGTCCTTTTTCTGGGGATTTACCTGGGGGTGGACAGCTTCCACTACCTGCATGTGGAAAAGCAGGTTGATTTTTATGAAAGCCAGCCTTTGACCAGAAAGCAGCGCTTTTTCGGGATCGTGCTGAACAGCGTGCTCGCTTACGCGGCCTTGTCCGCCGTCTTCATGCTGCTGGGGATCTTGGAGACCGCTGGCATGACCGGCCCGCACTTGGGGCAGATCTTTGCGGATGCGGCGGTCTATTACTTCCTGTGCTTTGGCGTCTATCTGGCTTCATATGCTTTGACGGTTTTGGCCATGACCTTGACCGGCAATACCCTTGTGGCCATCTTAGGCACGGCCTACTTCATGCTCTTTGAGCTGCTGGTCCGCTGCGTGGCAGCGGTGTACTACCACTCGTTGTGCACCACGACGGTTGGGACCAACGTCTTCAAGCATGTTTTTACCAACCCTTACGCTTTGGTCACGATTGGCTACAAACACCCGCAGCCTTACATGTTCTGGCTGAACTGCCTGCTGGGTCTGGCTTACCTGGCCTTGGCCTACTGGGCCCTGCAAAAGCGCGGCAGCGAGACGGCGGGACAGGCCCTGTCCTTTAAGTGGTGCGAAACGGTCGTGACTGTCAGCGGGGTAGTTCTGGGGACGATTCTGGCCGCCTCCTTTGGCTACAGCATGTTCTCCGAGAACCTGCCGGCAACTTTTGCCCTGGCCTTGCTGGCTGGCTTGGTCTTGGGAGCGATCTTGCAGGTGATCTACCGCTTCGATGCCATGGCTTGGAAAAAGCGCTTTGTCTGCAACTTGCTTTTGACTGCCATTGGCCTGGCCGTCTTTGGCGCCATGGACTACGCGTCCTACAAGCACGATGCCTATGTGCCGGACCAAGACAAGGTGGCTTCGATGGCCGTCTTTCCACCGGCCCGCGATTATTGGTCAACTTACTACACGGACAAATACATGGCTAGCGGCAAAGAGGTTTCAGCCTTCCAGTACCGCTCACAGATGAAGCTGGACCCGGCTTTGGCCTATGACTTGGGCAAGGAAGGGGCAAAGAAGGCTGTCAAGGACCGCGGCCTCGATTCTTCAAGCGAATTTGACATGTACGTAATCTATCGCTTGAAGAATGGCAAGCAGATCCGCCGCTACTATGACATCAGCATGAAGGCGATGGACAAGTACTTCCAAGGGGTTTCCCAGTCCGCGGAATTTAGAAAGAGCTACTACCAGCTCTACCAGGACCAGGCTCTATTGACCAGCAAGAACGTGATCCGCTTGTCCAACACCAATGGCTACAGCACCAAGAGCTTGAAGAGCAAGCAGCTTTACAAGGAATTCCGGACCGCCTACAAGAAGGACCTGGAAAGCAAGTGGAGCTGGCTGATGGCCAAGAAGACCGAGGAAATCGGGACCGTGACCGTCAGCGTCAGTGGTACGAAGGTCGGCCAGGATTATCCGGTCTACAAGAGCTACGTCAATACCCTGCGCGTCTTGAAGAAGTACAAGCTGAACTTGCCGCTGGCGTCAGGGCAGTACCTCGATAACCTGACCAATGATTTTTACATTGGCGATTAGAAGCGGCAGCGATAGATAAACAGAGATTGCAGAAGCAGTCGCGAGTGATTCGCGGCTGCTTCTTTTTTGGGATTTGGCCAAAAATAAGTTAGAATAAGAGTTGGAAAAAGCGCTTACTTTTTGCGCTATGTGATGCTTAAAAAGGAGAAATAAAATGTTTAAAGAAAATGATTTTGAGAAGATCGTGCTGGGCCGGCAATCAGTCCGCCACTTTGACCCAAGCCGGAAGATCAGCCACGAAGAGCTGCTGCAGATGCTGAATGAGGCCGTCCAGGCACCAAGCGCCTGCAACCTGCAGTCATGGAAGTTCGTTGTCGTTGACAGTCCGGAAGGACGCGAGAAGCTGCATGGCTACTTCATGCCATTCAACTATCCGCAAGTTGACACGGCCAGCGCTATCTTGCTGGTTTTTGGCAATACCAAGTCCTGGAAGAAGTATGAAGACTTGTGGAACGGGATGCTGAAGGCGGGCAAGGTCAGCCAGGAGGCACGCGACGCGGCAGTTGGCACCTTCCTGCCTTTGTACAAGAATGCCGACCAGCAGATGCTGCTGGCTGATGCGTTGGTTGACGCAGCCTTGGTCTCCATGCAGTTCATGCTGGTGGCCCGGGCCCATGGCTATGACACCAACGCGATGGCTGGCTATGACTCGGCTAAGGCGGCCGCAGCTTTTGACCTGGACCCAACCCAATTCGTGCCAGTCATGGCCATTGCCATCGGCAAGGGCGATCCAAGCGAAACGATCCCTGACACGACCCGCTACCGCGCCGAAGAACTGACCGACTTCGCCTAGCTAAGATAACTGTGAACGTAGGACACTCATCTAACTTAAGATGAGTGTTTTTGTTTGGCGATCGAATTTTTGGAAAAAACGCCGCAGTTGGGTACCTTTCGGGAATTGATTTTTGAAAAAACGCGTCAGTTGGGGACTTTTAGGGAATTGGACTGCGAAAGATCCCCAACAAAGCCCAAAATCGCGCAGTGCGTTCCCGAAAAGTCCCTAACTGAAGCCAAAAACGAGCAATACGGTCCCGAAAAACACTGCAGCCAAAGTCAAAGCTGAACGACCTTGCCTTAACGGACTCATTTTTAACAGAAAATGTGAAAGTGGTAACAGATATTGGCGATAGAGGCCGGTGCTGTTAAGGCTGACAGCTGGAAAAGTTTGTCAAAAATGAGCTTGAATCCGGAAATGCTTACAAAATGGGGAAAAGTGCTGTTGATATATGAAAGTCACTTTTAAATTTGCTAAAAAATCCTACCATATTTAAGTTCTTTAAAGAACAATAAAAGTTATTTTTCTCACAATTCCATAAAAAGTTAGCGCTTTCATTGCCCAAAGGGCCGAATTGTTGATAAATCAAGATCTTTGTGCAGAAAAATCTGCCGAAAAAAAGGGGGTTTTCTTTTAAAAAAATGCTGTTATGATAGTAATTGAGAAATGAATCACAAAGAAACCAGAACGAGAAACCGAGTAGGAGAATCAGAAAAATGGCTGTAACTACTACACATACCGACAAAGAACAAGAAGAGGAAAACAAGAAAATCTACCGTCATATTGATGATTTAGCTAATAAATCACATATTGCTTTGAGCAAGATGGATGACTTCACCCAAGAGCAAGTCGACCACCTGTGTCAAGTTATCGAAAATGTTGGCGTTGAACACGCCGAAGAACTGGCTAAGCTGGCTGTTGAAGAAACTGGCCGAGGCAAGGTCATTGACAAGACTGCCAAGAACGAATACGCTTCAAGAACCATCTGGGAATCAATGAAGGACATGAAGACAGTCGGCGTGGTTGAAAGAGACGAAAAGGCCGGGATCGTGAAGATCGCTGAGCCAATCGGCGTCATCGCTGGGGTTACTCCAGTTACCAACCCAACCTCAACGGTTATCTTCAAGGCCATGATCGCCATGAAGTCAAAGAACACCATCATCTTCGGCTTCCACCCGCAAGCCCAAAAGTCCTGCGTGAAGACGGCCGAATTGATCCGCGACGCGACTGTTGCCGCCGGCGCTCCAGAAGACTGGATTCAATGGATCACTGAGCCAAGCCTGACGGCTACGACCGCTTTGATGAACAACCCAAAGGTGCAAATGGTTCTGGCTACTGGCGGCCCAGGCATGGTCAAGGCAGCCTACTCAACTGGTAAGCCAGCCTTGGGCGTTGGCCCAGGCAATGGTCCTTCATACATTGAAAAGACCGCTGACCTTGACCAGTCAGTCAACGACATCGTCCTTTCCAAGACTTTTGACAACGGGATGATCTGTGCTTCAGAAAACTCAGTCGTAGTTGATGCTGACGTCTACGATGAAGTTAAGCAAAAGTTCGCCGAAAAGAAGTGCTACTTCCTGTCCAAGGACGAAACCAAGAAGTTCGAGGAACACTTCATCGACCCACGCCGCGGCACGGTTGCCGGGCCAATGGCCGGGAAGAGCGCCTACCAAATCGCCAAGATGTGCGGCGTTGATGTTCCAGAAGACACGACGGTCGTCATCGCCGAATACCACGGCGTCGGCAAGGGTCACCCACTGTCAGCCGAAAAGCTGTCCCCAGTTTTGACCATGTACAAGGCCAAGGATCAATCTGAAGCCTTCACGATCTGTACCGCCCTGCTGAACTACGGCGGCCGCGGCCACACTGCCGGCATCCACACCCACGACGTCGACGTTTTGAAGAAATTTGCCTTCAAGATGTCAGCTTGCCGGATCCTGGTCAACAGTCCAGCTGCCCTCGGCGGGATCGGCGGGATTTACAACAACCTGATGCCATCACTGACTTTGGGGACTGGCTCATACGGCTCAAACTCTGTTTCCCACAACATCACCGCGATGGACTTGCTGAACATTAAGTACGTGGCCTACAGAAGAGACGAGAAGCACCGCTTCTAGTTTGTTTAGAAAAAATGAAATCATTGTAATTTTAGGTTCTACAACTGAAATATTGCCAAAAAAGACGCGATCCATTCCCGGTGGTTCGCGTCTTTTTTCGCTTTTCTTCTTTGTCTGTAGTTATTTTATCGGTCAGGCAAAGATGTTAGAATTAAAATATGCAAAATGCAGGCAAAGCTGCCAGGAAGGAGCGGGATAAATGGAAAAACGAAGGCTGACAGACGAAGCTGAGCTGCGCCGCATCTATGAAGCCTCGCCTCTAGCTCTGGTCTTTTTTAAGGTTAAGGGGAAAGAAAAGTACCCTTGGCTTATCTCTCAAGGCTTCTGTGACCTGCTGGGCCATGACCGCGAAAGCATCGCCAACGAGTTGGCTAGCGGGCAGAATGAAGTGCCATGTGAGAACGGCAAGCCCCGGTCAGTGCACGTGACTATCAAGGGCAAGAAGCGGAAGTTTTTAGCCCAGAGCCAAGTCCTTGAATTCAATGGCCAAGACTACCTGATCGTCGACTACGTCGAAGGGGAGACCAATGAAGCGAACCGGCAGACTGAAGCCTTGGTTGATCGCTTGGAGACTATTCCTGGGCAGATCTACAAGGGCAACCTGTGGGATGCCGTCTTCAGGTCAAAAGACATTGGGGTCTTCTGGAAGGACACCAAGCGCCGTTTTTTAGGTGTCAATCAGCGCTTTTTGGACTATTATGGCCTGCAGCTGGAGGACGTCTTGGGCAAGACCGATGACGACATGGCCTGGAATGAGCAGACTGAAGCCTTCAGAAAGGCTGAGGAAGAAGTTCTGCACGGCCAGCCAGCCCGCAGCTGGGGCACGACGATCGCCAAGGGACGGAGCCAGACCATCGTGGCCTACAAGGCCCCGCTCTACAGCGAAGAGCAAATCGTTGGCCTGGCAGGCTTTTTTATCGACGTCTCTGAGCAGCAGGACAAGATCGATGAACTGGAAAAAGAAGCCCTGCAGGACTCTTTGACCAGCCTCAGAAACCGCTGGGCGCTAGACCATGATTTCATTGACCGTTTTGCCGGCAAGAAAATCGTCGCGATGATCATCGACATTGACTTGTTCAAGCTGATCAACGACAACTATGGCCACCGCTTCGGGGATGAGACTCTGAAGACGGTCAGCCAGGCCATCCGCGACGTTTATGGCGACGAGCACTGCTACCGCTATGGGGGCGACGAGTTCCTCGTGATCTGCGACTATGTGCCGGAAAGCGAGCTCCGGCGCCGGGACCAGGTTATCCGCCAGGACCTGCTTCAAAGCAATATCCTAGGCACCGTCGTGGATATCCATATCTCAGGCGGCTACACCTGGGGGCGGCCAGAAAACCTGCAAGCGTTCTGGAGCTTGGTCAACACGGCCGACAAGTTCTTGTACCGCAGCAAGGAGAACGGCCGCAACCAAATCACTGGTGGACCTTTCTTTGACAAAAAGTAAGTTAATTGATCTTAACGCTTTACAAAATAAAATTAAAAGATTATGATAAAGGCATTGATCTTAAAAACTGCTTAAGCCGAGAAAGGAGAAATAGTAAATATGAATAAAGCTTGGTCGATTAAAAGAACAGTTGTAGTTGCTGTATTGATGGCGATGAACGTTGCTTTGTCATCCTTCAGCATTCCAGTACCTGGCGGTCACCTTTACTTCAATGACGTGGTGATCGTGGCTTCAGCTTTGATGCTTATGCCATCGGAGGCCTTTGTGGTCGGCGGCGTCGGCGCCTTCTTGGGCGATGCCCTGTTCTACCCGGCACCAATGTTTGTCAGTCTCTTCTCACACGGCTTGGAAGCAATGATCATTGCTTACGTTGCCCGCAAGTATCCTAAGAACCGCGGCAAGGTCATGCTGGGCATTCTGGCTGGGGCAGCGGTCATGGTCACTGGCTACACCCTTGGCCGGGCCTTCATCTATGCCACTCCGGCAATCTCGCTGATCAAATTCCCGTTTGAATGCCTGCAGGCTGGCTTCGGGGCCGTGATGGGCTACGTGCTGGTCTACAATTTTGGCGTTAAGAAGCAATTTGAAGAAAAGCTGCGCTGATTCCGCGGAAGACCTGGCTAAACTGTAGTAGGTATATCAAAACTAGGAATGAAAAATAAAATAGATTGGCTGAAGCCGGCCGACTACTTGTCCGGCTCAGTCTTCGTGGCCGTCATGCTCTTCTTTTCGATCCTTGGCTGCCGGGCGCAGACCGCGCTCTACTTAATCACATTAAAGAAAGAAGCCCGCGAGTTCTTCGCGGACTTCTTTTTTACCAAATAGCCATCATATGCTGCATGGCCAGGCTGACCAGAGTGATCCCGATCCAGCAGACCCCACCCAGCAGGATTGGCTTGCCGCCGGACTTGACCAGCTTGATCAGGTTTGAATTCAGGCCGATCGCGGCCATGGCCATGACGATCAAGAACTTGCTCAGGGTCTTTAAAGGAACAAAGACCGCGGCCTTGACTCCCAGGCTGGTGGCGATAGTCGTGATGACCGCGGCCAGGATGAAGTAGAGAATAAAGGTTGGAAAGGCCCGCTTGAAGCTGAAGCCATTCGCGTGGCTGCCGTCTTTTCGCGCCTGCTTGGCCCGCATGAAGGCCAAAGCCAGGGTGATGGGGATGATAGCCAGAGTCCGGGTCAGCTTGACCGTGACTGCCTTGTCCAAAGTGGCCGTGCCCAGCTTGAACATGGAGTCCCAGGTAGCGGCGGCCGCGGTTACGGAAGACGTGTCGTTGATGGCCGTGCCCGCGAAAATGCCGAAAGCATCGCCGTGCAGGGTATCAAAGCCGATTGCCTTGCCCAGCATGGGGAAAAAGATGGCGGCGAGGACGTTGAAGAAGAAGATCACGGAGATGGCTTGCGCCACTTCGTCATCATCAGCATCAATCACTGGCGCGGTTGCCGCGATGGCGCTGCCCCCGCAGATGGATGAGCCCACGCCAACCAGGGTGGAAATGTTGAAAGGGATCTTCAGCCACTTGTGCAAGCCCCAGGCAAGCAAAAGCGACACGGAGATCGTGCAGATAATGATCGGCAGGGACTGGCCGCCTGTCTTTAAGATGACCCCTAAATTCATGCCAAAGCCCAGCAGAACGACGGCTGCCTGCAAGATGATTTTTGACGTGAACTTGATTCCTTCGGCGGCTTTTCCCTGGTCAGTCCAGCAGAGGGCGATGACCATGCCGAACAGGATCGCGATGACGGGGCCGCCGATTACGGGGAAGGCTTCCCCCAAGAGCCAGGCCGGAATTGAGATGCCTAAGCAGACCAAGAGACCTGGCAAGTTTCTTTTGAACCATTGCATTGATTTTTTACCTCCAAATTAGCTTCCGCTTCAGTATATTGCTTGCCAACGCAAATGAGAAATTGTATATTTTTTGCTAGCGATAAAAATAAATTATGGATGACAGGAGGAATTTTATGCTGGACTTTCGCGTCAAGACTTTTTTAACGGCTTGCCAGCTGCTCAACTTTACGGAGACGGCCCGCCAGTTGAACCTGACCCAGCCCGCGGTTTCCACCCAGATCAGGTATCTGGAGCGCGAGTATGGGGTCAAGCTGTTTGCCAGGGATGGGCGCAATCTGGTCCTGACCCCGCAGGGAAAGTTGCTGGAGCAGGCCATGCGGCACTTGGCCAATGACGAGCGGCGGATCAAAAACCAGCTTAAGAATGATGATTTGCGGACTTTGACCTTTGGGGTCACCAAGACGATTGGGGAGACGGCCCTGATCAAGATTCTGGCCGTCTATGTCAAGCGCCATCCTGGCGTCAATATCAAGGTGACCTGCGCCAACACGGCCAGCCTGCTCAGGCAGCTGCAAAACGGCAGCCTGGACTTTGCCTTGGTCGAAGGCAATTTCCCGCGCGACTTGTATGCCGAGCTGCCGCTGGCCAAGGAGCAGTTCATCGGGGTGGCCGCGAAGCAGCACGTCTTTAAGACCCCGCCCAAGCGGCTGGAAGACTTGTTCTCAGAAAGGCTGCTGGTCAGAGAGCCGGGCTCAGGCACTAGAAATATCCTGGAGCGGGGCTTGGAGCAGGAGAATTTTGCTTTGAGCAATTTTGCCCACTTCATCCAGCTGGAGAACATGCACTCCATCATTGAACTGGTGAAGGCCGACTGCGGGATCAGCTTCCTCTACAAGGCCGCGGTCGCAAAAGACCTGCAGCAGGGGACGCTGCGGGAGTTGGACTTGGCTGACTTCTCGGCCAGCCACGGCTTCAGCTTTATCTGGTCTAAGAAGAGCCTGTTTGGCGGAGAATTTGCCCAGATTTGCCAGGAATTGCGTGACTGCTGGCTGGAAAAATAACAAAAAGCAGACTAGACCTTAAGCGGTCTGGTCTGCTTTTTGTTTGATTTGGCTTAGTGTTGCTCTTGGCGCTTTTGGTAGAGCAGCCACTTGAGCCAGGCGACTTCCCCGGCCCCGTGGGCAAATTGGCCGCTGGCGATCAGATCTTCCAGCTGGTCGGTAGAAATGATCTCGCCCTTGATCTCTTCCAGGATCTCCCGCTGAGGAGCCGCGGCCTTGCTGGCCTTGGCCGCAAAGAGGGTGATTTTTTCATTGGTAGAGCCAAAGGAAGGGTAGGTGAAGCCCAAAGGGATGATTTCGCTGGCTTCATAGCCAGTCTCTTCCAATAATTCCCGCTTGGCGGCCGCGCTGGCTTCTTCGCCCTCATCGATGCCGCCGCTTGGAAACTCGTATTGCCAGCTGCCGACTGGGTGGCGGTATTCCTTCAGGACTAAGACGTGATCTTCGTCAACGAAGGGGATGATGGAGATGCCAAAGCCAATCGTGACATAGGAAAAAGGGGCAATCTGACCGTCTTTTTCGACTTTTTCCTGGATAATCGTGAAGCGGTCTGCGTTGATGGTATCTTTTTTAACGACTTTGTACATGGTGGCTTGAACGTCCTTCCTGTTTTGATAGTTTGCCCGCCAATTATAGCATTGCAACATTGCCTGGACCAATCAGAAAGCTTTGGGCAGTGGCTGGTGCGGCGAACGCGGATTTTGAGTTAGTTAGGTACTTTTTCAAAAAATGGTTCCCGAAAAGTGCTCGGCTGTGGCTGTTTTTCCAACAGCAAGCAAAAGACACTCATCTAAAGTAGATGAGTGCCAAGTTGCAATTAGTTCAGTATTTTAGTTTAGCGTTTCTAGCTAGGATGGCCACGCTTAGTTTTCGATCGTGACGTACTTGAAGTCCCAGTGGTCGCGCAGGTTGATCAAATGCTTGATGCCTGGGCGAACGATCCAGGCGCTGGTGCTGGAGTAAAGTGGTGAAATGCCGACGTCCTTCAGCAGCACGCCTTCAGCTTGGCTGAGGTCCTTCCAGCGTTGGTCGGTTGAGCCGGTCGTCTTTGATTCGAGGATCAGCTTGTCGTACTGGCTGTTTGACCAGTGACCGCCGTTTTGGGCGTTCTTGCTGGTGAACAGGTCCAGGAAGGAGATTGGGTCAGCGAAGTCAGCGCCCCAGGCAGTAACGACCAGGTCGAATTGACCAGCGTCAGTTCTGGCCAGCCGAGTCTTGAATGGCAGGTTTTGAGTTGAGATGGAAACTCGTGGCAAGGTGTCAGCGATGCTTGATTGCATGGCTTCAGTTGACTTCTTGGCCCCGTCAGTATCGTCTGACAAAAGCTTGAAGCTCAGCTTGCTTACGCCGAGTTCCTTCATCCCCTTCTTCAAGTAGCTTTGAGCCAGCTTCTTGTTGTAGGTCGCGTACTGCTCGTCGTTCTTGTCGATCATGTTGATGTAGTCAGAGCCGTTGACCGTGGTCAGCTTGGCTGGAGTCAAAGTCTTGGCTACGGTGTTGTTGCCGCCAAGCACCTTGCACAGGGCTGGACGGTCGATGGCCAGGGACAGGGCCTTTCTGATGTTGGCGTTTTGCAGGTACTTGTTCTTGTACTGGTTGAACTGGATGTAGAAGGTAGTCCCGCGTGGGTAGAGGGTGTAGCCCTTAACGCTCTTCAATTGCTTGCTTTGCTCAGCATCCAGGGCAACAGCGTCAAGCTTGTTTGACTGGTAGAGGTTGTAGGCGGTTGAAGGAGTCTTTTGCACGCTGTAGTTGACCTGCTTGAGGTGGACGTGCTTCTTGTCCCAGTAGTTGTCGTTCTTGACCAGCTTCCAGGACAGGGATGAGCCGTTCCAGCCCTTCATGACGAATGGACCGTTGTAGGCCATGTACTTGGAAGCAGTGCCGTACTTGGAGCCGTACTTCTTTACGGCCTTTTCCTGTTGTGGGAAGAAGGAGCCAAAGGCCATCAAGTTGTTGAAGTAAGGAATCCGCCGCTCAAGGGTAACGACCAGCTTGTAGTCGCCTACGGCCTTGATGCCCAAGGTTTCCGGCTTCTTCTTGCCGTTTTGGATGTCGTCCGCGTTCTTGATGCCGCTGAAGAGGTAGGCGTATTGGGAAGCAGTCTTCGGATCAACGGTTCTTCTCCATGAGTAGACGAAGTCCTTGGCGGTGACTGGGGAGCCATCATTCCACTTTGACTTGCGCAGGGTGAAGGTGTAGGTCTTGCCGTCCTTGGAGACGGTTTCCTTGGTAGCCAGGGCTGGCTCTTGGGAGCCGTCAGCCTTTTCCCGGTACAAGCCTTCCATAGTGTTGATCAATTGCACGAAACTGGCGCTGTCAGTTGCCTTTGACAAGTCCATGGTTGGGATTTCGGCTGATTCTTCCCAGTTCAGCACGTCCTTGCTGCCGGATGAAGAGTTGGAGCCGCCACAGGCCGTCAAGGCCAAGGCTGCCAGCATGGTTGTGCCAGCGGCCAAAAAGGTCTTGGTCTTTTTCATATTTTTTCCTCCTAAAATTACAGCTAAAGCTTAAAAAGCTACTTCCAGTGTAGCAGACCTAAAATAATAAAGAAATAGCTCGCATTTACTATGAAATCAACATGAACGGATTGTTAAAATTAACGCACTTTTCTTTAAAAGGGCTTAAAGGCATCTGGAAAATTGCTAATAGAAAGCAGCGCAAAGGCTGAAGTCGGTCTAAGCTTGAGACACAAATGATATAATATAAAAATAAGAAACAGTTGACTAAAGGAGGCGCTAAGCATGGAGCGCTATGAATTCGACCCAAAAGTTCGGGAAAGCTATGAAAGCCTGAGCATCCCAATCGCGATCTACCAAACCGGACCAGAGGGACGGGAATTGCTGCTGGTTTCTGACGGTCTGTGTCAGATGCTGGGCCAAAGTCGCTCCCAATTGATGCAAGGCACGATTGCCAGTGACCTGTCCTGCCTGCCGGCCTTGCTTGAGCGTAAGCGGGAGCTGAAGGCGGCTGAATCGGAATTGATCATGGTTGAATACGTTGACTTGACCAAGCAGCAGGAAAGGCTGTTTTTGACTGACCAGGCTTATTTGACCAGCCAAGAAGACGACTATTTCCTGGATCGATTGACCGGCTTGCCCAATACCAACTACTTTCAAAGCTTCGCGCAAAAATACCTGAATGAGGTTCAGGAAAGCAGAGAGACGCCGATCGTGGTCTTCTTTGACATCTACGGGATGCATGCCTACAATGACCACTTTGGCTATGCCAAAGGCGACCAGCTCTTGCGAAGCACCGCGCAGATCATTAAGGCGACCTTTCCAACCAGCTTTTTGGTGCGCTTTGTCGAAGACCATTTCGTGATGATCACGACCGACCACAATCTGCTGCCTAAGCTCAAGCGGGTGTCCAAGGAGGTGACGGACAGCACTCATGGCTGGTCTGACGGCGTTCACGCTGGAATCTGCTATTGCAAGGAGCAAATCGACAATCCGATGACGGCGGTCGATAATGCCAGAAAGGCCTTGAAGTACATGGCCGGCAACCGCCAGCAGCTTTTCTGCATTTATGATCAGCAGGTCAAGGACAAGTATGATTCCCGCGACTACGTTTTGACCCACTTCAATGAAGCTCTGCGGAAGGGCTGGATTCAGGCTTATTTCCAGCCGGAAATGCGGGCCATTACTGGCAAGCTATGCGGGGCGGAAGCTCTGGCTCGCTGGGTTGACCCGGAAAAAGGGGTACTGAGCCCAGGCCTGTTTATTCCGGTCTTGGAAGAAGCCAATCTGATCCACCGCCTGGACTTATGCATTATTGAGCAGGCCTGCCAGATTATCCGGGGAATGAAGGACGAAAATGAGCCGATGATCCCGATTTCCGTCAACCTGTCCCGGATTGACTTTCAGGTCTGCGACATCTTTAAGGAAGTCGACCGCTTGCGGCGCAAGTATGACCTCAGTCCCAAGCTTTTGAAAATTGAAGTTACTGAGTCAACCCTGACTACGGCGCCAGAAGCGCTGATGCGGGCCATGCGTGAATTCCAGCGGGCCGGCTATGACGTCTGGATGGATGACTTCGGCTCTGGCTATTCCAGCTTGAACAACCTGCAGAGCTACAATTTTGACCTGATCAAGATCGACATGATTTTTCTGCGCAATTTTGCAAGCAATCCAAGCGTCAGCACCATCGTTGCTGCCATAATCGACATGGCCAAACGGCTGGGCATCCAAACCCTGTGCGAAGGGGTAGAGACGATGGAGCAGGCCGACTTTCTCCGGGAGGTTGGCTGCGAAAGGCTGCAGGGCTTCTTGTTTGCCCAGCCCCTGCCTTTTGAAGAATTTATTGAATATTTCAGCGACCATGCTGACGGCTACTTGGAGCCGGTCGAAGAGAACGAATACTACCGGGAAGCTGGCCAGATCAACGTCCTGTCTGATCCAACCCTGGGCAGCAATCCAAAGGGCGAAGACATTCTGCCGATCGTTGAAATTGAAGAGGAAGCCGATGGCAGCTTGAACCTGATTTACATCAACGATAATGGGGAAGAGCTGCTGGCTAGTTGCCTGAACATGGACGGCCAGGAGCTGCAGGCGCGGCTGCTGGATGAGCAGTCCAACTGGCAGCGGGCGGCTAAGCGCCTGATCGCGGTTTGCCGCAGAAGCCGGGAACCTCATAGCCGGGACTTCATCATTAATGCCCAGCCCTTCAACCTGCGCATGATGAAGGTGGCTGGCGACGGGCAGCGGACCCTGTTCGTCGGCGTCATAACCGACCTTTCCAAGTACGATGCCGAACCAGGCATTTAAGCTGCTTGTAGAAAAATCAAACTATATAAAAGCAAGTCTTGCCGTTAACAGCGGCCGGCTTGCTTTTATTTTTGCCAAAAAGATGATTGCCAAGCCGGCAGGGCTGTCCTATAATAATGGTGTATTAGATGGCTAGTACAGTAGACAGCCGTGTTGGAGGCGGCTGGCAAACGTGAACCGAAAGGGATGCGCAGCAAAGAAAGGAAGGATAAGCTGCCAGATCAATTGGAAGCTGGTCGGGGCAATTTGGAGCTTGGCCCTGGCGCTTGGCCAATGGCAGGAAGATTTTGATGAAGAAGCAACAAGAAGCAAGGGGATGAATGAGCATGGAATTTAAAGACAATATTCCGATCTACCTGCAGATTCAAGATTATTTATTTCGGCAGATCGCGACTGGGAAAATGCGGCCCGGCGACAAGCTGCCCAGCGTCCGGGCCTTGGCCGTGGAATTGACCGTCAACGTCAACACGGTTCAAAGAGCCTTAAGAGAATTGAGCGACAAGGGCTATATCTATACCAAGCGGGGCGAGGGCAACTTCGTGACCGACAATGAAGACTTGATTGCCGACAGCCAGGAGCGGCTGGTCAACCGGGAGCTGGCCGAATTCGTCGTCCGCATGAAAGAATTAGGCATTGGCGAAGACCAGCTGGTCGCGGTGCTTGAAAGATATCTGCAAGAGCAGATAAGTTAGATAAGGGAGAGGGAAAACAAAATGTCAGATGTATTGAAAATTGCCGGCTTGTCCTACCGGATGAACCGGAAAGAGATTTTGGCGGATGTCGATCTGGAAGTCGCCTACGGCAAGATCGTGGCCCTGGTTGGAGCCAACGGGGCCGGAAAGACGACTTTGATGCGGGTAATTGCGGGCGTGGCCAAGAACTACCAGGGGACGGTGACGGTGGCTGGCGAAAGTTCAGAAGCTGGCCGCAAGGCCCACTTGTCCATGACTGACAACCTGAGCGCGTTTGCTGACGGCAGGAGGATTCGGGAGGTCAAAAGCTTCTATGAGGATGTCTTTGCCGACTTTGACAGCCAGCAGTTTGACCAATTATTGGAATTCATGAACCTGAACGCTGAAGACAAGCTGAGTTCCTTGTCCAAGGGGATGCGGGAGAAGCTGATCATTGCCCTGGCTTTTGCCAGAAAGACCGACCTCTACCTGCTGGATGAGCCCTTCAACGGCGTTGATGCCATGAGCCGGAAGAAGATCATCAAGTCCCTGCTTCTTTGGAAGCCGGATGAGGCGACGATCATCATCAGCGACCACGTCCTGGACGAAATCGCCCCGGTTTTGGATGAAGTCGTCCTTTTGAAGGACAAGCACATCATCAAGCACAAGAGTGCCGACGAAATTCGGGAAGGGCACGCGTCAATTGAGGAATGGTACGAAAGTTTCTATGAAGGGGAGGAGTAAGCAGCGATGACAGATTTTAAGCAGGCCTATGGGGCCATGTTCAAGGTCCAAGCCAAAAAGATGATGCTGGACTACGGCATCTGCGCCTTGATTGCCGGCGTGACCTGGCTGGCCGTGGGCGTTTCCACCCACTGGAGCATGAATGCCACCTTCATTGGCTTTCCGATGATCGTCTTTATTTTGGCCGCATTTATCTATAAATACCTCTTGGTCTTCCGCAGCTGGAAGATCAGCCGCAGCCAGACCTGGCGTCTGTTGCCGGTCAAGTCGGGCAGCTTTGTCTTAGCCAACAGCTTGTCGGCTTTGGTCAACTATCTCTGCTTTATCTTTTTGGCGCTGGCCACGGTCGCGGTCTTTAGCATCCCGCTATGGATGCAGATGTCAGGCCAGGATTATGCCAATATGTTTAAAGGCATCGCGGAGGCCAACCGCCAGGTGAATCTGACGGCCACTTTGCTGATCCTGCTGTTGCTGCTGATGGCCAATTTCTTGGGCGATGTCTACTACTGGCTCTTCTTGGCGGATTCCATGGAAGCCTTGGCTGACCGCCTGCCTTTCAGCGGCAAGAGCGCCAAGGCCGTCAAGGCAGGCATCTTCGTGCTTTTGCTGGCATTTTTTGCCTTCATCAACAACCAGTTTGCCAACGCCTTGGTCAAGCTGATGGGGGGCAAGCACGAAGTCAGCTTGTTCTCTGAAGTCTTCGCGCCAGCTTCTGGCCACTTCAGCGGCAACGATTTCTTGATTGACTTATTGCTCATCCTGGCCCTGCAGCTTGCCTACGTGCTCTTGCTGGGAGCCTTGCAGTGGCTGGTGTTTAACAAGTTTACGGAAGCCAAGCGGAGCTAAGGACTTGATTTAGGGGGAGAAAAAATGCTTGATTTTAAGCAATTGCTGGGTGTCATGCTCAAGCAAAAGCGCAAGCCGCTGCACGCGTCCTTGATTGCCGAAGCCGTAATCATGCTGGTGACTGTTTTGGGCTTTGGCTTTGCAATGCACTGGAGCGTCGAGGGCAAGATCACGACCATCACCGCCGCAGCCGTGATCATGTTCTTAGATATGAATGCCTATGCCATTTGGGCCATCTACCAGGCCTACAGAATCAACCGCAGCCAGACTTGGCGGGTCATTCCGGCTGATTCCCGGATCTTTCTCAATGCCAATGTCTTGACGACGGGCCTGGGAATCTTCTGGCAATGGCTTTTGTCCTGGGCCATGATGCTGGTCTATGTCTTGCCAGTGTCCCGGTCCATGGTAAGGACTGCCAGCTTCAAAAGTTCGATCGGCGACTTTTCCCAGACTGGCGGGCAAATGCCCGGCTTTCTGCTGGAACTGGCCGTCTTGGGCTTTTTTGCCGCGATTGAACTGACCTACTACTGGCTTTTGGTCACTGACCTGCCAGGTGCTTTGGTTGACCACTTGCTTGTTGGGGCCAAGGCCGCAAAGACTTTGAAGGAAGTCATCGAGCTCTTGCTGGTGATCCTCTTTTCTTGGATTAGCAGCCACGTCTGGGGCAACCTGGCGGACGCGTTCACCCAAAAGGCGGACTCGATTTTCGCGATTTTGGGGATGCTGATCGTTGAGCAGATCATCAACTGCCTGCTTGCCGGCGGGGCCGAGACCTGGATTTTTGCCAAATACACGGAAAGCCAGAAATAGCAACGGTGGAAGCTCATGAATGCTTTGGAGGATTAAGGATTTAAGCGGCCACAAGAGCTCAAAGAGATTGAATTTTTTTCTTATTGCTAGTAAACTAAGTAAGTTGAAGAATAGTAAGAAAGAGGCATAATTTTGGCTAAGAATAAAATCCGCGTTAGATACGCTCCGTCACCAACGGGCCACCTGCACATTGGTAACGCGCGTACTGCTTTGTTTAACTACTTATTTGCACGTCACAACAAGGGTACCTTGGTTCTGAGAATCGAAGATACTGACACGGCCCGCAACGTTGAAGGCGGTGCTGAATCCCAGATCGAAAACCTGCACTGGCTGGGGATCGATTGGGACGAAGGTCCAGACGTTGGCGGTGACTTTGGTCCTTACAAGCAATCAGAAAGAAAGCCGATCTACCAGAAGTACATCGACCAATTGCTTGAAGAAGGCAAGGCTTACTACTCATTTGAGACGGAAGAAGAACTGGAAGCTCAGCGTGAAGAACAAAGAGCGATGGGGATTGCTCCGCACTACATCTACGAATACGAAGGCATGACTGCTGATGAGATCAAGCAAGCGCAGGATGAAGCGCGGGCCAAGGGCCTTAAGCCAGTTGTCCGCATCCACATTCCAGAAGGCGTAACCTACGAATGGGACGACATCGTTAAGGGGCACCTCAGCTTTGACTCAGACACGATCGGCGGGGACTTCGTCATCCAAAAGCGCGACGGGATGCCAACCTACAACTTTGCCGTGGTTATCGACGACCACTTGATGGAAATCAGCCACGTTTTGCGGGGCGACGACCACATTTCCAACACCCCAAAGCAGCTTTGCGTCTACCAAGCCTTGGGCTGGGAACCACCAGTTTTTGGCCACATGACTTTGATCATCAACTCAGCCACTGGCAAGAAGCTGTCCAAGCGTGACGAATCAGTGCTGCAGTTCATCGAACAATACCGGGACTTGGGCTTTTTGCCAGAAGCCATGTTCAACTTCATCACCCTCTTGGGCTGGTCCCCAGTTGGTGAAAGTGAAATCTTCTCCAAGCGCGAATTCATCAAGCAATTTGACCCAGCTCGTCTGTCCAAGTCGCCAGCTGCCTTTGACCAAAAGAAGCTGGACTGGGTCAACAACCAGTACATGAAGAAGGCTGACAGAGACGAACTGCTTGACCTGGCCCTGCACAACCTGCAAGAAGCCGGCCTGGTTGAAGCAAACCCAGCTCCTGGCAAGATGGAGTGGGTAAGACAATTGGTCAACATGTACGCCAACCAAATGTCCTACACCAAGCAAATCGTTGACTTGAGCAAGATCTTCTTCACTGAAGCTGAATACCTGACTGACGAAGAAGTTGAAGAAATCAAGAAGGACGAAGCCCGTCCAGCAATTGAAGAATTCAAGAAGCAATTGGACAAGCTGGACAACTTCACGGCCAAGAAGATCATGGGCGCCATCATGGCGACCCGCAAGGAAACCGGGATCAAGGGCCGCAAGCTCTTCATGCCAATCCGGATTGCCACTACCCGCTCAATGGTGGGCCCTGGCATCGGTGAAGCCATGGAATTGATGGGCAAGGAAACGGTGATGAAGCACCTGGACCTGACGCTCAAGCAATTGACTGAAGCCGGCATCAACTAAAGATTTATAGCAAAAGAAGCACTTCGCGATGAAGTGCTTCTTTTTTTGCTTGGCTATTGACAGATTTCGTAAATGCATTCCATATAGATGGCCATGCTTTTGATTAGGTCAGCGATGGCAACCGATTCATCAATGGCGTGGGCGCAGTCCAAGCTGCCAGGGAAGGCCGGGCCAAAGCCCAGGCCGTTCTTGAAGAAGCGCCCGTAGTTGGCGCCCGCGGAAACGATGGGCTTTGAGCAGTCGCCCGTTTGCTTACGGTAGACCGCGAGCAGCTTCTGGACGAAGGGATCGTCTTCTGGCACGTAGTGCGGCTTTTCAAAGTCTTCATAAGGCTGAAAGTCGGTCTTAGAGAAGCTGCCCCAGTTCGCGTTCAGCTGGGCGCACATCTTCTCCGGGCTGCTGCCGCGGCTGTAGCGGATATCGCTCTTGATATAGCCTTCAGCGCCTTCATAAAAGAAGACGCCAGGACAGTTGATGGAGCGGCCCATCTGGGGATCGGTATTGGCGATGCCGATTTTCTCGCCGTAATAGTCCGCGAAGTCTTTGTCGCCGGCAAAGGTCAGGAAGTCCAAGTCCCGGCCCGCAAAAGCCAGGTCTTTCAAGAACTTGGCCAGATAGCTGCCCCCATTTTTTCCTTCAAAAGGAATGGAGGCGTGAGCAGCTGTCCCCTCTAAGAAGAGGTCCAGCTGGCCGCGATTGCGGCTCGCCTTACCGCTCAGGCCTGTTTGCGTCAAGAAGGTCCCAAAGCGCTCCTTGACTTCCAAAAGCCCGGTCCCGGCAATAGTGGCCGTGGCACTGGCCGGGACCATGTTGGTGGCTTGGCCTGATTTAAAGCTGACCAGCTTCAAGGGAGCAGCCGGGCTTTGCGCTCTGGTAAAGGTGGTTTTGAGGACGGCCAGGCCGGCTTGCCCGTTGACTAACGGAAAGGAGGAATCGGGCGAGAAGAGCCAGGTTGGGGCAGGGCGCTTCTGAAGGTAATATTTCATCCCGACCCAGTCGGTTTCCTCGTCGGTCCCGATAATAAAGGTAATTTTCTTGCGGGGGACAAAGCCGGCCTTCTTCAAGGCCAAGGCCGCGTAGTAGCAGGCCAGGGCGGGTCCCTTGTTGTCGCTGCTCCCGCGTCCGTAAACGCGGCCGTTCTTGATGGTCATCTTGAAGGGATCGCTTTGCCAGCCCAGGTCAGGCGGGACGACATCGACGTGAATGGCGATGCCCAGTTCCTCTTCGCCCGTCCCCCAGCTGATCGTGCCTGCATAGTTGTCGAGATTTTCAACCGCAAAGCCATCCCTTTGGGCAAAAGCGAGGAATTTGTCGAGGGCCTTGACCGGGCCTGGGCCAACGGGGTATTCCGCGGTGGCCTTGGACATGTCGCGCACGGAGTCAATCGCGATCAGGTCAGCCAGATCCTTCAGCAAGGCGGCTTCTTGTTCATTGGCGAGTTGTTGGTAAGCAAGTTTCATTTTTCTGCCTCTTTGATCAGTTGTGGGTCTGCGGCTAGTTTACGAAGTAGGCATCTCTAAAGTCGTAGGCCAAGCCAGCCCCTTGCAGGGTAATTCCCTTGAGCTTTGGGTTGACCAGGCTGGCGGTGTTGCCGTAGTAAAGCGGCGTTACGCCTTGTTCAGACAGAAGGATCTTTTCGGCTTGGCGCAGGTAAGCCCAGCGCGCCTTGGTTGAGCTGGCCGTCTTTGACTTGGCCACGGCAGTGTCGTAGGCCGTGTTGTACCATGAGCCGTAGTTGTTGACGTTGCTCTTTTGGAACATTTCGAGGAAGGAGTTCGGGTCAGCGTAGTCGCTGCTCCAGCCGTCCAGGATCACATCGAAGTCGCCGGCTTCTTCCTTGGCGAAGCGGTTCTTGAATGGCATGTTGGTAACTTCGACCTTCATGCCCAGAGTGCTTTCCAGGGCGCTTTGGATGAATTCGGTGGTCTTCTTGGCGTCGTCAGTGTCATCGCCGAGCAGCTTAATCGTAATCTGCTTCTTGCCCAGCTGCTTGAGGGCCTTCTGGTAGTAAGTCTTGGCCAAGGTCTTGTCGCCGGCTTGCAGGGCCTTGTTGCTCTTGGTGATGACCTCCTGGCTGAAGTCCTTGCCGGTTGCCTTGTCGGCAATGCCCTTTGGCGTTAAGGAGGTGGCTGGGACGTTAGCGGCATTCAAGGTCTTGGCTAAAGTTGCCTTGTTGATGGCCGCGGAGATGGCCAGGCGCAGGTAGCGATTTCTGAGATTCTTATCCGTCTTAAAATTGTACATTAGGTATTGGGAGCGGTCGTTTTGCTTGATTTGCCAGCCGCTCTTGCCCTTCAAGCTCTTGCTTTGGGTTGCCGACAGGGTAGTCATGTCCAGCTTGCCGGCTTGGTAGAGGTTGTAGCTGGTTGATTGGGACTTGACGACCGTGAAGTTGATCTTGGTCAATTTTACGGAACTCTTAGCGTAATAGTAGGGGTTCTTGACCAGTTTCCAGGTCAGGTTGCTGCCAGTCCAGCCCTTTATGACGAAAGCCCCGTCAGACAAGGTGTATTTGCCTGCCGTCCCGTATTTCTTGCCGCACTTTTCGATAAACTTCTTGTTTTGCGGGGCAAAAGGCGAGCTGGCCAAGAGGAGCTTGAAGTAGGGAACCTTGCGTTCCAGCGTGATCGTTAATTTGTACTTGCCAGTGGCCTTGACGCCCAAGGAGCTGACGGGCTTTTTGGACTTGAGAATGGCATCGGCGTTCTTGACCCCGGAGAAGTTGTAGGATTGGGTTGAGGCCGTCTTCGGGTTGACCTGTCTTCTGAAGGCATAGACGAAGTCTTGGGCCGTAACTTGATCGCCGTTGGACCAGCGGGCATTCTTTCTTAAAGTGAAAGTCAAGGTCTTGCCATCCTTGCTTTCAGTCCAGCTCTTGGCGATGCCGGGCAGGATCTTGGAATTATTGCCCAGGCGTACCAGCCCTTCCAAGGTCGCACCTAATTGTTCGCCGCCGTAGACGTCGTTGTTCTTGGCCGGGTCCATCGTGGTTACTTCCCCGTAGCTAGGCCAGTTCAAGACCTGCTTGACTTGGGTCGTTGAAGCGGATGACTTAGAGCAGGCTGCCAGGAGGGGCAGGGTAATTACAGTAAGGGCAGTTAAAGCAAATGATTTGTTCATGATTTTCTCCCTCGAATTTAAAATTGACAGGGTTGGGTTGATGCTTTGATTGCTGGTTGTGTTGACGTAAATGGCAATGTCGTTTGCTAAACATGCGGTGCTCCTTCTCGCGGCTGATTAGATTTCTAGGAAAAGAAAAATCGCCCTCAAGGAAATAATTCCCTTGAAGACGATTGTGTCGCGGTCCCACTTCAAATTCATCAGCTTCCTCACGAAAGCTGACCTTACACTGCCGCTAACTACTCTCCGCTTGCCGGGCAAGACTGGAAACAGTCAGGGCAGCCGTGGTAACGCTCGCTAGCGGGTCAGCCTACTTGAGTTCAGCGGACCGGTTCTTAGATGTGTTTCACTAAAAGCCGGCTGCCCATTTTCACCATCCGGGCTCTCTTTCAGTCGCCAATTTAGCTACTCTTCTAATCAAAACCTTTGTAGATCCAACTTAAATTTTTGTTAAAGTAATCTTAAAATGCCTCCTAGCATTTGTCAACATTATTTTGAAAAATTTTTTCGCTTATTTCGCAGAAAGGGGGCTGCTTGCGGGATAGGCTTGCAGCTTCTGGTTCAGTTTCCTGTAGATCCGGTCGACGAACCAGGGCTCGCTTGACTTCTCCAGGGCTTCCGCCAAGCCAAACCAGGCGACGGCCTTGTTTTCGTCTTCTTTAGGCCGGATAGCTTGCCGATCGTCGGCTTCCAAGAGATAGGTGACGTTCAGGTGCAGGTGGGAAGGAACGTATTTCCCGTGCTTTTCATGGCCATCAACGGTCAAAATCTCGACTGAATAGATCTGGTTTGTGACGGGACGTGCCACAACGCCGCTTTCTTCCTTGACTTCCTTCAGGGCCACGCGCAGCAGGTCATGGTCGCCGTCAGCATGTCCGCCCAGCCAGGCCCAGGAGTCGTAGATCCGGTGATAGGCCATTAGCGTCTTGTCGCGTGCGGGATTGACCACCCAGGCCGAGGCCGTGAAGTGCTCGGCTAAATTTGACCGCAGAAACAGCTCTTCCCCAGTTTCCAGGCGGTAGATCATTTCTTTGACATCTGTGGCCTCTTGTTCGTTGTAAGGTTGGTAGTTCTTTAAGTCCTCGAGTAGGTTCATTTGTTCCCCTTTTCTAAAAAATCCTCTTTTTTCAGATTTTACCACGGCCAGCTGTGATATTTGCGCCAACAAGGCGGATTGTCTGTTAAAATGAAGAGTGATTATTGCAGGCAAGGAAAAACTTTTAAAAGAAAGCAGGAAAGTCTAGTGAAAGTTTTTAACACTTTAACGCGCCAAAAAGAAGAATTCAAGCCGCTGGTCCCGGGCCAGATCAGCATGTACGTCTGTGGGCCGACGGTCTACAACTACATCCACATCGGCAATGCCAGAAGCGCCATCGCTTTTGACACTATCCGCCGCTACTTTGAATACAAGGGCTACCAGGTCAAGTACGTTTCCAACTTTACTGACGTTGACGACAAGATGATCAACGAAGCCCGCGCTGAAGGCACTACGGTGCCGGAGCTGGCTGAGCGCTACATCAAGGCCTTCCTGGAAGACACTACAGCCTTGAACATTGAGCCAGCAACCCTGCACCCGCGGGCAACCCACGAAATCCCGGCCATCATTGACTTTATCCAGACCCTGATCGACAAGGGCTACGCTTATGAAGCAGACGGGGACGTCTACTACCGGGCCAAGAAGTTCAAGAACTACGGGCAGCTGAGCGACCAAGACATCGACCAGCTGGAAGAAGGGGCCTCAAAGCACGTCAATGACGAAGAACAGGACCGCAAGGAAGACCCGATCGACTTTGCCCTCTGGAAGGGGCAAAAGGAGCCTGACGAGATTGCCTGGGACTCTCCTTGGGGCAAGGGGCGGCCAGGCTGGCACATCGAATGCTCCGTCATGTCCACCAAGTACCTGGGTGACACCCTGGACATCCACGGGGGCGGGCAAGACCTGGAATTCCCGCACCATGAAAACGAGATTGCCCAAAGCGAGGCCAAGACGGGCCACAAGTTCGTCAACTACTGGCTGCACAACGGCTTTGTCACGGTCGGCAAGGATGAGGAGAAGATGTCCAAGTCCCTGCACAACTTCGTGACGGTCCACGACATCTTGCAAAAGGTGGACCCCCAGGTGCTGCGCTTCTTCATGGCCAGCGTGCAATACCGCAGCCAGATCAACTATTCAGAAGAGAACCTGGCCCAAGCCACCAATATCCTGAACCGCTTCAAGAACACCCTGTCCTCGATCGGCTACCGGCTTGCTGACGACACTGAATCCTTGGCTGACGCTGACCTGCAGCTGCTGGTTGAAGAGACCAAGATCAAGTTTGACGGGGCTATGGATGACGACTTCAACGTTCAAAACGCGCTGACGGCGATCTATGAAGCCTTGCCAGCCGTGAACTCAAATGCCAACGCGCCAAAGGCTGACAAGGAAGCCCTTAAGGCCTTCAAGGACAATTTGACTGCTTGGCTTGGGGTGTTTGGCATTGACGCTGACCAGCTTTTGGCTCAAGAAGCCGGTGATGACGACGCCAAGATTGAAGCCCTGATCGCTGAGCGCAGCGAAGCCAGAAAGAACAAGGACTGGGCTAAGAGCGACGAAATCCGTGACCAATTGCAGGCGATGGGGATCGCCATCAAGGATACCCCGCAAGGAACAAGGTGGAGCCGTGAATAAAGCAAAGAAGCTGACTGAAAGCAAGATCAACCCAGATACCCTGAGCGGGCAGACCCTGGCCTATCTCGGCGACGGGATCTATGAGGCGGCCATCCGCCGGCACCTGATCAAGGGCGGGATGCTCAAGCCGCAGAACCTGCAAAGAGCCGCGACCTATTACGTGTCAGCCAAGGCCCAGGCAGCTTTGGTAGCCAAGATGCAGGACGACGGCGTCTTGAATGAGGCCGAATTGACGGCCTTTCGCCGGGGCAGAAATGCCAAGACCCACACCAAGGCCAAGCACACCAGCCTGCATACCTATGAAATGTCCACGGGCTTTGAAGCCATTATCGGCTACTTGGACCTGGCCGGGCAGGGCGAGCGGGTCGCGGAGCTGATTGCCTGGTGCATCGATGAAGTTGAAAATGGAGGAACTGATGAGTATGTCTTCAAGTAATGAAGATTTTGTCTTTGGCCGGCATGCCGGAATCGACTTTTTGAAAACGCAGGAAGCGGAGAAGATCAACAAGGTCTTCCTGGCGGAAGGGGTTCAAGAAGACTTTGCCAGAGAAGTCTACCGCTATGCCAAAAAGAAGCGCCTGATCGTTCAGCGCGTGCCTAAGTCCAAATTGGACGCCCTGGTCCAGGGCGGAAACCACCAGGGCCTGGTCTTGGCGGTCGCTTCGTTCGCGTACGCTGACTTTGACCAGCTCCTGGACCAGCTGGACCAGCAGGAAGAAGCACCGCTGCTCTTGCTTTTGGACAATATTGAAGACCCCCACAACCTGGGCAGCATCCTCCGGAGCGCGGATGCCACCGGCGTTTCCGGCGTCATCATCCCCAAGCGCCGGGCCAGCGGGCTGACCAGCGTCGTGGCCAAGACCTCAACCGGGGCCATTGACCACGTGCCAGTTGCCCGGGTGGGCAACCTGGTGCAGACGGTGCAGGCCCTCAAGGAACGCGGCTACTGGATCTTTGGGACGGCCATGGCCGGCGAGGACTACCGCCGCTGGAACGCCAGCGGCAAGACGGTCTTGGTCATCGGCAACGAAGGCAAGGGGATTTCCCCGCTGCTGCTCAAGCAGATGGACCAGACCCTGACCATCCCGATGATCGGCCACGTCCAGTCCCTGAACGCGTCCGTGGCGACTGGGGTCCTGCTCTACCAAGCCTTTAACAGCCGTCATCCCCTGTAAGGCAAATCATTTACAAGCCGTTTTTAAGAGTTAGAACAAACTCCGGTTCGATTTAAGAAGACAAACAAGCCCTTTATGCTGATTTTAAAATTCAGTAGAAAGGGCTTTTATAATGGAAAAAGGAGAAGAGCTGAAACTGATCGCCCGCGTCCGCAAGGGCGACAGCCAGGCATTAAAGAAACTGTTTGTGAATTACCAGCCATTGGTGGACAACTGCCGGCGGCAGTTTTACCTAACGGACTATGACGCCTGCGACTGGAAGCAGGAGGCCTTGATCGTCTGCTATGAATCCGCGCTGCTATATGATCCTGCCCGCCGCCGGCCCTTTGGCGCTCTCTTCAAGATCCGCCTCCGCCACCGCTTTATCAACCTCTGCCGGAATGCCCAGGCCTTGAAAAGACGCTCGCAGCGCGGCTTGCAGCCCCTGTGCGATGAGGACGCCGAAGAAGAGTCCAACATCTACTACCAAGAGGTCATTCCAGTCTGGTTTATGGCTGAGGAAGCCTTGAGCCAGTTGTCCAAGCTGGAATTGCAGGCTTTCCTGGTCTTATTGGGCGTCAAGGAGAAAAGCGAGGTCTGTGCCAGCTGCCAGGTGGCTGAAAAGGGCCTCAACCGGGCCAAGTACCGGGCAATCCAGAAAATTCGGGAAAATTTTACGAGTAAAAAATAACGCATTCATGGAGAAAGTGATTATAATAAGAGGTGTAGGATGAATTTATTTAGGAGGTAATCAAAATGTCAGAAATTATGAAGACTGCTTTGCTGGACCGTTCAATGAAGGAGGTATTCGACTGGAGCGACGCTGACACCCCTGTTAGAGACGCTCTTTGGGACTACTTCATGGAATCAAATGGCCACGACACGGACAAGACCGAGCAAGCCATGCTTCCATTCCTGAACGACAGCGATGACAAGATTATTTCATTTGTCAACGAACACCTTAAGAAATAGTTATAGTTTGAAGATTAATTTTTGAGATTATCCAACTATATTTTTTGACCTACATCCAGACTCGCTTGCATTCCCGTCAGGGATTGGGAGGGGTCACAAAAAGCACTTGCATCCGCAAGTGCTTTTTGTTTGCCGTTTTGCTTGAAAAGGACTAGTCCAGCAGCTCCCGGGCGTCGGCCACGATTTGGTCCACATTCAGGTGGTTGTCCTCGAGAATCTTGGCAAAGGACATGTCAGTGTCAATGTACATCCGGCTTAGGCCAAAGGACTTGACCAAGACCGGCTTGTCAGCCAGGTAGGAAGCGATCTTTTGCCCAAAGCCGCCGTCCAGGGTATTGTCTTCCAGGGTGAGGATCAGGTCGTAGTCTTTGGCGAGCTGGTCCAGGCAGTCCGTATCCAGGATGTTGGCGGAAATTGGGTTGAAGAGGGAAGCCCCAAGCTCTTCGGCTGCCTTGATCCCCTTTTCCAGAGTGGCGCCTAAGGCCAGGATGGCAGTCTTTTCGCCGTGCTTGACTTCCTGGTACTTGATCTCGTCATAGTTTTCCAGGGTGTTTTCCGGGTCTCCTTCAGGGACGCTGCCGCCAGGAAGCTTGATGGCAACTGGGCTTTGCTTTTGCTCAATGGCCCACTTGAGCATGGCCTTGACTTCAGCTAAGCTGCTTGGCGCAAGGTAGGTCCAGTTTGGCAGGTTGGAGAGCATGACCTGGTCAAAGTAGCCCACGTGGGTCTTGGAGTTGGGGTTAATCGTCCCGCCCGCGACGACCATGACGACTGGCAGATTGTTGGCGGCCACGTCGTGGGAGAGCTGGTCAAAGGCTCTTTGCAGGAAGGTTGAGTTCTCAAACAGGACTGGCGTTGCTCCTTCTTTGGCAAAACCGGCCGCGAAGCCCACGGATTCCTGCTCGGCAATGCCGACGTCAACGTAGTGGGCTGGGTAGTTGACCTTCATGTCGTCCAAGCCAAAGACGCCTGGAATGGCGGCATTGATGGCCATGATGCGCTTGTTGCCTTGGTCAATGGCTTCTTCAACCGTCTTGACGGCAACGCTGGCTGGGGATGGCTTGGAAGCAGGCGCTTTGCTTGAGTCGTCCTTTAAGTTGAAAGGCATTACCCAGTGGTGGCCTTCTTCATCGTCGATGGCCGGCTGGTAGCCCTTGCCCTTTAAGGTATTGATGTGCAAAAGGATCGGGTGGTCCACGTCCTTGACGCCCTTAAAGGCTTCAATCATGGCCTCCAGGTCGTTGCCATCAGCAACGTAGCGGTAGTCAAAGCCCATTGCCGTGAAGGGGTTGGCCGCGGCTTGCCCGTTGCTGTCGCGCAGGGCCTTCAAGGCTACGGTCAAGCCGCCGACGTTCTTGTCGATGGACCACTGGTTGTCGTTGACTACGACGACCAGGTTGTGGGGCTCAATTGCCGCGTTGTTCAAGCCTTCAAAGGCTACGCCCCCGGTCATGGAGCCGTCGCCGATCAAGGCCATGATGTTTTCCTTGCCGCCCATTAAATCGCGGGCCTTGGCCATCCCGGTCGCCAGGGAGATGGAGGTTGAGGTGTGGCCGACGGCAAAGTAGTCGTAAGGACTTTCTTCCGGGTTGCTGTATGGGGTCACGTCCCCGTAGCGGTCAGGGTCCAGCCAGGCATAAGCTCTGCCCGTCAGCATTTTGTGGGGGTAGGTCTGGTGGGAGACGTCCCAGACGATCTTGTCTTTAGGGGCGTTGAAGACGTAGTGGTAGGCGATCGTGGCTTCCACGATCCCCAGGTCTGGACCCAGGTGTCCGCCCGTGACTGAGTCCTTTTCAATGATCAGGGTGCGGATTTCTTCCGCCAGCTGCTGCATTTGCGCCAGGCTGAGCTGCTTGAGGTCAGCCGGTGACTTGATCTTGTTCAACAAATAATCAGGATGTTGATTCATTTTTTGCTCCTTAATTATGACTGCAATTTTTACTATTACAAGTTTATTATAGAAAAAGTCAGGGAAGTGGGAAAATGATCTGCTCGCTTGCCTGCTGTTCGACCTGTCTTTAGCATAGCGGAAGCAGGCAACATTCGCTAATAGCAATTATTCAGGGGATGAAATTCCAAAAGCGCATAACGCCCTGGCTGACAAAGGCGGAAAAACGTGCTATCATGAAAAGTCATGTCGCCAAGGGGCGAATCAGCTTGAAAATATTGGCTTTTTTTGCTAAAATTAAACGAAGTTTGAAGGTGAAAACTATGGCAGTCAAGAAAGCAGCTTTGGCCTGCAGCGTCTGTGGGTCCCGCAACTACTCAATCACTGCGAACAAGAACCGCACGCAGCGCTTGGAACTGAACAAGTTCTGCAAGCACTGCGGCAAGAAGACTCTGCATAAGGAAACGAGGTAAGACAAGGATGATTAAGTTTTTCAAGAGCGTTGGTCATGAAATGAAGCTGGTCCACTGGCCAAGTGCCAAGGAAAACCGCCGTGACACGCTCAACGTTGTCGTGACTTCACTTCTTTACGCGATTTTCCTGGGCGCTTTGGACTGGGTCTTCGAAAAATTGATTCAAATTGTGCTCTAATTGAGCAAGACTTATGTTATAATCTAGACATATTCAAGTGGAAAACCTCATCGCGAGGTTTTTTTGTTTGCCAAAATTCAAAGGAGATATATTTACTATGGTTGAAACTGCCAAGAAGCAATGGTACGTGCTGCACACTTACTCTGGTTTTGAAGACAAGGTCAAGTCTGACCTTTTGTCCCGGGCCCAGTCAATGGGGATGCAAGACTACATCTTCCGCGTGGTCGTTCCGCAAGAAGAAAAGCTGGAAGACGTGCACGGCAAGAAGCAAGAAGTCAGCGAAAAGGTCTTCCCAGGCTACGTCTTGGTTGAAATGGTCATGACTGATGAAAGCTGGTTCATCGTCCGGAACACCCCTAACGTTACTGGTTTCGTCGGCAGCCACGGCGGTGGTTCCAAGCCATCACCTTTGTACCCTGAAGAAGTAGAACGCATCCTGCACATGCAAGGCGAGCCAGCCAAGAAGGCAGACGTTCACTTTGAAGTCGGCGAAAACGTCAAGATCACTGAAGGTGCCTTCAACGGCATGGTCGGCAAGATCACTGACATCCAAGACGACAAGGACAAGCTGTACTTGTCAATCGACATGTTTGGCCACGCGACGACTGCCGAACTGGACTTTGACCAGGTTGAAAAGCTTGAAGACTAAGGAAGATGCAGAAATTCCAAGAATTTTTTCAAGAAAAGGGCAACCGGCGGAAAGTCTGGCTGGCCCTGGCCATCATCTGCTTTGCCATTGAGCCGCTCTTGATGAAGCAAAGCCAGACCGCGGGCTTTTACGGCGTTGGGGCCACGCTCTTGTTCAGCGGAGCCTTTATGGAGCTGTTTCCCTTCTTTAAGAAGAACTTTATTACCAAGTTCCTGCTGGTGCTGATCCTGATGGTTATTTTTGCCTTGGACTACTTCTACGGGCTCGCCTTGAGCAAGTAGCAAAGTCCTGAAAATAGCCCTTGCCAAGCAAGGGATTACGTTGTACTATATTAGACGTACTTTATTATTGTGGGAGGGGAGTGTGGAAACTCTCCATTTTAACCGCATCACGGAATCAAGGAGGTATTGACCGTGGCAAAGAAAGTTATTAACGTTGTTAAATTGCAAATTCCAGCTGGCGCTGCAACTCCTGCACCTCCAGTAGGTCCTGCTTTGGGTCAAGCAGGGATCAACATTGTTGGCTTTACTAAGGACTTCAATGCTCGTACTGCTGACCAAAAGGGCATGATCATTCCTGTAGTTATTACCGTTTACGAAGACCGTTCATTCGACTTCATTACTAAGACTCCTCCAGCTCCAGTATTGCTTAAGCAAGCTGCCGGCTTGAAGAAGGCTTCAGGTGAACCTAACAAGAACAAGGTTGGTTCAGTAACCACTGCTCAAGTTAAGGAAATCGCCGAAACTAAGATGAAGGACCTTAACGCTGCCTCAATCGAAGCTGCTATGCGCATGGTTGAAGGTACTGCTAGAAGTATGGGTATCGAAGTAAAGGACTAATTTGTTAATTTAACTAAATTAGCAAGTCAGGTGGGAGAGCAAAGGAAAAAGCTCGTTTGACCACACATACAAGGAGGATTTTTCATGCCAAAGCATGGTAAGAAATATTTAGAAGCTGCTAAGAAAGTTGACAGCAGCAAGTTGTACTCAGTAGAAGACGCTATCAAGCTGGTTAAGGAAACTTCATACGCTAACTTTGACGCTTCAGTAGAAGTATCATACAACCTGAGCGTTGACCCTAAGCAAGCTGACCAACAAATCCGTGGCTCAATCGTTCTGCCAAACGGTACTGGTAAGTCAGTTAAGGTTATCGTCTTCGCAGAAGGCCCACAAGCTGACGCTGCTAAGGAAGCCGGTGCTGACGAAGTTGGCGCTGACGACTTGGTAGAAAAGGTTCAAAACGGCTACCTGGACTTCGACGTCGTTATCGCTACTCCAATGATGATGGCTAAGGTTGGTCGTTTGGGCCGTATCTTGGGGCCTAAGGGCTTGATGCCAAACCCTAAGACTGGTACTGTTACTATGGACACAGCCAAGGCTGTTAAGAACGTTAAGGCAGGTCAAGTAGAATACCGCGTTGACCGTCAAGCTGCTATCCACGCTGCTATCGGTAAGGTTTCATTCACTGAAGAACAACTTACTGAAAACTTCCGCGCTTTGCAAAACGCTATCCTGCGCGCAAAGCCAGCTGCTGCTAAGGGTCAATACATCAAGAGCTGCGCTGTTGCCGCAACCTTTGGCCCTGGTATCAAGCTTGACCCAGTTGCTTTGATGGGCTAATCTTCATACTAAAGTTTGAAATTAAAGGGACTTTCCGGACTGCCGTCTGGGAAGTCTTTTTCTTTGCATATTTGCTGGTTAAAATTGCGATAAATTAGCGTCTGAAATCTCGCTGGCCGCGTAATTCTTGGTATAATTACTTAACCGAGTTCTAGAAAGTGTGGATTATCGTGGAAAAGCTATTAAGTCTAATTGTTCCTTGCTACAATTCAGCGGCCTATCTGGACCGCTGCGTTGATTCCTTGACGCCAGGCGGCGAGAGGGTTCAGATCATTTTAGTCGATGACGGGTCAACCGACTTTACTCCAAGAATGGTGGATGACTACGCGGCCAAATACGACAACGTTGAAGCAATCCACGAAGCCAACGTCGGCCATGGCGGGGCGATCAACAACGGCTTGAAGCGGGCAAGCGGCAAGTACGTCAAGATCATCGATTCTGATGACTGGCTGGACCAGGTGGCCTACCGGCAGGTTCTGGATACCCTGGAAAAGGGGCCAGAGGTTGACCTCTTTTTGGCCAACTACGTCTATGACAAGCCGGCCAAGCACCGGCAAAAGGTGGTCAAATTCCCCCGCCTGCCCAAAGAGCAGGTCTTTTCCTGGCCGCAGGTCAAGCTGAACTTGGGCCAGTATTTCATGCTGCACTCAGTCATCTACAACCGCAAGGTCTTGGAACAAGCCCAGGTGACCCTGCCGACCAAGGTCTCATATGATGACAATATTTTTGTCTTCGAGCCAATGGTGCACGTCAAGACCATGTACTATCTGCCAGTCGACTTCTACCACTACTTCATTGGCCGCGACGACCAGTCCGTCAATGAATCCGTAATGCTGCGCAAGATTGACCAGCAGATCATGATCAACAAGAAATTGATCGTCTTTTATGCCTCCCAGGTCGACAAGCGGGCGCCATACGCCAAGTACATGAACTACTTCCTGGAAGCCGTCACGGGCGTTACCAGCGTGATCTTGATCCGGGGGAAGAAGCCGGAATATCTGGCCAAGAAGGATGATCTTTGGCGCTTCTTGAAGACTTATGACCTGGCCACCTACAAGAAGCTCCGTCACCGCCTGGTTGGCCTCTTCGTCTCTAGAGACAACCGGCCAACCCGCCACGTGGTCTCCTGGACTTACCTGGTGCTGCAGCGCTTGTACTCGTTCAATTAAGCATTGCCTCGCCTTGCCTTAATCATTTTTTCATTTAGTGCCTGATCAATGCTAAAATAGCGATATGATTAATAAATAAGCAAGAAAGGCGGGCAAAGAAATGAAAGCTGCAATTATTGGAGATCCAAAGCGGAGCGCCAAGTACGCGCCAGACTGGCCAATCGTCAAAGAGACGGACAAGGTCTTCTTTGACTTGGACGCGCCAGTTGAAGAGATCGTCGAAAAGGCTGGGGACGCGGACGTCCTTTTGGCCGATGCCATCGCCAAGGTGCCGGGAGAGCTGATCAAGCGGCTGCCCGGCTTGAAGCTGATCCACTCTGAAGGGGTGGCCTACAATGGAATCGACATGGAGACCGCGAAACAATGCGGCGTGCCGGTCTGCAACTGCAAGGGCATGAATGCCGGGGCCGTGGCGGAGCAGGCAATTCTGTTGATGCTGGGACTGCTGCGCGACGTCGTGGGCGGCAATGAGGCTGAAAAGGCCGGCCGCCAGCTGGCCGTCAAGCAGGCGATGATGGTCAGCGGAATCACTGACCTGGCCGACTGCAAGGTGGGCCTGGTGGGCTTTGGCGATATCGCGGTGGCGACCGCCGACCGCCTGCATGCCTTTGGCAGCCAGGTCTTTTACTGGAACCACCGGAGAAGGACGCCGGAAGTTGAAAGCAGCCACCACGTCAAGTTTTTGCCACTGGATGAGTTATTGGAAGAATGAGACATCATCAGCCTCCATGTGGCCGTAACTCCGGAAACCACGGGCATGGTCAACGGGGACTTTTTGGCCAAGATGAAGCCGGGAAGCTACCTGATCAACACGGCCAGGGGGGACTTGGTTGACAACGCGGCCCTGCGGGCGGCCCTTGAAAGCGGCCAGATTGCCGGCGCGGGCCTGGACACGGTTGCCCCAGAGCCAACGACGGCCGACAACCCACTGGTTGACCTGGTGCCGGCGGCTGGGGTCAGAGTCCTCTACTCGCCGCACGTTGGCGGGATTACGACCGGGTCGTTCAAGCGCGGCTACCGGATGATGTGGGAGAACGTCCAGCGCGTGGCTGAGGGCAAGCGGCCGGAACGGGTCGTGAATGGCTGCCTGTAAGCAAGGACGGTTAAAACAGAACAAAGCAAAAGCTCTACTGCGCTTGACAGTAGAGTTTTTTGGTAAAGAGATATAGGGATGTTAAAGGATTAAGGTGTGATTTAGAGATGATATTAATCAGAAAAGCGGTGAAAAATTACTTGGCGGAAAGCGGAGTGCTGTCGCTCAAGTAGGCATCAGCGAGTTCACCGTGCTCGCTGAGGTCCAAGCCGACTTCTTCGTCTCTGGCGCTGACCCGCATGGTTACGAAGCGCTTGAGCACGACGATAATCAGGCTGGCCATGACGGCCGTGAAGACGATCGTAAAGAGGGTGCCGGCCAGCTGGATGCTGAAGAGCTTGATCCCGCCGCCGTAGAACAGACCGTTCAAGGCGATGGAATGGTTGACGCTCTTAGTGGCAAAGAGGCCGACCGTCAAGGAGCCGACGATCCCGGAAACTCCGTGGCAGCCAAAGGCGTCCAGTGGGTCATCGTAAGCCAGGCGCGGCTTGACGTAGTTGATGAACAGGAAGCTGGCCAGGGTGCAGAGAATGGCGGTAAAGAAGGCGCCGACGCTGGTGACGTAGCCCGTGCCTGGAGTGATGCCGACCAGGCCGCAGAGGGCACCGGTGCAGACCCCATCCAAGCTTGGCTTGGACTTGACGGCAGTTTCCAGGAGCATCCAGGTGACCATGGAAACGGCGGTTGAAACAGTGGTGGTCAAAAAGGCGTTGACGGCAATGTCAGTCATGCCGAAGGCAGAGCCGGCGTTGAAGCCGTACCAGCCCAGCCAGAGAATGGCAGTGCCCAGCAGAACCCAAGGAATGCTGTAAGGCTTAACGTTACGGTTGAAGCGCGGCCCAAGGAAGATGGACAAGACCAGGGCGGTAATCCCGGCGTTGATGTGCACGACGGTCCCGCCGGCGAAGTCCAGGATGCCCCACTTGGCCATTAAGCCGCCGGCAGCCCAAACCATGTGTACCAGGGGGTAGTAGATCAAGATAGACCAGATGACGACGAACCAGAGCAGGAACTTGAAATGCATTCTGCCGACCGTGGCCCCAACGAAGAGGGCTGGGGTGATGATGGCAAACATCATTTCAAAGACCAGGTAGGTGGCGCTGTTGATGCTCAAGTCTTTCAAGACGATCTTGTTCAGGTCGACGCCTGACAGGAAGAAGTGGCGGACATGGCCAACAACCCCGCCGATGTCGCCGTTAAAGCACATTTCATAGCCAAAGGCCACGAATAAGACGATGGCTAAGCCGCAGATTACGAAGACGGACAGCATCGTGTTGACGACGTTTTTCTTGGAAACCAGCCCGCCGTAGAAGAAGGCCAGGCCGGGAGTCATAAAGAAGACAAGGATCGCGGAAACGATCAAAAAGACTGTGTTGGCGGTGTTCATAAAATCTCTCCTCACATACCAATTTATTTGTTTGATTTATGTTTACTTTTATAACACGCTTTTGTCGTTATGGAAACTCTAGACCAATTTGTTGATGTGGGCTATTTTTGAGAAATTGCTGATAAAAGTTAGGCAAAGCCCGCTGGCAGCTTTCGATTTTTTAGCCGAAAGCGCTTCAAGGACGCTTTTTCTTAAAAAATGCGGGGCTGGACCAGATCTGGCAACTCTTAATTATGCAAACATGTTACCGGTTGCAAACTGAAGATAATTAAGTTCGCGGTTGGCCTCAACTGCGGCGATTTTTGAAAATAAGCCAAAAAAACACTCATCTAATTTAGCTTAGATGGGTGTTATCCATTATTAATTTGTACCTCCAAAATTAATGCTTACGGACATTGTTTATTACGTTGAGGGCGAGAAAACTTGGCATTTCAATGCCGAGTTGAATCGCCCCCTTTTTTGTTTTAACGCGTGAACATTAGTTCGATATGCGATATAATATAAGCAACTAAAGAACTGCAAATGTTGAAAGAAGGTGCAACTCATATAGTTAAATACGAATTCAGGAATGATGAGCCAGATATCATCCATGGACGAGGCTACGTATACAACCTCAATTACCACATCGTCTGGTGTACCAAGTATTGCAACCAAGCCTTGGCTAATCCGATTATTGTCGATTCACTCAAGGACAAGATCCTTCAGATTTGCCGTGAGAATGAGTATACGGTCAAGGCTTTGGAAATAATGCCAACTCACGTGCATATTCTGCTGTCTGCCAAACCCAAAGAGAGCGTGACAAATAGCTCAAAGCCATTACGGCCAAGTGGCTTTGTGAAAAGTATCCGGAAACGATGAAGGAATACTTCTGGGGTGGTCACCGAGCTATTACGCAGGAAGCATTGGAGCGACAACCGAAGCTGCCGTCAAGAAATACATTGAGACGCAATGGAATAGACCGTTTCACTAAACGCTAGAAAGGAGGAAGCGACATGGCAATACGCAAGCGCAAGTCAGATCTGCCGGAATATGGAGTAAAAATCAGACTGTACCCGACTCTCGTACAACAAGCCAAACTTAGACAGTTCTTTGGCAATGACCGCTTCCTCTGGAATCAGCTTGTCAGCCTCTATCAGGAACGCTACAAGAACAACAAGAAATCAAAATTGTTAACGGAATTCGATCTTAACAATCTGCTTCCCGTTTTAAAGAACGAATATCCATTCCTCAAGGCAAGCGACAGCTCCAGCTTCCAAATCGTGACCAAGAACATCAGCGATGCCTGGGAGGCATTCTTTGCCGGAACGAGGCGCAAGCCCCGCTTCCACTCAAAGCACAGCGCCAAGCAGTCATATACTGGCAAGTCGTCCGGCATCCGGATCATGGGCAAAAGAAACGTGTTCCTGCCGAAGCTGAGAAGAGTCAGATCATCGAAAACCGGCGTCATCGACGGCAAGATCAAGCGCTACACGATCAGCGTCGATGCTTGCGGGCGCTACTGGCTTTCTCTCATTGTGGAGAAAAAGACCGCCTTCCTGCCAAAGACTGGCAAGGCGGTTGGCATTGACGTGGGGCTGACGCACTTGGCCATCCTGTCAGACGGCAGAAAGTTTGACAAGTTTTCATCAGATTACTGCGAGAAACAAGCAGAAATCTGGCAGAGCAAGTCATCCAAGCGCCGTCATTTGGCTTTGGTTAAGTCAGAGCAGAACGCCAACAAAAAGGTTCTTGGCGCAAAAAGCCTGTTTGACTATCGCAACTGGCAGAAAGCCAATGTCGCCAAGAACCGCTATATGAACCGCATCACGAATCAGCGCGATGACTATCTGCACAAGATCACGGACCAGCTGGTAAAGGAATACGACGTCATCGTCATTGAGGATTTAAAGATCAAGAACATGACGAAGAATCACCACCTTGCCCGCTCAATCCTGCGTCAAAGCTGGGGCAGATTTCGTGACATGCTGGAGTACAAGTGCAAGAAGTACGGAAAGATCCTTATCAAGGTCAATCCAGCATACACCAGCCGAATGTGCTCAAAATGCGGCAAGGATACGGGCAAGAAGCCACTGTCAGTGCGGGAATGGGACTGCCCATTCTGCAAGGCGCATCATGACCGTGACATCAATGCATCAATCAATATTTTGCTTAAAGGACTTGCCCAGCTCTGAGAGAGCTGGGCAAGCAAAAAATCGTACCGTCAAGCAGCAGTCAATGCGGCTTGGCGGAATCGTCGGAGGGGGCACTTCCGTGATAAATAGACTGACCTCTGTTTTTGCACTGCTGTTCAGCTTGCTGGACAGAACCAGTAAAAAGCAGGCTTGGCTTCGGTCAAGCCTGCTTGCAAGAATAAGTTGGTAGTTCTCAGAAGCTGTAGGCTGCGCGTGAGCACTAGCCTATAAAGAAACCCCCGACCTTGGTCGGGGGAGCATGTCATCAATAAAACTATTTTGCTTTATTTACCAAGAAGACTGAAAAACGATACCCTTAAAGTGAATTGAGAATTTCATAAGCCATAAAGGAGCTACCAGATTATGTCCTTCATCGGATTTTAGATAGTAGCTTACCACATCCAGCTTAAAGTCAACAGAATATTCTCTTTTGGTTCGCTTAACTTTTAAGCTTTCCAATCCATTGAGTTCATCGGCTTTCACCTACGTACGAATTATTGACGCAGCGATATTATACTTTTTGCTTAATCCATTGTATGAGCCTCTGCCGTTAAGATAATCAGAAGCAATTTGTACTTTTAGTTCAGATGAATATTTGGTCATAAAAATACCCCACAATCGTTAGATGTCTATGTCTAATAATCGTAGGGCACTTCATATGGCAGCGAAGCCTTTCGTTTGCTCATTGTTGTTTCAAGCTGCGTTAGCGCTTGTCATCAAAGCCGGTATCGTCCCGGCTCTTGACGTGAAAATTCTTGTCGTTGGCCTGCTCAGGCACGATGAAGCAGCAGACCAGGAAGACGATGAAGCCGCCCCAGCTCACGAGGGTGCTGCCAGCCTTGTAGCCGCCGATGGCCACGCAGACGCCAATCAGCAGGATGGGCCAAGCGATCCAGGACAGGATTTGCCAGTTCTTGTCCAGCTTCGCGTTTTCGCTCTTGATGTCCAAGAAGCCACGGATCACGAAGTAGGCACTGATGATCAGGCCCAGGACGTCCAGGATGATGGAAGAAGCCTTGTGGTCGGCAAGCAGGCTCATGACGCTCAAGGTGCCAGAAGTCCCAGCCAGGCCAAAGTAGAAAATGTCGATAAGTTTGCTCTTCAAGCGAGTTGCCTCCTTAAAATCTCTCTTTTAGAGATTCTACCAGTTTTTTTGAAAAAAAGCAGAAAAAACGTTTGACAATCGTGACAAACCCTCTATAATAGATAGAGTAAATTCTTAACCTAAGACGTGGGTGGCGCAAAGCCTCAATCCATTCCCACCGAGGCCAGAAGATAATGAAGATTATTTTTTCTCCATGTCTCTTGGCATGGAGATTTTTTAGGCCTTATAGAATTTTACATAAATTTTATGGAGGTGAAAATTTTGAGTAAAGCTACTATCGCTGCTAAGGCAAAGTTCGTAGAAGCTTTCGCAGAAGAACTGAAGTCAGCTAAGTCTATCGTAGTTATCAACTACCTTGGCTTGACTGTTGACGAAGTTACTGCATTCCGTGCTGAATTGCGTGAAAGCAACGCTAAGATGAAGGTTGTGAAGAACACTTACCTGCGTCGCGCTGCTGCTGAAGCCGGCTTGGAAGACTTGAACCCTGTATTCGTTGGTCCATCAGCAGTTATCTACACTGACGATGAAGACAACATCACTGCTCCAGCCCACATCGCTGCTGAATACGCTAAGAAGTATGACGTAGTTGAAATTAAGGGTGGCGCATTGGAAGGCAAGGTTGCTTCCAAGGAACAAGTCGAAGAACTTGCTGCTATTCCAAACCGCGAAGGTCTGTTGTCAATGCTTCTTTCTGTATTGCAAGCACCTGTACGCAACTTCGCATACGTTGTTAAGGCTGTTGCTGAATCAAAGGAAGAATCAGCTGAATAGTCTGGTCATTTTAAACTAGAATATCTAAATTCTTATTTTTCGGAGGATACTTATAATGGCTTTGGATACTGAAAACATTATTGAACAATTGAAGGGCGCTTCAATTCTTGAATTGAACGACCTGGTAAAGGCTATCGAAGACGAATTCGGCGTAACTGCTGCTGCTCCTGTAGCTGCTGCCGGTGCCGCTGCTGGTGCTGAAGAAGCTAAGTCAAGCTTCGACGTTGAATTGACTTCAGCTGGTACTGAAAAGGTTAAGGTTATCAAGATCGTTAAGGAAGTTACTGGCGCAGGTCTGCTTGAAGCCAAGAAGACTGTTGACGGTGCTCCAGTAGTTATCAAGGAAGGCTTGTCAGAAGACGAAGCTAACGACCTTAAGGCTAAGCTTGAAGAAGTTGGCGCTACTGTAACCCTGAAATAATTAGAGCCTTCGGGCATTAATTATTCGAAAAGACGTATGCATTCGCATGCGTCTTTTTTTGTTGTGGCATTTTCCTGAATCCGCTTTATAATTAAAGCTTAGGAGAGTCAGTTCTTGAAAGGGAATAGGTGAGGATAATGGAAAAGCAAGGAATGCCGGTGAAGACGGCGCAAAGCCGGAAAGCAATCGTCCTTTTTGGGGTCCAGTTGCTGGTCAACCTCTACGCGGGCGGACATTTTGGCAATTTGCATCTGCCAGTGGCTGGGACGATCGTCTTGTTGATTTTGCTAGTGGCCTGGTCTGTTTTCTACAAAGACTTGCATCAGCGAGTAGCTTCTAAGCCGCTGCGCCTGCTGTTTTGGACGGGGCAGCTGCTGGTCAACCTTTACGCGGCCTCGGCCTTTGTGGCCAACCAGGTCAGTCCGTGCTTTTACGGCCTGTCTTGGAGCAACGTGGCTGAGATCATCGCCTTGCTGGTCTTTTGGACTTTAGCTTTGGCCTTGAGCCTGCAGTTTGACAACCACTACGAATTTTAAAGCAAAACAGCGCCTCTGCGTTTGATATAGTCCTACTTAAGTAGACAGTTCAAATATTTAAAATTTGCACTGGATACGGAGGTAGGACTTTTATTATGGGCAGAAAAAGTTCAATAAGTTTTGAGGCGAAGCTAGCGGCGGTTAAGTCGTATTTGGCGGGGAATCACAGTGTTGCACGACTAGCCCTTGAGCTTGGAGTAGGTACATCGACTATCATTAGATGGCTAAACTCATACCGTGCTCAAGGCGAAAACGGACTTAAACCAGCAATTAAGAACAACAGATATTCAAAAGAATTTAAGCTAAAACTGGTTGAACTCTATTTGCTTGGCAAAGGGTCGTATAGAGAATTAGCTTTCAAATATGGTCTCCGTAACGAATCTCAGCTAGTGAATTGGGTTTCAAAGTATAATAGTCATATAGAACTAGAAGACTACATTCCACACCCGGAGGTTCATATGACTAGTAGACGCAAGGCAACACCTGAGGAAAAGAAACAAGTTGTGATCTACTTCCTTGACCATAAACGTAACTACGCCGAAACAGCTGCACATTTTGGCTATAGCTATGGTCAGGTCTATAGTTGGGTTAAGAAATACCTAGCTGGAGGAAGCGATGCCCTACTTGATAGACGTGGGAAACGCAAGCAAGATGAAGAGCTAACGGACCTTGAACGTGCCGAAAGAAAGATTAAGAATCTTGAGGAACGGCTTGAAGCTAGCGAGAAGGAGAACATTCTCTTAAAAAACTGCAGGATTTGGAAAGGATGATGATGCTAGAGGACCAAAAGCACAAGTAATTTATGCCAAGAAATTACGCAAACAAGCTATTTACCAATTAATTAGAGAACAGCACGAAAAGTACAACTGGCCGATTGATTGGATGTGTCAGAAGCTTGAAATTGCCCGCTCTGCCTACTATAAATGGCTTAACCATAAGCCTTCAAAGCATGAAGTAGAAGACCAATATCTAACAGACCGGATTATCGCAATTGCCAACAGTAATAATAGTCTCTTTGGAGCAGGAAAAATGATGCTAGAGCTGAACAAGACCTTAAGTGAAGGCGAATCGCGCTATGGCCATAATCGTGTTGCCCGGATTATGTGTATTAACGGGATTAGATGCAGTGTAGCGAGATACAACAAGCCTAAACGGCCAAATAAGCCTTCTGGTAACGAGACGGCTGAGAACATCTTAAATCGTGATTTCAATGCCTCAGCTCCAGA
>JAEDAG010000006.1:43835-46209 GCA_017309015.1 Faecalicatena absiana
CATTACTGAAGTAACCGCACCGGGAGTAAGCAAGAAGGCATACCTAGCTACTATGATTGATCTATACGACAAATCCCCTGTCGGCTATGCAATAAGTGACCACAATGACGTTGCCCTTGTTCAAAAGGCAATTGATGCGGCTTTTGAAGCTAATCCTAATGCTCATCCATTATGATATGACCCCCGAAATTAGGACACTAATTTCGGGGGTTATTTTCATGACTAAATACACTAAAGAAATCAAACTCGCTATTTACCACGAATGGGTAGACGATCATAGAAGAGGCACCTACCTCAGCCGAAAATATGGGATGGAGCGTGGAGGAATCCAATATTTGGTAGACTTGATCCAAAAGCATGGCGAAGCCATTTTGGATCGCCCTCAACAGAAATATACTGCTGATTTCAAGCTCGCTGCCATTGATAGAGTTCTGCTAGGTGGTGAAGCTCTTAGGCAGGTTTCCTTAGACTTAGGGCTTACGAATCAAGGAATTCTTGCTAATTGGCTTCGCTCTTTCAAAGAAAACGGGTATACTGTCATTACCAAGAAGAAAGGTAGACCACCCAAGAATGCCCAAAAGCAAGGACAAACAACGGATCAAAGAGCTGGAAGAGCAGGTAAAGAGACTTACAGTCGAGCTTGCATACATAAAAAAATTGGAGGCCTTAATTCAAGAACGGAAGAGCCAAGAAAAGAAGAATTAGCTCGTGCAATCACTGAATTAAGGCAAGAATTGCGGCTTAGCGTTAAGTACATTATCGACGTTATTAATGCCGATCCTGGATTGCCTCATATCTCAAGAAGTAACTACTACTATCAGACTCATAAGCCAGACAAGGATTCTGGTAACCAGAAGCTGATGGATAGAATCAAAGAGATCTATCTTGAACACAGCCAGCGCTATGGGTACCGGCGAATCTATGGACAGCTTCGCCGTGAAGGCTATGAGATCAATCATAAGAAGGTGCAGAGGCTCATGCAAAAGATGGGTTTATTCGGCATCTCAATCCGCAAGAGACGTAAATACAGCAGCTATTACGGCGTTCAAGGCAAGATCAAGCCAGACTTAATCAAGCGCAATTTTTACGCAATTATTCCCGACAGACATTGGTTTACCGACGTGACAGAATTCCATCTCAAAGATCAAAAGCTCTACCTTTCTCCAATTATTGATGGTTGTACCCAAGAAATCATCTCCTACAATATTTCTAAGCACCCAGACCTTAAGCAAGTAATGACCATGCTAGATGATGCGTTTGAGAAGCACCCGGCTCTTAACGGGCTTATTTTCCACTCAGATCGTGGATGGCAATATCAGCACTATGCATATCAAGCCGCTCTAGCTAATAGAGGGATCGATCAGAGTATGTCCAGACTGGGTAATTCTCTAGATGACGGCTTAATGGAAGGCTTCTTCGGCATTCTTAAGCGGGAGATGTTCTACGGTCAAGAACATAAATACAAGGACCTAAATGAGCTTGAACAAGCTATTCACAAATATATCGATTACTACAACAACGTAAGAATCAAAACAGGACGAAAAAACATGACCCCGATTGAATATCGGAATCATGTTCTAACAACCTTAACGGCGTAATACTAATATGTCCCAATTTTGGGGGTCACATCATTAATTCATAGTGATCGTGGTTTCCAATTTACTAGAAAACCATTCAAAGTATATTTGAAAAACCATGGCGCAACGCAATCAATGTCACGTGTAAGCCACTGTATAGATAATGCCCCTGTAGAAGGCTGGCAAGGTCGGATAAAGGACATCCGCAACACTCTATTCCCGCATGTACATAACTATGAGGAATTGGTAGAATCCATCCACAAAGCAATTAAATACTACATTGAAAGCGACCCGCAAAAGCGGTTCGGCGGAAAGACGGCGGGTGAAGTTAGAGCTGAAGCGCTGGCTGGTAAGGTTTATAGCTATCCAATCCCGAAGAATAATCGAATCATCAAATACTGGGCGAAAATTAACGCCAAGAAGCAGAAGGAATGAAAAAACCGATCTGCTTACGCAAATCGGTAATTTTTTATTTATTTTCTCTGTCTACTTGACAAGGGCCGTATCAGTTCGACCACAGAGGCGCTGTTTTGCTATTTCTTGGACTTCTATTTCTTGTACTTCTTGTGTTTTGTGTGCTTTTTGCCTTTCTTGTTTTGTTTCTGGCTTTTTGGCTCCTCAAAGTCCTTCTGCAGCTCCTGATAGATTTCCAAGCCTTCGTCATCCAGAGGCAGGCCGTACTTTTGCTCATTTAAGTACTTTTGCAGGTAGTAGACGGGGTCTTCGCTGCCGATGTCCAAGGCAGTGGTGGTCAATTCCTGGCAGGTCTTTGAGGCCATGAAGCGGTCGCTGGCTGC
>JAEDAG010000006.1:46219-124672 GCA_017309015.1 Faecalicatena absiana
AGAAATCAAACTCGCTATTTACCACGAATGGGTAGACGATCATAGAAGAGGCACCTACCTCAGCCGAAAATATGGGATGGAGCGTGGAGGAATCCAATATTTGGTAGACTTGATCCAAAAGCATGGCGAAGCCATTTTGGATCGCCCTCAACAGAAATATACTGCTGATTTCAAGCTCGCTGCCATTGATAGAGTTCTGCTAGGTGGTGAAGCTCTTAGGCAGGTTTCCTTAGACTTAGGGCTTACGAATCAAGGAATTCTTGCTAATTGGCTTCGCTCTTTCAAAGAAAACGGGTATACTGTCATTACCAAGAAGAAAGGTAGACCACCCAAGAATGCCCAAAAACAAGGACAAACAACGGATCAAAGAGCTGGAAGAGCAGGTAAAGAGGCTTACAGTCGAGCTTGCATACGTAAAAAAATTGGAGGCCTTAATTCAAGAACGGAAGAGCCAAGAAAAGAAGAATTAGCTCGTGCAATCACTGAATTAAGGCAAGAATTGCGGCTTAGCGTTAAGTACATTATCGACGTTATTAATGCCGATCCTGGATTGCCTCATATCTCAAGAAGTAACTACTACTATCAGACTCATAAGCCAGACAAGGATTCTGGTAACCAGAAGCTGATGGATAGAATCAAAGAGATCTATCTTGAACACAGCCAGCGCTATGGGTACCGGCGAATCTATGGACAGCTTCGCCGTGAAGGCTATGAGATCAATCATAAGAAGGTGCAGAGGCTCATGCAAAAGATGGGTTTATTCGGCATCTCAATCCGCAAGAGACGTAAATACAGCAGCTATTACGGCGTTCAAGGCAAGATCAAGCCAGACTTAATCAAGCGCAATTTTTACGCAATTATTCCCGACAGACATTGGTTTACCGACGTGACAGAATTCCATCTCAAAGATCAAAAGCTCTACCTTTCTCCAATTATTGATGGTTGTACCCAAGAAATCATCTCCTACAATATTTCTAAGCACCCAGACCTTAAGCAAGTAATGACCATGCTAGATGATGCGTTTGAGAAGCACCCGGCTCTTAACGGGCTTATTTTCCACTCAGATCGTGGATGGCAATATCAGCACTATGCATATCAAGCCGCTCTAGCTAATAGAGGGATCGATCAGAGTATGTCCAGACTGGGTAATTCTCTAGATGACGGCTTAATGGAAGGCTTCTTCGGCATTCTTAAGCGGGAGATGTTCTACGGTCAAGAACATAAATACAAGGACCTAAATGAGCTTGAACAAGCTATTCACAAATATATCGATTACTACAACAACGTAAGAATCAAAACAGGACGAAAAAACATGACCCCGATTGAATATCGGAATCATGTTCTAACAACCTTAACGGCGTAATACTAATATGTCCCAATTTTGGGGGTCACATCATTAATTCATAGTGATCGTGGTTTCCAATTTACTAGAAAACCATTCAAAGTATATTTGAAAAACCATGGCGCAACGCAATCAATGTCACGTGTAAGCCACTGTATAGATAATGCCCCTGTAGAAGGCTGGCAAGGTCGGATAAAGGACATCCGCAACACTCTATTCCCGCATGTACATAACTATGAGGAATTGGTAGAATCCATCCACAAAGCAATTAAATACTACATTGAAAGCGACCCGCAAAAGCGGTTCGGCGGAAAGACGGCGGGTGAAGTTAGAGCTGAAGCGCTGGCTGGTAAGGTTTATAGCTATCCAATCCCGAAGAATAATCGAATCATCAAATACTGGGCGAAAATTAACGCCAAGAAGCAGAAGGAATGAAAAAACCGATCTGCTTACGCAAATCGGTAATTTTTTATTTATTTTCTCTGTCTACTTGACAAGGGCCGTATCAGTTCGACCACAGAGGCGCTGTTTTGCTATTTCTTGGACTTCTATTTCTTGTACTTCTTGTGTTTTGTGTGCTTTTTGCCTTTCTTGTTTTGTTTCTGGCTTTTTGGCTCCTCAAAGTCCTTCTGCAGCTCCTGATAGATTTCCAAGCCTTCGTCATCCAGAGGCAGGCCGTACTTTTGCTCATTTAAGTACTTTTGCAGGTAGTAGACGGGGTCTTCGCTGCCGATGTCCAAGGCAGTGGTGGTCAATTCCTGGCAGGTCTTTGAGGCCATGAAGCGGTCGCTGGCTGCAGCTGGACTGATCTGCTCGCTCTTTGCGATCAGCTTGGCGATTTCCCGCAAGAGAACTTGCAGATAGATGACGACTTGGTCCTCATAAGGGCGGGATGTCAGGTCGTCTGGCATCTGTTCTGAAATAAGCCGCATTTCTTCAACCGTCATTCTGAGCGACTCGTCTTTGGCCATGGCGTCCTTTAATTCCTGGTCAGTCACTGGCCAGCCGTATTCTTGTTCATTATGGAACATTTCCGCGAAGTCCTGGGCACGGTCATCATCCTTAAAATTGCCGCAGAGGCTGAGGAAACTGTCAGAGTCACCGAACGCCGTCAAGGCGTCAGCTTCAGGCATTTTTTCAGCCGCGGCGATCAGCTTGGCAGTTTCAGCGGTCAGGCGGCTGATTGCCGCGATCTTCTTCCCATAAGGGGTTGACTCATCAATGCCGAATTCTTTGGCGGCTAAGACATCCCCAGCCAGCTCGTCTTGCCGGTTCAGGTCAAACATGGCGCGCATGTCGGCATCGCTGCGCATCTGTCCGAATTTGCGGTCGTTTTCATACATTTGGAAGAAGTTTTCAGGTGCTTCTTTCGTGGTTATGCCGGGATCAGTTGCCAGGAAGTGGTAGGTCCGCGAAGAGGTGAAGCGGTCTCGGGCCTGCTTCTTGCTGATGCGGTCAGCGGCAGCAATCTGCTTGACGACTGCCTTGGTGCATTTTTCCGTGTATTTTTCTCGGTTCATTTTGTCCTCGATCTTGTGAATAGAGTTTAAAATATAATTTTGGTGATATTTTTTCAAGCTAATAATAGGCACGCGTGGCTGGCCCCGTCAAGTGCAAGCGCTTTATTTTTTAGCATGAAAAAAGCTCCTGAAATAGTTCAGGAGCGATTCAGATATAAAACAGGTCAGGCTAGCTCACCAAGCTGACGGTCTTGGCCTTGCCCTTCTTCACGCTGACGACTACGCCGAGGCCATCATGATGGCGGCTGACGGTTTTCAAGTTGGAGAGGAACTTCTTCTTGGAAACGTGAATGGCATCAAGTGGGCCAGGCACCTCGAACTTGCATTTCGAGTCGAGCGTGAAAGTGTATTTGCCATACTTCAGCTTGTGCTCAGGTTCAGGAAACAAGCCTGTGTTCTTGACCTTGGTAAACTTGCCGATAAAAGTGATCTTGTCGCCGCTAGCCGTGACTTTAGGGGCATAGCCCATCCCAAAAGCGTCAGATGTCGCTAAAGTCGTGCAGTAGGAGCCGGTCTTCGGGTAGGAGACCTTCTTGACGGCAGCCTGCGTGCTGGTGGCTGAAAAAGCCAACAAGACTGTCAGATTGACCAACGCGGCCAGCGCGGTCTTCCAGAGTTTCATGATCATCGCCTTTCTTTCCCTGTACATAACACTAGCTAATTTTAATTTACATTCTTGGTTAAATAATGTCAATTTTGCCAGGGCAGAATTAGGCAATAAGATGTTAAATGAATGAGGCCAGCTTGTCTGACTAAAAAAACGCAGGTCGCTCACGGCCTGTGCGTTTGTAAGATCAGAATATTTCTGGAAAGGCAATCAAAGTTGAAAGGAAGCTTTGCTGTCGCTAAGTCGCCTCTGGCGACACTTTTATTCTAGCATCGAAGCCACGTATAGGATTAAATAATGATCAAAGCGTTTGCAAATAAAAGTTCCGCGCCTCAGGCTAATGAGTACCATACATTTTGCGCTTTATTTGTCAAGCAGTTCGAGAATTAGCCTATTCCTCAGCAGCCTGCTTGGCAGCTTCGGCCTGTTGTTCAGCGAGGGCCTTGACCTGGTCGTATTGCTGCTGTTCCTTGAATTTGAGCCACTTGTAGTAGCGGCGCAGCTCATCGAAAGAAAAATCAAGCGACAGGTCGCTTGGCGCCGTATCCTTAGCTGCTTTGACCGACACCTGGAAGAGCAGCTGGTCTTTCACGCCATTGTCTACAGCTTGATAGTAGGGGAGGCAGCTCGGGTCCAATGCCGCGTAGTCAGATAATTCCTGCCGGTAGACGGCGGCCGCGACCAGCAGGTCGTCTACCTGCCAGATGCCGCCCAGGTAGTTGCGGTCGCCTAGACTGGTCACCAGATTGGCCGCGCTTACCGGAAAGTTGCTGGCCAGGGCCAGCCGCTCCCACTTGAACTGGTCTGGCAGCTCCGGCACTAAGAGGCAGGATTTGGCAAGGCCGTAGTCCTTGTTGTAAGACTTGAGGTCGGAGTCGATTTCATCCGTTACGTCGGTCACCTGGCAGGCTAATGGCCCGTTGTCGTTCTCCAGCCACAGGCGGCCGCAAGAAAGCGTCAGCTCGTTCATTGTTTACCCCCAAAAAAGTTTCCAAAAAAAATTTCTGACAAGTTGCCCCAGCTCAAAGCAGGCCAGGAGCGGCTTTTACAGTTTGCTAATATTGTAGCATGCTTGCTGGCCTTTGTCTGGCTGGTCTGGAATTGCCGTTAGCATTTCCGCGACATTCGCGCTAAACTTTGAGCATACAGTTGAAAATAGATTCCTCAACTTTCATGTCTCAACCGCATATTTGACAGATCTGCATTGCTTCTGCCATTTTTGCTAGAATCAAGCAATTATGATAAAATAGACATATCTGAATTCGCTTGACGGCAGCGGGCAGATTCCCGTTTGCGGTATGGGCACGGGCTTTTCCGTGCCTTTTTGTTTCTAGTGAGCAGACGACACTTTGTTAAGGGGGTGCCTAATGGATTATCTAAGCAAGATCAACCAGCTGCAAGAGCACGGTGAGGGTTACAGCATTGACTACCTGCCGCTCCAGTGCCTGGATGAGCGCTACGACGATCTTGAAGTGACCAACTTTGAGAATCGTCTAGAGACGTTTTCAGAGAAGATTGCCAGAATCGCGCGGACTTTCATGCGCCGCTATGGCAATCGGGTCTTCCTGCACGAGAGGAGCCAGGACAAGTGCCTGAGCTTGTGCAAGGAAGGCGCGGACTTGATTGACCAGACGATTAAGTCCATTTTGGAGAAGGAACAGACTTCTTTGAACATTATTTTTGAGAATACCAAGGATATGCTTTTCAGCTTGGATTCTTTCTGCCAATTGAACATCTATAATCCAGATGAGGAACAATTGGAGCTGCTGGAAGACCTGGCGGCAGAGGAGAACCTCTACTTGAAGCGGATCTAAGGGAAAATGCCCCGTACGCTAGTACAGGGCATTTTTGTCAGGCTTTGTGAAAATTAATCACAAATTAAGTAAAGGGTTACAATGCTGGCAACAGGGCAATGGGTTTGCAAGAATAAATTGCTGATGTCATATTTTGTGCGAATTATCACTTTCTCTGAAAAGGTGCTACAATAGAGGCGATTGAAGGTCAGAGACCATCCTTCGTCAGAAGGAGTGATGTTTTGATGGAACTTAGAAATTTGAAATATAGTCTCGTTAACAATTTATGGTGGCTGCCATTGATTTTGCTGGGCTTTTTGCCGCAGCGCCGCTTGGCTCTGGCAATTTGCCTGGCAACGGCTGGCTTGATTATTTGGCGGGTCTTGCTCAAGTATCCTGACCTGAAGCCAACTAACTACCAGTACACTTGGGAAGGCTGGCTGGTCATGATCGCTGGCGTCTTGATTTCCTTTGTCGTCCTGCAAGCCGGGCACAGTGAGGCCGGCTTCTTCATCGTCTTGATGATCAGCAGCATCATCCGTGACCTGCTGGCTAAGACGCGGCTGGCTTAAAAGCGGACAGGAAGAGATAGAAGAGGCGCGTCCCCGCGGGGGATGCGCCTTTTGCATGCCAATAGCTAGAAAATATGCAGACACTAAAAAGAAAAAGTTGCCTTTTTTTAAACAAAAGGCTTGCAAATCTGCCCAAAGGGGTCTAATATTAAAAGCATCTTAAAAATTAAATGACAGATTAAAAACTGCCAAAGCAGAAAGGAGCCATCATGATGAAACAAGCAATGAATTTTAGCCACGAAAGGCATAACGCCCATAGGAACTATGCAAGCTATTTGGCAAATGTGCAGCACATATTGGGCTTGGTTTATCGTGGTGGATCGCCAAATTAAACCAAGCCTCTATTTCTTATAGAGGTACTACAAATGAATAAGGGCAAATCTTTCTTGGGCGGGGCAGCCGTCCTCTTGTCAGCAGCCGCTTTGGCCGGTTGCGGGTCCAGCTCCGCGAAGACTTCCGCGGACCAGAAGCTGAACTGGATGGAAGAAAGCGAACTGTCAACGATCGACGGATCCAAGATTTTGGACAACACGTCTTTCAACCAGGTCAACAATGTGATGGAAGGGATCTATACCTTGGGCAAGAATGCCAAGGTCGTCAATGCCCTGGCTACCAAGACGGAAAACTCCAAAGACGGCAAGACCTGGACCTTCACTTTGCGCAAGAATGCCAAATGGTCCAACGGCGATCCCGTGACTGCCAAGGACTTTGTCTTCTCCTGGCGCAGAACCGTCAGTCCAAGCACTGGCTCGGAATACTCCTACCTGTTCAGCGGGATCAAGAATGCCGATGCGATCGTTGCCGGCAAGAAGGCAGCCAGCAGCTTGGGCATTAAGGCAGTGGGCAAGTACAAGCTGGTCGTCACTTTAGAGCGGCGGATTCCATACTTTAAGCTGCTGATGGCCTTTCCGCTTTTCTTCCCGCAAAATGAGACCGCGGTCAAGAAATACGGGACCAAGTACGGGACCAGCTCCAAGTACATGGTCTACAATGGACCGTTCGTCATGAAGGGCTGGACCGGATCCAGCTTATCCTGGAAGTTGGTCAAGAACCAGCACTACTGGGATAAGAAGGACGTCAAGCTGAATCAGATCAACTACAGCGTGCAGAAGTCAGCTTCAACCGCCTACAACCTCTATCAAGACGGGAAGCTGGATGGGGCCTACCTGGATACCCAGGCGGCCAAGCAGCTGAAGCACAACAAGGCCTATACGGTCAGAAAGCTGGCTGAAACCGAGTACCTGCAGTTCAATCTGAAGAAGTACCAGAAGTTCCGGTCCGCCAACTTGCGCCGGGGGATCTCAATGGCCATCAACCGGGCTGACCTGACCAGTTCCCTGGGAGCCAGCTACAAGGCCGCGACGACCTTCACCTCAAACGGCTTGACCACGGTCAACGGACAAGACTTCACCAAGCTTGCCGCCAATGCCACCACCAAGAAATACACGTCCTATAACAACAAACTGGCCAACGAGTACTTCGCTAAGGGCCTTAAGGAAGTGGGCTTAAAGAAGCTCAGCTTTACGCTGCTTTCTACCGACGACGACACTTCCAAGAAGCTGGCGGAATTCGTGCAGAGCCAGCTGGAAACCAATCTCGGCAGCAAGATCTCAGTCAAGGTGCAGAGCATCCCGACTAAGACCAAGCTGAACCGGGTTCTGGCTGGCAATTTTGAATGCACCTTGTCAGGCTGGATCGCCGACTACGCCGATCCAATCACCTTCCTGGACTGCGAGACCACAGGCAATTCTTACAACTATGGCAAGTGGTCCAGCAAGACTTACGACAAGCTGATCGCCGATTCCAAGACGACTTCTTCTAACACCAAGCGGATGCAGGATCTGGCCAAGGCGGAAATCACCCTGATCACTGACCAGGGAGTGACCCCGCTTGACCAGCACGGCGAAGCCTGGATGGTCAACCCGAAAGTCAAGGGGATCATCTACAACACCGCGGGCGTTTGCTACAGCTTCAAGAACGCCTATATTGCCAACTAGGCATTTTAAAGAAAATAAGTCATCAAAAAAACACAAGCAATTTTAGTCATTACCATTAAATCAATACCTTTCATTTAATACTTCATTTATCTAAATTGTCGAAACAACATCTGAAAAAATCAATCCTCTTTATCAACTATAAACTTCATTTTATTTCATCTTGGCAGACATAGCTGCCCTTTAGTAAATTACCATGTTAACTAAGCAATCATTTTTTTAATTCTTACATTCTTAGACGCCAGCTGGTCTGGCGTTTTTTCTGGTTCAGTATAAAAACTTGTGTAAACGGCTGTGAGATTTAGGATGCCTTTCGGGATATTTCCATTAATCGCAGAAAGAAGTATTCATCATCTGGATACCCATAACCCTTACGTCTCTCAGTCTTGATCTTATTGTTGATACCCTCAAGTTTGCCAGTTGATATCCCGTATTTGGCGAACGTGTAGATCCCTCTCAAATGGTTATTTAAGAGACGCGCAAACCAAATAAAGTGGCTATTCTCAGTTGCCTTGCAGATGTCTATGATCTCTTCAAGTCTAACGCACATTTCCACCTCGTCATGTGAGTTGTATGCCTGGTCTAGCAAGTCTTTGACGAGGTCTATTGTGAAGAAGAACTTGTTTTCTTCCAACAGCTCGTCATACCATGCTTCATTACCGCCATAAGCCTTTATTTCTGGTGTATTGAATATTTCACCAGCAGTAGACACTAGCTTGCCTTGACGGGCATCCTCGTCCTTCTGAACTAATGTGGACCTCTTAGACATCAAGATGTAACGTGAGTTCTTAAGCAACTTAGCAGCCTCTGGAGAGCCTTCTTCAGCCAGCCGTCTTTGTTCATCCTTTCTGATCTCAGAAACCACTTTATCGTTGAAATTCTTGATAATGTGGAAGCGATCATAGACGATGTCTAGCTTGGGATAGCGCCCTTTAAAAGCTTCTTCGAAGTCTGAATTCATGTCGCAAGCCACCGCCTCAACTTTTGACATCCACTCATCGCCAACATGATCCATAAACTCGAAAACAACGGCTTTCTTCTTGCCATGGGCTAAGTAGAGAATATACCCTGTTTCCCAGTCTATGATTGCGGTGGCGTACTTATGGCCATCGTGGAGCTTAAACTCATCAATGGCTAAGTATTTTGCCTGCCTTTCAGGTTTTATGAGTGTCTTGCCATCAGTTGTAAATTTAGACAGTAGAAGAGACTTGTGAATTGACTTTACAGTCATCTTGTCCAAGCCAGTAAGCCAAGCCACTGCCTTTAGAGTAAGGCCATAGCTTAACAGTTTCTCAGTGTATTCTTTTAAAGGTTTGGTGATGCGATAACCATCAGCTTTAAAAGGGATAGACTGGCTTCTAGTGTTGAATTGGCAATCAATGTTAAGACAACGAAAACGTGCATAGGACACTCTGATATTGGTGTGTACTCCACCAATAGCGACGTGCTTAAGGGTAGATTCTAAAGACCCATTTTTAACTAGTTTTCTTGAGCAATTAGGACAGAAGGTATCACCACGCTCATCTAGCTTTCCTACAAAGGTTAATCCACCTTCATTTTGAATTGGCTCGCCAACTTGAATAAAGTCGGTAAGACCAGAATTAAAGGATAAGACACCTTTGTTAGGCATAACATCTTGAGTAGTAACTGACAGTTCTGTATAATTCATAGTAAGAAGGGCTCCCCATGTTTTTGTCGTTATTAACATTGTAAGGGACAACCCTTCTTTTTTTGTTATCTAATTTCTATTTACACAAGAATTTATACTGAACCTTTTTTCTTTGCCCTTGAGTCAAAGGATAACGGCAGTTATGTTTTCAGCTTAATTAAATAACGCCAGTGTTGATTGAAGTGGCAAGTGCGTTCTGCTATTGTGAAAAAAGAAGCAGAAGAGCAGGGATAGCAATAACGAATAAAGAACAGCGAAACGAAATAGGGGGGAAAAATGATCAAAAAGAAATTATTGGGAAGTCTGGCGGCTCTGGCCCTTTTTTTGACTGTGGGGGCCAAGGGCGCGCCGGTGCACGCCGCCTCGATGAGCAGGTACGTGACCGAGCTATTGTACAAGAATCACATGCGCGGGACAGTCACGGTCGTTGAAAACGGTCGCTCCAAGACCATTGGCGTAGGCTATGCCAATTATGGTCGCCAGATCAAGAACAGCGACCAGGCTGTCTATCCGACCGCATCCCTGCAAAAGGCAGTCACGGCCGCCATGCTGATGCAAGTCATGCGTGAGTCGCGGGGGAAGAAGCATTTTACCGCCAACACCAAGATTTCCAAGTGGTATCCGCGGCTGAAAAATGCCAGGCAGATCACGGTCAGCGACCTGCTGACCCACACGTCTGGCTACTACGTCTACAACCTGGAAGACAGCCAGAAAAAAGTCTACACGGAAAAAGGCGCCATCGACTGGACCATTAACCAGATCAATTCCACCTGGCAGTATCCAGTGGGCAGCTACCACTACAACGACACCAACTACATGCTCCTGGCCGGGATCATTCAGAAGCAGACCGGCAAGTCTTATGCCTACAATCTGCGAAAGCGGATCGTGAAGAAGCTGCGCCTGACCCATACCTGCCTGCGGGAAAATCTGCCATCTTCCCTGCACCTGGCCAAGTCATACCTGTACTTGGGAAGAAACTACCAAGCTCCGGCCCTTTTGCCAAAGAGCGTGGCTTCCCAGATGCCAGGGGCTGGGGACTTGATTTCGACTCCGTATGAGTACTTGCAGATTCAACGGGGTTTGTACAATGGCAAGCTTTTGTCCAAGAAGCAGTTCTCAGAAATGACCCATATGCCATCAAAAGCAACGACTTATTGCGGTGGGATTCGCTTGAAGAAGAGCGGCAAAGTCAAGCTGGCATATGGCAGCATTGCCTATGAGCATTACGCGACCTACTATCAATTGACGACTGACAACCGTTACGGGATAGTTATGTTCCTCAACCAAAGAAATGCCAGCGAAAACCAGGTCAAGGACGTTGGCTACCAGATCTTAAGCCGGATCAAGGCTGGGACTTTTGCCAGCAAGTAGCATTAAATAACGACGGGTATGAAGAGTGAAGAAAACTGATTTTTTAACGAAAATATTAAAATTTTGCTAAGGCGGCTTGACCAAGCGCAAAATGGTCTACAATGGAGACACTTATGTGAAAGGAAAGTCGAATCATTGCGGGATAGAAAAGAAAATCGGGTTTCTAGCCAGAAAAGCAGGTCAAAGAAGCTGGCTTGGTTGGCAGGAATCGCAATTGTCTGCGGGATTGTCTATTACGGCAGACAGCAGACGGTCAAGCCGGTGGAACCAATCGTAACTACTGGCCAGCAGGGGAAGCGGCCGGACAGCCTGGCAGCCTATGCCAAGTCTGTCATGGACAAGAACCACTTAGCAGGGGCAATCGGCATCGTCAGGAATGGCAAGCTCACGACCGTGACCAGCGGGATGGCTGACTTAAAAAAGAGGATCCCCAACAGCTCCAAGCAGGTCGTTTACCCCATCGGGTCTATGCAAAAAGAAATCACGGGGGCCATGGTCATGCAGGTCATGCGGGAAAAGGCTCATACGAACCAAGCCTTTAGTCAGGATACGAAGATTGCCAGGTGGTATCCCAACCTGAAGCATGCTGATCAGGTGACGGTCGGCAATTTGCTGACCCACACTTCTGGCTATGCCGTGCCAACCGTTGAATACGCGAGGCATCAGGAATACACGGACCTGGGGGCGGTAGCCTGGACGATCAGCAAAATCGATACGACCGATCAGCTGCCGGCAGGAAGCTATATTTACAGCGACGTCAATTTCATCTTGCTGGCCGGCATCATCGAGAAGGAGACGGGCAAGTCATATTCCCAAAACTTCTATGACCGGGTGGCCAAGCCCTTGAAATTGACCCATACCTATATTCGCCAGGATCTGCCGAAGAAATTGCACCTGGCGGTGTCCTACCGCTATGTGGATCCAAACTACTATCAAAGTGCCATCAGCTATGCCGTGCCGGTGTCGACGCAGCTGCCTGGGGCCGGCAACCTGGTTTCTACCCCAGCTGACTTCTACAAGATCCAGCTGGGCTTGGAAAACGGCCAGCTGCTGACTGAAGAGGAATTCAGCAAAATGACCCACTTGAAGGCCAAGAAGACCTTGTATTCTGGCGGTGTCTACCTCAAGAAGCATGAGACCATCCACCTGGCCTACGGAACCTTGGACAAGGAGCATTACGGGGCCTATATGCAGCTGACGGCTGACAATAAGAACGGGATCATCATGCTGATCAACCAGCGCCAGCAGAGCGAGCGGAAGCTGAAGCGGATTGCTTTTCAGATCCTGAAGCGGATCAAGGCGCGGACCTTCTCCTTGTATTAGGCAACGAAACAGAATAACAAAATAAGCAACAAGAAAAGCGTGATCGGGAATGATCACGCTTTTTGACGTCTATGTTTGACTAGTCCATGGTCAAGACGATGCGGCCTTTCTTGCCGTGGCCAGCTTCCATTTCCAGCGCTTCATTGACTTCGTCAAGCGGGAGCACTTCGGCAATGTTTGGCTTGATGCCTTTTTCTTCCAGAATCTGGACGGCCAGCTTCAGGTCCTTGTCGGCAGCCCCGCAGAACATGAAGTCGTAGGTCACGCCATGCTTGGCGGCCATCCGGTCGTATTTGAGCCCCGTCATGGAGAAGAGGGCGGTCTGGACGGCCGTCAGCTGGTTGCGCTTGGCAAAGCGCCGGTTTGGCATCCCCTGCAGGGCTACCAGGTGGCCGCCCGGCTTCAAGATGCTGAATTCCTTAGGCAATTCCTTGACGCCGACGGAAGAGATCACCCCGTCCACGTCGTGGAGGAATTCGCTGTAGTCTTCAGTCTTGTAGTCAAAGTACAAGTCAGCCCCCAAGGCCATGACCCGGTCGCGGTTTTCAGCTGATCCTGACGTGTAGACTGGGTAGCCAAAAGCCTTGGCCAAAGGGATGGCCATCGCGCCAAAGCCACCTGAGCCGCCGGAGATGAAGAGGCTTTGCCCCTGCTTGAGCTCCAAGAGGGTGAAGGCTTCCATTGCCGTCAAAGCGGTCAATGGGACAGCGGCGGCTTCAACGTCGGACAGGTAGTTTGGCGTCTTGCACAGCCAGCGGGCATCAACGGCCACGTATTGGGCAAAGGCCCCAATCTTTTCCAGCGGCAGCCGAGTCATGACCCGGTCGCCAGGCAGGTAGTCGGTCACGCTGGAACCGACGGCTTCAACTTCCCCGGCCAGCTCATTCCCCATAATCAGGGGCAATGAGTAGGGGGCAACTGGCCAGATGTTCCCGTTCTTGATCAGGTTGTCCACCGGGTTGACTCCGGCCGCCTTGACCTTGACCAAGACTTCCGTATCTGCCAGTTCAGGCACGGCAACTTCTTGCACGCTCACGGGAGCGGCAGTGCCGTATTGGTTTAAAACGGCTGCTTTCATAGAATACACACTTTCTTTTACGAGTTAATCCATCTTTTCTTAATTTCTTCCTATAACCTAAGATTATTAGTCAGCAAAGCATCTGTCAATCAAGAAAAGGGTGATTTTTGCGAGGTGATTTTTGCGATTTGTGCATAAGCGCTTTCAGCTAGTACAATAGATGGTAAAAATAACCAAAGATTTCATTGAGAAAGCCAGGTTTTTATGAAGAAAGACATTATCAATAAACTGACGCTTGCCGCCGCGGCCTTGACCTTGGCCGGGACCGCTGCTCCTGCAGCTCAGCCAGCAGTCTTCGCGGCCAAGAAGAGCACGAAAACGAGCAAGAAGACCACTAAAAAGCGCAAGCAGAAGACCAATGCCCAGACCTACGCTCCAGCCGTTCAAGGGCAAAGCGTCTACGTCGGCACTGCAGTCACGGCTCAGTCAGTCGTGACCAACGCGGCTGCTCTGCCGGCCGGAAGCAAGTTCGCGTTTACCAAGAAAGTGAACTACAAGAAAGCCGGGACCTACAAGACGGCCGTCAAGGTAACCTACCCGGACAAGTCCAGTGAAAAGACCAAGACGATCACGGTCAAGGTCCAGAAACGGCCGAAGCTGGCCAAGCTCTACGCGCCGATAGCCGTGGGCGTGACCGCGCCAGTGGGCAGCAAGGTGACGGCCAAGAGCGTGGTGGTCAATGCTGACGGGATGCCATACGGAACCAAGTATGCCTTCACCAAGAAGGTGAACTGCAAGAAGGCCGGGACTTACAAGACGGCCGTCAAGATTACCTACCTGGACAAGTCGACCTATACGACCAATTCCATCAAGATCGTCGTTACAAAGAGCGCTAGTCAAAAGAGCAAGGCTAAGAGCAGCCAAAAAGCCGCGGCCAAGACTACTCTGGCCAGCCAGTACGCGCCAAAGGCGGCTGGCGTGACGACGACTGCCGGCAAGAAGGTCAGCGCCAAGTCTTTGGTTGCCAATGCCAGCCAGCTGCCAAAGGGCACCAAGTACGCCTTTACCAAGGCCGTTGACTTTACGACTGCCGGCACTTACCAAACCGCGGTCAAGGTTACTTATGCGGACAAGTCCAGCGAGCGGACCAAGTCTGTCGCGGTCGTCGTTAAAGCCGCCAAAACCGTTAAGAAGACGGACGCGGAAATCTATGAGCCTGCCTTGAAGTCAGCCAAGGCTGAAACTTACGCGGGCGAAAGCATTGATGCCAAGTCCTTGGTCAAGAACGTGGCTGATTTGCCAAAGGGGACCAAGTTCTCCTTTGCCAATGCCGTTGACTTCAACAAGGAAGGCAAGACTACCGCGCAAATCAAGGCTACTTATCCAGACAAGTCCTGGGACTTGGGCGGCAAGGTGACGATCACGGTCTCCAGTTTGACCAAGGAGATGCAGATTGACTCATATCAAGGAAAAGACGCGAGCGGTCACCCAATTGAGGCCATCTATGTGACCAACAACGCTGATATCAGCGTTGCCCTAAGTGCCGTCTTTGCCTTGAAGGACAAGAAGGGCAATTCACTGTCAACCAGTTCCGATGCTGCCAATCCAGTCGGGCCAGGCGAAACGGCAATCCTTTATGCCGGCTTCTATGACAGCAAGTCCGCGGCCAGGATGGACTACACTTTGACGGCCAAGCCATCCAAGTACAATTCAAAGATCGTTGACCTGCTGGACCAGGACAAGAGCAACTCAATCAGCCTGACCGACACTGGCGTCAACCTGTCAGTTGCCAACAAGGGCACCAGCACCCTGTACGCACCAAGCGCAACGGCCATCTTCTTGAAGGATGACAAGCTCGTGGGCGTTGGGCGGACCAAGCTTGATGATGGTTCAGGGATCTTGAGCACGGGCACGGGCTCAACGGCGACGATCAGCTTTGCCAAAGCAAGCGATGGCTACGACAACGCTTTGATCACCTTCTCCGCCCGGGACAAGAAGTAAAGCAATATTCCCTGGGAAATAAAGCAAACAAAACCCCTCCGCCAGTTGGCGGAGGGGTTTTCTGTCTTCTTTTGTTAAGCTGCACTAGTTAGCTGAGCAGGGCCTTGTCGCTGGCGAATTCTTCACCGGAGACGACTTCAAATTGGTGAAGCAGCTTTTCAACGGTCAGCTTCTTCTTTTCTTCACCCTTGATGTCCAGCACGACCTTGCCGGCGTTCATCATGATCAGGCGGTTGCCGTGGACGATAGCGTCTTTCATGTTGTGGGTAATCATCAAGGTGGTCAGGTGGCCTTCGTTGACGATCTTGTCCGTTGCTCGCAAGACCTTTGAGGCGGTCTTAGGGTCCAAGGCCGCGGTGTGTTCGTCAAGCAGCAGGATCTTTGGCTTGACCAAGGTGGCCATCAGCAAGGTCAAGGCTTGTCTTTGCCCCCCTGAAAGCAGGCCGACTTTGGCCGTCAAGCGGTCTTCAAGACCCAGATCCAAGATCTTCAAGCGCTCCTTGTATTCTTCCCGCTCCTTGTTGTTGACGCCCCAGGCCAAGCCCCGGTGCTTGCCGCGGCGGGCGGCGATCGCCAGGTTTTCTTCAATCTGCATGGTTGGCGCGGTCCCGGTCATTGGGTCCTGGAAAACTCTGCCGATCAAGGGAGCCCGCTTAAAGTCAGGCAGGCCAGTCACGTCTTGGCCGTCGATCACGATTGAGCCCGTGTCAACTGGCCAGACGCCAGCAATGGCGTTCAGCAGGGTGGACTTGCCGGCCCCGTTGCCCCCGATGACGGTCACGAAGTCCCCGTCTTCCAAGGTCAGGTCGATTCCGTTCAAGGCATGCTTTTCATTAATGGTGCCTTGGTTAAAAGTCTTGGTAATGTTCTTCAGCTGCAGCATTTATTTGGCCTCCATCTTCTTGGAATTCTTGCCAGCCTTGGCAAAGGAACTCTTGGCACGGCTTCTGAGGTAAGGCACGGCCAGGAACAGGGCAACGATGATCGCGGTGAACAGCTTCATCAGGTTTGGGTTCATCTTGAGCCACAGGATCAGGGTGTAGACGACGTAGTAAAGGATGGCGCCGACTACGACGAAGGCCAGGTGGCCAGCAAAGTTCAGCTTCTTGCCCAGGATCGCGTTGCCGACCACTTCACCGATGATGACGGCGGCCAGGCCGATGACGATGGAGCCACGGCCGGCGTTGACGTCCGCAAAGCCGGAGTATTGTGAGGACAGGGAGCCAGCCACGGCAACCAAGCCGTTGGAGAGGGCCAGGCCCAGAACCTTCATCCGGTCGATGTTGATCCCTTGTGCCTTGCTCATTTCCTGGTTGGTCCCGGTTGCCCGGATGGCTTCACCGATTTCTGTCCCGAAGAACCAGTACATCAAGGCGATCAAGACGATGACGATCACGCCGCAGACCAGAAGCGAGCCGTTGACGTCCAAACCGGACATTACCATGTTTCTGGTGGTGGAGCTGATAGCCGTGTTGGCCTTGAAGCTCATGATGGCCAAGTTGATTGAGTAAAGGGCGTATTGGGTCAAGATCCCGGCCAGGATGGCAGGAATCCCCAGCTTGGTGTGCAAAAGGCCCGTAACTGCCCCGGCCAAAAGGCCTAGAACCAAAGCGGCCCCGACAGTTGCCCAAGGGGTCCAGCCCTTGAGGATCAAAACGGCGGAGATGGCCCCGCCAGTCGCGAAGGTCCCGTCGACCGTCAGGTCGGCGATATCCAAAATTCTAAAAGTAATGTAGACCCCGAGGGCCATAATGCCCCAGAAGAGCCCTTGCGCGGCCGCGGCCGGCAATCGGCCCAAGAAGTCTAAGAAATTAAGTGATGCAAAGTATGCGCCCATAAATAAAACTCCCTCTAAGCGATTGAATGCAGATTATGGAAAAAGGGATGTACCTGGCATCCCTTTTCAACAATATCAAAATCTAAAATTATGAGCCCTTGTAGGCCTTGTAGCCAGCTGGAACCTTGATGCCGAGTTCCTTGCAGATCGTAGGGTTGTATTCCTTGACTGGGTGAGTGTAGTACTCAACTGGCATCTTGGCAACCTTCTCCTTGCCTGAAAGGATTTCAGCGGCCATCTTGCCAGTCTGCTTGCCCAGGCCGTAGTAGTCGATGGACAGGGTAGCTACGCCGCACTTGCTCATGATCCCTTCTTCACCGGCGATGATTGGCACCTTGGCCTTCAGCGCTACGTTGTTGATGGTCTTCGCGCAGGAGGCAGCGGTGTTGTCGGTTGGGATGTAGATCACGTCGCTGCCGCTGGCTGCTTGCCGGGTAACGGAGTTGACGTCGTTGGTGTCTGAGAAAGTGTATTCGGTAACCTTGTAGCCGTCCTTCTTGGCGTACTTGGCAACTTCCTTGGCTTGGTATTTGGAGTTTGGCTCAGCTGAGCAGTAGAGGATCCCGACCTTCTTGGCCTTTGGCACGAAGTCCTTGATCATCTTTTCCTGCTTGTCCAATGGTGCCAAGTCGGAAGTCCCGGAAACGTTGCCGCCAACGGTACCATTGAACTTCTTCAGGTTCAAGGCAACTTGGTAGTTGGTTACGGCCGTCCCCAAGATCGGAATGGACTTGGTGGCTGCCGTAGCCGCCTGCAGGCTGGCCGTAGCGTTGGCCAGGATCAGGTCAACCTTTTCGGAAGCGAAGTTGGTGCAGATGGTTGAAGCGGTAGAGGAGTCCCCTTGAGCGTTTTGTTCGTCGAAAGTAACGTTCTTGGCGCCCAACTCCTTCTTGACTTCAGCCTTGAAGCCCTTAGTAGCCGCGTCCAAAGCTTCGTGCTGGACGAGCTGACAGATCCCGATCTTGTAGTGCTTATTGCTGGTCGATGAACTGGTTGATTTGCTTGACGATGATGACGAGCCGGAGTTGACGCAGCCCGCTGACCCTAAGGCCATGACTGTCGTCAAAGCAACGACGGCGAGTCTTTGCAGCTTTCTCATGATATTTCCCTCCATCTAAAATTTCTAAGATGCCATATTCTTAACTCTTCAATTCAGCCGCGACGGCGACTGCAACAAATTAGGTTTTAATAAAACTCTCATTAATAAATGATAACCATATTGTATATAATGGCTCCTGCTTTTTCAAGCAAAAACTTAAATTAAAATTAAAACTTTTGCTTGGCTACTTTTCCGTGTATGGCTTGTAGCCAGCAGGCGGCTTGATCCCGAGCTTTTTACAAATGGTTGGGTTGTATTCCTTGACCGGCTCTGGATCGTATTGGATTGGCATTTGGGAGATCTTCTTCTTGCCAGTCAGGACCTGCACGGCCATCTGGCCGGTGATCTTGCCCAGCTTGTTGAAATCGATGGACAGGGTGCCGACCCCGCAGCGGCCCATCAGCATCTCTTCGCCGGCGATAATTGGCACCTTGGCCTTGAGGGCGACGTTGTTGATGGTCTTGGAGCAGGATGAGGCGAGGTTGTCGGTTGGAATGTAGATTACGTCAGAAGCGCTGACCGCCTGCCGGGTAACGGAGTTGACGTCGTTTGTGTCAGAGAAGGTATATTGGGTAACCTTGTAGCCATCTTTCTTGGCATACTTTTCGATTTCTTCAGCTTGGTATTTGGAGTTGGGTTCTGAGGAGGAGCGGAGAATCCCGAGCCGCTTGGCTTTAGGAACAAAGTCCTTGATGATTTTTTCCTGCTTGTCCAGGGGCGCTAAGTCGGAAGTCCCGGAGATGTTGCCGCCGACCGTCCCGTTAAAGTGCTTGAGGTTCAAGGCAACGGGGAAGCTGGTTACGGACGTCCCTAAGATCGGGATGGACTTGGTCGCGGATGCCGCGGCTTGCAGGGCCGGGGTAGCGTTGGCCATGATCAGGTCGACCTTTTCGGAAGCAAAGTTGGTGCAGATGGTCGAAGTGGTTGAAGAATCGCCTTGGGCGTTTTGGTCGTCAAAAGTAACGTTCTTGGCGCCAAGCTCCTTCTTGACTTCGGCTTTAAAGCTCTTGGTTGCCGCGTCCAAGGCTTGGTGCTGGACGTATTGGCAGATGCCGATCGTGTAGCGCTTCTTCTTAGTGGTGCTTGAAGAGGCAGGCTTGCTGCTTGAACCTGAATTGACGCAGCCCGCTGAAGCGAAGGCTATCAAAGCCGTCGCGGCCACGAGCGCGATACGCTGAATCTTTCTCATGATATGTTTCCTCCTAAATACGTGAACTGAAGTTCACACTTCTTTGACAGTGACAATTGCTGAAAGAATCTCTGACTTAATTTTTCTTTCATTCAAAAGTCATGCTTGCATTTTAAAAAACTAATTTTAACTTTGCAATGGAAATTAAATTATCATTAGAAAGAGAGCTTTTGACGTGAAATAACTGATTTTTTAGTTAATGATACATAAAATTATATACCGTGAAAAAATTTATTTATTAATTGTCAGTTGCGATAGATGAGCTTTATTGCTGACCGTCGGCTGATGGTAGTATACTGAAAAATAGTTTGAATAGCGCAGCTTTTGCATCGAATGACGAAAGCGGCAATAACGTTAAGCTATTTGCTTTGAGGCTATTCGGCTTAATCGTTCCACAGCTATGCTTGTACATATATATCTTTATTCTTTTGGGTTCGAGTCTGCTTTTATTGGTTTAGGGGGGAGAAAAAATGAAAGAATGTCCGAATTGTCACCAGCAGATTGCCGATAACGCAAGTTTTTGTCCAAAATGTGGCGCTAAGCAGACTACAAATAAGCTGTGTCCGCGCTGCCATGCTGAAGCAGCCAAGACGGCTAAGTTTTGCACCCATTGTGGCTACAGCTTCAGGCAAGAGGCGGTGCAAGCACAAACTGGGCAAGCAACTAGTACGTCAGAAAGGCCGTCATTTATTGCTTGGCTGATAAATGCCATCGTGCACCCATTCGAGAAGTATCCAGCCGGACCATGGTATGGGCTGCTGATCTTGTTTTTGCTGATCTTTGGCAACGGCTGGGCTTTTTGGTCAAACCGCTATGAGATTCTGAAGGATTGGCTCATGGTAGATCGCTGGGGATATGGCTCAACGCTGGTTACATTCTTGCAGCAGCTGAACCAGCAGGAGCTGGATCACCTGGTATCGCAGGTGGTTAAAAACTACAACCTGCTTAAAATGGTTCCGCTGATGACTTTTGCGGCCGCTTTGCTGGGCTTCGCGCTCGCGCTTCTCTTGCGCGAGCAGGGCGGCTATCCGCACGTAAGCTATACGGAGATTGTCAACCGGGCAATGCATCCCGCAATTTACAGCCTGCTCATTGTGGTGATTATTGCGATTATTTTTGCAAGCATGGAGCCATCGGTAAGCAGATTCTGGATCACCATTGTTCTGTCGCTCCTTGAGTGTCTGTGGCTTGTCATCAGTATTGCTTCTGCTGTCCCACTCAGCTCAGGGAAGAATTTCAAAGACAAGATGCTCAGTGCATTATTACGGTTTGTATGGTTTATTGACATTATTGCCGTTTGCGTTGGTCAAGCATATCTGCCGTTCTTTATCGGCAGTCTGCTTAACAAATTGACCAAATTTGTCAGCCAATTCTTTTAAAGCGAAAATCGAGTCTTGAGAAGAGCGGCAATGTTTCCTCGGGTTATGGGGCAGTTCCTGCCAGAGCGGGACAAAACTGGTTTTGAGATAGCAAAAGACGACTGCATCAAAGGTGCAGTCGTCTTTTTTGATGGAGTTGGCCGCTTTTTCGCAAAGTGTTTTCCGAAAAGTTCCCAACTGTGGCGATTTTTTCGGGCGGACCTGGTCAATTTTATCGTTTTCAACCGTTTTGCCTTCCTTAAGCAGAACCGGCAGGTCATCCGGATCGTCCTGCAAGAGCTGCTGACCAAGCCGGACTTTGTCGGCGAGATCGTGCGGGCTTTTCAATCCCGGCTGGCGGAAAGCCCGCGTCTGGTTGAAAGCAACCTGGGAATTCTTTTGGAAAAGCATCCGGAATACCAGCCCATGGACCTGCTGAGGATCATTGCCGGGCCACTGGTGGCCTACTTTATGCAGCGCTTCGTCTTTTTCCCGGACCGGGAATTTGCTGAAGAGCGCGACTTAAAGCTGATCGCAAAGCAGATCCTGCTCATCTTGAATTAACAAAGACTTCCAATCCAAATGGGTTGGAAGTCTTTTGCGATTAGGAAAAATAGCGAAGCAGCGGGAGCAAGCGGTATACTAGACAAGAAGCGATTAATGTAAGGAGGGCGAGCAAGTGAAAAGACGCAAATGGCTGCTGGCGGCAATGGGTGGACTGTCTTTGCTGCTGGCGCGGCCAGTTCAAGCCAAGACAGGCGAATTGATCCTGTCGCAGGCAGCGCGGGTTTACGACGCGCGGGGCATCCCCACCCAGTACTCTTTCAAAAAAGGGGCCAAGGTCGCCTACGCGGGCAAGCCGGCGCGCGCCAAGCATGCCCGCTATTCCTTTTACAAAAACGGCCTTGAGTACGCTCTCCCGGTCGTGACCATCAACCACCGGGCCTATTACCGCTTGGCGGCAGGCACCTTGCTGCTGGCCAGCCGGGTCGGCCGGATCGACGGCCATTTGGCTTACGCGCCCTGGACCACCGTCACCGTCACGACTGCCGACGCGACTTATTCTGACGTTGACATGAAGGTCGGGAAGAAGTACCTCGTGGATGCTTACGGCTACTTTGACTCCAACTTTGGCGAAGAAGGGGGCATGCGCTGGTACCGGGTCAAGGGCACTTCCGGCAAGACGGCCAAATACATTTACGCCGACAACGTTGCTCCTGCCCAGCGCGTGCACCAGATCGACTATGACCGCCTGGGCAAGCTGTGGGTCGGCTTTGATGCCGGCGCCGTGGTATATACGGCCGCGGGGACGGTCCAGGACCTGAAGGGCGGGACCTTGTCGGCCGCGTCATCTCCTCTGCAGGTGGACCGGCGGATGTACGTCTGGGTCCCAACGCGCAAAAAGGCCGTCCTCTTCTATCACGTCAAGAACGCCATGAGCAAGGTCTACTTTACTGACGGCCACCACTACGGCTATGACAGCCGGGCGGATATTGGCGATGGCCTGGTGCCGGCCTTTTTGGTCAAAAATATCATCTGGTACGGGACCCAGCAGGAGCCGCTTTCCGGCAAGATGCCCGCGATCATCAACACGCCCCGGCAGGCCAGGAGAGACGCCAAGCCTGCCACTGATAAGCAGCGGGCCGCTTTGAGCCAGCTGCTGGCGGGGAACGAGAAGACCAGCCTGTCCATGACCTACCTTTTGTCCGATGCCCGCCTGCGCGAGAATTTCACGTCGGCGCTGCTTAGCGCCAAAAAGACGGCCCAAAAGGCCAGCCCCAACCGGGCGGAAGTCAAGTTTGCCATCTGGCGGCTGGAAAAGGCCAGAGGGGACTTGAACGGGAAAAAGGTCGTGGTCCAGAATCCGATGAAGTTTTCCGTAGCTGAGGAAGAAGAAGTCGCCTCCTTGGTTGAACGGGCCAAGTCGGGCGTCTACGCCAAGCCCCGGGCCTACCTGACTGACCACGACACCAGGCTGTACGTTGAGGACTCAAAGAGCGGGAAAAGGGAAGAGCTGCCATTGACCAGCTTCGTTTCCGGCTTTGACCGAGAGTATCCGCGCTCGCGGAGCAGCGAGACGGAGAGCTCCGCCAACGTCAAGGATATCGCTAAGGACCCGCTGCTGGCCCAGTACACCCAAATGATTTTGTATCAGGACACAAAGACGGCTTTGGTCGCGCGCAAAAAGACGCCGCTTTACTTCAACAAGTCCGGCAAGTATGACTATGTCGACCAGCTGAAGCTTGAGCCAAAAGGAAGCCTGCGGGCCGGGCAGAGCCTGAACCTCTTTGTCGGGCCGGTCTGCAAGCTGGCCGGCCAGTACTACATCACCGTCTGGGGCAAGCAGCCTTACTTCGTCAAAGCCCAGGACGTCTGGCGGGACGACTATTCTAAGTCCAGGCTGTATCAGAAGTACCAAAAGGCCATTCCAAAGTCAGGAAAGGCCATTATCGTTGCCTCTAAAAAGACTTATGCCTACAAGTACGACCGCGACGGCGACCTGGCCAAGCGCGTCAACGTCTTCCACTGGGGCGACAGCGTGCCAGCCACCGAGCTCTATGTGATCAAGCACGACAGCCACTACTATTATTGCAATGGTCCGCTTGCCTCACTCGTGATTCCATGCGCGAAAGTCCACCTGCGCAAGTACATTACCCGCTAAAAAAGCCTTCATGCCAATTTTGGTCATGAAGGCTTTTGCTTTTTCACTTTAAAATGCCCAAGCGCGCTTTCAGCTGGAGAACTCTGGCGACGGACTGGTCGATCCGCGCTTCCGTGAGCTGGCCATTTCTTACGGCTTGGACCAAGGCGGGGATGCCGGTCTGCCAGTTGCCGCCAAGCAGAATGTCGTTGCCGGCCAAAAGGGCCAGGAGGTCGGGCGACATTCCTTTGGCCTTGGCGTATTCTTTGGCCGCGTCCATCTGCAGGTCGTCCGTCAAAATTATGCCGTCATAGTTCAGGTCTTGGCGGATGAAGTCATGGATTGGGACTGACAGGGAGGCTGGGGCGGCAGGATCAAGGCAGCTGACGATCAGGTGCGAGACCATGATCGACCAGGCCCCGGCCCTGATTCCCTGTTTGAAGGGCTCCAGGTCTTGATAAAAGGCCGTCTTGCTCTTGCGGCTCACCCCAACGCCGGTATGGGTATCGCCCGCGTTGCCGTAGCCGGGGAAGTGCTTGAGGCTGGAAGCGACTTGGCAGTCTTGGTAGATTTGGCAGGTTTCAGCCACGAACCTGCCGCTTTCCTTCCGGCTGGCCTTTAGCGTCCGTTCATAAATGAAGCTGCTTGGGTCATCGGCCACGTCGGCGACTGGGGCAAAGTTCCAGTTGATGCCCAAAGTTTTTAGTTGCTTGGCCACCATGGTTGCTTCTTTTCTTAAGCCGGCATGGCCGCTTTCCTGGTAGATCTTGGCGGGGCTAGGGTAGGCGTGGCCAGCGGCAATCGCCGGGCTGGCGCTGAGCCGGTCAACCAGGCCCCCTTCCTGGTCGATCGCGATGAAGAGCCCGTGCCGGCTCAAGCGCTGGTATTCGCGGCATTCTTTTTGCAGGCTGGACTGGGTCTGCCCGGACAGGTCTTTGCCAAAAAGGAGCACCCCGCCGACTTGCGCGCGGCTGACGGCTTCTGCCATCTCCGCGAAGTCGCCCGTGCTGTCGATCAAGTAGAGCTGGGCAATTTTTTCTTTCAGGGTCATCTGTTTGAGCTGCTGCATCTTTTTTCTCCTGGCCACTAATTCATTGCTTGTTTCAGCTTTAACTATATCACCTTTGGCAAAAAGAAATATTTTTCATAAAGAGTAAGATTTTGCTTTAATTATTGCAAAAAGGATAAACGATTTTATAATTTTATGATCAAAGTGCGAAAAAGAAAGGGCTTACAAGGAGAAAAGCGGCGTTGTCAGGCCTGGCCAAACTGATCCAGCAGCTCGAACCATAAGTGCGGGCTATTGTATAGCGTAAAAGACAGTGCTATTATCAAAGGCAAGGAGAGGTTAAATCAGATCTCCCTTCTTAGTTGCTGAATGTGGCAAGCGACAGCCGGTTTTCGAAGAATATTGCGGCTGGCGCCTGCAGGATCGGCCAAAGAAGAAAGCTTAAATAGAGCATAATGCATACGCCCATAAGACGGAAGTTGGTCACTTCCGTCTTTTCTTTTGCCAATTTTAGCCATGCCGCATCGCCATTAAGTTGCCCTAACTTGTGGATATAAATAAAATATTGACAAGGTAATTGCCAAGCAGCAATCCGCCGAGCCGAGATCATCCATTTGCGAACGATTTTCAGAAATTTCTGCTTGAAAGCGCTTGGAAAAAGGCTTGAAATTGCCAGGCCGCCGCCTACAAGCAGCTTGGCACAAACCAATTACTTATGGTTGGCAGCAGGCTGGCTTCAGTTGAGTTGACGTTGCTGCCGACATCGTAGAATTCAGCACTGACAGCGTAAGTGCCATCGTGGTGGTCGTCTTGACTGCGGCAGAAGCAACGCCGGCGCTGGCTGCTGGGACTAGGCTGACAACAGAAGTTGCCAGTGACAGGGCAGTCAGCAAAGACTTAGTAATTTTTCGCAATTTTTACTTCCTAAGAATATAACACAATGATCTTTTCCGTTTTTTGTTATCGTACTTAAAGGCGCATTTGACAATAGAATCCGGTTTTCCGTTGTTGATCGGCAAAGTTTTTTCCTTATATATGCTGAAAAAATTGTCATATTTGTTTACGCTTGCAAAAGGTGCTAGGATTAACGTGTACAAGTGGGAGCATTTTGCCTAAATGGTGGCCACATGCCAGATGGATCAGTTGCACAGTTAGCCCAAGAGAAGGGGGTAATTCGTCATGACCAGAACCCATGCCAAGAAAGCCTATCGCAAAGCCCGCCGCCAGCGGCAGCTAGCCTGCCCAAGCGGGAAGAAGGCCTTTAAGACCAAGTTTGACGCGGACCTGTTCCTCTACCGGGAGCAAGCCGCCATGCACTCGATGGAAATCAACCACGAGCACTGGCATAAGATGCCGATCCGGGCCTACCTTTGTCCTTACTGCAAGCACTACCACGTGACCTCGATGTCGAGCGAGCGCTGGGGGCAGCTGCTCAAGCAGGGACATTTGGATTGAGAAAAGCGAGTCAGCAAGCTGCTGGCCCGCTTTTTTTGCTTACGGATGCCTTATAGTATAATTGACTTAGAATTTTGCATAAAAACGGAAAGGAAAAGACTTATGGCAGAAAGAATCAACGCTTGTTTTTACGACATCGAGTCGCTGACCAATGCCTTTACCTTGTCCTGCTACCGGCCTGATGACGGCCGCGTCGACATCTATTACTTGGTTGATGACCCGGCCTTGATGGACGGGGACAGCATGGACTTCAAGAAAATGACGGCTGCCCGGATCCGGCAGAAGAACCAGAACTTTGCCGGCCAGGTCTACTACCAGAATCTGCAGGGGCAAAAGGCCAACGAGCGCCTGGCCATGACTTTTGGCGTCTCTGACGCCCATTACGTCAATGATCCAGACGCTGAATCCAGTTTTCCTGATGCCTTCCGTCCCATCTGCGACACTGACCCGGACTATCGCCCGGAAAAGGCGCCATGGCTGATGGGCTACAATTCCAGCAACTACGACCTGACCATGCTGGCCTACTACTTCAACTTGGTCTGGCAGCCTGGGGAAGACGGCAAGCGGTCCCGCTTCAAGCCCACGACCGCCAGAATCATGCGGGCCTTCAATGATGAGCTTTTTTCCGGCCGCTACATCGGCAACATGCGCCTCAGACTCTGGAATGACCAGACGCTGGGGATGATTGCCAAGAACTTCATCATGAGCGGACGGCAGATTGACGTGGCCCAGCTCAACGAGCGGCAAAGGCGGGTCGGCCTCAAGCGCCTGCTGGGGATGCTGGGCTGGCAGATCCTGGAAAGCGACAAATTGCGCCCAGGGACTGACCGTTTGCGGAATGAAGACGAGCTGGCTGACTTGATTGCCTACAATGTCTCAGACGTCGTCAATTTAAAGGAGCTTTTCCTGCATCCCTTCTACCAAGGCCAATTCATTTTGAAAAAGGGCCTGCTGGAACGCTACCCCGACTTGCTCTATGAGGAAAAAGGAAGCAGCTATCAGCCAAACGTCTCGCCTAAAGCGGTCAGAAAAGACCGGCTGACGATTGACTCAACTTCCGCCAACTTCGCCCGCAAGACCTTGTGCCCTTATGGCCGCTTGAAGGACAGCCGCTGCGTCTCCTTCCTGTATCCAGCCAAGGAGGTCTGCCAAAAGACCGGCGAAAAGCAGCGCGATATCCTGGAGGAAAGCCGGGACTTTTTCTACGGCTTGTTCAAAGAGCCTGACCTGCGCGAGAAGTTCGACCGGGTCTATGACTTCTACAAGCAGTTCGCGGGGAAGAACTTCAACCCCAGCAAGGAGTACCAAGAAGACTACGGGGACGAGGCCTTGCCAGTGGCTGATCTGGCCCAGCTGAAGACCGGCGACACAAACTTGTTCTATTATGAAAAAGATGGCCGGCCGTCGACCTGCTACATTACTTTTTCAATTGGAGGCCTGCATGGGTCGGAATACAACCGGGACTTGTTTGAAAAAGACCACCAGGCCTGGGAGCAAAAGACAGCGGATTTGGCTTACGTGAAGCGCAAGTTTCCTGATCCGCTGGCCCTGCGCCAGGCTAAGACCGTTGAACTGCTAGACGGGCGGGTGGAAAAATACAACGCCTTTTTGACCAGCAAGGCTACGATCAAGGCCATGTCGGCTGCCAAGCCCGAAGAGCTGAACCAGTTCTGGAAGGACTTCAAAGACGAAGAACCGGCAGTCTTCAAGCTGACGGGCGGCAAGGTCAAGCTGAACGAGCGCTACGCCTACACTTCCGCTGACCTGACCAACCACGAGGACTTTACCTCCTACTATCCAAACATGCTCCGCCGGCTGAATGCCTTTTACAACGAGAAGCTGGGAGAAGACCGCTACACGGCGATCTTCCAAAGAAAGCAGGAATTGGACGTCTTTCGGAAAGACCCCAAGGCCAGTCCGGAAGAGCGGCGGATGTACAATATCGAGCGGGAAGGGACCAAGCTGATTCTGAATTCCGCCACTGGGGCGGCTGACCCGCGGGATGAGCATACGCCGTCGGTGATCCGGATGAACAACCGCATCCGCTCCATGCGGATTATCGGCCAGCTGTTCACTTACATGATTGGCCAGGCGCAGACCTACTACGGGGCCAGAATCGTTTCCACCAATACGGATGGCCTGTACTCAGTCTTGGAAAAAGGGCTGAACGATAAAATTCTGGCTGATGAAGCCAAGCAGATCGGGGTCGAGATTGAGCCGGAAGAGCTGTACCTGATTTCCAAGGACTCCAACAACCGGATGGAGCTGGCCAGTCCCGCCCTTGATGCCGCGGTGTTATCCGCTTCCGGGGCCAGTCTGGCCTGCCGTAAGGACACTTCCCCGACCAAGTCCTTGTCCCATCCGGCCATCATCGACTGGGCCTTGAGCGAATACCTGCGCCAGGCAGCCGCCAGCGGCACTTTGAGCGCCCACTTTGACCGCGAGCTTGGTCAAAAGATCATGGCCAAGATTCCAGCGGACTTTCCAGACCCGGCCCACCGCCTGCGGATGTTCCAAAACGTGCTGGCCTCCAACCACAGCCGGGAAAAGGCCAGCTGCATCTTTGGGGTTGACCCGGCGGAAGCTTTTGACTTGGACGACCCTAGTCAAGTCTGCCCGGATCCCTTGATCATGCAGCGCTACAACCGGGTCTTCATCTGCAAGGATGACTCGCCTTTGACCGTGCACCTGTACGCGGCCACGGCCAAGAAGGTGACGCCGGCCATGCAGAAAAAGCGCCAGCGGGACGGCGAGCCTTTGCTGCAAGATGACCAGACCGCCCGCCTGGTGCTGCAGGCCAATGGCTTTAAGAACCTGGGCCGGGGAAGAGAGGCGGCCGTCAAGCGGATTCCAAACTTGAATCCGGCCTGGTTCATGCACCTGGAAAACCGGGCCATCAACCTGCTGGATCCAGAAGCCGCCGGCCAGCTGCTGGACTCGCTTGACCTTGACAAGTACCTGGAGCTGGTGGAAAGCGCCTATGAGAACAATTGGCGCAATTTGACCCCAGCTGAGTAAGGCAGAAGGCCATGTTTTTTGCTAAAATAGATAGGCCAAAAAAGATAAATTCGCTAATGCAGGCAAAAATAGCAGCAATTAATTCCAGGAAGAGAGGGGATTACTCGCGATGACCAAGAAGATTATGGACAAGGACGGCATCCGCCGGGCCTTGACAAGAATGAGCTATGAAATCGTTGAACGCAACCAGGGGACGGAAAATCTGGTCCTGATCGGGATCAAGACCCGGGGCTGGTATCTGGCCCAGCGGATCGCGGACCGCTTAAAGCAGATCGAAGGGCATGAGCTGCCCGTCGTCTCCTTGGACATTTCCGGCTACCGCGACGACTTGAGCCAGGAAGAAAAGGAAAAGGCCATGGAGAGCTTTGAAACGCCAGTCGACTTGACCGGCAAGACCGTCATCCTGGTCGATGACGTCCTTTATACGGGCCGGACCATCCGGGCGGCTTTAGACGCCATCATGGACCAGGGGCGGCCAGCCAAGATCGCCCTGGCGGTCCTGATCGACCGCGGGCACCGGGAGCTGCCGATCCGGCCGGACTTTATCGGGAAGAATATCCCGACTGCCGCCAGCGAGGACGTGCAAGTCTACGTGCAGGAAGCTGACGGCGAGGATGCCGTCAAGATCAGTGAAGGTGAATAGAGAATGGCAGAACAGTACTTTACAGAAAATCCAACCACGGCTCATGACGAGCAACAGGTCAACTACCACTTGCAAGGGATCAGCCTGAATTTGACCACCGATGCCGGCGTTTTTTCCAAGAACCGGGTTGACTATGGGTCAGGAGTCTTGATTGAGCAGATGCTGGAGCAAGAGCCGGCAGCAGGCAAGATTCTGGACCTGGGCTGCGGCTATGGCCCGATTGGTTTGTTTGCCGCCAAAAAGTGGCCTGACCGGCAAGTGGACATGGTCGACGTCAATGAGCGGGCCCTGGCCTTGGCCAAGCGCAACGCGGCCGCCAACGGAGTCAAGAACGTCCAGATCTTTGCCTCAGACCGCTATGAGCAAGTTGCGGCAAGCGACTATGCCATGATCGTGACCAACCCGCCGATCCGGGCGGGCAAGAGCATCTGGTCAGCCATGATCGAGCAAGCCCCCCAGCACCTGGCTGCTGGCGGCCTGCTCTTGGTCGTGATCCAGAAGAAGCAAGGCGAGCCCAGTGCCCGCAAGCTGATGAAGGCCAGGTTTGGCAACTGCGAGATTTTGACCCGGGACAAGGGCTACTACATTTTAAAGAGCGTGAAGAACTGATGTATACGAGCGAAGAAAAGAAGCGCTACATGCAGCTGGCCTTTGCTGAAGCTGAAAAGGCCCGGGTCCAGGATGAGGTGCCGATCGGCGCCATCGTCGTGGGACCGGACGGAACCGTGATCGGGAAGGGCTACAACCGCCGCGAGCTGGATGAGGACGGGACGGCCCATGCCGAGATGCTGGCAATCCGCCAGGCCTGCCAGGCCCTTGACTCCTGGCGCCTGATCGACTGCAGCCTGTTCGTGACCCTTGAGCCTTGTGCCATGTGCGCCGGGGCCATCATCAACTCCCGGATCAAGGAAGTCTACTTCGCGGCCATGGACCCCAAGGCCGGCGCCGCGGGCAGCGTGGTGGACTTGTTTGCCGTTGAGAAGTTCAATCATCATCCGGCAGTGGTCCGTGGCCTGTTCAAGGAGCAGGGCGCCCAGATCTTAAAGGACTTCTTCCGCCAGATCCGGGCCAAGCAGAAGGCTGCCAAGGAAAAAGCGAAAAAAGCCCAAGAAAATGACTCAGAAAATTGCCAAACGGAGCAGTTTAAGATACAATAGTTGTCGGGCAATGTTTGTCTTCCGAAGCGTGTCAGGACCGGAAGGTAGCAGCACTAAGGTTGTTCAGGCATGTGCCCTTTATTTTGAAATCAACAAGCTCTTAGCTCCTCGGAGCTAGGAGCTTTTTTAATCGCAAGCAAAGGAGCAAGCAAAGAGAATGGCATATCAAGCTCTTTACCGGAAATGGCGGCCCCAGACCTTTGACGCGGTCGTCGGCCAAGAGGCTATTACTGATACCCTGAAGAACGCGATCAAGCGCGGCAAGGTTTCGCACGCCTTCCTGTTCGCCGGTCCCCGGGGGACGGGGAAGACCTCTTGTGCCAAGATTTTTGCCAAGGCCTTGAACTGCTTGAATCTGCAGGACGGGGAGCCCTGCAACGAATGCGCCAACTGCAAGGCGGCTGACGAAGGGGCCATGCCGGACATTCTGGAACTTGACGCGGCCTCCAACAACAGCGTGGAGGACATCCGCGACCTTTTGTCCAAGGTCAGCTACAGCCCCAATCAGGGCCGCTGCAAGGTCTACATCATCGACGAAGTCCACATGCTGACCATGTCAGCCTTCAACGCCCTCTTGAAGACCTTGGAAGAGCCGCCGGAGAGCGTGGTCTTTATCCTGGCCACGACCGAGCTGCAGAAGGTGCCGGCCACGATCATCTCCCGGACCCAGCGCTACAACTTCAAGCGCATCTCCAAGCAGGACCTGGTCAAGCGGATGAAATACATCCTGGATCAGGAAGGGATCAAGTATGAGGACAAGGCCCTGTCCGTCATTGCCCAAGTCGCTGACGGGGGGATGCGGGACGCCTTGAGCATCCTGGACCAGCTGCTGTCCTTTGAAAAAGAGCAGCTGCTTTACCAGGATGCCCTGGAAATCACCGGCTTTGCCGCCAGAGAGCAGATCGAAAAGATCCTGCTGGCCCTTTTTAAGGAAGACGCGGCCAGCGCCTTGACTTTAGCCAAGGAGGCGGCCAAGGACGGGGCCAGTCCCCAGAACATCTTAAGCGAAATCATCAGCCTGGCCACGGAAGGGCTGCTGGCGGTCAAGACCCAGCAGGACAGCGGGAACTTCTTGACCCCGGACTTCTACCAGACCCTGCTGCAGGTGCGGGAAGAGCGCTTTTACCAGGTGATCGACCAGGCCAACGATGCCTTGAACAACCTCCGCTTCACCAACCAGCAGCAGATTCCGTTGGACGTCTTCTTGGTCAAGGCCGCCAGCGGCCAAAGCGTGCAAAAGGAGCCGGCCCAAAGCCAAGGGCCAGTGGCCGTGGCCGCCGCTGACCCAAGACTGGCCCAGCAGGTCGACCAGCTGACCCAGCAGGTGCAGGCCTTGAGCCAGCAAGTCGCGCGCCTTAGCCAAGGGCGGGCGAATGGCGGGGGCAGCCTGAGTCCAAATCATGTCTTCAGGCTTAACCAGACCCTGTTTGACGACAAAAAGAAGCAGGACCTCTTGAGCAGCCGCACCCAGTCCGGCCAAGGCAAGGCGGCTGCCCCAAGCCCGCGGTCCTTCAAGTCCTCAAGCGCGGACGTCAATGCCGTTTTGGCCGCCGCGACCCGGGCTGACCTGGAAGAAGCCAAGAACTTGTGGGAGCGGGACCTGCCGTCGGAATTGACGGGGCCAGACCAGGCAGCCTTGAAATTCCTGGAGCCAATCGCGGCTGGGAACGGAAAGATGCTGCTGAAGGTCAAGAACGATGCTTGGCAGGTCGGTCATGACCCAGACGGCTTTTTGACCGAGCTGAAGGACCTGCTGGAGCGCTTCACCAAGACCCCATGGACCTTGGCCCTGGTTGAGGAAGCAGAATGGCCAAGCATCCGCCAGGCCTTTATCAAGGAGCACTTCGCCAAGAAGGCGCCGGCCCCAGCTGATTCGCCAGCCGAGCAGCCAGCTGCAGAGGCAACGGCTGTGGAAACAGGGCCCGTGCCGCCGGAAGCACCGGCAGAAGCAGAGCCGGAAGTGGAGCCAGACAATTCCGATGTCGTGGACAAGGCCCGGGAAGTCTTCGGCGACCTGGTCCAGGTAAAAGATTAACGATTCTTAAATATTGCAAAAAACGGGCTTTTTGCTCTAGGAAAAGCCCGGATTAGCGCTAAAATATTGTCATAAAAGGAGTAATTTACAATGAGTAGAAGACCAGCTTTCCCAGGCATGGGCGGCATGAACATGCAACAAATGATGAAGCAAGCCAAGAAGCTTCAAGAACAGATGGCCCAAGAACAGCAGACCATCACTGAGCAGGAATTCGTTGGCAAGTCAGCTGACGACATGGTGGTTGCCACTTTCACCGGTGACCGACACTTGAAGGAGATCGCCATCAAGCCGGACGCCATTGACCCGGAAGACCCTGACATGCTGCAGGATTTGATCATTGACGCCGTCAACAAGGGCTTGACCCAAATCGACCAAGCTACCCAAGCCAGCTTAGGCAAGTACACGAAAGGCCTGATGTAATTTGCAGTACCCATTGCCCATTGCCCATTTGATCGATTCATTCATGAAGCTGCCCGGGATCGGGGAAAAGACCGCGACCCGGCTGGCTTTTTACGTGATGGACATGCCTGAGGGCGACGTCAAGGAATTTTCAGAGGCCCTGGTGGACGTGAAGCAGAAATTGACGACCTGTTCAGTCTGCGGCAACATCACTGAGCACGACCCCTGCGAAATCTGCACCAATCCTAACCGCGACCGGTCAACGATCATGGTGGTGGAAGAGCCCAAGGACGTCATGGCCTTTGAGAACATGGGCGAGTACAACGGCTTGTATCACGTGCTGCACGGCGTTTTGTCGCCGATGGACGGGATTGGGCCGGAAGAGATCAACATCAAGTCGCTGATCGTCCGCCTGCAGAAGAACGACGCGGCCAAGGAGGTCATCCTGGCCTTGAATTCAACGCCTGAAGGCGAATCGACTTCAATGTATATCAGCCGGCTGATCAAGCCGGCCGGAATCAAGGTGACGCGCTTGGCGGCCGGCCTGGCCGTTGGCTCTGACATTGAATATGCCAACCTGATCACGCTCAAGCGCGCGGTACAAGGAAGGACGGAACTCTGATGTCAAAAAGAAGATCCGACAAGATCAAGCAAGCAGAAGATGCCAAATTGATGGCCGCGGTGGAGAAGATCCAGCAGGAAATCAGCCTGAACAAGGGCCTGGACAATACCACCCTGGACATGTCTGACGACAACATCATCACGGACAAGGTATTGCGGGCAGAGTATGCTTTCTTGTACGATGAAGCCCGCTACCGGCACGCGAGCTACACCGGCGTGACCAACGCGATTTCCCAATGATTGAGCGGGAGCAGAATATCTCTAACGAATAATTAAAGGCTTCTAGAAGTGAAAAACTTCTGGAAGCCTTTTTTCTGTCCTTTGAACCAACCCCCTAGATTTGGTGCAAGATATGACTGTAAATACTAGCGATAGTTCTGTAAAATAGAACGTAGAATATCGGAAGGAATATGCAGCAAAATGACAGGATATTTTATTACTTTTGAAGGCCCAGACGGCGCCGGCAAGACGACCGTGATCAATGAAGTCGTCAAGCAAATCCAAGCTTCTTGCAAGCGGCCGATTCTGGTGACCAGAGAGCCCGGCGGCTCCAAGATCGCGGAAAAGATCCGCCAGATCATTCTGGATCCCGCCAACACGGAAATGAACGCCAAGACTGAGGCCCTCCTTTACGCGGCCAGCCGGTCCCAGCACGTCAGCGAGATCATTGAGCCGGCCTTGAAGCGCGGGGACCTGGTGATTTCCGACCGCTTCGTTGACTCATCCCTGGCTTATCAAGGCAAGGGGCGGGGCCTGGGCATCAAGCAGGTGCAGGCGATCAACGACTTCGCGACGGGCCACCTGCAGCCGGATTTGACGATCTTTCTGGATCTTGACCCGCGCCTTGGCTTGGCCCGCATCAGCCGGGCAAGAGCAGGCACGGAAGACCGCCTGGAACAGGAAAAGCTGGCCTTTCACCAAGAGGTCTATGCCGGCTACCAGGAAGTCAACGCCCTGCACCCGGACCGGGTCAAGCTGGTCGATGCCAGTCAGGAATTGCCACAAGTCGTGGCGGCAAGTGTTAAACTAATTGCAAGCACCTTACCAGAGATTTTTGAAAAGTAAGAAGCAGGCCTGCCAGACAGGCTTGCCAGACAAGGGGGATTTGCTCATGAAAATGATTATCGCCATCGTGCAGTCAGAAGACGCCAGCCGCCTGCAGGCGGCATTTGTCGATCACAACATTAGGGCGACCAAGCTGTCATCAACGGGCGGCTTTTTGCGGGAAGGCAACACCACTTTCCTGGTCGGAATTGCCGACGACAAGGTTGAAGAAGTCCTAAGCGTGATCAAGAAGCATTCTGAGCAGCGCGAGGAATTGATTACGCCGGGCCTGCACCCGGGAATCTCCTTTGAGCAGCAGATCGAGCCGGTCAACATTACTGTGGGCGGGGCCACGGTCTTTGTCCTGCCGGTTGACCGCTTTGAGCAGTTCTGATGATTGACATCAAGAAGGTGGGCCAGGACCAGGCCCAATTGCTTAAGCAGGCCGCTGACAAGGACCAGCTCTCGCATGCTTACCTTTTGGCGGGCAATGACGAGGAACTGGCGGTCAACACGGCCTATTGGCTGATCTGCTACCTGAACTGCACGGGCGTCCAGAAGCCGGATGGAACCTGTGCCAACTGCCGGCGGATCTTGGAAGGCAACCACCCCGACATCCGCTTGGTTGACGTGCCGGACAAGCGGCAGACCATTTCAATTGACCAGGTCCGGGAATTGAAGCAGGAATTGATGAAGCGGCCCGCGGAAGGAACCTATCGCTTTTTCATCATTAACCATGCCCAAGCCCTGACCCTGCCGGCCGCCAACGGTCTGCTCAACCTCTTGGAAGAGCCGATCGCTCCGGTGATTACTTTTCTGGTGGCCAATAACGTCAACCAGATTCTGCCAACGGTCAAGTCAAGAACGCAGATCATCAATTTCAGCCAGGTTCAGGTCAGCGACCGGACCAGCTTCTTGCTGGAGAACGGGCTCAGTCAGGAGGAAATCGACCTGCTGGGCGAGACCGCGGCTTTTGACCGTCAGCTTAAATCCTTTTACCAAGAGCTGCAGGGGCAGGATTCGCTTTCGCTGATTACGGCCCACCAGCTGGCGGCCAGCGTCAAGAAGCAGAAGCAGGCCAGCGGGGTCTTGGAGAAGTACGTCTGGATCATGCTCAAGCGCTGGGCCGACGAGGACTTGGACCAGGCTGCCCTGCGACCGGTCGCGGCCAGCCTGTTGACCGACTTGATGAAAATCGACCAGATGCGGCAGAGCAACGTGAACTTTTTAAGCAGCTTGGACTATTTGGCCTTGCAGCGGCAGAAATGAAGGCAGGTAACGGAATGGATCCATATTCAAAATTGCAGCAGCTTCAGCAGCAGATGGAGCGCATGGTGAAGAGCATCTCTTCCCTGCAGCAGGAAGTGCTGGAGACGCTGAAGGAAAACACGGAATTAAAAGTTGAAAACCAGCTCCTGCGCGAGAAACTGGACAAGATGTCCGTCAACCGTCCGGAGCATGAGGGCAAGACGCCAAGCGGCATTGAAACCTTGAAGCAGATCTACAAGTCGGGCTACCATATCTGCAACATGTACTATGGCACCCACAAGGATCCAAGTGCCGATTGCATGTTTTGCCTGGACATTTTAGATAATTTTGGAAAGAAGACAGGTCACAAATAATGCAGATTCAAAGCAGCTACGGGGATGAACAGGCAGGCAAGCTCTACTTGGTGCCAACGCCAATCGGCAACCTGGAGGACATGACCATTCGGGCCAAGAAGGTCTTGCAGCAAGCTGACTATATCGCCGCCGAAGACACCCGGACCAGTGGGATCATGCTGGACCGGCTGGGCATCCACAACAAGATGGTGGCCTTCCACAAGTTCAACTCCAAGGAAAAGGCGCCAGAGCTCATCAAGTTGATGCGGGAAGGGGCCGTGATTGCCGAAATCAGTGATGCCGGAATGCCGGTCATTTCTGATCCCGGCTTTATTTTGGTCCAGGAATGCATCAAAAACGACATTCCAGTCGTTCCGCTGCCAGGTCCGTCCGCTTTCGCGACGGCCCTGATCGCTTCCGGCTTTGACGCCCAGCCCTTTACCTACTATGGCTTTTTGCCGCGCAAGAGCAGCCAGCAAAAGCCCTATTTTGAGCAGATGAAGCAGGCTATGGCCACCTCAATTTTCTATGAGGCGCCCCACCGCCTGGTCAAGACCTTGGAAACGGCCGCGGCGGTTTTTGGCCCGGACCGGCAGATCGTATGTGCCCGGGAATTGACCAAGATTCATGAAGAATTCGTCCGCGGGAGGATTCAGGAAGTGCTGGACCACTTCCAGGAAGTCGCTCCCCGGGGTGAATTCGTCGTGCTCGTTGCTCCGGCCACTGAAGCAGTCCAAGCCCTGAGCTGGGATGACCTGGTCAAGCTGGTGCAAGAGCTGACTGAAAAGGGCGTATCCAAGAAGGACGCCATCAAGCAGGTGGCCAAGGAGAACAAGGTTTCCAAAAACGAGCTTTATGACCGCTACCACCAGAAGTAGCACTTTTGGCTTGTGCTAAACTAAAGATTAGATTGCAATCAAGATGAGGCATGCAATGAAGTTTTACAAGGATTACCGGGTGCAGTATGATGACTGCGATGAGACCAAGCGCTTAAAGCTGACGACCATGATCAACATGCTGATGGAGGTTTCCGAAGCCCAGCTGGCCAATACTCTGGGCAGCGCCAAGGCCATGAATGAGCAGGGACGCGGTTGGGTCGTCACCCAGTATGAGTTCCACGTCAAGCGTCTGCCAAAAGCCCTGGAGGCGGTCAAGGCCTGGACAGAGGCGGCTGGCTACAACCGCTTTCTCTGCTACCGGGACTTTGGCATGGAGGACCTTGAAGGCAACGAATTGCTGACGGTGCACAGCCAGTGGGTTCTGTTTGACCTTAAGCTGCGTAAGATGCTGCCGACGGATCCAGACTTGGTCAAGGGGATTGGAGCGCCGAAGCTGGCCAAACTGCCGCGCTTTAAGCGCCTGCGGCCACTGGAAGCGTATGACTCCTACCACGTCTACCGGGTCCGCTATTATGACCTGGACACCAACCACCACATGAACAATGGCCGCTACTTTGACTGGGTCGTTGATACTTTGCCGCGGGACTTTTTAAATCAGCACGTGCCCGTGCGGATTGATCTGCGCTTTGACAAGGAAGTGCAGTACGGGGATGAGGCCCAAAGCTGGCTGAAGTTCACGCGGACCAGCCAAGAAGAGTGCGTGTCCCAGCACCTGATCAAGGTGGGTGAAGACGACATGGCCCTTTGTGAGATAGCCTGGCGCAAGTCTTTATGATTTAAAGTCGCTTTTGTGCTTTAATAAGGCTTGATTCTGATTTATCGATAGCCACGGCTTTATTCACGGAGGATTTACAAATTGAAGACTGAATCAAAAACTTTGGGCAAAGTTAAGTTTGGCGCCAAGCTGGAATTGCGCGACGTAATTCTGTTAGGCATGGTGATTGCCATCAAGATCATCCTGGGCAAGTTTACGGTCGGGAGCCAGATGCTCCAGGTCGGCTTGGGCTTTATCGGCAGCGTCATGCTGGGCTACTTGTTTGGGCCGCTTTGGGGCTTTGCCGGCGGTGCGATCAGCGACCTGGTCAATTCAGCTATTTTTGGCAACATGGGCGGCTTTTTCATCGGCTTTACGCTGACGGCTGCCGTTGGGCCAATGATCTACGGCTTCTTCTTCTACAAAAAGCCTGTTCAGATTTGGCGGGTCATCGCGGCCACTATCGTGGTTACGATCGTCTGCAACATTGGGATGAACACCTTGTGGCTGCACATCATGTACAACATGCCATTTATGAAGACCTTGGGCGTTAGAATCGTCAAGGAAATGATTGCTCCTTGGATTCAAATGGTCGTGACCTGGTTTGTGCTGCAGGCCCTGTCACGCGTTGACGCCAGATTGAGAAAATAAGTTAGAAATTGGGGATTCCATTTAATGAAGATTTTGAGCATTTCAACGGCCACCAGCGACTTGAGCGTAGCCTTGAATGACGATGAACAGATTATTAGTGAAACGGTCGAGCCAAACAAGCGCAACCACAGCGTTGACCTTGATCCCGACATCGACAGGCTGCTGCAAGAGCAGGGCCTGTCCTTGAAAGACATTGACCGCTTCGCCGTTGCCATTGGGCCGGGCTCATACACCGGCCTGCGGGTTGGCTTGACCACGGCCAAGATGTTTGCCAGCATTTTAGGCAAGGATTTGGTGGGAATTTCAACCCTGCAGGCCCTGGCCCAGAACTTTGCCGGCCAGGAGGCTCTGGTCGTGCCCGCGCTTGACGCCCGCAACCAGAACTTTTTCGCTGGCGCCTACCGTCAGGCTGAAGCAGTCATTCCAGACGGCCACTATGCTTTAAGCGAGCTTTTGGACCAGCTCAAGGACCAGGGGGACAAGAAGTTTATCTTCCTGGGCAGCAACTTCAGCAAGTACATGGAAATGATCAAAGACCAGCTGGCTGACCGCGAGCTGATTTTTGCCAGCGGAGACGAGAACCTGCTGCACGCCGGCCAGGTTGGCCGCCTCGCGGCCAAAGCCGCGCCAATCGATCCTGACCAGGCCGTCCCGAACTACCTGCGCCGGACCCAGGCTGAATATGACTGGCACAAGAAGACCGGCCAAGCTTTCGCGCCTGACAGCGAATACGTCGAAGAAGTATAGACAGCTGATCCAAATGGGATTGTTTATGTCGCACGTCGCGCCATTTAAGCCGCGCCAGGTCATTATCAGGGGCCAGGCCTACCAGATCAGGCAGGCTGAGGCCAATCGCCGCCAGATCAGCCAGCTCCTGTACCTGGAAGCTGAAGACTATGATGGAGCGACCCCTTGGGATGGGGAGGCTTTTAAAAGAGAATTGACCAAGCCAAACTGCCTGTATCTGGCCTGCTATGCCGGCGACCAGCTGGCCGCTGCCATTGGCATGCGCTTTGGCTATGTTCAGGCCCACATTACCTTTGTTGCCGTCGCTCCGGCCAGGCAAGGACAGGGGGTAGCCGGCTGCCTGCTCCGCTTGATGATCGACCTGGCCAAAGCCGCCGGCTACAAGCGCCTGACTTTGGAGGTCGCGGTTGACAACCAGCGGGCAATTGCCGTCTACCGGCATTTGGGCTTTGAGGAGAATTTTAAGCGCGAAGGCTACTATACCCATCCTGACGGGTCAACGATGGACGCCTTGGAAATGATCATGTACTTAGGAAGAAAGAAGCAATGAATTTGAACGAGAAGAAAGACATTCGCATCTTGGCTTTTGAAAGCTCCTGCGATGAAACCTCAACCTCAGTCGTCAAGAACGGCTCAGAGATCGAGAGCCTGGTCGTGGCCACCCAAATCAAGAGCCATGCCCGCTTTGGCGGAGTGGTTCCGGAAGTGGCCAGCCGCCACCACATTGAAGTAATTACCCAGATTACCCGGGAAGCTTTGGCTGAAGCCGGCTGCACTTGGCAAGACATTGACGCGATCGCCGTCACTTACGGGCCAGGATTGGTTGGGGCCTTGCTGATCGGGATCAACGCCGCTAAGGCCGCTTCAATGGCAACAGGCATTCCGCTGATCGCCGTGGACCACATCATGGGCCACATTTCGGCCGGCCAGCTGGCAGACACGATCGCATACCCAGCCTTGGCCCTGCAGGTTTCCGGCGGGCATACTGAAATCGTCTTGCTGAAGGATCCAACCCACTTTGAAATTGTGGGCGATACCCGTGATGACGCGGCTGGGGAAGCCTATGACAAGATCGGCCGGGTTCTGGGCGTCAACTACCCAGCCGGCAAGACCATTGACCAGTGGGCTCACCAGGGCAAGGATACTTTCAATTTCCCGAGAGCCATGATTGACGAAGACAACTACGACTTCTCCTTCTCTGGCCTGAAGAGTGCCTTCATCAACACCTGCCACCATGCTGACCAGCTTGGCCAGAAGCTGGACAAGTATGATCTGGCGGCCAGCTTCCAGGCCGCGGTCGTTGACGTCCTGGCGGCCAAGACCATCCGGGCGATCAAGCAGTACCAGCCAAAGACCTTTATCATGGGCGGCGGGGTAGCCGCCAACTTGGGTCTGCGCGAGCGGATGGAAGAGGAGATCAAGAACTTGGCCCAGCCGCCGAAGGTCGTCCTGCCGCCGCTTAAATTGTGCGGCGACAACGCGGCGATGATTGGGGCAGCGGCCTACAACCTGTACAAGGAAGGCAAGTTTGCTGGTCTGGACCTGGATGCCGATCCTTCATTGGAACTCCCATACGCGGCAGACTATCAGTAAGAATGCCAAAAAAATAATTGAACGCTACAGAAAACAACTAAAAACAATTCAGAATTATTTGCCAATAAGCAAACGAAAGGGCATCCCTTCACTGGGGATGCCCTTTTGCCGTTAATCGATTGTTGATGTTGATATTTTGCGGATTTGGATCTGTTAAAAACAAATCCTGTTTATTGTAAGCCAAAAGAACAATTTAATCAAAATCTTCCAGCTTCAGGGAATTTTCTTCCCATTGGGCGCTGACCTTTTCCAATTCCTCCTGGACCGCGGTCAGGTCTTCCTGCAGGGGACCAAGCTTGGAGAAGTCGGCAGCGATGGCTGGATCAGCCATCTGCTGCTGGATGTCGGCTTCCTTGGCTTCCAATTCGGCTAATTGCTGTTCAGCCTGGTCGACCAGGCGCTGGAGCTTCCGCTTTTCTGAATCCCGCTTCTTCTGCTCCTGGTAGGAGAGCTTGCTGTCGCTGGTCTTGACCAGCTGGGGAGCTGCTGGCGCCTTTTCTGCTTCGGCTTGGGCCTGCTTGGCCTTCTCATCCAGATAGTAGGAGTAGTTGCCCTCATAGATCTTGGCGTGGCCGTCCCGGACAGCAACGATCTTGTTGGCCAGCTGGTTGATGAAGTAGCGGTCGTGGGAGACGAAGAGGAGGGTGCCGTCATAGCTGGCCAGCGCCTTCTCCAGGACTTCCTTGGCTTCGATGTCCAAGTGGTTGGTTGGCTCGTCCATCAAAAGGAAGTTGTCGTGCTCCATTGACAGAACGGTCAAAGTCAGCCGGGCTCTTTGCCCGCCGGAAAGCTGGCTGACCTTCTTGTCGATGTCCTTGGCCGTGAACAGGAAGGAGGCCAGAATGGAGCGGATGTCTTTTTCATCCATGTCTCGGTGCTTGTCCCAGATGGTGTCGATGACCGTCTTGGAGTAGTCCAGTCCCTGCAGTTCCTGGTCATAGTAGCCAATGTCCAGGCTGGCCCCGTACTTGATGGAGCCGCCTTTTGGCTCTAGCTGCTTGACGACCGTCTTCAGCAGGGTGGACTTGCCGATCCCGTTGGGGCCAATCACCGCGACCCGGTCGCCCTTGTTGATCTGGAAGTCGATGTCGCGTAGCATCACCTTGTCAGGGTAGCCGATGGTCAGGTCCTTGAGAATCAAGACTTCCTTGCCGGATGGTCTGGCGCTCTTGAAGCTGATCCGGACCTTGCCGGAATGCTTAGGCGGGTCAATCAGGTCCATCTTCTCCAGGGCCTTGCGGCGGCTTTGGGCCTGCTTGGTCGTGGAGGCTCTGACGATGTTCTTTTGGATGAACTCTTCCTGGCGCTTGATTTCCTCCTGCTGCTTCTCAAAGGCAGCTTCCTGCTGCTGGTCGCGCAGCTCGCGCTGGGCCAGGTATTGGCTGTAGTTGCCCTTGAAAATGGTCAAAGCCCCGTGGTTCAGCTCAAAGATCTGCGTGGCCAGGTGGTCCAGGAAGTACTGGTCGTGGGAGACCGTGACGATGGCGCCAGGGTAGTTCTTCAAGAAGGCTTCCAGCCAGTCCAGGGTGTCCAGGTCCAGGTAGTTGGTCGGTTCGTCCAAAAGCAGCAAAGGCGGCTTCTTAAGCAGGAGCTTGACGAAGCTCAAGCGGGTCTTCTCCCCGCCAGACAGGCTGGCAATCTGCTTTTGCCAAGCAGCCTGCGGAAAGTTGAAGCCGTTGAGCATGGACTTCATTTCGGCCTGGTAGGTATAGCCGCCGGCCTGTTCAAAACTGAACTGGGCCTGGTCAAGCTTCTTGAGCAGGTCCTGGTCTTCTGGATGGTCAGCGACCGCGTACTGCAGCTGCTCCAGCTGCTTGCCTTGGTCAATCAGGGGCTGGAAGACCGTAATCATTTCATCCCAGATGGACTTTGACTCGTCAAAGTCGTGCTCCTGGGCAATATAGCCCAGCTCAATCCCCTTGTTGACCGTAAATTCGCCGTGGGTCGCTTCCTGCTTGCCGGTCATGATTTTCAACAGGGTGGTCTTGCCGACCCCGTTGGGGCCAACCAGGCCGATCCGGGCGTTGTTTTCAATTGTAAAGTTTACGTTGCTGAATAATGGAGTCGCGCCAAAGCGCTGCTCCAAGTCATGTCCTTGTGCAATTATCATATCTTTTTTCACCTTGTCACATTCTATCATACAGTAGGATTATAAAGGAAAAAGATTGAATTTTATTTTGTGAAAAAGGTCCTATTTTTTGTGTAAAAGCAAATATTGTGAAATTGCATCTTGTCAACTGACGGGAAAAACTATTATTATAATAAGTGATTGATTAGAGATTCACATTCACAAGACAAATGAAATGGGAGGCTTTTTATGAGCAAAATTAAGATTCCCAAGGCTACGGCAAAACGCTTGCCGCTCTACTACCGCTACTTGCTGCTCTTAAATGATGAAGGCAAAGACAAGGTTTCCTCAACTGAACTGGCGGAAGCAGTGCAGGTAGACAGCGCCTCCATCCGGCGCGACTTTTCCTACTTTGGGGCCTTGGGCAAGCGGGGCTATGGCTATGACGTCAAGAACCTGCTGAGCTTTTTCAAGAAGATTCTGAACCAGGACACCTTGACCAACGTGGCCCTGGTCGGGGTCGGCAACCTGGGCCATGCCCTGTTGAACTACAACTTCAAGCGCAGCAACAATATCAGAATTTCCTGCGCCTTCGACATCAACCCCGAGATTACCGGCAAGATCATGCAGGGCGTGCCGGTCTACTCCATGGAGGAAATGAAGAAGCAGATTGCTGACCAGCAGATCCGCATCGCGATCCTGACCGTTCCCCAGTCCACGGCCCAAAAGACGGCGGATGAAATGATTGAAGCCGGCATCAAGGGGATCATGAACTTTACCCCGATCCGTTTGTCTGCGCCAAGCGGCGTGCGGATCCAGAACGTGGACCTGGCTACGGAGCTGCAGACTTTGATCTACTTCCTTGATTCCGACCAGCTGGCCGAAAAACAGGCTGAAAATGAGCAAAATAAATAGACAAATGGCACTTTTTAGCACTCGAAGCTAAAAAGTGCTATTTTTTTCTTGCATTCTTTGCAAAAAGGGCTTATTATCATACTTGTAAGTTAGCACTTGGAAAACACGAGTGCTAAACACTTTGATTAAGACTATTATTTCAGGAGGGACAAACGTGTTACAACCAATTGGAGATCGCGTGATCGTTGAAGTTAAGAAAGAAGAAGAACAAACCGTTGGTGGCATCGTACTTGCTTCCAACGCTAAGGAAAAGCCAACCCAAGGCAAGGTTGTTGCCGTAGGTGCTGGCGCTTATGCTGAAAACGGCAGCAAGCTTCCTATGACCGTCCAAGAGGGCGATGAAGTCGTATACGACAAGTATTCTGGCACCAAGGTTAAGTATGAAGGCCAAGAATACTTGGTATTGCACGAAAAAGACATTTTGGCAATCGTTAAATAATTTAAGGAGTGCAGATAAAAGATGGCAAAAGACATTAAGTTTTCAGAAGACGCAAGACGTTCACTTTTAAACGGGGTTGACAAGCTGGCCAACACGGTTAAGACCACTTTGGGGCCTAAGGGCAGAAACGTAGTTTTGGAACAAAGCTATGGCAATCCAACCATCACCAATGACGGCGTAACCATCGCCAAGGCCATTGAATTGAAAGACCACTACGAAAATATGGGGGCCAAGCTGGTTGCGGAAGCTGCTTCAAAGACCAACGACATCGCCGGTGACGGTACGACGACGGCTACGGTTTTGACCCAAGCAATCGTTCAAGAAGGCATGAAGAACGTCGTTGCCGGGGCTAACCCAGTTGGCATCCGCCGCGGGATTGAAAAGGCCACCAAGGCTGCCGTAGACGAATTGCACAAGAACAGCCACGAAGTTTCCAGCCGGGACCAAATTGCCCAAGTTGCTTCTATTTCAAGTGCTTCAAGCGAAGTCGGCAACCTGATCGCTGACGCCATGGAAAAGGTCGGCAACGACGGCGTCATCACCATCGAAGACTCCCGCGGGATTGAAACTGAATTGAGCGTCGTTGAAGGGATGCAATTCGACCGCGGCTACCTGTCACAATACATGGTAACTGACAACGACAAGATGGAAGCCGACTTGGAAAATCCATACATCTTGATCACTGACAAGAAGATCTCCAATGTCCAAGACATTCTGCCATTGCTGCAAGGCATCGTTCAACAAGGCCGTGCCCTCTTGATCATTGCTGACGACGTAACTGGCGAAGCTTTGCCAACCTTGGTCTTGAACAAGATCCGCGGGACCTTCAACGTCGTTGCCGTTAAGGCTCCTGGCTTTGGTGACCGCCGCAAGGAACAACTGGCTGACATCGCTGCCTTGACTGGCGGTACGGTCATCTCAGACGACCTTGGCCTGGAACTCAAGGACACCAAGCTTGAACAATTGGGTCAAGCCCGCCGCGTAACGGTTACCAAGGACTCAACCACGATCGTTGACGGCTCAGGCTCAAAGGAAGCCATCCAAGAACGCGTTGACACTATTAGAAAGCAAATCGAAGTTACTACTTCCGACTTCGACAAGAAGAAGCTGCAAGAACGCTTGGCTAAATTGGTCGGCGGCGTGGCAGTCATTCACGTTGGTGCCGCAACTGAAACTGAATTGAAGGAACGCCGCTACCGGGTTGAAGACGCCTTGAACGCTACCCGCGCGGCCGTTGACGAAGGCTACGTAGCCGGTGGTGGTACTGCTTTGGTCAACGTTGAAAAGGCCGTAAGCGAAGTCAAGGGTGAGACCCCAGACGAACAAACCGGGATCAACATCGTTTTGAAGGCTTTGACCGCTCCTGTTCGTCAAATTGCCCAAAACGCCGGCAAGGACGGCTCAGTCGTCGTTGAACACCTGCGTCACGTTGATCCAGAAGTCGGCTACAACGCTGCAAATGACGAATACGTCAACATGATTGACGAAGGGATCATCGACCCAACCAAGGTTACCCGTTCAGCTTTGCAAAACGCTGCTTCAATTGCCAGCCTGCTTTTGACCACTGAAGCTGTCGTGGCTGAAATCCCGGAAGACAAGCCAGAAGCTCCTGCCGCTGGCGCTCAACCAGGGATGATGTAAACTGACTGAAAAGACAACAAGACAAAGAATTACTGCAAGAAGAGCTTAGCCCTGGGCTAGGCTCTTTTTGTCGTTTTTGGATTTGCTGCTGGCGGGATAAACGTTTGTTTGGAAAAATAATGTATAATAGAAGGCAACTGAATTACGTGAGGGAGATCTTTAATGCCAAAGAAAGCCACGACTCCAATGATGGAGCAATACTACAAAATCAAGGAACAGTACCCGGATGCCTTTCTCTTCTACCGGGTCGGGGACTTTTACGAATTGTATGAAGACGACGCGGTCAAGGGCTCGCAGATTCTGGAGCTGACCCTGACCCACCGGTCCAATAAGTCAGCCAATCCGATCCCAATGGCTGGGGTGCCGCACATGGCCGTTGACTCCTACGTCAACACCCTGGTCGAAAAGGGCTACAAGGTGGCGATCTGTGAGCAGCTGGAAGATCCCAAGAAGGCCCAGGGAATGGTCAAGCGGGGGATTATCCAGCTGGTCACGCCCGGGACGCGCATGGCTTCAGGCCCGGAAGACGGGGCAGAAGCCAACTACTTGACCAGCGTCATCGCCAAGAAGAGCGGCTATGGCCTGGCTTACAGCGACTTGTCTACGGGGGAGATTTTTGCCACCCACGTCAAGCGGTTCGCTGAGGTTTTCAATGAGCTCCTGTCCTTAAGAACCAGGGAAGTGGTTTTTGACGGGCAGATGAAGCAGGATGAGCGCGAAAGCCTGCAAAAGTCCAACATTACCATCTCCGTGCCGGCAGAGCTTGCTGGGGAGCATGCTGAAATTTCTTATGCTGAGCAGAACCTGACCGACTCCCTGGAAAGAGCCGCGACCAGGCAGCTGGTGGTCTACCTTTTGGCAACCCAGAAGCGGAGCCTGGCCCACCTGCAGGCAGCTGAAAGCTTTGAAGTCGGCCAGTACCTGCAGATGTCCAATACCGTCCAGCGGAATCTGGAATTGACCCAGTCAGCCACGACCGGCAAAAAGCAGGGCTCCTTGTTCTGGGTCCTGGACAAGACCAGCACCGCCATGGGCGGCCGCCTGCTTAAGCAGTGGCTGAGCCGGCCGCTCTTGAGCCAAGAGAAGATCAAGCGCCGGCAAGACTTGGTCCAGGCCCTGCTGGATGAATACTTCAGCCGGGAAAATATCGTCGATGCCTTGAAGGGCGTCTATGACCTGGAGCGGCTCAGCGGGCGGATTGCTTTTGGCAGCGTCAACCCGCGCGAACTGCTGCAGCTGTCCCGGACTTTAAATGCCGTCCCGGCCATTCTCCAGGCCTTGAGCGAGTCAGGCAATGAGGTCTTGGCCAGCTATGGGCAGGCAATCGATCCTTTGGGTGAAATCGCGGAGACCATCCAGAACACGATCGTCGATGACCCGCCGGTTTCCAGCACTGATGGCGGCATTATCAAGGCCGGCGTCAGCGAGGAGCTGGACAAGTACCGTGAGGTGATGAACGGCGGCAAGCAGTGGCTGGCCCAAGAAGAGCTGGCTGAGCGGCAGCGGACCGGGATCGACAACCTGAAGATCGGCTACAACCGGGTCTTTGGCTACTTCATCCAAGTCTCCAAGGGCAACGTCTCCAAGGTGCCGCAAGACCGCTACACGAGAAAGCAGACCCTGACCAACGCCGAGCGCTACATCACGCCGGAATTGAAGGAGCATGAAAGCCTGATTCTAGAAGCGGAAAGCCGATCAACGGACCTGGAGCATGAATTGTTCGTTCAGCTGCGCGACGCGATCAAGCAGCATATTCCGCAGCTGCAGACCCTGGGCCGCCAGCTGGCTGCTTTGGACGTCTGCGTGGCTTTTGCCAAGGTAGCGGAAGAGAAGAACTACTGCCGGCCAGTCTTCGTGGACCGGCAGGACCTTGAAGTCAAGAACGGCCGCCACCCGGTCGTTGAAAACGTTCTGGGCGCCGGCAACTATATCCCCAACGACCTGGAGATGGATGAGGATACCAGCATCTACTTGATTACCGGCCCGAACATGTCCGGCAAGAGCACCTACATGCGCCAAGCCGCTTTGATTGCCATCATGGCCCAAGTCGGCTCCTTCGTGCCGGCTGATTCGGCCCAATTGCCGATTTTTGACCAGATCTTTACCAGAATTGGTGCCGCTGACGACCTGTATTCCGGCAAGAGTACCTTTATGGTTGAAATGAGCGAGGCCAATGAGGCCTTGCAGCACGCGACGCCAAGGTCCTTGATCCTGTTTGACGAAATTGGCCGCGGGACCGCCACTTATGACGGGATGGCCCTGGCCGGCGCGATCATCAAGTACCTGCATGACAAGGTTGGGGCCAAGACCCTGTTTGCCACCCACTACCACGAGCTGACCGACCTGGACCAGACTTTGCCGCACTTGAAGAACATTCACGTTGGGGCCACGGAAGAAAATGGCAAGCTGATCTTCCTGCACAAGATCCTGCCCGGTCCGGCCGACCAGTCTTACGGGATTCACGTGGCCAAGCTGGCTGGCCTGCCCAAGAAGGTGCTGCGGGACGCCTCTACCATGCTCAAGCGCTTGGAGGCCCAAGGAGCAGGGGAGATCAATGAGCCGGTGGCTGAGCAGCTGAGCCTGTTTGCCCCAGCTCCAGAGGTCAGCGAGCCGGATCCACTGGCGGAAAGCCGCCAGGATCTGCTGGATGAGATCAGCCAGGTGGACTTGAATGAGCAGACCCCGCTGGAAGTCATGCAGCTGGTGGCTGACTGGCAGAAGAAATTAAAGGATGAGGGCTGAGCAGACTATGGCCAAGATTCATGAACTATCCGAAAACCTGACCAACCAGATTGCGGCCGGCGAAGTCATCGAGCGGCCGGCCAGCGTGGTCAAGGAGCTGGTGGAAAACGCCATCGATGCCCAAGCCACGCGGATCCGAGTGGAAGTCAAGAAGTCCGGGCTATTGGAAGTCGCCGTCCAGGACAATGGGACGGGGATCGCGCCTGATCAGATTGATCTGGCTTTTATGCGCCACGCCACCAGCAAGATTGCCAATGAGCATGACCTGTTCAATATTGCGACCTTGGGCTTTAGAGGCGAAGCCCTGGCCTCAATTGCCGCCGTTGCCCACGTGGAGATTCTGACGTCAACGGACGGGCAATTGGGCACCAGAGCCGGCTTTGCCGGCGGGGTCAAGACTTTCCAAGAAGACGCGGGCAGCGCCAAGGGGACCAAGATCACGGTCCGCGACCTGTTTTACAATACGCCGGCCAGATTGAAGTACTTGAAGAGCCCCAGAACGGAGCTCATGAAGATTGTCGACATCGTCAACCGGATCGCCTTGGGCCACCCTGAAATCAGCCTGACTTTGACCAGCGAAGGCAAGGTGCTTTTGCGCACTTCCGGCAACGGCAACCTCCAGCAGGATGTGGCCAACATCTACGGGCGCAAAGTTGCTGAGCAGATGGTCAAGATTGAAAGCGAAGACCCCGACTTCACGGTTTACGGCCTGGTTTCCAAGCCGGAATTGTCCAGATCCAGCCGGAACTTTATCTCCATTCTGCTGAATGGCCGCTACATTAAGAACTATGCCCTGGCCTCAGCCCTGCTGGACGGCTACGGGACCAAGCTTTCCGGCAAGAAGTACCCGATCGCGGTCGTCGCGATTGAGGCCGATCCGCTCTTGGTCGACGTCAACGTCCACCCGACCAAGGAAGAGGTCCGCTTGTCCAAGGAAAAGGAACTCAGCCGCCTGCTGACGAGCGCGGTGACTGACGCCTTGCTGGCAGGGGAGGAGGATCCCCTTTTCCGCCTGACTCCGTACAAAAATTCCACCCAGCAAGAGCAGCTGGAATTCAACCTGAACCAAAAGGTAGTCGATACCCGGCGGCCGGACACCTTTTCCTTGCAGGACGACCTGGCAGTCAGCGAGCCGGCTAAAGTGTCAGCGCCGGAGAAAAAAGCGCCCAAGGCGCAAAAAGCCGAATACGTTGATTTAAACCAGGTCAGAGAAGACGACCAGTATGTCCTGACCAAGACCTGGGACGCCAACGTGTTAGCCCAGCAGCAGCTTAAGCCTTTTGAAGAGGCCGTCAGCGGGGAAGCAGTCATTGCTCCCGCGGACAAGGTTCTGGCCAACAATATGCCGGCCTTGACGCTGCTGGGGCAGATCAATGGCTGTCTAGTGGCCGCCCATGAAGGCGACTTGTACCTGGTTGACCAGCTGGCTGCCCGCCGGCGCTTGGATTATGACGAGATCATGGGCAGCCTGACCCAGGAGACCAACTACCAGCAAGGGCTGCTGGAGCCCTTAGTCTTTGATTTTGGCAGCCTGGACTACGAGCGCCTGCTGGATGCCTTGCCGCTGCTGGACAAGATCGGCCTGCACCTGGAAGACTTCGGGCAAAATTCCCTGGTCATGCGGACTTATCCAACCTGGCTGACTGGCGATCTGGAAAGCGAAGTCCGCGGCTTGCTGGACATCTTCTTGAATGGCCGGCAGATGACCGGGGAGAAGCTGCTGAAGGCGATTGCCGCCCAGGCAGCTGAAATCAACGCGGGCCGGCGGGTCAATTTGACCAATGCCGAGGCCAGCCAGCTGCTCGCTGCCTTGCGCAAGGCCTCAAATCCTTACCAGGACGCCAGCGGCAGAACCGCGGTCGTGCGCCTGAGTGCCAATGACCTGCGCAAGCTGTTCAACAAGTAAAGCAGAGACAAAGCAGATTAAAGACTGAGGATAAAAGCAGATGTATGAATATTTTGATGGAGTCGTGACCCTGATCACGCCTGGCTATATCGTCCTGGAAGCGGGCGGAATTGGCTATAAGATCTACAGTCCCGTTCCTTACGCTTACCATGAAGGCGACAAGGCCCGGGTATGGGTCGAGCAGGTCGTCCGCGACACCGGCATTACCCTGTATGGCTTTCGCAGCCAGCAGGACAAGGGCTTGTTTATGAAGCTCAACCAGGTTTCCGGCATTGGGCCCAAGTCGGCTTTGGCCATTATGGCGGCCCAAGACAACGGCGCCTTGGCATCAGCGATTGAGAACGGGGAAGTCAAGTATCTGACCCGCTTCCCGGGCATTGGCAAGAAGACGGCCTCCCAAATCGTCCTGGACTTAAAGGGCAAGATGGGGGCATACGTTGGCGAGAACCTCTTCAATGAGTATGAAGACCAGCCAAAAGCAGCTGAAGCGGTCACGCCCGAGCTGCACGATGCCCTGCTGGCCTTGGCGGCTTTGGGCTACACCCAAAAAGAGCTTGACCGGATCACGCCTAAATTGGCCAAGCTGACTGGCCTGTCGGCTGACGACTACACCAGAAAGGGTCTGGCCCTGCTTTTGAAGAAGGCCTAGCTGGCAATTAGCGCAGTAGGAAAAGGAGAGATTGAATGACGGATGAACACATCACTTCCCAGGAGACCGTGGGTCCAGGGGAAGAAGCGATGGAATTGTCCTTGAGACCCCAATACCTGTCCCAGTACATTGGGCAGACCCGGGTCAAAAAAGACATGGAGATCTATATCAAGGCCGCCAAGCAGCGCGACGAGGCCCTGGACCATGTCCTGCTTTACGGCCCGCCTGGCTTGGGGAAGACGACCATGGCGTTTGTCATCGCCAATGAACTGGGCGTCAAGCTCAAGAGCACCAGCGGTCCGGCCATTGAAAGAGCCGGGGACCTGGTGGCTCTCTTGTCAGACCTGGATCCCGGGGATGTCCTGTTTATCGACGAAATCCACCGCCTGGCCAAGCCGGTGGAAGAGGTCCTTTATTCCGCGATGGAAGACTACTATGTCGATATCGTGGTTGGGGAGGGGCAGACGACGCACGCGGTGCACCTGCCTTTGCCGCCTTTCACCTTGATCGGGGCTACGACTTTGGCCGGCCAGCTGTCCGCACCTTTGCGCGACCGCTTTGGGATCGTGGAGCACATGCAGTATTATGAGGTCAAGGATCTGGAGGATATCGTCCTGCGCTCAAGCGCGGTCTTCCACACCAAGATCTCGCCAGAAGCCGCCCATGAACTGGCCCGCCGGTCCCGGGGAACGCCCCGGGTGGCCAACCGTCTGCTCAAGCGGGTCCGCGACTTTGCCGAGGTCAAGGGCGAAAGCGAGATCTCCCTGGCAACCACGGCCCAGGCCCTGCACCAGCTGCAAGTGGATAGCGCCGGGCTGGACCAGACTGACCGCAAGCTCTTGCTGACCATGATCATGAGCTATGGCGGCGGCCCGGTCGGCATCAGGACCCTGGCTTCCAATATTGGGGAAGACCGGGAAACGATTGAGTCTTTGTATGAGCCATATCTGTTGCAAAAAGGCTTCATCGTCATGACGCCCCGGGGACGCGTGGTGACCGACAAGGCCTACCGGCAGCTCAATCTGCCGCTTCCTGGCGAAGAATAGGCGTAAATACTGCAAAAAAATTAGCGATACAGTATAATTGATGTTATCGTTCAAAAAACAAAGATTTATTTATGAGGTGGACTATATTGAATACTTTCGCATTAGCTGCGCAAGCTGGCAACGGTGCTGGCAGCCAGCTGTTCATGATCATTATTTTGGTGGTTTTGTTCGGTTTTACCTACTTCACCATGATTAAGCCGCAAAAGAAGCAGCAGCAAGAACGTCAGGAAATGATGAACAAGCTGCAAAAGGGCGACCAGGTCGAAATGGTTGACGGCCTGCACGGCAAGATCGACTCGATCAACGATGAAGACAAGACGGTCGTTTTGGACGCGGATGGGATCTACTTGACCTTCTCCCGCCTGGCAGTCAGAACCGTCTTGAAGAAGGCTTCAGCTGAAGACGCCAAGCCAGCAGCCGAAAAGGCTGACGAAGCCGAAAAGCCTGCAGAAGCAGACGGCCAAGAAGCTGACTCAACTGACGAAAAGTAAACAAGCAATTAAAAAAACAAAACGTTTTTTCGCAACGTTTTGTTTTTTTTCGTGTCTGGAACTTGCTAAAATAAAAGCAGTTGAAACAATAGTTATTCTAAGGGAGACAAAATGAACAATATTCCAACAGTGATGATTATTTTTGGCGGCAGCGGGGATCTGGCCCACCGGAAGATCTATCCTGCCTTGTTTAACCTTTACCGCAGCGGCTTGATTCACGACAATTTTGCCGTGATCGGAACGGCGCGGCGGCCTTGGTCGCATGAATACCTGCGCGGGCAGGTTGCCGACGCGGTGCATGAGACCTACGGGGAGGTCGATGAAACTGACCTGGAAGCCTTTGCCAGCCACTTCTATTACCAGTCACACGACGTGACCAACGTTGAGCACTACGTGACCTTGAAGAAGCTGGCCCAAGAGCTGGATGAGCGCTACTCCTGCCAAGGCAACCGCATCTTCTACATGGCCATGGCGCCAAGCTTCTTTGGCACGATCGCGGAGCACATTGCCGACCAGAAGCTGACGGGCAGCGGCTTCAACCGCCTGGTGGTTGAAAAGCCATTCGGGACCAGCCTGGAGACGGCGGAAGTCTTGAACAAGCAGATCAACGGCTCCTTTGATGAAGAACAGGTTTTCCGGATTGACCACTATCTGGGCAAGGAAATGGTGCAGAATATCCTGCCTTTGCGGCTGAGCAATCCAATGATCAAGAGCATCTGGAACAAGGAATGCATCAAGAACATCCAGGTGACCCTGGCTGAGCGCCTTGGCGTTGAAGCGCGGGGCGGCTACTACGATGCTTCTGGTGCCATGCGCGACATGGTGCAGAACCACATCTTCCAGATCATCACCCTTTTGGCCATGCCAGAACCAGCCAGCCTGGCTGACACTGACATTCACGCGGCTAAGGAAGCTCTGCTGGATTCTTTGGAAATCCCTGATGAGGCAGAAGTCGCGGCCGGTTTTGTCCGCGGCCAGTACGGCGGTACCGAGACTACTTTCGCCTATACCAGCGAGCCCAACGTTGATCCTGAATCAAAGACTGAGACCTTCGTGGCCGGCCGGGTGAAATTTAACCAGGGGCCACTTGCCGGAGTCCCGATCTACTTCCGGACTGGCAAGGAAATGAAGGAAAAGCGGACCAGAATCGACATCGTCTTGAAGGACGTGGCCGGAATTTACGGCGAAACCGGCGAAAACAGCATTACCATTGAAGTCGACCCGGCCAGCGAAATCTACCTCACTATCAACGGCAAGACCATCCAGGGCGGGGGCTTGCGCCGGGAACGCCTGGCCTACAAGTTCAGTCCGGAAGAGCAGGCCCAAGTCCCAGATGGCTATGAGCGCTTGATCCACGACGTTTTCGTCAACGACTCCACCAACTTCACCAAGTGGAAGGAGCTCAAGCGCTACTGGGAATTCGTGGACGCCGTTGAAGATGCTTGGCAGAAGCAGAACGAAAGCGGCCAGAAGCCGCTGACTTATGCCCCGTACAAGATGGGACCAGCTGAATCCAAGCAGGTTTTTGCCAATCCAACCGATCGCTGGATTTACTGATTGATGAAAAATAAATACGAAGAGACGAAATGAAAGATGAAGACCTGCTGCCGCGAAATGACTGTTCGCGGCGGATCATCCACCTGGACATGGATGCCTTCTATGCCTCAGTGGAAATGCGGGATCATCCGGAATTGCGCGGCAAGGCCGTCGTGATTGCCCAAGACCCCCGTCTGCATGGCGGGCACGGGGTGATCGCGACGGCTAATTACCGGGCGCGGAAATACGGGGTTGGCAGCGCCATGCCGGCCATCAAGGCCATCCAGCAGATTCCAAAAGAAGAGCTGGTCTTTGTCGACCCGGATTTTGCCAAGTACCATGCCGTTTCCGACCAAGTCCATGCCATCATGCACGAAGTGACTGACCAGATTGAAACGGTGGCCTTGGATGAAGCATATCTGGACGTGACCCAGAACAAGCTGCAGCGAAGCTCAGTAATTGAATTGGGCTGCTATATGCAGCAGAAAATCTATGCCGAGCTGCAGCTGACATGCTCTTTTGGGGCCAGCTACAACAAGTTTCTGGCCAAGATGGGGTCAGAGTACGCCAAGCCGTTTGGCCGCACCGTGATTCTGCCGCAAGAGGCGCGCGCTTTTTTGGCCAAGCAGGACATCAAGGAGTTTCCGGGCATTGGCAAGAAGACCCAGGCCGCCTTGCGGGACTTAGGCATCAACAACGGCGCTGACCTGCGGGCTTTTGGGACCAGAAAGCTGCTGGAGAAGTTCAAGAAGGCGGGCTACTATATGGCCATGCAGGCCTATGGCATTGACCTCTCGCCGGTCAGATCCACGCGCCAGCGCAAGTCCTTGGGCAAGGAGCGGACTTTTGAGCCGGAAATCTATGATCCAGTCCAGGCCCAGACCTTGCTGCGCCAGTATTGCGGCGAGATTGCTCAAAGCCTGCAGGCGCGGGGACTAGTGGCGCGGGTTCTGGTCTTAAAATTGCGCGACCGGGACTTCAATACCATTACCAGACGCCAGCAGCTGCCAGCGGCAAGCAACAAGGCGGCGGACTTTTATCCAGTGGCGAAGGAGCTGCTGGACCGGGAGCCGGAGTTTATCGAAAATGGCCTCCGCTTGCTGGGGGTTTCCGGGGGCGACCTGTCTGGGGCGCGGTATGAAGAGATTTCCCTTTTTCCAACTGACGAATGAGAAAAAAGTGGCAGTTTAGCTTTGAAAATAGCGCGAGCCGGCTTTTTTTGCTAAAATAGGTAGCCGAATAAATAGGAGGTACCCATGAACACGTTTGACGAAATTTTAGGCAAAATCAAAGAATACGACACGATCATCCTGCACCGGCACACCAACCCGGACCCTGATGCCATTGGCTCACAAGCAGGCCTGGCCAAGTCCCTGCGCCTGGCTTTCCCAGAGAAGACCATTCTCTGCACGGGCGAAAACGACGTTGGCGACCTGGCTTGGATCAATACGATGGATGAAGTCAAGGACAGTGACTATGAAGGTGCCCTGGTCATCACCACGGACACGGCCAACACGCCAAGAGTTTCCGACAAACGCTACAACATGGGCGACTTCCTGATTAAGATTGACCACCACCCAGACGTTGACCAATACGCTGACATGGAATACGTTGACCCTACGGCCAGCGCGGCCAGCGAATTGATTGCCGACTTCATCGACCAGGAAAAGCTGCCGCTGAACCAGGAAATCGCCTTGGCCCTGTACGCCGGCATCGTTGGCGACACCGGGCGCTTTTTGTACGACGCGACGACCACCCACACCTTTGAAGTTGCCGCGCGCTTGAAGGCAACCGGCATCGATACTGCCCAAATTGCCCGCAGCATCAGCGAAGTTACCCTGGGCCAGGCCAAGCTGCAGAACCTGTCAATCGACAAATTGGCGATTGACGAGGCAACTGGCGCGGCTTTGGCGGTCATTTCCCAGGCTGACTTAAAGCAGCTGGGCGTCAGCCAGGCGGAAGCTTCCGCCTGCGTGTCCAGTCCTGGCCGCATCCGCGGCATTCTGGCCTGGATCGTGGCCGTGGAAAAGGGCGATGGGACCTACCGGATTCACTACCGGTCAAAGGGGCCTTTCATCCACAAGCTGGCTGAAAGCCACGATGGCGGCGGCCACGAGTTGGCCTCAGGCGCCAACGCCAAAGATGCTGCCGAAGTTGACCAGATCTACCGTGAATTGGTCGACGCATGCAAGAACTACAAGGAAGAACACCCGAATGACTAATATTTTTGAAGACACTCGTTTACGCCCTGAATTGCGGGCAGGCTTGGCCAAGATTGGCTTTAAGAAAGCGACCAAGGTCCAAAGCGCGGTCATCCCAGTCATGCTGGACCACCAAAGCGTGATCGTCCAGGCCGCGACTGGGTCAGGCAAGACCCACGCCTACCTGCTGCCGCTCTTGAACGACATTGATCCGGCAGACCAATGCGTGCAAGCTATCGTGACCGCGCCAAGCCGGGAGCTGGCTGACCAGCTCTACCAGGTGGCCCGCCAGTTGCGGGATGCCTCCGGTCTGGCAATCTCGATTGCCCACTTGGCCGGCGGGAGCGACCGCGACCGGCAGATCGCCAAGTTTGCCCAAAACAAGCCCCAGCTGATCGTAGCCACTCCAGGGCGGTTGCTGGACTTTGCCGATAAGAAGATCCTGGTCCTGGACCGGGTAAAGAACTTTGTCATCGATGAAGCCGACATGACTTTGGACATGGGCTTTTTAAGCGACGTTGACAAGGTGGCGGCCCGGCTGCCGAAGGACGTGGTCATGTCTGCCTTTTCAGCCACGATCCCGGTCAAGCTGGCCAATTTCCTGCGCAAGTACATGGCCAAGCCCCAGGAAATCGTAATCGACAACCCAGCCGTGATTGCCCCAACCATCAAGAACGATCTGCTGGACATCGGGTCAAAGGACCGCAAGAAGATCGTCTACCAGCTCTTGACCATGGGTCAGCCATACCTGGCCCTGGTTTTTGCCAACACCAAGCAAAAGGTGGATGAATTGGCGGCCTACCTGAGCGAAAAGGGCCTGCGCGTGGCCAAGATCCACGGCGGCATTACTGAGCGCGAGCGCAAGCGGACCTTGCGCGAAGTCAGAAACGGCCAGTTCCAGTACCTGGTTGCCAGCGACCTGGCTGCCCGCGGGATCGACATTGACGGGGTCAGCCTGGTCATCAACTATGAAATTCCCAAGGACCTGGAATTCATGATCCACCGGATCGGCCGGACAGGCCGCAACGGCCTGCCAGGCCATGCCGTGACCCTGATCCGGGAAGAAGAGATGGACCGGGTGGCTGGCCTGGAAAAGATGGGCGTCCACTTTGACTTCGTTGAAATCAAGGGCGGCGAGTTGACCGCGAGAAGCCACTACCGCAGAAGAGACAACCGCAAGTCGGCCAAGACCCGGACAGTCAATGCCCAGACCAAGGGGATCGTGGCCAAGGCCAAGCGCAAGAAAAAGCCCGGCTACAAGAAGAAGATCAAGCGGGCCATCCAAGAAGACAACCGCCAGCAGCGGAAACTGGAGCAGCGCCACGAAATGCGCCACCAAAAGCGCCTGCGCAAGCGCAAGCGCGAGCAAGGCCGTTGACAGCTGCCGGCTTAAAGTAGTAAAATTAATCTCGTTTAAGATATGTTTCTTGCTTTCAGGATTCAAAGAGAGAGCCAGGCCGGTGAGAAGGGCTTATCCCAGAGCAGGAAATGCTCCTTAAAGCGATCACAATTAGATAATTAAGAGGTAACAAGCACTGTTGCAATCAAGGTGGTACCGCGTTTCTTGAGCGTCCTTGAATTTCACGCGACTGTGCTTGTTTTTGTTTTTGTTTTATTTGTAGGAGATTTCGATGAAGAAATTAAACAGTTCTGAATTTCGGCAAATGTTCCTGGACTTCTTCCACGAACACGGCCACATGGTGATGCCATCAGCCAGCCTGATCCCGCAAGATGACCCAACCTTGCTGTGGATCAACTCCGGCGTTGCGACGATGAAGAAGTACTTTGACGGCTCCGTCGTTCCTAAGAACCGCCGGATCACCAGCTCACAAAAGTCAATCAGAACCAACGACATTGAAAACGTCGGCAAGACGGCCCGTCACCAGACCCTGTTTGAAATGCTGGGCAACTTCTCAGTTGGCGACTACTTCAAGGAAGAAGCGATTCCTTGGGCTTGGGAATTCCTGACCAGTCCAAAGTGGCTGGACCTGGACAAGGACAAGCTGTACGTGACCGTCTACCCAAAGGACACGGAAGCTCACCGCATTTGGCATGAAGTCGTAGGTCTGCCAGAAGACCACATCGTGCAGCTGGAAGACAACTTCTGGGACATCGGTGAAGGCCCTTGTGGTCCTGACTCAGAAATCTTCTACGACCGTGGCCAGGAAAACAATGACGTGGCTGAAGACGACCCGGAAAACTTCCCAGGCGGCGAAAACGCCCGCTACCTGGAAATCTGGAACATCGTGTTCTCAGAATTCAACCACTTGCCAGACGGCCGCTACGTTGAGCAGCCACACAAGAACATTGATACCGGGATGGGTCTGGAACGCGTGCTTTCAATCCTGCAAGACGCCCCAACCAACTTCGAAACCGACTTGTTCCTGCCAATCATTCACGCGACTGAAGAAATGACCGCAGGCAAGAAGTACGCGGACAACAAGGCTGACGACACTTCCTTCAAGATCATCGCCGACCACATCCGCGCCATCTCCTTTGCCATTGGCGACGGCGCCCTGCCAGGCAACACCGGCCGTGGCTACGTTTTGCGCCGCTTGCTGCGGCGGGCAGCCTTGAACGGCCGCAAGCTGGGCATCCAAGGGCCATTCTTGTACAAGCTGGTGCCAGTTGTCGGCGACATCATGAAGAGCCACTACCCAGAAGTGATCAACCAGGCAGCCTTCATCAGCAAGGTCGTCAAGAACGAAGAAGACCGCTTCGGCGCTACTCTTGAAGCCGGTCTGACCCTGCTGGACGACTTGATCGGCAAGGCCAAGGAAAGCGACGACAAGACCATCTCCGGCAAGGACGCCTTCAAGATGTTCGACACTTACGGCTTCCCATACGAGCTGACCTTTGAAGCTGCGCAAGACAACGGCCTGAAGGTTGACAAGAAGGGCTTTGACGCTGAAATGGAAGCCCAGAAGGAACGGGCACGCAAGGCCCGGGGCGACTTGCAGTCAATGGGCTCACAAGACGAAACCCTGATGAGTTTGAAGGACGCAAGTACTTTTGACTACGGCGTATACGAAGAAAAGAGCAAGCTGATTGACATCATCGTTAACGACCAGCTGGTAGACAAGGCTGACGGCGAAAAGGCCACTCTGGTCTTTGACCACACTCCTTTCTACGCTGAACGGGGCGGCCAAGTGGCTGACCACGGGGAAATCCTGGACGAAGACGGCAACCTGGTTGCGACCGTGGTTGACGTGCAGCACGCGCCTAACGACCAAAACCTGCACTTCGTTGACGTGACCCTGCCACTGGAAAAGGGCAAGACCTACACGTTGAAGATTGACAAGGCCCGCCGTGAAGGCCTGCGCCACTCACACTCAGCGACCCACCTCTTGCATGCTGCCCTGCGGCAAGTCTTGGGTGAGCACACCCACCAAGCCGGCTCAGTCGTTGAGCCAGACTACCTGCGCTTTGACTTCACCTCCCTGGACCCAACGACGCCAAGAGAGCTGAAGACGGTTGAAAAGATCGTCAATCAAAAGATCTGGGAAGCAATCCAGGTCAAGACGACCGAAACCGACCCAGACACTGGCCGCAAGATGGGGGCTTTGGCCCTCTTTGACGGCAAGTACGCCGACAAGGTCCGCGTGGTCCAAATGGATGACTTCTCAATTGAATTCTGTGGTGGGACCCACTGCGACAACACTTCACAAATCGGGATCTTCAAGATCGTTTCAGAGCAGGCGATCGGTGCCGGCGTCAGAAGAATTGAAGCCGTAACCTCTAAGCTGGCTTACGAATACCTGGCTGGCCGCTCAGAAATGCTTGACGAATTGCAGGCTGAAGTCAAGGCAACGAAGCCAGAAGGCATCAAGACCAAGGTTGCCTCCCTGCAAGAAGACCTGCGCGCTGCCCAAAAGCAGAATGCCGCCTTTGAAGCCCAAATCAACAAGGCCAAGGCGGGCAAGATCTTCGACAACGTAAAGACGGTTGCCGGTCTTAGCGTCATCGCCACGATTGCTGACGTCAACAGCATGAACGACTTGCGGGAAATCGCCGACCAATGGAAGGCTGAAAACAAGTCAGACGTCCTGATTCTCGGCTTGAAGGCTGACGGCAAGGCCAACATGCTGGTCAGCCTGGGCCAAAAGGCTCTGGACAAGGGCCTGAAGGCTGGCGACATGATCAAGTCCGTTGCCCGCATCTTCGGCGGCGGCGGCGGTGGCCGGCCAAACATGGCCCAAGCCGGCGGCAAGAAGCCAGAAGGCTTGCAAGACGCGATCGATGCTGCTGTCTCACTTTTGGACAACAACTAAAGAAAGAGGCACTGAGGCCAATCAGATCAATTGAGTTCGCTTGGCTTTTTCAGTAAAATAGACAAAAGAGGGGGAATAACAGTGAGTTCGCTTGATAAGACGATGCACTTTGATTTTAATCAAAATAAGGGCAAGAACATTCATGATACCTTGGAAGACGTATACAAGGCGCTTGAAGAAAAGGGTTATAATCCAATCAACCAAATTGTGGGCTACCTGCTTTCAGGCGACCCGGCGTACATCCCGCGGCACAATGATGCCCGGAACCTGATCCTGCGTCATGAACGTGATGAGATTATTGAAGAGCTCGTCAAGAGCTACCTTGGCAAGGACAAGTAATGCGGCTGCTCGGCTTGGATGTCGGCTCGCGCACGATTGGCGTCGCGGTCAGCGATCCTCTGGGGATTACGGCGCAACCGCTGGAAACGATTCAAATTGACGAGACCCGCCACAACTTTGGTATGCGGAGCTTGAAGAAGCTGGTCCGGGAATATGAGCCGGAAGCCTTCGTCTTGGGCTTGCCCAAGAAGCTGGACGGCTCAGCCGGGGCTTCCGTTGACCGGAGCCACGCGATGGGGGAAAGATTGGCCAAGAAATTCGGCCTGCCCGTCTACTACTCCGATGAACGCTTGACTACGGTTGAATCTGAGCGGGTGCTCGTTGAAGAAGCTGGCATGCATGATCGCCGCGAACGCAAAGAGGTCGTCGATCAGCTTGCGGCCGTCTTGATTTTGCAAAATTATTTAGATTTACATCGAAAGGACTAACCATGGCAGTACAAATCGATCCTACTTCCGGCAACACTGACCGGCAAATCACCTTAGTTGACGAAAACGGCAACGAGGAATTGTTCGAAGTATTGTTTACCTTCCACTCAGAAGACAACGACAAGTCTTACATTTTGCTTTACCCAGCAGCTGTAGATGACGACGATGAAATTGAGGTTCAAGCCTTCAGCTATGACGCCGACGAAGACGGCGACGTCACCAGCAGCGACTTGCACGAAATTGAGTCTGACGCTGAATGGGACATGGTTCAAGGGGTGCTCAACACCTTCTTGGACGATGAGCGCTTGAGTGGCGATGAACAATAGTTAAAGCAATGAGAAAAGCGGGTGAGAGCCCGCTTTTTTTATATTAAGGCTATTCTTGAATTTGCTAAAAAGAACTTACAGATAGAAAACATGAATCATAAAATTTTAGATACGCTTGAATATGAACAGATTACCCAGCGTCTGGCCGCAGAAACCATTACAAAGCCAGCCGCCCGCGAAGCCTTAGACCTGGTCCCAAGCTCAGACCCGCAGGCCGTAGAGCAGGCTTTGAATGAAACCAATGCTCTGGCCAACTTGCTGCGGGTCAAGGGGCAGCTGCCGCTGACGGATTTTGCCAGCGTGACCCCAAGCCTGAAGCGCTTGAAGGTCAAGGCTGACCTGAATGCCAAAGAACTGGGCAACGTCTTGCTGGTTTTTACCCTGGCCCAGGAAATCAACCAGTTCGTGGAAGACGTTGCAGATGAAAATTGCGACTTGTCAGCGATCGACAGCCTGCTGGACCAGCTTGAAGTTCCAGACCGCCTGTACCGCCGCCTGCGGACTTCTTTGACTTTTGACGGGGAAGTGCTGGATACGGCGTCAGAGAATCTGGCCCGCCTGCGCCGCGGCCGCCAGGCCAATGAAACGGAAATCAAGCAGCGGATGGAGGGCTACACCCGGGGCAAGATGAGTCAGTACTTGTCAGAAGCCATCGTTACTATCCGTGACGACCGCTACGTAATTCCAGTCAAGCAGGAGTACCGGCACAAGTTTGGCGGGGTCGTCCACGACCAAAGTGCGTCAGGGCAGACCTTGTTTGTGGAGCCAGAAGCCATCCTGAACCTGAACAACCGCCTGCAGAACCTGCTGGCAGAAGAGCGCCAGGAAATCCGCCGGATCCTGCATGAGCTTTCTTTGGCCGCCAGAGAAGAAGCTCCAGCCATTAAGCAGCTGGCCCAGGCTTTGAGCCAGCTGGACTTCCTCCAGGCCAAGGCCAAGCTGGCCAAAAAGATGCAGGCCGTCCAGCCAGTCTTGACCAAGGACCATTCCTTTAAGCTCCTGGCCGCCCGCCACCCCTTGATTGACCCGGAGAAAGTCGTCGCCAATGACATCAGCTTGGGCGAAGACTTTGACACGATCCTGATCACGGGGCCCAACACCGGGGGGAAGACCATTACCCTGAAGACGGCAGGGCTTTTGCAGCTGATGGCCCAGTCCGGCTTGTTCATCCCGGCGGCAGAAGGCAGCAAGGCTGCCGTTTTTGACCAGATTTTTGCCGATATTGGGGACGAACAGTCAATCGAACAGTCCTTGAGTACCTTCTCCTCCCACATCAACGATATCGTGGCGATCATGAAGCAGGTAAGCAAGGAAAGCCTGGTCCTGATCGATGAAATCGGGGCCGGGACCGACCCCGAAGAAGGGGCCAGCTTGGCCATCTCCATCCTGGACTTCTTCAGGAAGAAGCAGGCCAAGATCATCGTTACGACCCACTACCCGGAGCTTAAGCTCTATGGCTACAACCGTGAGCGCACCACCAACGCCTCCATGGAATTTGACATCAAGACCCTGTCGCCGACCTACCGCCTGCAGATGGGCATCCCCGGCCACAGCAACGCCTTTGCGATTGCCCGTCGCCTGGGGATGCGGGAGGATGTCGTCCAGAACGCGGAAGGCTTGATGAATGACGATGACTCCGACCTCAACCACATGATCGATGAGCTGAACAAACAGACCAAGCAGGCGACTGAAAACCGCCGCAAGCTGCAAAGCGCCTTGGACCGGGCCAGAAGCTTGGAGAAGCAGCTGCGCGATGCTTTGGACATCTACAACCAGCGCGTGCAAAAGCAGCTGGACTTTGCCCAGGAGCGGGCCAATGAAGTGGTAGCCAAGAAGCGCAAGAAGGCCGACCAGATCATTGCTGACCTGGAAGCGGCCAGAAAGCAGGGGGCCAACGTCAAGGCCAACCAGCTGATGGATGCCAAGGGTGAGTTCAACAAGCTGGCCAAGCAGGAGCAGAACCTGGCCAACAACAAGGTCCTGCAAAAGGAAAAGAAGCGCCACCACGTGCAAGTTGGCGACAAGGTCAAGGTCCTGTCCTATGGACAGACGGGGACAGTCACCAAGCAGCTTGGCGAGCATGAATACCAGGTTTCGCTGGGGATGATCAAGCTGAAGGTCTCAGACCGAGACATCGACAAGCTGGCGGCAAGTGCCAAGCCAAAGAAGAAGACCCGGGCAACGAGCGCTTCAAGAAGCAGCCGGGCCCATGCCTCCCTGGACTTGCGCGGCCAGCGCTACGAAGAGGCGATGATCAATTTGGACCGCTACTTTGACACGATCCTGCTGTCCGGCTTGAGCACCGTGACCATCATCCACGGGATCGGGACCGGGGCCATCCGCGAAGGCGTTCAGCAATACCTCAAGCGCAACAAGCACGTCAAGTCCTTTGCCTACGCGCCAGCCAATGAAGGCGGGACTGGAGCCACGATTGTCGTTTTGAAATAGCGATCAATGCAAGCATGTCACTTGCAAAAAGTAAGTAACATGGTAAACTAAGAGCATAAGCAAATCGCGATTGCTAGAGATTAGATAAAATTAGCTAGAAGAAGAGGTATTAACTAATGGTAGACGCAATTACCGATCAAACTTTTGCTGAAGAAACCAAGGATGGCGTAGCCCTGATCGACTTCTGGGCAACCTGGTGCGGTCCTTGCCGCATGCAGTCTCCGGTCATCGAAGCCTTGGCTGAAGAGCGCCAAGACGTGCACTTCACCAAGATGGACGTTGACGAAAACCCAAACACGGCCAAGGAATTGGGGATCATGGCCATTCCAACTTTGATCATCAAGAAGGACGGCCAGATCGTTGACCGCCTGACTGGCTACACGCCAAAGGAAAAGCTGGACCAAATCCTGGACCAGTATGCTGACTAAGCTGCCAGCAAAGCCAATTGACAGATACAAGAAAAGGACCGGACAATTGCCCGGTCCTTTTTGACGTGTTCGCTTTTTGAATATTGATCCAGGTTGCTGGCTGAAAGAGAGCGCAAAGACAGCAAATCTGGCTCTTAGAAGAAAGTGGTGATGGTGACGGTCTGCTTCTTGTCGTCAACGGCAATTTCAGCTTCAGTAGACCGCTGCTTGGCTTCCTCGACCGCTTCAGCGATCATGCCGCTTTCCAAGGAGAACTCCTTGCTGCCGCTGGCTAAGCGGTCGCTGACTGCCTGCCCGCTCAGGCTGAAGATCATGGAAGCCCGCCGTTCCTTGACCACCTTAAGCTGGCCAAATTCGGCCATGTTGAAGAATTCGACCAAATCATCAAGGTCGCTCAGATCATATTTGCGCGTGATTCGCTTGCCGGCCCAATAGAGGATGGCCGGAGCGTCGCTGCCTAGAATGGTTGGCAACAGGAAATCACGATACAGCTGGTTGACAAAATATACGTGTTCGTTTTGTTCAGACATAAAACCTCATCCTTATTCAATGACTTCATTTTACCCTAAACCAGGGGGATGGTGAAATATTTTTGAAAAGTTTACGGAAATTAAAGAAGCAGGTGATTGATAAATTGTTGTAAAATTATCGAAATTGCCTTAAAGAGTGGTAAAATTAATTTGATGAGTTTTTAATAATATATTTGTGATTGTGATTGGAGCATATTATGACCCAAGTATTGTTATTTGCCACTGATAATCAAAACAAAGTCAAGGAATTGCGCGAAGCCTTTGCAAAGGCCGGCTTGGATATCGAAGTCAAGTCAAAGGCAGACCTTGAAAACCCACCATACGTCAACGAAAGAGGCAACACTTTCGAAGAAAATGCTAAGCTCAAGGCCCACGCCTTGGCAGACTTCAGCAAGTTGCCAACGTTGGCTGACGACTCCGGTCTGGTAGTTGACAAGCTGAACGGTGCTCCTGGCGTGCACTCAGCCCGTTACGGCGGCGAAGCCCACAATGACTCCCGCAACAATGCCAAGCTGCTGGCAGCCTTGGGCGGCGTTCCAGAAGAAAAGCGCCAAGCCAAGTTCGTCTCCGTTTTGGTTCTGTCACAGCCAGGCAAGCCAGAACGCGACTTGGTCGTTGAAGGAACTTGCGAAGGCGTAGTCTTGGCTGTCCCACGCGGCAACGATGGCTTCGGCTACGACCCATTGTTCTACGTTCCAGCCAAGGGCAAGACTTTTGCTGAAATGAGTACGGATGAAAAGAACGAAGTTTCCCACCGCGGCAATGCTGTCCGCAAGTTGGTCAAGGAATTGCCAGACTGGTTTGCTGAGCTTGACTAGTCGCGGCAAGCGAATCTAAAAATGCTGGACGCCTTGTCCAGCATTTTTTGTTACAATCTATAGTGGACCAGGGATTAGGACTTGGTCTCTTGAATGACGAGATTATTCTCCGCGAATTCGATCTGCTGGTCTTTGAGGGCTTCCAGGTAGGCTTCCCAGTAGGCCTTTCTGACCGTGCCTTCATGGCCAGGCTGCACTTGGAAGTGCACCCGGTAAATGATTGACCGGCCTCTTTGCTCAATGACGCCCAGGCAGCTTGGGCCGCTGACCAGGAAGTTGGCGATTTCTTCTTGAGCCAGGCGGCTGTTGGCTTGGTTCAAGGCAGCATTTACGGCTTCAAGGTCAGCGTCGGCATGCAAGCCCAAGTCCAAGTCCAGGCCAATCCCGCCGTGGGTCAGGTTCTTGACGATCTTGATTTCCCGGTTGGGGATAAAGATCAAGGTCCCATCTGCGGACATGATCCTGGTGGTTCTTAAGCCAAGCTGGACCACCGTGCCGGCGTCAGTCCCGATCTTGACGCTGTCGCCGACGTCATACTGGCCTTCGCTCAAGATGAAGAAGCCATTGACCAGGTCGCTCATAAAGCCCTGGGCTCCGAGACCAATTGCCAGGGAGAAGATCCCGGCTGAGGCAATCAGGGTGCCGACAGGCACGCCCAGGATGGAGAGGACCGAGTAAAGGTAGAAGAAGATCATCGTGTAGCGGAAGCCGCTGTTGATCAAAGTCGAGATGGTCTGTGCCCTTTTGGACAGCTTGTCAGCCCGCCCGTTGAGGTAGCGGTTGATCAGCTTGCGGCCAAAATGGGCAATCAAGTAAAAGACCAGGGTGGAGATCAACAATTGCCAGAGAACACTGGCGACATGAGTGAAAATTTTAGTCAAGTCGACGGATACGCTCCCAAAACTGAATTTTAAATCTTTCATTTTTGTCGTTTCCTTTCAAGTACTAGAATAAAGCATACCAAAAAGTTGCTTTCCATTGAGATAAAAGTGTTTTCATGCTAGACTTTTTTTAGAAATTTAGAAAGGGGAGCAAGTTATGGTTTTATCCTACGGTGCATTGGCAGGTCTTATTGCCGCGATTGCATTTTTAGTATTGGTGCTGTTTACCATTCCAACTTTGGTTAAGATGGGCCGGGCCCTGAAAGAAGCTGAAAGAACCGTTCAGCTGACTAACCAGTCTTTGGAAACCGTGAACGAATCACTGAACAAGTTGACGGATGACGTCGACGAGTTGATGAAGCAAGCAAACAGCCTGATGGACAAGACGAATGACCTGATGGACGACGTCAACGGCAAAATGAAGACCGTTGAACCCGTAGTCAAGGCCGCTGCCGATTTGGGCGAAAGCGTCTCAGAAATCAACGAATCATCCAAGAAGATGGTTAAGCGTGTTTCCAATGCCCACTTTACGCGGACTGGGATGCTTACTTCGGTCATTACCTCAGCTTTTGCGCGCCATTTCCGGCGCAGAGGCCAAGATTAAGCAAAGGAGAATCACTATGAGAAAATTTACGAGCTTTCTGTTTGGCGTAGTCCTCGGGGCCGCTGCCGGCGTGGTTGCCGCCAGCCTGGTTTCTGATGACAAGGTCAAGGAAGTCAAGGACAAGATCAAGAGCAATCCAAACGTTGAAGACTTGAAGGAAAAGTACGACAACGGGACGGAAATCTTGAAGAATCAACTGGCTTCCTTCCCAAAGAACGTTGAAGACGATTCTGAACTGAAGGATTTTGACGATATCGTGATCGACGACTCTGAATCAGCTGAAGCTGACGGCAAGTCAGCGGCTGAATCAGCCAGTGATTTGGAAAATGCCGAAAAAGACGAAGATGACAAGGCAGCTGACGATGCGCCCGCAGCGCCAACTGCTGAATAATGGCGTAGAATAGCCACAAAGCAATGAAGCTATTGCTTGATTTTTGCGGCAGCCGGGCACTGGCTGCTAGATGCAGTTCCAGTCAAGACGATTGCCGGATAATAGGCAGCCGCGGCCTGTTAGTTGCTAAAGCCACCTGTCCACGGGTCTGGAATCCGTGGCGTTGGCCAGCAGCCACTTCGCGCGGAGGCTTGGGCCGGCATAAATTGCTGCAAGAAAAAGCCTGACAGGATAATCTGTCAGGCTTTTTGAATGTCAAAATTTTGCCTTATTCCTTAACCGGCAGGACTTTCAATTCCTTGCTGATATGGGTGAATGGCTTGAAGCCGTCCTTGGTGAGGACGCCGCAGTCATCGATCCGGACGCCGGCAAAGCCTGGGATGTAGATCCCTGGTTCAATGGAGAAGCACATGCCTTCTTGCAAAACGACGTCGTTGCCGTTAGGAATTTTAAATAATTGGATTTCGATTAAAATACGGGTTGCATTATTACCAATTGCGGTGTACTTTTTACTCAAGTAAGCTGAGTAAAGCAATTAGATTATTAGTGGCATTTGTGATGGCTGTAGTTCCATTTTTACAGCCCGCATCACTAGTAGAAGCAAGTTCAGATCAAAGAAATGGTGCTGTTGTGAATACTTCAACTGTTTATCAAAACGTTTAAGTAATTAGGAGAGGATAAAGCACATGATGACAATAGATACGATTCTTTTTCTGATTTGTTTGATGGGAATGTATTTTTCCTTCAAAAAATCAGAAAATCCGTTTGTTTTGAAGCTGAGAAAATACCGGGGGATAATCTTGACCATCGTACCGGCCTCGTTTTTTGCCATTTTTGTCATGAAGGAAGGCTATCACGATTTTCTGAATGTCTACTTGTTGTTGACTTTAATTGGCGTCTATTACTTGATTCGCGACCTTCGCAAGGCATAGTTTTATACGAAAAAGGCTTCTAGAAGAGAGATGCTTCTAGAAGCCTTTTTCTGTTTTCAATCTTATTCCTTAACCGGCAGGACCTTCAATTCCTTGCTGGTGTGGGTGAATGGCTTGAAGCCGTCCTTGGTGAGGACGCCGCAGTCTTCGATCCGGACGCCGGCAAAGCCTGGGATGTAAATCCCAGGTTCAATGGAGAAGCACATGCCTTCTTGCAAAACGACGTCGTTGCCGTTGGCGATAGATGGGAATTCGTGGACTTCCATCCCGATCCCGTGGCCCAAGCGGTGGATGAAGTATTCACCATAGCCGGCATCAGTGATGATCTTGCGGGCTACGCCGTCAAGTTCGCTGGCCGTCATGCCTGGCTTAGCCGCGTCGATGGCCGCTTGCTGGGCAGTCCGGTTGACTTCGTAGATTTCCCGCATCTTGTCAGTCGGTTTCCCGTAGGCGACCGTTCGGCTGGAGTCAGAAGCATAACCTTCGTGCATGGTTCCCAGGTCAAAAAGCACCAGTTCGTTTGGCTTAACCGTGTTCATGCTTGGCCCTTGGTGAGGGTTAGCGGCATTTGGACCGGCTTGAACGATGGTGTCAAAGCTGGTCTGCATTACGCCTTTTTGCAGCTTCAATTGGTATTCAATTTGGCTGACTACGGCTCTTTCGGTAACCCCGTTTCTAAGAGCATCAAAGCCGATCGTGAAGGCAAAGTCAGCTTCTTCTCCGGCCTTGCGCAGCTTGGCCAGCTCGCTTTCCGTCTTGAAGAGGCGGATGTGGGCGATGAATGGGGAAAGGTTCTTGTCAAAGTCCGCGTCTGGGAATTCAGCGTGCAGGGCTTGGTAGTGGGCCACGGTCAAGCCGTCCTTTTCAACGGCCCAGCTTTGGAAGTCCTTAGTCCGCTTCTTGATTTCCGCGGCGATCTTCTTCCAAGGGTTCTCGTCGTCAAGGTAGCCAACGACGTCCCCGTCCCAGGCTGATGCCTTGGCTTCTTCATAGTTTAAGGCCGGGCAGAAGATAAAGGGATCCGCGTCCTTAAAAGCAAAAAGCTTGAAAATTCTTTCTTCCGGATCAGTGATAAATCCGGTAAAATAGTTGATCGTTGTGGGACTTGAAATGTAAGCCACGTCAGTATCATTTTCTTGCAGCCATTGCTGTAACTTATCTAAATTCATATAGCTATTCTCCTTGCATCATTGAAATTAATTTCAGTATAGCACTAAAAAAATGCAAAAAAATGAAAGTTCTGCTGTAAGCGATTGCACCAGAAATGATTTCATGCTATCATATGACTAGTAATTAGTTTTTAGATAGGATGGGTCAGTTATTATGCACAAACAAGATGTAACAATATATGACGTGGCTAGGGAAGCCAAGGTTTCCATGGCCACCGTTTCACGTGTCGTAAATGGCAACAATAATGTCCGCAAGGAAACCCGCGACCGGGTCATGGAAGTCATCAAGCGTCTCCACTATCAGCCAAATGCTGTAGCGCAAGGTCTGGCTTCAAAGCGGACTACTACGGTCGGCTTGATCGTTCCTGACTTGACCAACCTTTACTTCGCTGAGCTTTCCAAGGGGATTGACGACATTGCCGTCCTCTACAAGTACAACATCATCATTTCCAGCGTGGAAAACCGTTTGATGAAGGAAGACGCGGTAATTCAGGGGCTTTTGAACAAGCAGGTTGACGGGGTCATCTACATGTCCAACAAGCTGTCAGATGAAGCAGCTGAGGCCTTTAAGCGGACCAATACGCCAGTTGTTCTGGCCGGGACGGTTGCCGGCAATGAAAACTTCCCTTCAGTCAACATTGACTACAAGAAGGCCGACACCGAAGCCTTGAACCTGCTCCTCAATGACGGCAAGAAGCACCTGGCCTTGATCGTTGGCGACAAGAACGCTCCGATCAACGCTGAAAACCGGGTGGCAGCCTTTGAAAAGTTCATTGAAGACAATGAACTGGAAGGCTGCGAAATCTTTGACGGCATCAAGGACTACTCTGACGGCTACAACCTTTACCCAGAGCTGGCCAAGAAGGGCATCAACGGGGTGATCGTGACCAAGGACTTGTCTTCAGTTGGCCTTTTGAATTCTGCCCTGGATCGCGGGGCCAAAGTGCCAGAAGACTTTGAAATCATCACGGCTTCAGCCACCCAGATTGCCTCAGTCGTTCGTCCGGCCTTGACCACCATCAAGCAGCCGCTTTACGACTTGGGGGCCGTCGCCATGAGAATGCTGACCAAGCTGATGAATGACGAAGGCTTGGATGAAAAGCACATTGTTTTGCCTTACGAATTGATCAAGAAGCAAAGCACCCTGAACAAATAAGAAGATTTTTGCGGAAAGAGCCTGCACGAGCAGGCTCTTTTCTTATCTGCCAAGTGCCCGTTGAATTTGTGATACAATTTTTACTAAAGACAAAATGGGGGAAGAGACGAAATGGCTTATGAACAATTTGATCTGATTGAGGAAATTACCCGCAACGACGGGAGCACTTACTATGAAATTTCCAATATTGACCAAAACGGGATCGCGGAGCTGGCGGCTGACAACGGCATGATCAAGCAGGTCCGGATCCTGGTCATCAACATTCCGCGGACCAAGGCCCTGGAGACGTATGAGAAATACATCAACAAGACCTATCCGCTCAATACCCTGATGGATGAGCAGTTTTGGGAACATCCAAGCTGGGTGGAATGGGAGAAGCCAAAGGGCCCTGTCCGGGAGGCATATGAGATGGTCTTGAAAGCCAATAGAATTGGGTAGGTGGAAAGTATGGAAACTCTGCGAATTTTGCACACGAATGATTTACACTCACACTTTGAGCATTTCCCAAAGATCAGGCGCTATCTGCATTACGTGCAAAAAAACGCTGATGCTGACCAAGTCTTTACTTTTGACGCCGGCGACTTCATGGACCGGTCCCACCCGTTGTCTGACGCGACTGAGGGCCAGGTCAACATCCGCTTGATGAATGACTTCAATTATGATGCCATCACGATCGGAAACAATGAAGGCATCTCCAACCCGCACCAGGTCCTGGAGCACTTGTTTGACCACGCTGATTTTCCGGTCGTCCTGGCCAACTTGCGCGAAGAAGATGAATCGATGCCTAAGTGGGCCAAGAGCCACCTGTTTTTGACCAGCAAGAAGGGGACGCGGATCGCGCTGGTGGGCTTGACCGCGGCTTACCCTATGACTTACGGGCCAAACCACTGGAGCATCAAGATGCTCGGCGAGACCATGGACAGCGTGATGCAGGAGATTGCCGGCCAATATGACCTTTTGATTCTGATCACCCATACCGGGGTCAGAATGGACAAGTGGCTGGCCAAGCACTATCCGCAGATCGACCTGATCGTTGGTGGTCACAGCCACACCTTGCTGGCCAAAGGCCTCCAGGAGGGCCATACTTGGATTACCCAAACAGGCAAGTGGGGCAATTACGTGGGCGACATTACCCTGCATCTGGATGATGCCCACCACCTGCTTGACGTTAAGCCAACTACGATCGCCACGGCCAGCCTGCCGGAAGAGCCAGGCGATCAGCAGGAGATTGATGCCTTGTACAACAAGGGCAAGGAGCTCTTGGAGCGGTCAGCCGTGGCTTATCTGCCAGAAAAATACAACAATGACGTCGAAGCGGCCATCAGCGTCTCGCTGGATGCCATTGCTGATTTTGCCGGCACCGACCTGGCTATGCTGAGCACCGGCCTGTTTTTGTCCCCGTTCAAGAGCGGGATCATCAACAAGTTTGACCTCCAGCATGCCTTGCCCCACCCAATGCACGTGGTGCGGACCAGCTTGCAGGGGAGGGACTTATGGCGCTTGTGCATGGAAGTTGAAAAGAACCGCCACTTTTTGTCCCACTTTAACCTGATTGGGATGAGCTTTAGAGGGAAGATTTTTGGCCAGGTCCACTACAAAGGGATCAAGGTCGACATGATGACCAGAAATGTCTATGTCCAGGGCAAACTGCTGAATCCAAACGCGGAATACCAGATTGCCGTGCTGGACCACTATGTCCTGATTCCCTTCTTCCCAACCCTGTCAATCGTCGGGGAAAATGAATTCCTGTTCCCGCAGTTCCTGCGCGAAGTCGTAGGCAGCTACCTGAGCAAGCATTATCCATTAAAGGAAAGTGATGTCTTTGAAGAAGAAAAGCAAGAACAACAATAAGCCGGATAAGGGCAAGAAGCAGCGGGCCAGCCAGCTGGAACAGGCCTTGCCGGCAAAAGCTGCTGACCGGCCGCTTTTGCATGAATTGTCCGACGTGGCCATCAGCGGCGACACGGTGATGATCAACCAGCGCGAGTACCATATCGTGGCCAATGAGCGCGGCGCCCTGGACACGGAGCAGCTCCGGCAGAAGTATGACCCCTATCTGGACCAGTACGACTACCTGGTAGGGGATATTTCCAGCGAGCACCTGCGACTGAAGGGCTTTTACAATGACTACGTAAAGACGGCGATTGACCGCAAGAAGTCAACGATCGTCGACTACCTGGCCGAATACTGCAATCCTGGTGCCCCTTACTTTATTCTGGCTTCAGCCCAGCAAAGCAAGAAGCCGAAGATCAAGATCAAGAACCGCAAGCACTCTTCCGGCAAGAAGCCCCGCGGCCGCGCGGCCTTCAGCGAGCGCAAGGTGCATGAGACCAAGCTGCCAAGGAAGAACTCGCACGCTGAGCGCAAGCGCAAGAACGGCCACCATCAGGCTTTTGTAATTAGAAAGAAAAACAAACGTGAGCAAGATGCAAAGCAGAGATTATAAGATATTCCTGGTTGACCTGGACGGGACCGTCTACCGGGGCAAGGAAACGATTGAATCCGGCGTCCGCTTCGTCAAGCGCCTGCAGGAAGCTGGCAAGGACTACCTCTTTTTGACCAACAACACGACCCGGACCCCGCAGATGGTGGTCGACAAGCTGAAAGGACACGGGGTTGCGACTGACGTGGCCCACATCTACACGCCTTGCATGGCTACGGCCAGCTGGATCAGCGAGCAGAACCCCGGCAAAAAAAGCTTTGGCGTCTACATCATCGGTCAAGTGGGCCTGTGGACGGAAATTCTTAGCCGGCCAGAATTCTACTTTGATGAGCAGAATCCCGACTATGTCATCGTTGGCATGGACACTGACCTGACCTACCACAAGCTGCAGGTTGCCAACCGCTGCATCAGACATGGGGCAACTTTTATCGGGACCAATTCTGACTTGAACCTGCCATATGGGGCTGAGCTCCTGCCGGGCAATGGGGCAATCTGTGCCATGCTGGCGGCCGCTTCCGGCCAGCAGCCAACTTTTATCGGCAAGCCGGAGGCCATCATCATCGACAAGGCCTTGGAGCTGACCAAGTCCAGCCGCCAGGAGGCTTTGATCGTGGGCGACAACTACCAGACCGACATCAATGCCGGCTTCAATAGCGGCGTTGACACCCTGATGGCCTTGACCGGGGTCAACCGGCGCGAGGACCTGGCCGGCAAGCGGCAGCCAACCTATATCGTTGATACTTTAGATGAATTTGAACTGTAACTATGAAAAAACAAGATACGATTGGCAGCGTGATCTACCACTTCTTCTTCGCGCTGACGAGCGGGGTCATGGGGGCAATCGTTGCCAGCTGGCCCTTGCTGTTCTTTTTTATGGCAATTGAGAAGACCAATGAGACGGTGGGGATGTCCCTCTTCAAGGTCATGGGCAACTACAACCAGTTGATGGGCTACCTGCTCTTGCCCTGGCACCGGCAGCTGAAGATGGCTGACTTTCCGACTTCGGCCAATGCCGCGGCCCACTTCGCGGAAGTCAAGGGCCTGTTTCAATTGACGGCACTGGTCTTTTTGCTCTGCCTGGCCTTGCATTTTTACTTTCAGCAGGCTAAGCGCAAGCCTTATCTGGGGATGAGCCAGGTGGCGGCCTTGATCTTCATGGTCTTGCCGGTCGTCGTCTTGCCCTTTGCCATTGCAAACTTTGACGACTTCTTCAGGACTTTCCACACTTTGCTCTTCCACAACAGCAACTGGCTTTTTGATCCCAACACGGACCCGATCATCGATGTGCTGACCGAAGGCTTTTTCTCGGCCTGCTTTGCTGTCGGCGGGGCAGTCTATGAGCTCTATTTTGCCCAGTACCTGATCAGCAGGCACTGAGTGAAAAAATAACAAAAAAGAGGAAAATCCATTAGGGATTTTCCTCTTTTTTAGTTGATGTTTGCTATTCAAGGATCAGATATCTGACTCCTGGAATTGCCGTTCGCGCTTGATGGACAGCTTCTTCTTCAAGGCCACGACCAAGACTGGCACGACTGAAACCAGGATGATGGCCAGGACGATCAAAGAGAAGTGCTCCTTGACGACCGGGAAATTCCCGAAGAAGTAGCCGATGCCGGAGAACAGGCCGGTCCACAGCAAGCCGCCAAGCAGGTTGTAGAGGGCGAAGGTCTTGTAGTGCATCTTTGAGCCCCCGGAAATGAATGGCACGAAGGTTCTGATGAAGGGGATGAAGCGGCCGATCACGATAGTGATGGAGCCATGGCGTTCAAAGAACTTCTCCGCGGCAACTCGGTTCTTTTCATTGATCAACTTGTTGAACCAGGAGTGCTTGGCGCCGGAATTGACCGACCAGCGGCCGATTTCATAGTTGGCCGAGTCGCCGATGACGGCGGCAGCCGCCGCCGTCAGGTAGAGCAGCCAGATGTTCAGGCCATACTTGGGGTTGGCAGCCATTGCCGCGGCCGCGAAGATCAAGGAGTCACCCGGCAGGAAGGGGAAGACTACCAAGCCAGTCTCAATGAAGATAATGGCAAAAATAATCAGGTAGGTCCACCCGCCAAAGGTATTCACGATCGTGACCAGGTGGTCATCGATGTGGAGGATAAAATCAATCAGAGGCATATGTATCCCTTTCTTGCAGTTTTTTTAATGGTTATTTTGCAGTTTTATCTAAACAAGTGATAAAGCAAATCTTAACCGATTATAGCTTACTTTTGCTAGGATTACTTGCTTAAAGCAGTTGAGTGAACGGTCAGCGTCTTTTCTGGGAAGAGGTCGCGCATGATGGCGTTGACGGCAATCTGCGCCTCACCAAAGCCGATGCCGATCACTGGCACCCGGCCCTCATAGCCGCAGGCATCGCCAACGGCATAGATGCCAGGGGCACTGGTCTGCATGGAGCGGGAGACGGCAATCAAGCCGTGGTCCAGCTCCACGCCCCACTTCTTGACGAAGCGGTTGTCGGCTCTGAAGCCATAAGCCACCAGGATCTGGTCAAAGGCCAGAGTCTCAAGGTGATCAGGCTGGCCGACTTCCTTTAAGCAGATGGCCAGCTTGCCGCCGGCCATTTCCATGCTCTTAGGCAGGTAAGGGGTCATCAAGCTGACCTGTGGATTGTCCTGCAGCTTTTGGACGCTGCTTTCCATGCCGCGAAACTGCTCGCGCCGGTGGATGAGCGTTACTTTGGCATAAGCCGCCAATTCGTTGGCCCAGTCAAGGGCCGTGTCGCCGCCGCCAAAAATGCCGACCGTCTTGCCGGCAAAAAACTGGGGATCCTTGAAGAAATAGTGAATCCGCTGGCTGGCTTCCGCGTCAGCCTTCAAAGGAAACTTCTTAGGCTTGAAGGCTCCGTTGCCCGTGGCAATGATGAGGCTGCGAACCTGAAATTCGCCGTCGATGGTCAAGCTGCCGTCCTCGTTTTTAGTGACGTCAGCAACCTTGTGACCAGTGACGATCGCCACGCTGTCGTCAAGGTCATCTTTCAGGCGGCTGATCAGGCTTCCGGCACTGATTTCCTTGAAGACGGGGATGTCCAGGATCTGTTTAAAAGGATAAAGCATTTCTGGTTGGCCGCCCAAATCGTTCAGCGATTCAAGCAAGACCGTCTTGAGCCCATGAAGGCGGGCGAAGTAGGCGGTGAACAGGCCGACCGGACCGCCGCCAATCACAGCTAAATCGTAGTTTTTGATAATAAGGTGCTCCTTTCCAAAATCACATAAAATTACTTTACCATGATTATTTTGAATTTTCACTAAAAACATGCTTGCATTCACTCCGCAAAAAGAGTATCTTAATACATGTCGCTTGTGACCCAGATGAACAATCCTGGCCAGTGGCAGAAAGAAAAAATAACAAAGCGCTTGCAAAGCCTTTGCTAATTTGCTAAGATAGAAACCGTCATCGAGTTCAGGTGACGTTGGTACTTTGAAAACTGAACAAAGTTTCGCAGTGTGCGGGTTCAAGTTTACTTGAATCCAAACAAATAAGCGAAGTCAATTCGCAAGCAATAATCTGGAGCAGATTAAAAAGAGCTCATTTTCAAAATGAGAGTTTGATCCTGGCTCAGGACGAACGCTGGCGGCGTGCCTAATACATGCAAGTCGAGCGAGCTGAATTCAAGGATCCCTTCGGGGTGACTTGTTGGACGCGAGCGGCGGATGGGTGAGTAACACGTGGGCAACCTGCCCTAAAGACTGGGATACCACTTGGAAACAGGTGCTAATACCGGATAACAACGACTTTCACATGAAAGACGTTTGAAAGGCGGCTTTAAGCTGTCACTTTAGGATGGGCCCGCGGTGCATTAGCTAGTTGGTGGGGTAACGGCCCACCAAGGCAATGATGCATAGCCGAGTTGAGAGACTGATCGGCCACATTGGGACTGAGACACGGCCCAAACTCCTACGGGAGGCAGCAGTAGGGAATCTTCCACAATGGACGCAAGTCTGATGGAGCAACGCCGCGTGAGTGAAGAAGGTTTTCGGATCGTAAAGCTCTGTTGTTGGTGAAGAAGGATAGTGGCAGCAACTGGCCATTATTTGACGGTAATCAACCAGAAAGTCACGGCTAACTACGTGCCAGCAGCCGCGGTAATACGTAGGTGGCAAGCGTTGTCCGGATTTATTGGGCGTAAAGCGAGCGCAGGCGGAAAGATAAGTCTGAAGTGAAAGCCCCCGGCTTAACCGGGGAACTGCTTCGGAAACTGTCCTTCTTGAGTGCAGAAGAGGAGAGTGGAACTCCATGTGTAGCGGTGGAATGCGTAGATATATGGAAGAACACCAGTGGCGAAGGCGGCTCTCTGGTCTGCAACTGACGCTGAGGCTCGAAAGCATGGGTAGCGAACAGGATTAGATACCCTGGTAGTCCATGCCGTAAACGATGAGTGCTAGGTGTTGGGGACTTTCCGGTTCTCAGTGCCGCAGCTAACGCAATAAGCACTCCGCCTGGGGAGTACGACCGCAAGGTTGAAACTCAAAGGAATTGACGGGGGCCCGCACAAGCGGTGGAGCATGTGGTTTAATTCGAAGCAACGCGAAGAACCTTACCAGGTCTTGACATCCTGCGCCAAGCCTAGAGATAGGCCGTTCCCTTCGGGGACGCAGAGACAGGTGGTGCATGGCTGTCGTCAGCTCGTGTCGTGAGATGTTGGGTTAAGTCCCGCAACGAGCGCAACCCTTGTCACTAGTTGCCAGCATT
>JAEDAG010000007.1:0-28400 GCA_017309015.1 Faecalicatena absiana
CATTCGTGGTAAATAGCGAGTTTGATTTCTTTAGTGTATTTAGTCATGAAAATAACCCCCGAAATTAGTGTCCTAATTTCGGGGGTCATATCAAAGGTGTTGACCATTCGTAATTTCTTTGTTAATATTAACGTATATGACTTGGAGTAGTACTCAAGTGGCTGAAGAGGCGCCCTTGCTAAGGGTGTAGGTCGGGAAACTGGCGCCAGAGTTCGAATCTCTGCTACTCCGCTACAAGTTCATAAGCACGGGATCAATTTGATCCTGTGCTTATTTTTTTACAGTATTCAAAAAATACTTACTCTTTTGAATGATTTTCACTTCTCAAGATAAGTTTAACAAAAAACTGAAAAAGGTTTCAGTCAGCCCTTTACGTAAGCGGTTTATATAGTACAATGAGTATGTACCGAAGTTTTTGAGGAGGAAATATCATGGTAGGAATTGTTTTAGCTAGCCATGGCGGCTTCGCGGATGGGATTGCCCAATCCGCGGGCATGCTCTTTGGCCCACAAGACAATTTTGCCCATGTCATCTTAAAGCCTGAAGAAGGCCCAGATGACATCAAGGGTAAGATGAATGAAGCTATTGCTTCTTTTGACGACCAAGAACAAGTTTTGTTCTTGGTTGACCTGTGGGGTGGCACACCTTTCAACCAAGCTAATGGCTTGCTCGACGGTCACGATGGTTGGGCAATCGTAGCTGGCATGAACTTGCCAATGGTAGTTGAAGCATTGACGCAAAGAATGATGAACGCCAATGCGACTGCACAAGAAATTGCAACTGCTATTGTCAAGCCAGCTAAGGATGGGATTAAGACCAAGCCTGAAAGCTTGATGCCAAAGGAAGCTGCACCTGCAGCCGCAGCAGCTGCTGGTTCAGCGCCTAAGGGTGCGATCCCAGAAGGGACTGTTTTGGGTGACGGTCATATCAAGATCGTCGGCGCGAGAATTGACTCACGTTTGCTTCACGGTCAGGTTGCAACTGGTTGGATTCCATCATTGCACCCAGACCGGGTTATCGTTGTTTCAGACAGCGTTGCCAAGGACGACCTGCGCAAGAGCATGATTCGTGAAGCCGCGCCATCAGGCACGGTTGCGCACATCGTTCCTTTAAAGAAGATGGAACAAATCGTGAAGGATCCACGTTTCGGGACCACGCACGCTTTCCTGTTGTTTGAAAACCCAGAAGACGCCTTGAGAGCAATCAAGGGCGGGGTTGACATCAAGACCTTGAACGTTGGTTCAATGTCCTACAGCAAGGGCAAGGTTAACGCCAACACTGTTTTGTCAATGGACCAAAAGGACGTTGATACTTTCCGTGAATTGGAAAAGATGGGGATCAAGTTCGACGTCCGCAAGGTTCCTTCAGACAACCCAGAAAACATGGACTCAATTCTTAAGAAGGCCCAAAGCCTTTTGGATGAGCAAAAGTAAATAGTGGGAAAAGGAGTTTAAAATGGACTTAAATGCTATTCAAGTCATCCTGGTGATTGTGGTAGCTTTCCTGGCCGGGATGGAAGGTATCCTGGATGAATGGGAATTCCACCAACCATTGGTTGCATGTACTTTAATCGGTTTAGTTACTGGCAATCTTACCTTGGGTATTATGCTCGGTGGTTCTTTGCAAATGATTGCTTTGGGTTGGGCTAACATCGGTGCCGCTGTCGCACCTGACGCCGCTTTGGCCGCTGTTGCCTCAGCCATCATTTTGATCAAGGGTGGTCAAGGTACCAAGGGTATCGGGACTGCTACCGGTTTGGCTATCACTTTGGCCGTTGCCGGTCTGTTCTTGACCATGTTGGTCCGGACTATTTCAACTGCCATCGTTCACATCATGGACAAGCACGCCGAAGAAGGCAACTGGCGCATGATCAACGTATGGCAATGGATTGCTGTCAGCCTGCAAGGTCTGCGGATTGCTATCCCAGCTGCCTTCCTGCTGGCCATCCCAACTGCAACTGTTAGAAGCGCCTTGGCTGCTATGCCAGCCTGGCTGGCAGATGGTATGACTATCGGTGGTGGCATGGTTGTTGCCGTTGGTTACGCAATGGTTATCAATATGATGGCCAGCCGTGAAGTGTGGCCATTCTTCGCTATCGGTTTCGCACTTGCCGGCGTTAAGGATCTGACCCTGATCGCCCTTGGTGCAATTGGTTTATCTCTCGCTTTGATCTACCTTGCGCTTGAAGACAAGGTTTCAAAGGGTGGCTCAACGCAAGCCGCTGGTACTGGCGACCCGCTGGGCGACATCATTGATGACTATTAGAAATCAAGTCAGAAAGGAGAGATAAATCATGACTGAAAAGAAAGTAACTTTATCAAAGCGTGATCGTTGGGACGTTATGTGGCACTCACAATTTCTGCAAGGTTCATGGAACTACGAAAGAATGCAGAACGGTGGTTGGTGCTACAGTATGATCCCAGCTTTAAGAAAGCTGTACCCAAAGAAGGAAGACATGGCTGCTGCCTTGCAACGTCACCTGGTCTTCTTTAACACTCACCCTTACTTGGCTTCACCAATCATCGGTGTTACCCTGGCTTTGGAAGAAGACAAGGCTAATGGCGTTGAAGTTGACGACGAAGCTATCCAAGGTGTTAAGGTTGGTATGATGGGGCCTCTGGCCGGTGTCGGTGACCCAGTCTTCTGGTACACTGTTCGTCCTATCCTTGGTGCCCTTGGTGCCTCAATGGCTATCAACGGTAACATCCTTGGGCCAATCCTCTTCTTCGTTTTTTGGAACCTGATCCGTATCGCCTTCTTGTGGTACACTCAAGAATTGGGTTACAAGGCTGGTGCCGCAATCAGCGCCGACCTTTCAGGTGGTTTGCTGAAGAAGGTTACCCGTGGGGCTGCCATGATGGGTATGTTCGTCCTGGGTGCCTTGATCGAACGTTGGGTAAACATCAACTTCACTCTGAAGGTTTCAGAAGTGCCAATCCAAAAGGGTGGTTACATCGACTGGACCAAGCTGCCAAGCGGTGCTGCTGGTATCAAGGAAGCCTTGACCCAACAAGCTGCCGGCATGTCTTTGACCAACACTAAGGTTACTACTCTGCAAGACAACTTGAACATGCTGGTTCCTGGCTTGGCAGGTTTGCTGCTTACCTTCCTCTGCATGTGGCTCTTGAAGAAGAAAGTTTCTCCAATCGTAATCATCCTGGGGATCTTCGTTGTTGGTATCCTCTTCCACGTATGGGGCTTGATGTAAGAGTAACAAATGGCTCAATCAATGAATAAGACCGTCGATCTGGCCGTGAGAGGAACCTGGTTCCGGGCCATGTCTACTTATGGCAAGGTCATGATCGGCGATGAAGCTTTTGAATTCTACAATGAGAAGAACGTTGAAGACTACGTGCAGATCCCTTGGGATCAAGTAACCTATGTGGTTGCTGACGTCCACTTCAAGGGCAAGTACATCCCGCGCTTTTCGATCCGGACGAAGAAAGATGGCGAGTTCATCTTTGCGACTAAGGATCCTAAACGGACGCTGCGGGCTATCCGCAAGTATGTTCCAGCCGACCACATGCGCAAGGCATTGGGCGTCGGTGAGACGATTGTCCGATTCTTCTCGCGTGGTAAAAAGAAATAGAATTAAAATAAGTTCGGAGCAATCCGAGCTTATTTTTTTCTTTCTAGATTCCGATTTAGTCCATGCAAGCTATCCCGTCGTGCTTGACCGGGATTTAAGCCTGAGCTCATGAACACGATGAGTATTCTGTTTAAGGGCAAGAAGTACACTCGCTGCTTAAGCAAAATAAAGATTAAAGCTGCACATAAAGAGTCTGGGAAAAACTCATGTCATTAAGTTAAGACATTGATTTTGAGCAAGGACTTAGGACGCTCATCTAATTTAGATGAGCGTTTTTTGGATTTGGGCAATCGAATGTGGAAAAAACGCGGCAGTTGATAGTGGACGAGGCTTCTTTGGAGATTCTTGCATGTACTGCCAGCTACTCCCCCAACATGGATTTAGTATTGGGTATGCTGGATGAATTGGAAACCAAACTACCGGCTTACGCCCACCCAGTTATCCATTCTGATCAAGGTATTCAGTATCAAAGTAAAACCTACCAAGCCCGCTTGAAGGATATGGGACAATGTCTAACTTTTCTATGGCACTTTACGCGATACGGGAGCTTTTTTGGTGGGGAGTTTAAATCCTGGATAGATGAGATGGATGTTAGAAACGGTCAGACATCTGTTAAATCTGGATCTGTTTTGTCGTAATGCCAACTAGTGGAGGGGGATATTCTGGTCAGTACGATGGTGAAAAAGTAAAAACTGGAGCACACGTACATTGTAATAGATTTAATGGGACCAAGAGCGATCATCGATATTGGAAGAAGAGCAATCCAAAAGCTTGGATTGATTTCTATCACAGTGATTGTGACTACCACGCAGGCAAATATGGTTGTGCAGATTTTGGTAATATGTCAAAATGTGATGGGCTTGATAAACGAGGAAAAGGTGTGAAGGACTGTTCATCATGGTCAGGAAATCCTAAACATAAGAATTGGCCCAAAACTTGCTGGTATCGCAAATAAAAGTGTATGCAAAGAGAAAAGAGGGTGAGCACTGTGCCGATTTCATCATTCGTGGGGATTCTCGTCCTGCTGGTTGCTGGAGTGACCATTGGCTTAGCTGTCTATGGCTGGGTCAGTCATAGACGGGGCTTAGCAGTTGAAGCCCTGCTTGCTGGGGCAATCTTTTTAGGCCTAGTCTATTGGGTTGGCAGCAACTTTATCGGCTCCATGTGAACCATATTTTGGTTTTTAGAGCATAAGAAAGCTCCCGTATCAATTGAAGTGCCCTACAATTGTTAGACATAGACATCTAACGATTGTGGGGTATTTTTATGACCAGATATTCATCTGAACTACAAATTGCTTCTGATTATCTTAATGGCAGAGGCTCATACAATGGATTAAGCAAAAAGTATAATATCACTCCATCTCTAATTCGTACGTGGGTGAAAACGGCTGAACTCAATGGCTTGGAAAGCTTAAAAGTTAAGCGAACCAAAAGAGAATATTCTGTTGACTTTAAGCTGGATGTGGTAAACTACTATCTAAAATCCGATGAAGGACGTAATCTGGTAGCTGCTAAATTCAATATTAGTCCGTCACAAGTGTATTCATGGACTAAGAAGTTCCAACGAGGCGCTCCTTCCTGTCAAGAAAGGTAGACCCGCTAAAATGCCTAAGAAGAGCAAGAAGACTGAGAAAGCCAAGCGCAATAAGCAAATAGGAACTCTAACTGATAAGCAGAAATATGAGGCCATACTTCAGGAAAAAGATGCCAAAATCAAAGAATTAGAACTGGAGCTCATCATCGCCAAAAAAGTGGCCGCCCGGTATTCAATCAACAAAAGACACAAATAGCTTGTGATATCCGAGCAGACCACCCAGAATTTTAGTTAAAACAGCTGTTTAAAGCTCTTAATCTCAATCGTAAGACTTATTACGACAACCTTAAAAGAATCGCTAAGAAGGATAAGTACGCCGAAGTAAAAGAGTTTATCAAAGATATCTACTGCAACGAAGGCCAAGGCACGTATGGCTACCGTCCAATGTGGGCTGCTCTGCGCGACAAGGGCGTTAAATTTGCAATGGAAACAGTACGTAAACTGATGCGCAGTATATCGGGCTGAAGACCAAGCTATATCACAAGAGAACAGCGAAATACAGCTCCTACAAGGGTACTGTAGGCAAAGTAGCTGATAGCCTTCTTCAGCAGAACTTTGATGAAGAAAGGCCATAACGTAAAAAGGCTTCCAGAAGTTTTATCACTTCTAGAAGCCTTTTTTATGTGTTAGAGTCTTTTTCCCAAACTCTTGCTTTCTGATTTTAGGCTTGCTTTTTCTTGCTAAAGGCCTTGCTTAAGCCGTAGAGCACGATAAAGGCTACGATTGCGGCGATCATTGGAACTCTGTAGGCTGGCAGGCAGATCAAAAGGATGATCATTGCCACGAAGAAGGCCAGCACCAGGTAATCCAAGTATGGGAAAAGCGGCAGCTGGAATTCATGCAGCTGGTTGGCCGGGGTCTTCTTCCGGTAGACCAGGTGGGTGAGGGTCATGATGATCCAGATGATCAAGAACATGCTCGTCGCGATGGATGAAATGAAGCTGAAAGCTTCATCGCCCATGATGACAGTAATCAGTGGGGCGCAGGCAATGATCATGGCTGAGAAGACCAAGGCGTGCAGCGGCAGCTGTCTTCTGTTCAGCTGGCCGAAGAACTTGTTCCACTTGCCTTCTCCGTCAAGGCAGACTGAGAAGAGCAGGCGGCCGGCGCTGTAGATAAAGCTGTTAGTGGATGAGATGGCCGCGGTGATGACCACGAAGTTGATCAAGCTGCCGGCCCAGCGCAAGCCCACGCCGCTTAAGGCTTGGACGAATGGCGAGCTGGAAGTGGAAACCTTGTTCCAAGGCATGACGATCAGAATCCCCAGGATGGCCAAGACGTAGAACAGGATGATCCGGACTGGCAATTCGTTGATCGCGCTGCGGATGGTCTTGTGCGGGTCTTGGGCTTCAGCGGCCGTCAAGCCGATCAGCTCAACCCCGATGAAGGAGAAGATTACCATTTGGAAGGCCTGCAGGAAGCCGCTGGTTCCGTTGACGAAAAAGCCGTTGTCGTACAGGTTGGCCAGGCTGGCTTGCCCGTACTTGGTTGACCCGCCAGTCACCAGCATGTAAATGGAAAAGATGACGAAGCCAACGATCATCAGGATCTTGATGATGGCAAAAGCAAATTCCAGATTGCCGAAGAAGCGGGCTGAAACCAAATTGATCAAGAGCAGGACCACGACGGTTGTGACGCCGGGGATCCAAGGATGCAGGCTGGGGAACCAGTACTTGAAGTACATGCCCAAGGCCGTGATTTCGGCCATGGCCAGGATCAGCCAGCTGAGCCAATAGAGGTAGCCGGTCACCTTGCCGATGTTCTTGCCTAAGTACTTCTCAATAAATTCGATATAGGTATGCTTGTGCAAGTCTGATAGAATCAGCTCGCCCAAGGCCCGCATCAGGATAAAGAGCAAGAGGCCGACGATGATGTAGTTAAGCACCACAGAGGGTCCGGTCTTCTGAATGCTGTTGCCAACCCCCAAGAAGAGGCCGGTCCCGATTGTCCCGCCGAGGGCAATCAACTGAATATGCGCGTTGGTTAGCGAGCGTTTGTAGCCCGTTTGTTCTTTTTTATCTTCCATAGTACCTCCTACAATATGTGAAATATTTTAACACAAGTCGGCTAAAAGTGAAAATCTGTAAAGTAAGATAGGGGAGATCTTTAATATTTTTAAAACTTTTTGACTTTTCAAAAAGGACCGGATTAATTAAGATGGAAATAGAGACAGATTTTTGTAAAGGGGGAATCAAAATGTATGGCTTGATTAAGCAGCCAGCGGTCTTTCTGCTGGACGAGGATTTAAAGAGCCGGACGGATGAGCTGCTCTACGGGTGGGCAGTGAAGATCACGGCTAAGAAGGAAGACTGCTGGTACGTGACGACCCATTATGGCTACCAAGGCTACGTGGCTAAAAGCGCGGTCAAGTCGCTGACTTTGCCTGAGCTGCAGCAGCGGCAGACCAAGCTGATCACGCGGGCAGCGATTGACGTGCTGGACCAGCCCAAGGTTCAGGGCGAAATCCTGGCGACGCTTTACCGCGGCAGTCTGGTGACCTTGACGGGGGAAGAGGCGGATGGCTACCTGCAGGTCAGCCTGCTGGACGGGCAGCTGGGCTGGCTGTCCCACACGGCGGTTGGCGAGCGCCAGGATGAGGATGACTACCTCTGGTCGACTGACAAGGACTTTTTCCTGCTTCAGGGGATGCCAGATGAGGACAGCTTCCGCAAGAGCGTAACCGAAACAGCCATGCAGTACCTGGGAACCCAGTACCGCTGGGCCGGGAAGAGCCCAGATGGGATTGACTGCTCCGGTCTGGTCTTTATGAGCTATATGATGAATGGTGTCTTGATTTACAGGGATGCCGAGATCGCGGACCGGTGGCCGATCCATGAGATCCAGTTTGAGGACCTGCTGCCAGGAGACTTGATCTTCTTCCCAGGTCACGTTGCCATGTATCTTGGGCACGGAAAGTATGTCAACTCTACTGGCTATTCGGAACATTTTGGCGTGGCTGTCAGCAGCTTGCGCAAGGAAGATCCTGACTACCGGGCTGACCTCTTTAAAATGATCGAAAAGTGCGGCAGCTTGTTTTAAAAATAAAGCAGCACAGAAGCAAAAGCGTCTTAAATCACCTGGCAAGTGATTCAAGACGCTTTTTACGTCAAAAAAGCAGAAACTTAAATTCCCTAGGAAATAATCGGGACTTTTCGTGTATTAGTAAGTAGAGGGAAAAAACAGCGAAGAAAGACCAAGATTATTTAATGGAGGACCAATGGCAGATAAGGAAAGCAATGCCGGCTTTAAGACGAGGCGGACGCATGGCACGAACGACGTGGCGGAGAAGATTCTGCTGAATCGCAATGAAGTTTTCGCGGATGTGGTCAACGGCTGTCTGTTTGACGGCCGGCGGGCAATCAAGGCGGGGATGCTGGAAAACGCACAGCCGGAGAGCGCCTTTACCGAAGATGGCAGCATTCACAGCGAATACCGGGACGTATCCAAATATGTCAATGGTAACCCCGCACTGAAGTGAGGGGCTTGGAGTGCAAGCTTCAAGCTTCAATATCTTTGTGGGGTGTTCCTGAGAAATCCGGAACTCATTGTCCAGACTAAGCTTTCCAGTCGGCTTCGGCTGGCCTCGAAAGCCGGAAAATAGCCAGGAGAAATAAGCCGCCTAGCGGCAAAAAAATAGTGAAGCTTCGATATTGAAGCTTCACTATTTTTCTTGGTCTTACTTTTCAAAGCCGTTTGGATGCTTTTGGTGCCAGTTCCAAGCGCTAGCAATGATGTCTTCGACATTTTCGTGTTCTGGCTTCCAGCCCAAGACTTCACGGGCCTTGGTTGAGTCAGCAACCAGTGAGTCAGGGTCGCCGCCGCGGCGTGGGCCCATCGTGTAAGGAATGTCAACGCCGGTAACCTTGATGGCTGCCTTCAGGATTTCCAGGTTGGAGAAGCCGTTGGCCGTCCCCAGGTTGAAGACGTCGCTCTTGTTGGTTTCCATCAAGTGCTTGAGGGCCAGAACGTGGGCGTCGATCAAGTCAACGACGTGAACGTAGTCACGCACGTTGGTACCATCCTTGGTGTTGTAGTCATCGCCAAAGATGGTAAAGTTGCCATCGCCGGACAAGGCAGCCTTCATGATGTTTGGAATCAAGTGGGTTTCTGGGTGGTGGTCCTCACCGATTTCCCCGTCCAGGGATGCCCCAGCCACGTTGAAGTAGCGCAGGGCAATGGACTTGATCCCGTTGGCCTTGTCGGCCCAGTGCATGATCTTTTCCATCATCATCTTGGTTTCGCCGTATGGGTTGATTGGGTTCAAAGGCGTTTCCTCAGTGATTGGCAGGGTCTTTGGAATCCCGTAGGTTGCGGCACTGGATGAGAAGACCAGGTACTTGACGCCAGTCTCTTCCATGGCTTGCAGGAGGCTGATCATGCCTGAAACGTTGTTCTTGTAGTACTTCAGTGGCTTCTTGACGGATTCGCCGACCAAGGAGTAAGCAGCAAAGTGCATTACGGCTTCGATTTGTTCATCCTTCAAAATCTTGGCGACGGTTTCTGTGTCTAAGAGGTCAGCTTGGTAAAACTTGGCCTTTGGGTCAATCGCTTGCTTGTGACCAGTAAAAAGTGAGTCCAAAACGACAACGTCGTTGCCATCAGCAACCAAACGTCTAACAGCGTGGGAGCCAATGTAGCCGGCGCCACCAACAACTAAAATTTTCATAAATTCTCCTTTTAAATGCAAAACCTATTCAACAGCTACAGTATAGCAGAAAAATCGGCCAGAATTCGCTTTGAGGGCAAACTTTTAAAGGGCAATCGCCTTGTTGGCCTTTGGCAAGAGGCTGGCCGGAATCGCTTGGTGCAGGCGCCAGACAAAGGAAACCGGTCGCTCGCCCTGGCTGGAGACATAATCAGCATTGCCCAGGAAGGTGTAAGGAGCCGTATAGGTTCCCTGCTGCTTGAATTCTCTGACGAAAAGCGAAATCAGATTGCCCGTCTCGCCCTGGTGGAGATAGCGCTGAATCTTGGGACTGGTCAGCCGGTCCTGGCTCTGACTCTGCCAGTGGAAGAGGTGGGCATTGATGGCATAGTCCTCGTACATGGTTGACGGGGAGAAGTCCTTTTCGCTCTTGTTTAGGTTGATCAGGAAGATATCGGTCTTTTTATCCGCGAAATACTTGACCCCTTCCCGGAATTCCGGGGACTGGTCCTGGTTGAAGTAGTCAAACGCGGCCATGATCTGGTTGATATTGTAGCGGCAATGGACTTCCAAGGGACAGGCGAAGGGATATTCATTGGCCTTCGGCAGCAGCTTCAGCTGCTGTTGCCGGTAGCGGAGAACTTCCAGCAGCTCTTCTTTGACGAAGTCTTCCTTCAAGAAGTCCGCGATCCCTTCATGCAGATCCTGAAAGCCCAGCTGGGCCGGCTTCTTCTTGTAGAAGCTGTAGTAGAGCATCCCCAGCATTAGACGTTCACGCTCGCTAGCGGGGTCACTTGGCCGCTCCAGGTAAGCCAGCCAGTAGTCCAGCAGGTTCTTGGAATCAATATGAAAGAAATTGCTGAATTTCTGGTAGACCTGGTTGTCCACGTCCCGATCATCTTGCAAAAGTCCCGCCCACTTCTTCAGGCGAAAGAGCGAGCGCGAGCCGTTGCTTTGGTAAAAGTCGTAGAGGCTTAAATCATAGGCATCCAGGAAGTTGGCCAGGGTCAGCTTTTCGCCAGTGTCTGCTTCAAAGGTCTTTACCCGCTGGGTCAGCCCCAGTTTGTTGGCGACATTTTGCTTCAGGTTGTCAAGGATATAGCGCTTGGCCTCAGGCTCCAGCTCCAGGTAGCAGGATGATGGCAGGTGGGGAAAGTCGTCCTTGATTTCGCGGCTTAAAGAGCGCCCTTGTCCGATCAGGGCCCGGAGCTTGGCTTGATAGCTGTAGTGGCGGTTGGCTTGGCCAATGAAGTCCAGGACCGTCAGGCAGTCCTTGCCTGGACTAAGCCGCAACCCCCGCCCCAGCTGCTGGAGGAAGATGGTCGGACTTTGGGTTGGCCGCAGGAAGAGGATGGTGTTGACGCAGGGGATGTCCACCCCTTCGTTGTAGAGGTCCACGACGAAAATAAAGTTGATTTTGCCAGCAGTCAGATCGCTCTTGACCCGGCGGCGGTCAAGAGCGCTGCTTTGTCCGGACAGGGCCGCGGCCTTGATGCCGGCCTGGTTGAAGCAGGTGGCCATGAACTCGGCATGCTTGACGCTGACGCAGAAGCCCAGGCCCTTGACGTCATTTAGATCGTTGCAGTAACGGCGGACGTTCTTGAGAACCAGCTTGGCCCGGGCATCGTTAGCCGTATAGACGTTTTCCAGCTCGCTGATCTCGTATTGCCCCCGGCTCCACTTGAGCTTGGAGTAGTCGACATTGTCGGTGACCCCGAAATACTGGAAGGGGCAGAGCAATTGCCGATCGATCGCCTCGCCTAGCAGCATTTCAGCCGCGACCCGCCCGTCGAAGTATTGCAAGATGTCCTGGCCGTCCATCCGGTCCGGGGTCGCCGTCAGGCCCAGCAGAATCTTGGGCTGGAAGTGGCTGAGCAGCTGCTGGTAGGACTTGGCGGCGGCATGGTGAAACTCGTCGACGATGATGAAGTCATAGTAGTCGCTGGGCAAAAGGTCAGCCATTTTGCCAGAGTTGAAAGACTGAATTGAGGTAAACAGGTGGTCGTAATTTTCCGGCTTGCAGCCGCCGACATTGAGCTGGCCAAAGTTGAAGTCGTTAAGGACCTCGCGGAATTTTTGCCGGCTCTGCTCCAGGATTTCCTGGCGGTGGGCGACGAAGAGGAGGCGGGCGGCGGGATGCTTGGTCAAATAGCGCTTGAAGTCAAACGCCGCGATGATGGTCTTCCCGACCCCAGTCGCGGCCACGAGCAGATTCTTGCAATGGCCGTAGACTTCCCGTTCAGCCTGCAGCTGGTCCAGGATCTCCTGCTGGTAGCTGTAGGGACGGATGCTGCTTTCCAAGTGGAAGTCGGTCTGGACTTGCTTGTTCAGCTCCGTTTGCAGCTTTTGCCGGCAGCTTTTGCTTTGAGGGTCAAAAGTCTCAAAAGACGGGTCGTTCCAGTAGCTTTCAAAAGAAACGGCGAACTTGTTGACGATGTCAAAGGACTCCTGCTCGGTCACCTTGACGTTCCATTCAAGGCCCGTGGTCAGCGCGGCATTCGACAAGTTGGATGAGCCGATATAGGCCGTGGAAAAGCCAGTTTCCCTTTTAAAAAGATAGGACTTGGCGTGCAGGCGGGCGTGCTGGGTTTCGTAGTTGATCTTGACGGTGGCATTGGGCAGCTGGCTCAGGGTCAAGATGGCCTTGTAGTCGGTGGCCTGGGTGTAGGTCGTCGCGATCACCCGCAAGTGGTGGCCTTTTTGGCAGAAAGCCGTCAGGTCGCCCAAAAGCGGCCGGATGGCGGACCACTTGATGAAAGAAACCAAGAGATCGACCTGGTCGGAGGAAGCAATTTCCTTCTTGATTTCGCTGAGCATGCTGGGCTCATTCTTGCTCCCGGTAAATAGGGCATTCTCCACCAGAGAGGTCTTGGGGCGGATTGGGCTGATCTTCTGGGCCCGGCTCATCTTCTGATAGATGGAGGTCAGGATCTCGCCCTTTTCCAGAATCTGCAGGTCCTGATAGTCAGCCTCTTTGGTATGCTGGGCAACCTGGTCAACGATCGAGTTGGCCAGGCGAATCTGGGCCAAGAGGGCTTCCTTGTCCTGGCCTGACTTGAAGCTGTCGCGCAGGTAGTGCAGGCCCGACCGGATGACCTGGGACAGGTAGATGGTCAGGAGCTTGCGGGCGTCATCGGCGTTCAGCTTGTCCAGTGTAATCTGGTAGTGGTCCTTGTCCAGCCGCGCCAGCTGGTTCAGGATTTCTTGGTTGATGATTTGTTCGTAAAGGCCGTCTTTCAGCATGTTTTCCCTGCTTTCTGAACTAGTTTGCCTTAATTGTATCAGGTATCAATGGAAAAGAAATACAAGGACATAAAAGGAGCTGACTTCCAGTTAAGAAGCAGCTCCTTTATTTAGTCGAATTAACCCAGTGAAAGCCGGCCGCGATCAGCCAGATGGCGCCACCCAAGAGCAGGATGCTCCAGCTGCTGGTCCAGCGGCCGCTAGCGATGCTGATCAAGAAGTAGACCGCGATGACGATGGTCCAGTAGATGCTGTTGATCTTGCCCAAGCGCTTAGGATCAGCCGCCTTTTTCTTTGACTGGTCCTGCTCTTCGTCGGCTTCAATGGTCTGCCCTTCCTGCTTGTCGTCTTTGAGCAGGAAGTCAGGCGAAACGCCGTACAGGTCGGCCAGCTTGGCAATATAGGAAATATCAGGCACGCTTTCGCCGTTTTCCCAGCCGACCACTTCAAAGCTGCTGGCACCGATTTTGTCGGCTAATTCTTTTTGGCTTAAGCCATGTTTCTTGCGCAGGTCGCGCAGCTTGTCCGGAAGCCTCATGATTTTCCCTCCCTTTAACCATTTCTCTTCTTCAATTATAGTTCTAAACATTAAATAGCGCCTTTTTTTGGCAAAAAAACTCCATGGACCAACAGATCCATGGAGCAAAAGCTGTTAAGATTCAAAAGCAAGCTTAGTCTTCAACCGCGTCAGCCAGCTTGGCGAATTCGCGCTGAACCAGGACGGAAACGCCCAAGGCCAGACCAGCCAAGATGATGAAGGCGGCTAAAGTAACGTAGTAGCTCTTCAGGACTTCGTGAGTGAAGGAGAGCAGAAGTGGCCCAACCATGCCGGCAGCAGCCCAGGCAGTCAGGATTGACCCGTGGATGGCACCCAGTTCCTTGGTCCCGAAGACGTCGCCCAGGTAGGCCGGGATAACTGAGAAGCCAGCCCCGTAGCAGGACATCAGCAGGCTGAGAGCAGCCGCGAAGATGAATGGTGAGTGGGTGAAGATCAAGATCACGAACATGGCCATGTCAACGACAAAGATCAGGCTGTAGGTCAGTGGTCGGCCAATGTAGTCGGACAGAGTAGCCCAGACCAGACGGCCAAAGCCGTTGAAGAGGCCGATGATGCCGACCATGACGGCCGCGGTCGAAACGCTCATCCCAGTCAGTTCCTGAGCCATTGGTGAAGCGGCAGAAACCAGGGAGATCCCGCAGGTGATGCTGATGAAGAACATGAACCAGAGCAAGTAGAAGGTCTTGGTCTTCAAAGCTTGGTTGGCCGTCATCTGCAGACCGCCAGTCAAGGAAACGGCTTCCTTGTCTTCCTTCTTGAACTGTGCCAGGTCACTGGCGGTTGGCCGCTTGATGAACTGGGCAGAAACGATCATGACCAGGAAGTAGGCCAGCCCCAAGATGTAGAAGGTGTTGGACAGGCCAACGCTGGACATCAGGGATTGGGCGATTGGGCTGGTCAAAAGGGCAGCAAAGCCGAAGCCCATGATGGCCAGGCCAGTTGCCAGACCGCGCCGGTCTGGGAACCACTTGATGATGGTTGAGATCGGAGTAACGTAGCCGGCACCCAGGCCCAAGCCAGCGATAACGCCGTATGACAGGTACAAGAGCCAGAGCTGTTGGTTGTGAACGGCCACGCCAGTCAAGGCGATCCCGCTCCCGTAAAGAATCGCGGAAACGGTCCCGGTCAGGGTTGGGCCGAACTTTTCAACCAAACGGCCCATAAAGGCCGCGGACATCCCCAGGAAGAAGATGGCCAAACTAAATGCAAAAGCAACTGATGATTCGCTCCAGCCGGTCTGTGCCGCGATCGGCTTCGTGTAGACGCTCCAAGCGTATACTGAGCCGATCATCAGATGCAGCATGACCCCCGCCAAAGCAACAATGTAACGATTAGTCTTCATTGTTAAGATATTCTCCTTAAAATTCTTTGGACTTTTAGACAAAACACGAACAATATTCTTGAATAGGGTCAATATCATTCGATGCGTTAAGGATACCATGCTTGCTAGCAGCTAACAAGGGTGAATTTTCAAGATCTTGTGATGTAATCGCTAACCATACTACTAAATCTAGGGGACTTTTTTTAATAAGGTTCTGCCTTTGGCCAGCAAACTCGTTACCGCTAACATGATAAGAAAATTGAAAGCGCTTTGCAAAAAAGGGGTAAGATAGAAGCAGTGATAAGCAGCCCAAGCGGGCAAGGAGGAAAAAATGGCTAAAGATACCAAGATCGACTTGCGAAACAAGACTATTTACAGCATTTTCGTGCGCGACTATTCAGCAGAAGGCAATTTTGAAGGCGTCCGGCGGGACTTGGACCGGATCAAGGCCTTAGGGACGGACATCATCTGGCTGCTGCCAATCCAGCCGTCAGGCAAGGAAAAGCGCAAAGGCAGCTTAGGGTCGCCATACGCGATCGCCGACTACCGGGCCATCAATCCAGAGTATGGGACCATGGAAGACTTCAAGCGCTTGTGCCAGGACGTGCATGCCAAGGGGATGAAGATCATCATCGACTGCGTCTACAACCACACCTCGCCTGACTCGGTCTTGGCCAAGGAGCATCCGGACTGGTTCTACCACAAGCAAGACGGGAGCTTTGGCAACCGGGTCGGGGACTGGAGCGACGTCATCGACCTGGACTACAGTCACAAGGACTTATGGAAGTACCAGGCGGAGACTTTGGCCATGTGGGCCAAGTACGTGGACGGCTTCCGCTGCGACGTGGCGCCGATGGTGCCGGTCGACTTTTGGAAGTATGCCAGAGCAGAAGTGGCTAAGGTACGGCCAGGAGCAATCTGGCTGGCGGAATCCGGCGACCCGGGCTTCATCCGCTTCTTGAGAAGCCAGGGGGCAGTTGGCGGGTCAGATTCAGAGCTCTACCAAGCCTTCGACCTGACCTATGACTACGACATCTACGCGGACCTGCGGGCAGCGCTTTTGGGGCAAAAGGACCTGAGCGACTACCTGGCTGGCCTTAACCGGCAAGAAGGGATCTATCCAGAGAACTACGTCAAAGCCCACTTCCTGGAAAACCATGACGTGCTCCGGGCCCACGGGATGATTGATGATCCAGCGGCCTTGCGGGCGATGACGGCCTTTGTCTACTTCATGAAGGGGGCCATGCTGATCTACAACGGAGAGGAAAAGGGGGATGCCCACCATGTGACCCTGTTTGACAAGGATCCGGTTGACTGGACCAGCGGCCCTGACTTGACGGCGTTGATGCAGCGGATGCATGCGATCAAGCAGCTGCCGATCATGGCCAAGGGCGGCTATGAGGCCAAAGAAGTCCGTGCCGGCGTCTTGGAAGCCGTCCACAGCTTAGGCGAAGAAAAGCTGCTGGGGATTTTCAATACGACGGGCAAGAAGCAGGCGATTGCCACCGAGCTGCCTGAAGGGATTTACCAGAACTTGTACGATGGCAGTGAGGTCCAGGTTTATTCCGGAATCATGCGGGTCGGCGAGATCACGATCATCCACAAATAAGCCAGCTGAAAATTCGAGGGAGATCAACATAATTTTAAAAAATTGGCGAAAACTTTTTGACAAAAGCTGATAGTTTGCTACAATAAAAGAGTTGAAATGCCAATTTAGCTCAGTTGGTAGAGCATCTCCCTCGTAAAGAGAAGGTCGTTGGTTCGATTCCAATAATTGGCACTAAGAGAATTAAACAGTTGTAAGAAAGTCTATCATCTAAGGCTAAAGAAGCCCGTGGTGATAGGCTTTTTTACTGTTTTGAACAACTTTGAAATAGTTTGAAACGGTTTGAAACAAAATGAAATAGACACACGTTTGGCACACTGGAGTAAAATCCAAAATAAAAGTTGTGTTAGCTGCTATGACTAACCAGCTTAAAAAGCTTGATATATCAGCATTTCTTTGGCTAAAAAACTGTGTGTCTGTGTGTGCCATGAATTTTAAAAGACACAATGCTTTGTTTGTAAGTTGGAGCGTACAAAATACGCTAAAATAAATGTTATGAGAAATGCTTTTACAAGCAGGAAAGGACCGATATGGGAGCGAAACTGATCGATTTAGACTCATATCCAGTAGAGATCGCTTTAAACATCCTGTTACAGGACAAGACAACTAGAAAGAACATTATCTTTGCTACTGACATTTACAATTCGTATTCAATAGATGCCAAGACTCGTGTTACTGAGAAAACATTACAGGTCATTTCGTTACAGCCTCGGGTTGAAAAAAGCATTGAGGAAAAAGCTGAACGGACAAAAACGAAGGCAGAGGTATTTACGCCTAGCTGGATTGTCAACCAGATGAACAACTATTGTGATGAGGATTGGTTTGGACGCAAGGCAGTCTTCAATACTGAGAATGAAGACCATACTCGGACTACTAGTGAAGAAAAAATTCAGTTCCCTGAAGGACAGAGCTGGCAGGATTACGTGAAATTGCGAAGATTAGAAATAACCTGCGGTGAAGCTCCCTTTGTTGTGAGCAGATATGATACGGCAACTGGCGAAGAAATCCCTGTTAAGGACAGAGTTGGCTTCTTGGATAGAAAGCTAAGGGTTGTATCGGAAAACACAGAGACAGAAGAAGAATGGCTTAAATGGAGCACAAAGGCGCTACAATCTTCTTACGGCTATGAATATCAAGGGGATAACCTGGTAATTGCCAGGATCAACGTGTTAGACAGCTTGTGTGAATATAGAGATCAGAGATTTGGCGGTCAAACTAATGAAAAGCAAATCCGTGAATGGGCAAATATTATTGCTTGGAATTTCTGGCAGATGGATGGATTCACTGGCTGTGTTCCATTCGGAAAAATTAGAGAGCCAGAGCAACTAGGACTTGGTTTATATGGTGAAGATACGGGGATAGAAGAAGATGACCAACCCGATGAGGAATGTAAGATTAGAGATTGGCGAGGAGACAAATCTCTAACGTATAATTCGATGAAAGAAGGAATGTAAAATGAAATTTGATTATGTGGTTGGGAATCCACCTTATCAAGAAGAAACAGTTCGTAAAGAAATGACCTCAGGTCAAAAAGCTAGCAGAAGCATTTTTCAAAATTTTCAGATGGAGGTTGATGAACTTACTTCTAAATCAAGCGTGTTAATTTATCCAGGTGGACGTTGGATTCAGCGGGCTGGCCGCGGAATGCAAAAATTTGGTCTTGAGCAAATTAATGATCCACATTTGGCAAGATTGTACTTTGTTGCTCAAGCGCAAAGAATTTTCCCTTCTGCAGGAATAAATGACGGGATATCTATCGTTGTTAAGAATTATGCTAAAACAGCGATGAAATTTAAGTATGACTATGATGATAATGGACATGTGAAGTCTCAGGTGAGAACAGCACCAGGCGACAGAATTATGTTGTTGAATCCAGAAGATGAAGAAATTGCAGATAAGATAGTTTCTTTTGTGAAAAAGAATAATCTTTCATTTTTATCAGATTCAGTTTTACCACGTAATTTATTTGGCATTGAAAGTTCGTTTGCAGAAAATAATCCAGATAAAGTGCAGCTATTATCAACAGTAAAGGGCAAAATAGATTACAGTCGCTATGCCAAAGTGTTAACAAATGATCAAGCTGGTTCTAAGGGGAGATCTAAGTGGTTCTTAATTAAAAGAAATGATATTCCTCGAAATCCTAATTTGGTAGATAAGTGGAAAGTGATTGTTATTTCAGCTAATCCAGGGGGACAGCGTAGAGATAACCAACTGGAAGTAATCGATAATCATTCTGCATTTGGTAGATCGAAAGTAGCATTAAAATTATTAGATACTGAGTCAGAGGCTGAAAATCTGTTTAAGTATTGTGATAGTAAAATTATAAGATTCACAATGTTGCTAACAAATGAAGCACTAACTTCTTTCGCAAAATACACTCCGGATATTTTAAACTACAAGGATGAAAATCCGTTTATCGACTTTAGTAAGAGTATCGATCTGCAGTTAAAGAAATTGTTGAATTTAACCGATGAACAATATGAGTATGCTTTGAATAGAGTAAAACCACACTTAAAGGAGATGAACTAAAATGGCTTTATCTCCAAAAATCAAGACTGCTACCAAAGTAGCTCCGCAAATATATGCTTATCAAACTCCGGGTGTTCCTGCTCATGATGGCTGGACTAAGATCGGTTACACTGAACGTGATGTTGATACGCGGATTCATGAACAGTCCAATACGATTGATGTCGACTATGAGGTTCGCTGGCACCGTTTGGCAAAATTCACAACTGAGCCTTATGATTCTTTTGACGATAAAGCTTTCCACAAGTATTTAACCCGGGAAGGTGTTGAACGGAAGAAGGGGAAAGAGTGGTTTCACATTGATCCGGATCCAGCATTGAATTACTTTAAGGACTTCCAGGAAAACCATGGCGAAGTTTCCACTTCTGTTCCTTCAGATGCTGTCATTCCGTATACTTTGCGCAGTGAACAGGCAGAGGCGGTTGACAAAGCCAAGAGCTACTTTGCCGCTCACAAGGATGGTCAGTTCTTGTGGAATTGTAAGCCTCGCTTTGGGAAGACGCTGTCTGCCTATGATTTGTGCAAGAAGATGGGGGCTAAGAGCATTCTGATAGTCACGAATCGTCCGGCGATTGCTAACAGCTGGTACAGCGACTATGAGACTTTCCTTGGGCCGCAGTCGGGCTACGTGTTCGTTTCTGTCGTTGACGGGATCAAGGATAAGAAGTATGTTTTTAGCCGTGATGAGTACGTAGAGAAGGCCATCAAGTCAGATGATGAGGACTTGGGCTGTATTGAGTTTGTCAGCTTGCAAAACTTGAAGCGATCGATCTATTTCGGTGGAATCGAGGAAAAGCTGGAAGAGGTAGCACACACTGAATGGGATATCTTGATCATCGATGAAGCTCATGAAGGTGTTGATACTTACAAGACTGATGCTGCATTTGACCAGATTAAGCGTAAGGCCACTTTGCACTTGTCGGGTACTCCATTTAAGGCTCTGGCCAACGATAAGTTTGATGATGATGCTATCTACAACTGGACGTATGCTGATGAGCAACGTAAGAAAGCAGAATGGGATGGTGATGCAACAGACGGGAATCCATACGCTAACCTGCCTAAGCTGAACATGCTGACTTACCAGATGAGCGACATTGTTCGGGATAAGGCACAAGCTGGGATTGAATTAGCGGACAGAGATGTTGAAGAATATGCCTTTGACTTGAATGAATTCTTTAAAACCAATGAAGCCGGGACTAAGTTTGTTCATGATGAAGATGTGGATAAGTTTCTAACGGCTTTGACAACGCAGGAAAAGTTCCCGTTCAGCACTCCAGAACTCAGAAACGAGTTGAAGCACACTTTTTGGCTGCTTAACCGGGTTAGCTCTGCTAAATGCTTGGCTAAGAAGTTGAAAGAAAATGATGTCTTCAAGGAATATGAGATTGTTTTGGCAGCTGGTGATGGTAAGCTTGATGAAGATGATGAAAATATCAAGGCTTACGATAAGGTGAAAGAGGCAATTGCTAACCACGATAAGACTATTACGTTATCAGTAGGACAGCTGACAACTGGTGTCACCATTCCGGAATGGACTGCCGTCTTGATGCTTTCGAACATGAAGAGCCCAGCTTTGTACATGCAGGCGGCTTTCCGTGCTCAGAATCCGTGTCTGTTCCAAGACACTAATGGCGATTCATATCGTAAAGAGAACGCCTACGTCTTTGACTTTGATCCAGCAAGAACTTTGGATATCTTTGAGAAATTTGCTGTCGACCTGTCACCGGATACTGCTGCGGGCAAGGGAGATGTGGATCATCGAAAGAAGCATATTCGAGAGCTTCTTAACTACTTCCCTGTGTATGGTGAAGATGATAATGGCTCAATGATCGAACTGGACGCCGAGAAGGTTATGACTATCCCTCGGCATATCCACGCAAAAGAAGTAGTATCTCGTGGCTTTATGAGCAACTTCCTGTTTACCAATATTTCTAATATTTTTGGGGCTCCTAAGGAAGTGCAAGAACAGATCAACAACTGGGAAGCAATTGAAGAACCAACTCCTAAGAAGGTTGATGCTGGCGAAGACACTAAGAAAGATCTGGACATTAACGCTGATGGTGAAGTAGACATCTCTGATGAAGAAGTAATTGGTACAGCTAAGGGTGTTTTTGGGCCAAAAATCTACAAAGATGTTGATGAAAAGCTTGATAAGTCGATATCTCAGCTTACTAAGACTCAAAATACTAAGGAAGATAGTGAGAAAAAAGAACTTAAGGACTTACAAGAAACATTCGGTAAGCCAATTTCTGATACTTTGGTAAATACAGCAAAAGAGCATTATGGTCGTGATCTGAAGAAGTCAACCCAAAAGAAGCTGGATCATCAATTGCGAAACACAACGGATCACATTGTTGCTAAGACTTATAGCAGTTGGAAGATTGCGGACAATCAGAAGTCTTATGAGGCAAAAGCGGCTGTGGATAACGCAAAGAAAAAAGGTGCTACAATAGCTGATATTGTCAATATTAATACGCACTATGATGAAGAGCGCCAGAAGATGAAGGAAGAGATGCTGGAAGACCTTAACAAGAAGGTTAATAGCAAGAAACTCATTGATCAAGCCGCTCAGACTGTTGTTAAAACAGTAGAAACCGAAAAGAAGAATGAGCTTAAGGGTGAAATTGAAGCTTCTGTCCGTGACCACTTGAGAGGCTTTACTCGGACTATCCCTTCATTCTTGATGGCTTATGGAGACCAGGAGACCCGGCTGGAGAACTTTGATAAGATTGTACCACCGGATGTTTTCGAAGAGGTTACAGGGACTTCTATTGAGTGGTTTAGACGCTTGCGAGATGGCTATGATTATCAAGAAACAGATGAAAATGGCAATGAATTAGCAGGCGAAGAGCACCGCAAGCACTTTGACGGACACTTGTTTGATAAGGTGGTCTTCAACGATTCATGCGCTGAATTCTTGAAGAAGAAAGAGGATTTGGCTGACTGGTTCGATGATGACCATAAAGAGGATATTTTTGACTATATTCCACCGCAAAAGACTAACCAGATCTTTACTCCTAAGAAGGTTGTGAAGGATATGGTGGATATGCTGGAAGAAGAAAATCCTAACTGCTTTGATGATGCTAATGCTACTTTTGCGGATCTTTATGTGAAGTCCGGTTTGTACATTACCGAGATCGTAAAGCGGCTGATGGCTTCTTCTGAGATGAAACGGCTATATCCTTCAGAGCATGACCGCTTAAATCACATCTTTGAAAAGCAGGTATACGGCTTGGCACCAACAGAGATCATCTACCGGATCGCACATGAATATATTTTTGGCTTTGACAAGGCGGGAGACATTAGCGACAAGCACTTTAAGCAGGTTGACTCGCTGCCACTGGCCAAGGATGGAACTTTGGCCGAGAAGTTGGACGAAATTTTCCCGGAATAAAATTTGGATTTGACATAAGAGAAATAAGAAAACGAGACTACATTTTTAATGTAGTCTCGTTTCATTTTCTTTTGAAATCGTAGTCGGTCCGGAAGACGAACTTGGCCGGCGTGCTGGCCTGTGGACAGAATTCATAGCCAAAGTCGGCAAAATTCTTGAGTTCTTCCGCGTCCGTAACAGCTCTTTCGGCCATAAAGCGGACCATATCCCCGCGGGACATCTTGGCGTGGGTTGCAGCCGTGCGCCAGCGGCCATTCTTGTTTTCCTGAAAGACAATGTCGATCAGGCGCTGATTCTTGGTGACAAAAGGCTTGAGCAGGCGGGAGTACTCGCTTGATGCCAGGTTGACCACGACGTCATTGTCAGCGTACAGGCTCTGGTAGACCTTGTCTTGCCAATAGTCATAGAGGCTGTAGTATTTGAAGCCGGTCAGCTTGCTTTGCAGCTCCAGGCGGTAGGGACTGATGGCATCGAAGGGGCGCAGGCTGCCGTAGAGACCAGACAGGATGCGCAGGTGATCTTGCAGGTAGTCCAGAGCGGCTTGCGGGAGCACATCCGGCGCCATGTATTGGTATTGGATGCCAGTGAAGGCCATGATCGCGGGCGTTTGGGCCTGGTTGAGGTCGAGCGCGTCCAGCTGCTGCAGGGCTGAATCCACGATCTTGGGACTGGCCTGCCAGATGGCCGTTAGTTCGTCTTTGGTCCGGGTCTTCAAGAAGGCCAGCAGCTCGCTGGCTTCGGTGATGAATTCAGGCTGGCTTTGCGGCAAAAAAGAGTCCGCGTCAACCTGCATCTTTTTGGCTGGGGAAATAATAATTTTCATAGGAGCACCTCGCTTCGCTAAGTAGATTTTGACAAAAAAATGCCGAAAAAGAAAGTGGGAAGGGGGATGCGGATTTTGCTTTAGTTGGGGGTGGTTTTTGGGGGGACTGGTTCTCAAAAATAAACGTTAAATAAACCAAAATAGTCCAATCCCCTGCAAAGGATTGGACTATTTTCTTGAAAAGTAATGGATGCATTTGAAACGTTGTTTTTGGTGGGCTCACTCCCTTTGCTGCTTATTTTCCAACAGGCATCTTACACTAGTGGCCATTGTGTCCGCAAACTGCAACTTGCAGCCGATAAACCGCGCCGTAGAGCCATTCTTGCGCTAGGCGTGACGATTGCATCCCCGCCATGCAAGCCTTTCACTAGCCAATTCTGCATCCTTAATTTTCCAGCCAAAAAGCCTGTCACGCTTAACATGCGTGGCAGGCTTTCCTAGACCAGTGATCTTTCATCCAAATTTTCCTAACCAAGCTCTTTGGCCGCGATTTCCAGTGAGGCCAAGGCTTCAGCCGCGGTAACCTTTTTGCGGTTGATCGCGGCAAAATTCGGCCAGCACTTGGCGAGGGTGCGGTCAACGGGGATAAAGCAGACGCAGCCGTCAGGCATCCTGCGGAACTCCTGCTCGTCCGGTAAAATATGCCGCCCGCAGCGGCGGGAATCGTAGAACCAAACATAGTCGGTCAAATAGCCGAGCTGGAGCTCGTGCTTGATGTCAGCCAGAATCAGGTCGTAATTTCTTGCCTTGCTCTTGTTCATTTTTTCTCCTTTAACGCATTCACTGATCTGTTAAAAAAGATTATTGCACAGACCGCGTCTTGGAAAAAATGACAGCCAAAGCCCCCGCAAGCCCGTGAACTCAGGCTTTCTTGCCAGGACACTTATGCAGCTTTTGCCGTATTGGCGCGGCTCGCTTGGGCTAGGCCGCGGCAGAAATTTTTCTCCAGCTTACTCTTTTTCAAAAATTCCGCTGACGACGATCGCGTCCCGGCCCGTGGCCTTGAAGAACTGGGGGTAGATGTAGACCATGCCGTCGGGGGCAATCGTGTAGTTGAGCTTGTCCAGGTTGCTGGCGGCTTCATCATAGAGGTTGAGCGCGTCCTGCTTCTCCGCCTCTTGCTTGAGTCTGGCCAGCACGACTTCCCGGGAGCCTTTGACCAGGTCGTAGACGGGGATGCGGTTGCCAGTCGTCAATGAGTAGGCTCCGCCATTGTACTTGTGATAGCCCGCGGCTACAGGGTAGAATTCCGCGTCTTGCCGGAAAGAAATGACGCCATGCTTGTTATAGGTAACGGTCACTAAGAAGCGGCTGGAACAGGTGGTGTCGAGATCCTTAAGGGCGACTGCCGCCTCTTTCAGGAGGGCGAAGTTATGCTGATTGTGCTGATAGTCTTTCTCCCAGGCAGCGTTGATCTTCTTGATGGCGTTCGTATTGCCAGCCAGAACCGGCTTTTGGTAGCAGTAGGTGAACGCATGGCGGCCAATCTTGAATTCCTGCTGGTCAGTCTCCAGCTTATAAATTGCCTTGGAACTGGCATGAACGTGGGCTGCGTGGGCAGTAAGGGCCAGTCCTAGGCCCAGCACCGCGAAGGCGAAAGTTCTGATTTTCTTATCGGTCATGATTTTTCCTCATTTTTTGCTTGTTATTAATAAAATTATATTCTTTTTTGCCAGTCTAGTGGCCAGACGGAAGCATTTTTTCAAAAAAGGCCGATTGACCTTGGCAGCGAGTTTGCTTATGCTTAAACAGTGGCAAAAGCATGATTGCCAAGCCGCCGATCCCGACTTAGAGTAAAAAATCCGTTCCCAGAACTTGGGAACGGATTTTTTGGTTAGTTGGCGTATTTTATTTTGACTTTATTATTTGTATCTCCCCTTGACGGCGACGGACTTAGTGGCTTGGGAACCGGTCAGCTGCGGGTAGATGTAGACGGTGCCTTTCTTGCCGATATAGTAGTCGACCGTGTTCAAGTCGACCAAATCAGCGGCAGACGCGGACATCCCCAGGGCTCTGGCTTCCTTTTTCAAAGCTGCCTGTACGTTCTTCTTGCCGCCCTTGACTACCTTCCAGACGGGTAGGTGCTTGCCACTTTTGAGCGAGTAAGCCCCGCCATGAACGTAGCGGATGTGGCTGGCGCCGGCGTAGTGGTCGCTGGCACGCTTGATTGACGCGATGCCGTGCTTGTTGAAAGTAACCTTGGACTTGACGACGTAATAGTAGTCGTAATCGTTGTCCTTGTCTTTTTGGGCGGCCTTGAATAGGCTTTTGGCATCTTTTTTGGCGGCTTGATAGGACCTGACCTGAGCCTGGTTGATCTTCTTGATGGCCTTGCTCTTGCCCTTGAAGACAGGGAGCTGGTATTTGAAAGTGGCTGAACGCTTGGCGAACCGCTTGCTTTCCTTGTAGTTCTTGATCTGCCAACTGGCTTTGGCGGCTTTAACCTGGCCGGCGCTAAGGCCCAGGCACAGCGCGGCTGATGCCGCGATCATGGCTTTTTTAAACATGATTTTCTTCCTCCTAATGTGCACACTGCTAATAGTATGATTATTATAGCTTCTAGAGCGATTGTAGCTACGGGGATGCAGATTTTTTGAAAAAATCTTATAACTTGCTGCCCGCGAGGGGACAACGGCAGTGTCATTGAGCGGAGATGAGGACTTTTCGGAAACCAACTTGCGAAAAACAGCTACATTCCACATCGGGACAATCGCCGCGGCCTTTTTCCACAAGTCCAGGTTTAAGCTATAATATGGTCAGAAAGCAGGTGGATTCAATGAGTCGAAAAAACGCGCGCGACCTGCTCACGGTGCTGGTAGTGATGATCCTGTGTGCCTTTTTCACCAAAAGTCCCAAAATCTGGGGCAGCGTGATCATCCTCGCCATCCTGGGCCTGGTCTTTGACAACATGCCGCATGCCGGTCACTGAGACAATATAGAAAGGTCGAAAAACATGAAAGAAGATACGATTTATCAACACGGGACTTTGGCGATGCTGATCCCAGGCCTGTTCGACGGGACGCTGCCAATCAGCCGCCTGCTTGAGCACGGCGACTCCGGCATTGGCACCTGCGCGGGCCTTGATGGGGAAATGGTGGTCCTGGGCGGCCATGCCTACACCATTCGCCGCGACGGGACGGTGGAAGAACTTGCCGGCGACGTGACCGTGCCCTTCGCGACGGTTCACTTTGACGCGCCTAAGTTCTCGCTTCCGCTGAAAGGCCAGGACTTTGCCCAGGTCAAGCAGACCCTGCTGGCCGCCAAGCCTCTTGAAAACATCTTTTTCGCTGTTAAAATCACCGGGACTTTTGCCAAAATGAAGACCCGGACCGTCTTTAAGCAGGAGAAGCCTTACCCCGGCCTCAACGCCGTGGCTGACCAGCAGGCCGTTTTTGAAGGAAAAAATACCCAAGGAACCGTCATCGGCTACTTTGCCCCAGAGCTCTTCCAAGGCGTGGCCTCAAGCGGCTTCCACCTCCACTATTTGAGCGATGACCACCAGCTGGGCGGCCATATCCTGGACTTGACGGTGGGAGAGGCGACGGCTTACCTGCAGCCCTTCGCCAACTTCCAGCTCCACCTGCCCCTGGAAAACCCTGATTTCATGCAGCAGCGCTTCGACCTGGCCAGCCTTGGCGACCAGATCTCCAAGGCTGAGCACTAATTCAGCAATTTTAATAAAAAAGCTTCTGCCCGTAAAGATTGATATAGTCCTACTTAAGTAGACAGTTCAAATATTTAAAATTTGCACTGGATACGGAGGTAGGACTTTTATTATGGGCAGAAAAAGTTCAATAAGTTTTGAGGCGAAGCTAGCGGCGGTTAAGTCGTATTTGGCGGGGAATCACAGTGTTGCACGACTAGCCCTTGAGCTTGGAGTAGGTACATCGACTATCATTAGATGGCTAAACTCATACCGTGCTCAAGGCGAAAACGGACTTAAACCAGCAATTAAGAACAACAGATATTCAAAAGAATTTAAGCTAAAACTGGTTGAACTCTATTTGCTTGGCAAAGGGTCGTATAGAGAATTAGCTTTCAAATATGGTCTCCGTAACGAATCTCAGCTAGTGAATTGGGTTTCAAAGTATAATAGTCATATAGAACTAGAAGACTACATTCCACACCCGGAGGTTCATATGACTAGTAGACGCAAGGCAACACCTGAGGAAAAGAAACAAGTTGTGATCTACTTCCTTGACCATAAACGTAACTACGCCGAAACAGCTGCACATTTTGGCTATAGCTATGGTCAGGTCTATAGTTGGGTTAAGAAATACCTAGCTGGAGGAGGCGATGCCCTACTTGATAGACGTGGGAAACGCAAGCAAGATGAAGAGCTAACGGACCTTGAACGTGCCGAAAGAAAGATTAAGAATCTTGAGGAACGGCTTGAAGCTAGCGAGAAGGAGAACATTCTCTTAAAAAAACTGCAGGATTTGGAAAGGATGATGATGCTAGAGGACCAAAAGCACAAGTAATTTATGCCAAGAAATTACGCAAACAAGCTATTTACCAATTAATTAGAGAACAGCACGAAAAGTACAACTGGCCGATTGATTGGATGTGTCAGAAGCTTGAAATTGCCCGCTCTGCCTACTATAAATGGCTTAACCATAAGCCTTCAAAGCATGAAGTAGAAGACCAATATCTAACAGACCGGATTATCGCAATTGCCAACAGTAATAATAGTCTCTTTGGAGCAGGAAAAATGATGCTAGAGCTGAACAAGACCTTAAGTGAAGGCGAATCGCGCTATGGCCATAATCGTGTTGCCCGGATTATGTGTATTAACGGGATTAGATGCAGTGTAGCGAGATACAACAAGCCTAAACGGCCAAATAAGCCTTCTGGTAACGAGACGGCTGAGAACATCTTAAATCGTGATTTCAATGCCTCAGCTCCAGATGAAAAATGGGGAATCGACATTACTGAAGTAACCGCACCGGGAGTAAGCAAGAAGGCATACCTAGCTACTATGATTGATCTATACGACAAATCCCCTGTCGGCTATGCAATAAGTGACCACAATGACGTTGCCCTTGTTCAAAAGGCAATTGATGCGGCTTTTGAAGCTAATCCTAATGCTCATCCATTA
>JAEDAG010000007.1:28482-111416 GCA_017309015.1 Faecalicatena absiana
TACCACGAATGGGTAGACGATCATAGAAGAGGCACCTACCTCAGCCGAAAATATGGGATGGAGCGTGGAGGAATCCAATATTTGGTAGACTTGATCCAAAAGCATGGCGAAGCCATTTTGGATCGCCCTCAACAGAAATATACTGCTGATTTCAAGCTCGCTGCCATTGATAGAGTTCTGCTAGGTGGTGAAGCTCTTAGGCAGGTTTCCTTAGACTTAGGGCTTACGAATCAAGGAATTCTTGCTAATTGGCTTCGCTCTTTCAAAGAAAACGGGTATACTGTCATTACCAAGAAGAAAGGTAGACCACCCAAGAATGCCCAAAAACAAGGACAAACAACGGATCAAAGAGCTGGAAGAGCAGGTAAAGAGGCTTACAGTCGAGCTTGCATACGTAAAAAAATTGGAGGCCTTAATTCAAGAACGGAAGAGCCAAGAAAAGAAGAATTAGCTCGTGCAATCACTGAATTAAGGCAAGAATTGCGGCTTAGCGTTAAGTACATTATCGACGTTATCAATGCCAATCCTGGATTGCCTCATATTTCAAGAAGTAACTACTACTATCAGACTCATAAGCCAGACAAGGATTCTCGTAACCAGAAGCTGATGGATCGAATCAAAGAGATCTATCTTGAACATAGCCGGCGCTATGGGTACCGGAGAATCTGCGGACAACTCCGCCGGGAAGGCTATGAGATCAACCATAAGAAGGTGCAGAGGCTCATGCAAAAGATGGGCTTATTCGCCATCTCAATCCGCAAGAAACGCAAATACAGCAGCTATTATGGCGTTCAAGGCAAGATCAAGCCAGACTTAATCAAACGCAATTTCTACGCAATTATTCCCGACAGACATTGGTTTACCGACGTGACAGAATTCCATCTTAAAGATCAAAAGCTCTACCTCTCTCCAATTATCGATGGTTGTACCCAAGAAATCATCTCCTACAACATTTCTAGACACCCAGACCTTAAGCAAGTGATGACTATGCTAGATGATGCATTTGAGAAGCACCCGGCTCTTAACGGGCTTATTTTCCACTCAGACCGTGGCTGGCAATATCAGCACTATGCATATCAATCCGCTCTGGCTAACAGAGGGATCGATCAGAGTATGTCCAGGCTAGGCAACTCTCTTGACGACGGCCTAATGGAGGGCTTCTTCGGTATTCTTAAGCGGGAGATGTTCTACGGCCAAGAGCATAAATACAAGGACTTAGATGAGCTTGAACAAGCTATTCACAAATATATCGATTACTACAACAACGTAAGAATCAAAACAGGACGAAAAAACATGACCCCGATTGAATATCGGAATCATGTTTTAACAACCTTAACGGCATAATACTAATTTGTCCCAATTTTGGGGGTCACATCAAATCGGTAATTTTTTATTTATTTTCTCTGTCTACTTGACAAGGGCCGTATCAGATTGAGCAGAAGCTTTTTTGTTGATTTAATCAGGCAAATCCGCCCCGGCTTGCCTGGAGCTGAAGGTGAACTGGTCTTGGCTGCCCTGGGCCAGAATGGTCAGATCCTGCTGGCGGCTGACGGAATAGCGGGCCAGGGTGCAGGCCTGGCCGCCCGGGAAGAAAATTTCCACTGAATTCTTGTCCGTGTAGACGTTCAAATTCAGCTCCGTGCTGGGTGGAAACTGCCCGTTTTGCTGAGCCTGGTAGTCGGCCTTGGCCTGGCCCAGCAGCTCGTTGGCCACTCTGGTGACCTGGTAGGTGCCAGTTGCCGCGTTGAGCTGCAGCTCGATCTGGTCGCTGCCTTGGATCAAAAACAGCTGGACTGTGCCCGTGAACTTGGTCAGCTTTAACTGGTAGTGGCTGTTGGCGGGCTGGCGCTTCAGGCTGGCGATCTGCTTCCAGTTGCTGCCGGAAAGCTGCCCCTGGCTGCTCTTGGCGGCCGTTTCGTACAGTTTCGCCGTCACCGGCGTTTGCAGCAGCTGCTGGCCGTTTAAGAAGAGCTTTCTAGCCAAGCTGTATGAGCCTAAGCGCCTTGACTTCTTGGCCTGGCTGCTTTGGCCGGCCAAGATCCCGCTGGCCGTATAGCTCCAGTTGCCGATCCAGCCCATGGCATAGATGGCCTGGTCTGGGGCAGCGGAATCAGGGCTGCCAGTGAAGTTGGCTCCATAGAAGTCGCTCCCCTGGTCCAGGCGCTGGCTGGAGCCTTCCGGAGTGAAGAGGCCGTTTTGGTCCAAGTGGCCCACGATGTAGTAGGTTCCCGTGGTCTGCCCGTTTTGCGGCATCTTGGCCCCAAAGAAGAGGACGGTCTTGGCCTGCCCCTGGGCATTTTTCATGAACCTGACGACTGGGCACTCAAGGGGTTGGTCTTGCTCGTTGAAGCCGTTCAGGACGCTGGTCCCCAGAACCTTGGACGCGCCTTTTTCATCAGCCTTGGTCCAGGTCAGGCCGTTCGCGGACTGGTAGACGCCGAACTGGTTGCCTTCAGCCACATACATGATCATTTTGCCATTATTGTAGAAAACCGCCGGATCCCGCTCCTGGTCGGCCTTTTGGGAGGCAAAGGGCCAGGAGTGGTCCAAAACGGGCTTGCCATCATTTAACGGATGGCTGAAGGTCAAGCCGCCGTCGCTGGACCAGGCGGCCCAGACGTTCTGGGAGCCGTCGCGCCGCTTCAGGCCTGAGAAGTAGGCCACAGGCGCGCCCTTGGGCACGCCCTGGACCAAGCCGGTGTTTTGGATCACGCTGCCGGTCCAGGCTGACTTCCAGGCCTCAGCGTGGGTCAAATAGGTGGCCTTAATGGCGGTCTTTTGCTTGGAAAAATGAATGAAATCCTTGGTCGAAGTTACCGTCCAGCTTTGTCCCTTGGGGCCAAAAGGCTTGGTGGCGCCATCTCTGGAATGCAAAAAGTAGATCCGGTAGGACTGGCTCTGCTGGTCATAATAGATCGTCTGCAGGTCGTTGGACCAGCCTTGGCTGCTGGTCAGGTGATAAGCAGCTTGATGCTCAGGCGAGGTGAGCGTGGGCTGCTTATACGTGAAGCCATGATCAGCGTAGCTGTCCGTCTGCTCGTCATGCCTTACCCAGAGGGCAATCAGGCCCAGGAGCAGCAAGAAGCCGCCGATCCAGTAGCAGGGGAGGAACTTGTCGCGTCCCATGCTGGTCTGCCATTTGCCTTGCTTTCTGCGGCTCATTTTAAATCTCATCGTCGTCATGCCCTTTATTTCTGCTTATTTTCTGCTTGCTTTTGCTTAAAATTATACAACATCTAAAGCGTGAAAAAAGAAGCCTGGCGCTGTTGCTGGGCTTCTTCAGACATCTTTGTTCCATTTGCCCTTGATCTTGGCCGTGACCAAGCCACTGATCTCTTCAACCGACAGGCTGAAGTCGCTTTGAAACCAGTGAATCAGGATCTGCGTGATGGCTCCGGCCAGGTAGGCCGCGGAATAATCCAAGTGCTGTCCCTGCCTGGCCGTGGCCTGCAAGCAGGAAATTTGGGGCAGATAGTGCTCAAACTCATCGACCATAAAGGCGTTCAGGCCGTTATCGATCAATTCTTGGAAAAATTCGCGCTCTTTGTAGAAAAAATAAAAAGAAGCGGTGACCAGCTCCTTAACCTGCATCTGGTCCAAATCCCGGTGCTGCCGGCGGAACTCGATGAACATGCAGCTGAACTGGTAGTGCATGACCTCGTCTTTTGAGCTGAAGATCTGATAAAAAGTCTGCCGGGACAAGTGGGCCCGGCGGCAGATGGCGGTAACGGTGATCTCGGAATACTTCTCTTCTTTAAGCAGGTCCAAGAAAGCATCTTTGAGCCAGGCGCGGGACCTTAGGGCGGTTGGATTGCTGCCAGTATACATGGACTTCCCTCCTGAAAAGTCTGACAGATCATAAAATATGTAAGACTTATGAAAGTGCATTGACGTGTTTCGCATGCTTTTGTATGATAATAGCACAGATTAGCACTATTACGCTAGTCTGAAAAGGATAAACATCCTTTTGCTTTCAATTCATCTCCAGGCTAAAATTAACAAAAACTAATAAGACAACGCGGAAATTGCTGTAATTTATGCTCCCAGTACTCATGGCTAAACCATTCTCACCCTTCATGGCGTCCTGTGGTTCAAGCGGCGCCATGTCATTTCTCGTCATTCCATGGTTTCAGGAGTTGCGCGTTCTGTCAGGAGAAATAGTTTTTAGATAGCAGGCTGGATTTGGATTGAAGGTGCGAAAGGTCCGGGCATCGATGCCTGGGCCTTTTTGCCGTCTTGCTGATATTCTATAACATGGCTGCTTTAAAAGGTGAGCAAAAGCCACCACTTTGTCTGCCGGCGTGTTATAGTTGTTTCAGCAATCTGTCTTGAATCAGCAAAGAAAGGGGCAAGCAGCAAGCATGAACAAACTCAAGCAGACAGCCCGAAAACTCAAGCAGGACCTGCCGGCCCTGGCCTTGGCCCTGAAGGATCCGGCCATGCCACTGGTCGCCAAGCTGCTGGCGGCCATCACCGTGGCCTACGCCCTGTCGCCGGTTGACCTGGTACCGGACTTTATACCGGTCTTGGGCTACCTGGATGACCTGCTCATCCTGCCGGCCTTGGCAGCCTTGACTTGCAAGCTGATCCCAGCTGAAGTCTGGGACCGCTGCCGGAAAGCGAGTGCCGGGGTGTGGGCTGGCGGCAAGCCCAAGAAATGGTATTACGCCATTCCGGTCGTAATTTTTTGGCTTTTGCTCCTTTTTGTTATCTATAAAAGCTTTTTTAGCCGCTAAAGGGGCAAAAAACTTGTAATTTTGCTAACGCTTTTAAAAAAGAGTAAAAATGTGCTAAAGATTAAACTTAGCTCTAAGGATGCCAGTCTCAACTGGCATCCTTTTTTGCTCAGCGCACCCGCAAAAATAGACCAATTCGCTGCTTGGGCCAAAAAAATTTGCCGAGTGGAAGCTAAAGCTGACCCAAGACCATCATACGAATCACATGCGTAAAAGCGCTAACAACAAGGGCTCAGCCAAGTCTATGTGAAAACAGGGCAGACCGACTGAAAGCGCTTAACGTTCGAATTTTCAATCCTATGAAAAATAAATAAGAAAATGAAATCCTCTATATACAAAAACAGAAGCTTTTTAATGCTAAAAAACGATATTCGCAATTTCCTTAAGAAATTTACGCTAAGCACCGTCTTAGATGGGATCAAAGTCGGCGCTAATTTTATTCTTTTTAATAAAATGATTTTAGATAGTGAAAAATATCCGAAATGCATTATAATGTAAGTGAGCGAAAACCGCTTACAGCAATTTATAATTTATTTAATAGAGTTATAGGAAAAACGAGATTTTTGGAACAGAAAGTGGGGTATGAAATGGACGAGCTGGATCAACATCTCCAGAATTTTGTAAACGGCAATGAGCTGCATTTGCAAGATTACTTAGGCTGCCATGCTGATGGGAATGGCTATACCTTTAGAGTCTGGGCACCACATGCCCAGCAAGTCTGGCTGGTCGGCGACTTCAATAATTGGGATAAGAGTCTGCCAATGTCCAAGGATGCTTATGGGGTTTGGTCAGCATACAGCGACCAGGCCCAGGTTGGCCAACTGTACAAATTCCTGGTCAAGCAGGCATCTGGCAAGGAGATCATGAAGATCGATCCGCTGGCGCTGGAATTTGAAAAGCGTCCTGGCAATGCTGCCGTGATCGTGAATCATGAGCCCAAGCATTGGACTGACGGCGCCTGGTTTGGCTGGCACAAGCGGTCAAACCACTTCGCGCGGCCAATCAACATTTATGAGGTGCACGTCAATTCCTGGAAGCAGCATGAGGACGGTTCCCTGTACACGTTGAAGGACCTGCAAAGGGAACTGATCCCCTATGTCAAGGAGCAGGGCTTCAACTATATTGAATTTCTGCCGCTGACGGCGCACCCGCTCGACGCGTCATGGGGCTACCAGACGACGGGCTACTTTGCCTTGGAACATGCCTATGGGAAGCCGAGGGACTTGCAAGACTTTGTAGAGGCTTGCCACAAGGAAAACATCGGGGTCTTGGCTGACTGGGTGCCAGGGCACTTCTGCATCAACAATGATGCCTTGGCTTACTACGACGGGACGCCAACCTATGAGTTCGCCGAAAAGTGGCGGGCTGAAAACAAGGGCTGGGGGGCTTTGAACTTTGACTTGGGGAAGCCGCAAGTTCAATCCTTCCTCCTCTCCAGTGCCCTCTTCTGGCTGGACTACTACCACTTGGACGGCTTGCGGGTCGACGCGGTCTCCAACATGCTGTACCGCGACTACGACCGCGGACCGGGCGAATGGACGCCTGACCAGTATGGCGGCAACCGGAACATTGAAGGGATCGAATTCCTCCACAAGTTCAACACGACCTTGAAGGGAATTCACCCAGAGCGGCTCTTGATCGCTGAGGAAAGCTCAGCGCAAGTCAAGATTACCGGCCGGGTGGAAGACGGCGGCCTGGGCTTTGACTACAAGTGGAACATGGGCTGGATGAACGACATTTTGACCTTTTACTCAATGGACCCATTGTTCAGAAAGGACAACTTCAACCTGTCGACCTTCTCCTTCATGTACCGCATGAGCGAGAACTTCATTTTGCCTTTGTCGCACGACGAAGTCGTTCACGGCAAGCGGAGCCTGATGAACAAGATGTTCGGCGACCGGCCGGCCCAATTTGACCAGCTGCGCAATCTGAATACCCTGCTGATGACCTACCCGGGCAAGAAATTGCTCTTTATGGGCGGGGAATTCGGCCAATACCTGGAATGGCGCTACAAGGAAGGCCTGGAATGGTCTGAGTTGAGCGATGACTTTAATGCCAAGATGCTGAAATTCAATCGAAGCTTGAACCACTTCTACTTGAATGAGCCAGCCTTGTGGCAGTTGGAGCAGGAAGACCGATCCGTAGAGATCATTGATGCCGACAACCGGGATCAGTCAGTCTTGTCCTTCATTCGTCAAGGGAAGGTGCGGCACGACTTTGTCATTGTTCTGCTGAACTTTACGCCGGTTGAGCGCAAGAACTTCTCAATCGGAGTCCCATACGCGGGCTCATATAAGGAAGTCTTGAACTCAGCTTGGGAAGAGTTCGGCGGCACGTCAACGGCCAAACCGCAGAAGGTCAAGACCAGAGCGGAGAAATTCAAGAATTATGACTACCAGATTTCCGTGGATCTCCCAGGATTCAGTGCCATGATTCTGCAGCCTGATAAGGTTACTATCAAGAGAAAGCGCTCAAAGAAGCACAGCAAGTAGCTTGAGTGCAATGATGAGAAATGTAGGGAAGGAACTTACCATGAGTACAAAAATGCTAGGTATCATTTTAGCCGGCGGCAAAGGGACTAGACTTGGCAAGCTGACCGCGAACCAGGCCAAGCCAGCCGTACCATTTGGGGGACGGTACCGGATTATCGATTTCCCCCTGAGCAACTGCGCCAATTCTGGAGTCCGCAACGTCGGCGTGATTACGCAATATGAACCACTTCGCTTGAACAACCACATCGGCAACGGCTCATCTTGGGGGCTGGATGGCTTGAACGCCTCAGCCACGATCCTGCAGCCATATACTGACAACGGCGGCTCCAAGTGGTTTGAAGGCACCGCGCACGCCATCTACCAAAACATCGACTACATCGACAGTCAGGATCCGGAATACGTGCTGGTGCTTTCCGGGGACCACATCTACAAGATGGACTACGATGACATGCTCGAAGAACATGAAAAGAACCACGCTTCCTTGACGGTTGCCGTCATCGATGTTCCTTGGGAAGAAGCACCGCGCTTCGGGATCATGAATACCGACTCGTCCGGCCGGATCATCGAATTCGAAGAAAAGCCGGCTCATCCAAAGTCAAACCACGCCTCAATGGGGATCTACATCTTCAACTGGAAGCGGCTGCGTGAGGTCTTGACTGCTGGTTTCGCAACGGCCGATGACATGGTCGACTTCGGGAAGAACGTCATTCCGTACTACCTGAAGAGCGATGAAAGAGTCTTCTCTTACCAATTTTCCGGCTACTGGAAGGACGTTGGGACCATTGACTCCTTGTGGCAAGCCAACATGGAATTCCTGGACGGCACTGACGGCCTGAACCTGGATGACCGCAGCTGGCGGATCTACTCCAAGAACACGATCGACCCGCCACAAATGATTACCGACAACGCCGATGTCGAAAATTCAATGATCGTGGATGGCTGCTACATTGACGGGACGATCAAGCACTCAATTATTTCCGGCAATGTTGACGTCCAGCGCGGCTCAGTTATTGAAGACTCAGTCATCATGCCTGGGGCAAAGATCGGCAAGAACGTCAAGATCAAGAAGGCAATCGTCGGCGAAAACGCGATCATCGGCGATGGTTCAGTCGTTGAAGAAGAAGATGGGAAGATTGCTGTAGTCGGCAACCATGAAAAGATCGGAGTGTTACCAAATGAAAACAAGTAAGATGTGCGCAATCTTTAGTAATCAGCACGAATACAGCCAATTAAAGCCTTTGACTGATGAACGAGCTTTGTCAACTTTAGCATTTGCCGGCAAATATCGTTTGATGGACTTCCCACTTTCAAGCATCGTCAACTCCGGGATCACCCAACTCTACACCTTGATCAGTCAGGAAAAGGTCAGATCATACCTGGACCACTGGGGTGGCGGTAAGGAATGGGGGATGGACACGATTGGCTCCTACCAGTACCTGGACTTCTACCAGAACTTGATGGCCCGCCGGTCAAGAGGGGAAGAGTACTTTGACGACCTGATCATCTTCTTGAAGACCTGCAACGTCCCATACACCGTCTTCATCGGCAACAAGATGGCCGCCAACTTTGACTTGAAGGCAGTCCTGCACTTCCACCAAAGCAATGGCAACCACATTACCCCGGTCTTCAAGCGGGTCAACCGCTGTGATATTGCCGCTGACGACCGCACCTTTGTTTTGAGCGACAACAACGTGGTGGCTGCCAGCCATGAAGCCATTGAACTGAATGGCGAAGGTCCATTCAACCTTTCAGCCAACGTTTACGTGATGGACACCGACTGGCTGATCAACGAACTGGACAAGGCGCAAAAGAGCGGGGTTTCATACGACATCTCCGAAAGATTGTCAGTATTGGCCGTCAGAGAAAAGGCCAACGCCTACGAGTACACCGGCTACTTGCGCAGCATTCACGACATTTCCAGCTACTACGAAGCCAACATGGACATGCTGAAGAAGGACAAGCGCGACTCCCTGCTTTACGGCAACCAGAAGATTATCACCAGAATCAGAAACGAAGTCGGCACCTACTACGACAAGGACTCTGAAGTCAAGAACACTTTGATCGCCACTGGCGGCAAGATCAAGGGCGGACTGCACAACTGCGTCGTTTCCAGAAGAGTAGTGGTTGGCAAGGAAGCCGAAGTTGAAAGCTCAATCTTGATGGCTGGCGACCATATTAAGAGCGGGGCGAAGGTTGAATACGCCATCCTCGACAAGAACGTTGTCGTTGAAAAGGGCGTAACCATTAAAGGCAAGCCTGAAAGCCCAGTCGTCATCAAGAAGGGGACTGTCGTTGACAAGGACTTTATTTTGGATTAGGAGGAGCAAACGTGAGAATTTTATTTGTCGGAGCTGAATGCGCGCCATTCTTCAAGACTGGCGGTTTGGGTGACGTGATGGGCGCCCTGCCTAACCAATTGGCCAAGGATGGCGACGAAGTTGGCGTGGCCCTGCCGCTTTACCAGGACATTCCTGAAAAGTACCGCGAGAAGCTGGTCTACCAAGGCAATTTCTACGTGCCAGTTGGCTGGCGCGACCAGTACTGCGGGATCTTCACTTTGGAAATGAACGGGGTCAAGTACTTCTTCATTGACAATGAATACTACTTCAAGCGGCCAGGCATCTACGGCTACTACGATGACGGCGAACGCTACGCCTTCTTCCAGCAAGCCGTGATCATGATGATGGAGCGCTACAACTTCATTCCAAACATCCTGCACTGCAATGACTACCACACTTCATTTATCCCATTCCTGTTAAGGGAAAAGTGGGGCTTCGTCTCCGCCTACAGCGGCATCAAGACCGTCTTGACCATCCACAACCTGGAATTCCAAGGCAAGTATGATGCCAAAACCCTGCCAAACTTCTTCGGCCTGGGCTATGAATGGTTCGACAACGGCACGGTTCGCTTCAACAACGACGTCAACTGGATGAAGACCGGGATTCTGTACGCTGACCGGGTAACGACGGTCAGCCCATCTTACGCTGAAGAAATCCAAACCCCTGAATTTGGCCAAGGGCTGGACGGCATCCTGCGCAGCGTCAGCTACAAGCTGAACGGGATTCTGAACGGGATTGACTTTGACAAGTACAACCCGGCCACCGACCCAATCATCAAGGTGCGCTATGACGTCAACCACTTGAAGCACAAGCGCAGAGACAAGAACGACCTGCAAAAGACGGTCGGGCTGCCAGTTGTTGCCAATGTTCCAGTGATCGGCATGGTTACCCGCTTGACGGCCCAAAAGGGCTGCCAATTGCTGCTGGAAGAATTGGACAACATCCTGCAATTCAACGTGCAAGTCGTGATCTTGGGCAATGGTGACCAATACTATGAAAACGCACTGCGTGAAATCGCGGCTCGGCACGAGGACAAGCTGAAGCTGGTCTTGGCCTTTGACGTCAAGCTGGCGCAAAAGATCTATGCCGGCGCGGATGCCTTCTTGATGCCATCAGCCTTTGAGCCTTGCGGCCTGTCACAATTGATCGCCCTGCGCTACGGGACCTTGCCAATCGTTCACCAAATTGGCGGTTTGGCCGATACCGTTTGGGTTTATGACAAGACCAAGAATGAAGGCGACGGCTTCGGCTTCCGTGAATTCAACGGCTATCAAATGGTCGAGGCCATCAAGAAGATGCTGGACCTGTACCACGAGAAGGAGAAGTGGGCTAAGTGCCAGCGGATCGCAATGAAGTCAGACTTCTCATGGAAGAACTCAGCAAGCAAGTACCAATGGATGTACGGCGAGCTGCTGGGCTAGGCTGCAACTACGAGCATTAGGATTAAAGAGGAAACTGAAAAGTGACTTTAACTAAAGAAGAATTTAAGAAGCGTTTGAAGGAAAAGCTTGACCGCCACTTTGAAGAAAACTTGAGTCAAGCTTCTGATGAAGACATTTTTGCATGTATCTGTTCAATTGTGCGCGATGGCTATTCCAGCAAGTGGCGCCGGACCCGGATCGCGGAAACCACTAACCAGCACAAGCAAACCTATTATTTCTCAATTGAATTTCTGCCAGGCACGCTTTTGAAGAGCAACCTGCTTAACTTGGGCTGGCTGGACACTGTCAAAGAGGCCATGAAGGAACTGGGCCTGGACTTTGACAAGATCGCGGCGATTGAGCCGGACATGGCCTTGGGCAACGGGGGCTTGGGCCGCTTGGCCGCGGCCTTCATGGACTCACTGGCTTCAACAGGCTATGCCGGCAACGGGAACGGCCTGCGCTACAAGTACGGTCTGTTCAAGCAGAAGTTCGTCAACGGCTACCAGAAGGAGTTGCCGAACGACTGGCTGCAAAGCGGTGACTACTGGGAAGTCAGACGTGAAAGCAAGTCGGTATTGGTGCGCTTTGGCGGCCACTACAACATGGTTGACGACCACGGCTGGATGACTCCGCAATACGATGGGGCTTCAATCGTGCGGGCCGTTCCTTATGACGTGGCCATGGTTGGCTACCGCAACGGCTTGGCCAACACCTTGCGCCTGTGGGACGCGGAAATCGCGCCAGAGGACGAATTGAACTACCCATCAATTGCTGACCGGCGCAAGGTTGAAGACTTGACTTCAATCCTTTACCCGGATGACTCTAACTATGACGGGCGGCTGCTGCGCTTGAAGCAGGAATACTTCTTCGTTTCGGCCGGCTTGCAAAGCATTGTCAACTACTTCGTCAAGGACTTGAAGGGAACCAACTTTGAAGAGTTCCCTAAGTACGTGGCCGTGCACATCAACGATACCCACCCAGCGATGGCGGTTGCTGAACTGATGCGCCTGCTCGTTGACGAGCACCGCGTTGACTGGGACACTGCCTGGGACATTACCCAAAAGACCATGAGCTACACCAACCACACCATCATGGCTGAAGCTCTGGAAAAGTGGGACGTCAACATGTTCAAGGAACTCTTGCCAAGACTCTTTGACATCATCACGGAAATCGACCGGCGCTACGTTGAATCGCTTGAAGGCAAGGTTGACGGTGGCGTGATCGACAGAACCCGCATCATCAAGGGCAACCAAATTCACATGGCTCACTTGGCCATCATTGGTTCTCACTCAGTCAACGGGGTAGCTGCCTTGCACACCCAATTGCTGGAAACGGAAGTCTTGCGCGACTTCTACGATCTCTACCCAGACCGCTTCAACAACAAGACCAACGGGATTACCCTGCGCCGCTGGCTGCAAATTGCCAACCCGGAATTGTCCAAGCTCTTGGACAAGACCATTGGCAGCAAGTGGCGCTATGACTCCAAGGAACTGCTGAAGTTTGAAGAGTACTACCACGACACGGCAACCTTGAGCAGCTTGATCAAGATCAAGGCTGACAACAAGAAGAAGCTGGCCAAGGTCATCAAGGAAAAGACCGGCGTGGTAGTTGACCCAACCGCGATCTTTGACGTCCAGGTCAAGCGGCTGCACGCCTACAAGCGGCAAACCTTGAAACTGCTCCACGTCATCAAGCTCTACCAAGACTTGAAGGCCGGCATCAGCCACCCGAAGCGCGTGGTCATCTTTGGGGCGATCGCTGCTCCTAGCTACGTCTTTGCCAAGCAAGTGATCAAGGTGATCAACTCAGTTGCCGACTTGGTCAACAATGACCCGGAAATCGGCGACAAGCTGAAGGTTGTCTTCCTTGAAAACTACAATGTTTCCCTGGCTGAACAGATCATCCCGGCGGCTGACTTGAGCGAACAGATTTCAACTACTACCAAGGAAGCCTCAGGCACTTCCAACATGAAGCTGATGGCGAACGGGGCTCTGACCGTCGCTACCATGGATGGGGCCAACATTGAAATCAAGGATGCTGTCGGCAGCGAAAACATCTTCGCCTTTGGCTTGGACAAGGACGAAGTCTACAAGTATTACGCAAACCACAGCTACCACCCAAGAGACATGTACGAAAAGGATCCAGTCATGAAGAAGACGGTCGATGCCTTGATTGATGGCACCATTCCTGGCTGCCAAAGTGAAGGCCGCGCCCTTTACGACAACTTCCTGGGCGATAACGAGCAATTCCTGGTTCTGGCCGACTTTGAAGCCTACCTGCACGCGCAAGACTTGGCCGAAAAGGTTTGGAAGAACAAGCGGCAATGGGCTCAAAAGAGCCTGGTCAACATTGCCCACTCAGAGCGCTTTGACTCTGACAAGACCATCGAACGCTACGCTAGCGAAATTTGGCATCTGGACAAGGTTGAGATCGAGGACAAGGCCTAATTTAGTAGAAAAAGTTAACACGCAATCGTAAGTAAAGACAATCAATGAAAGCTACTTTTAATTCTTGGGACGGAAAATACAGGCAGCCCTTTGGGGCAATTCAAGCCGGGACCAGCGTCAAGTGGTCCGTGGCGATTGATGAAGAGGTTCAGGAGGTCACGCTTTGGCTGACGAAGATCAACGAAGACGATATGGCCTACCCGATGACCTACAATTCAGAGACGAAGATGTATGAGACCAGCATTCGCATCGGAACCTCGGGCTTGTACTACTACTACTTCAACATCAAGCAGAACAACCAATACTACTTCCTGCAGCGGGCCAGGGACCAGTTTGGGGAGGCAGAGCTCACCCAAGACAGCACTGATGTCCGTACCTTCCAGCTCACCTGCTATGACCGGCAGGTGCCACAGGAGCCGTGGTATACCCAGGGGGTGGTCTACCAGATTTTTCCGGACCGCTTCAACAACGGCAACCCCCATGGGGAGATCACGGGCCGCAAGAAGAACAGCTTCCTGTATGCCACGCCAGAAGACACCCCGTACTACATCAAGGATGAGCACGGAGCGATGGCCCGGTGGGACTTTTTTGGCGGAAACCTGAAGGGGATTACCGAAAAGGTGCCTTACCTTAAGAAGCTTGGGGTAACCGCCATCTACCTGAATCCAATCTTCATGGCCTCCAGCAACCACCGCTATGACACCCAGGACTTTATGAAGATTGATCCAATGCTGGGGACGGAGCAGGACTTGCAGGAGCTGATCCAGACCCTGCACGACAACAAGATGCACTTGATTTTAGACGGGGTCTTTAACCACGTCGGGGCTGACTCCAAGTACTTCTTGAAGGCCACGCAGGACAAGAACAGCGACTACTTCTCTTGGTTCAACTTTATCCACTACCCGGACAAGTACCAGTCATGGTGGGGCGTGACGACCCTGCCTGAGGTCAACAAGCACAACAAGCAGTACGTCAACTACATCACTGGTCCTAAGGGCGTTTTGGCCAAGTGGACCAAGATGCAGGTTGACGGCTGGCGGCTGGACGTGGCCGACGAGTTGCCGATGGAATTCCTGCGGGCGATCCGCGACCGCCTGCAGAAAGAAAACTGCCAGCTGGTCATTGGGGAAGTCTGGGAAGACGCCTCCCACAAGTTCGTCAACAGCGAATTTCGCCCTTACATGGCTGGGGACAACCTGACTGGGGTGATGAACTACCCAATGCGGAACCTGATCATCAACCTCTTGCAGGCCAAGGATGAGGCCGGCGAAATTTCTGCCATGAACGACTTGGAAAAATTAGTGGAAAACTACCCAAAGGCCTTTTTGGAAAATTGCCTGAACAACATCGGCACCCACGACACGGAGCGGATCAAGACCGTGCTGGGGGGCGATGAGGAGCTGGTGGCCATGGCCTTTGGCTTGATGTTCGCGGCTCCTGGGGTCCCTTGCATCTACTACGGCGATGAAGCCGGGCTGATCGGGGGCAAGGACCCGGACAACCGGCGCTGCTTCCCATGGGGTAAGGAAAGCCATTTCCTGGAGGAGACGGTCTCCATGCTGGCCAGCGCCCGCAAGGCCAACCCCGCCTTGGTCAGCGGCAAAATTGGCTTTATCAAGATTCGGTTAGGAATCAACGCGATAGTGCGTTATAATGATCGTGAAATCGTTGTTTACTGCTACAATCGGACTAATGAAGACGTGGATCTCGACGCAAGCGAGATGAAAGCCTACTGCCTGCCAGAGACGATCGCCGATCTAGTTCGTGATCTGCTTGATCAAGAAGTAGCAACCAAGAAAGATTTTCTGCTTAAGAAAGCAGATATAATGGAGAAGGAAGAAAAAGAATAATGAACGCAAAAGAAGTCTATGAACAATGGAAGAAAGCACCTTTGCCAGAAGAGCTTGCCGACCAGTTGGCAGAGCTTGGTCAAGACGACAAGTGGATTGAAGATGCTTTCGGTCAAGACATCAACTTCGGGACTGCCGGCATGCGTGGCCTGCTTGAACCAGGGACCAACCGGATCAACCTCTTTACGGTTGGCCGCGTCACTGAAGGCCTGGCCCGCCTGATCGATGAAAACGGGGAAGAAGCCAAGAAGCGCGGGGTCGTTATTTCCTTTGACTCACGCTACAACTCACGCGAATTGGCCATGCACGCGGCGCGCGTTTTGGGTGCCCACGGCATTCACGTCTACCTCTTTGACGACTTGCGCCCAACGCCAGAATTGTCATTCTCCGTTCGCTACCTGCACACCTTTGCCGGGATCAACATCACGGCTTCTCACAACGCAAAGCAATACAACGGCTACAAGGCCTACGGCGAAGACGGTGCCCAAATGGGTCCTGAAAACGCCGACCGCCTCTTTGCTTACGCGCAAAAGGTTGAAGACATCTTCAGCGTTAAGGCTGCTCCAGTCAAGAAGCTGCGTGCCGAAGGCACTTTGCAATTGATCGGCGAAGATGTTGACGAAGCTTACTTGAAGGCTTTGGACACGGTCAACGTGAACAAGGAAATGATCAAGGAAAATGCTGACAAGCTGAAGATCGTTTACACTCCGCTCCATGGTACGGGGAAGATGCTGTACGACCGGGCCTTCCGTCAAGGCGGCTTCACCAACGTGGTGCCAGTTCCAAGTCAAGCCATCATTGACCCAGAATTCCCGACTTGCAAGAAGCCAAACCCAGAATTCCGTGACGTCTTCAACCCAGGCGTAGAATTGGCCAACGAAATCGGGGCGGACATGATCGTTGCTACCGACCCAGACGCTGACCGGATGGGGGCTTGCGTAAGAACCGACAAGGGCGACTTCCAAGTCTTGACTGGCAACCAAATTGCCACTTTGATGTCATACTACCTGCTTCAAAACTTGAAGGAATCAGGCAAGCTGACTCCAGACTACGAAATCGTAACTTCCATCGTTTCCAGCGCTCTGCCATTCAAGATCGCCAAGGACTTCGGCATCAAGACCAAGTCAGTTTTGACTGGCTTCAAGTACATCGGCGAAGAAGTCGACAGAATGAAGAAGGAAAACGACGGCAAGTTCTTGATGGGCTTTGAAGAAAGCTACGGCTACCTCTTCCAGCCATTTGCCCGTGACAAGGATGCTATGCAAGGGGCTTTGATGTTCGCTGAAGTGGCCAGCTACTACGCTAGCCACGGCATGACTGTTTTTGACGGTTTGCAAGAAATCTGGAAGAAGTACGGCGTTGCCTACGAAATCACCCGGGCAATTGAAATGCCAGGGATTGGCGGTCAAAAGAAGATGGCCGCATTGATGAGCAAGCTGCGCAGCGAGCACCTGACTGAAATCAACGGGGTCAAGGTAGTTAAGACTGAAGACTACCAAGAACAAGTAACGCTTGAAGACGGCAAGGAAACGCCATTGACTGGCTTCCCTAAGTCAAACGTCTTGAAGTACTTCCTGGAAGATGAAACTTGGGTAGCCCTGCGGCCATCAGGTACTGAACCAGTTATTAAGGCTTACGTTGGCGTCAACAAGAAGGACATTGAAACTGCTGAAGCTTCAGCTCAATCATTCCAAGACGCAATCAGCGAATTGCTTAAGTAATTCCAATAGTAAAATTTGAATTTAGATCGCTAGTTTAATAGCAGAAAAGAAGTTGTCTCTCGATGAGGCACTTCTTTTTTGTTTGGCTGGGAATTTTTTCTTGTCCTGGAAATGCTTCGAACTCGGAAAAGTAGTTTCAGGACCGTAAAAAAATAAAAAAACGAGAAGCAACGTGTACACAGTTGGCATAAAAGTGTGCACGATATATACTGTGATCATAAAGATCAATGAGATCAAAAAACGCGACCAGTCCTAGCCAGGAACTGCTTGACGACCTGGTAAGCGTCATCAACAACTATTCCACCCGTTTACCTTATGGGATTTTACTTGGACGTCCTGGTCAACTTACTGACATTTTGCTTATAGACAACGAAGACCAAAAAAGATCTGGAAACTAAAATTCCCATAGAAAAAGGCTGTATTAGCTCACGTAAGTGAGTCAATGCAGCCTTTTTGCTGTTTACTTTTAAATTCTCTACCAGTTACTCAGCCTTAAAACAGATGGCCTCATAAGGGGCGATTTCCGCGCAAGCGGGCACTTCGGTCCAGGCGCAGGCGTCGTTTGCGAGCAGGACGCGGCCTGTTTGCCCAACCCAGCTTGCCGGCAAGTCCAGCTGGCGGCTCTTTGCGTAGAAGTTGCAGAGGACCAGGAGGCGCTGGCCGTTCAAAGTTCGCTCATAGGCAAAAATCTGCGGGTCATCTTTTAAGAGCCCCTTGATCATTCCGTCTTGGATCAGGGCCTCGCTCTTGCGCAGCTTGATCAGGTCTTGGTAGAAGCTGAAGATGTGGCCTTCGCTTAGTTCTTTCTTGACGTTGATCCGGTCTTGGTCAGTCGGGAGCAGCCATGGGGTGACGGTGCTGAAGCCAGCATACTTGGAGTCGTCCCAGTGCATCGGCACGCGGGAGTTGTCCCGGGCCTTGCTGTGCACGATGGCAAAAGCCTCGTCTGCTTGATACCCCTTGTCCAAAAGCATCTTGTATGCGTTCTTGGCTTCGATGTCGACATAATCGTCCATTGAGCGGTAGTCAGGGTCGATCATGCCCAATTCTTCGCCCATGTAGATGAAAGGGGTGCCCCGCATCAGCTGCATGGCCATGCCCAGCATTTGGGCTGACTTGACCCGGTACTTGCCCGTGTCGCCAAAGCGGTTGAGTGCCCATGGCTGGTCGTGATTGTTCCAAAAGAGGGCCTGCCAGCCGCCACCTTGGTAAATTTCTTCCTGCCAGTCCAAAAGGATCTGCTTGAGGCTCATAAAGTCAAACGGAGCCTTGGACCACTTTTCCCCATCCTTGTAGTCGGTCTTCAGGTGGTGGAAGGTGAAGACCATGGACAGCTCGTGGTCCTCAGGCTTGGTGTAGGCGATTGAGTTGGCAATGGTCGTTGAGGACATTTCACCGACCGTTACGCTGTCTTCATCCTGGCCAAAGGAGTTGCGGTTCAATTCTTTAAGGTAGTCCTGCACGACTGGGGTGTCGGTGTACAAGTGCTTTTCTTCGATTGGGTCAGTGGAGTCGGCCAAAAGCTCGTCCTTGCCAGTGACGTTGATGACGTCAAAGCGGAAGCCGTGAACCCCCTTGGCGCGCCAGAAGTTGACCACGCCGGCCAGTTCCTTGCGGACTTCTGGGTTGTGCCAGTCGAGGTCGGCCTGGCTTGGAGCGTACAAGTGCAGGTAGTAGTAGTCGCTGTCGCCAAACTTTTCCCAGGCCGGGCCACCGAACTTGGACTGCCAGTTGTTTGGCAGCTGGCCATCCTTGCCCTTGCGCAGGTAGAAGAACTTTTGGTACTTCTTGTCTCCGGCCAGGGCCTTTTGGAACCATTCATGCTCAGTTGAGCAGTGGTTCAAGACCATGTCCAGCATCACGCCGACGTTGATCTCCTTGAGCTTGGCTACCAGTTCCTCAAAGTCGGCCATGGTCCCAAAGCGGGGATCGATCCGCTTGTAGTCAGCGATGTCATAGCCGTTGTCTTTTTGCGGGGACACGAAGAAGGGGTTGAACCAAATCATGTCCACGTTCAGCTGCTTAAGGTAGTCGATCTTCTGAATGATCCCGCGCAGGTCGCCAATCCCGTCGCCATTGGAATCAAAAAATGACTTGGGGTAGATCTGGTAAATGACCTTGCTGCCTAACTTTTGCATAATAGTTCCTTTCGTCTGTTTAATAATGTGGTTTATTGCTGAATTAAAACTTGATCTGCTTGCGCCGGGCAAAGTCGACAAACTTGAACTTGTCGGGCCGGTGGCAGGAGACCGTCAGCTGGAAGAGGGTCGTGTCGTCCAGAAAGTTCCGGCTGGCTACGACGACAATTTCGTCGCCTGGCAGGTCCATGAGCTGCTTGACGCGCTCTGGAGCCTGCTGAACGGTGATTTCCTTGGTGGCGTAGCTAATGTTCAAGCCCAAGTCCTCTTCAAAGTAGTGGTAGAGGGAAGTCTGGGCGGCTTTTAGCGGAATTTCCTTAATTGGTGGATTCAGGACAAAGTCGCAGTCCAAGACGGCCTTGGTGCCATCGATCGTCCGCAGGCGCTCCAAATAGGTGCCTTGCAGATTCTCGTTCTCGCTGTCTGTAAAAAAGCGGGCGATCTCTGTTGGAATTGCCTGGGCCTCTCTGAATTCCACGACCTCAGTCACGGCATTCATCCCTTGCTGCTTGGCCAATTCCGCGAAGCTCGTGATCCCGGAGATCGGGAAGGCGTAGCGGGCCAGGTCCAAGACGATCGACCCCTTGCCGCGGATGGGCTGAATCAAGCCCAGGGCCTGCAATTGCCGCAGGGCCTTTCGGACGGTTTCCCTTGAAGTTCCATAGAGCTCAGTCAGCTGGCTTTCGCTAGGCAAAAAAGTGCCTGGCTCATACAGCTTATGCTTGATCTTGTCAGCCAAGTCCTGGGCAATCATGTCTGCTTTTGCTTGTGCCATAATCATCACCTCACTATTAATTATCAACAGAAGTCTAGACAAGTCAAGAGGAAAGAAAAAACCTGCTAAGTTAATTTTGTATTCCCTTACAATAAAATTGTTGACAACCTGTCTAGACAGGATTATGATTAAGCCGTAAAGACTTGAAACCGAATTCAAAATGAGGAGAAAGAATTATGGCTAATGAGAATGTAAAGCTGCTGAACCCAGTCAAGGGTGAGGTAGTGGCTTTGGCCAAGACCAGCGACCCGATCTTCAGTCAAGGGATCATGGGCCAGGGCTTTGGCACCAAGCCGGCAAACGGGCAGGTCCTCGCGCCAGTCAGCGGACAGGTCTCCATGGTGGCTGACAGCAAGCATGCCATCGGAATCGTGACTGACCAGGGACTGGAAGTCCTGCTCCATATGGGCGTGGACACGGTCAGCCTGAAGGGCGAGCCCTTCAAGGTCCTGGTCAAGACCGGGACAGGGGTCAAGGCTGGTGAGCCGGTGGCTGAAATGAACCTGGAACAAATCAAGGATAAGCAACTGGACCCGACGGTCATGACCTTGGTCACCAACTCAGCTGACAAGCTGTCAGGCCTAGACCTGACTGAAGGGGAGGCCGAAGCTGGCCAGGAGGTCGCGGTGGCCTACCTGAAGAGCGGCGGGGAAGCGGCTCCCTCAAGCAAGAAGCTGTCCCATAAAGAACTGGCAGCCTTCATCATCAAGCAGGTCGGCGGCAAGGACAACGTGAACAACGTCATCCACTGCATTACCCGCCTGCGCTTCTACTTAAAGGATGAAAGCAAGGCTAATGACGAAGCCCTGAAGGCCCAGCGCGGCATTTTGGACGTCATGCATGCCTCCGGCCAGTACCAGGTGGTCATCGGCAACGAAGTTGCCGCCGTCTTTGACGAAGTCGTCAAGCAATTGGGCGACTTAGGCGACGCGCCCCAAAGCCAGCCGGTAGATGACGGCAAGAATCCAGTCTCACGGGCTTTTGGCAACCTGATCGGCTTCATTACCGGTTCCATGAGTCCAGTGGTCGGCGTCATTGCCGCGGCCGGGATCATCAAGGGCCTGCTGGCCCTGCTGACTCTGCCGCAGCTGGGGGCGCTATTGAACGTGCACAGCACGGCCTACATCACGGTCTCAGCGATCGCTGACGCGGCCTTCTTCTTCCTGCCAGTCCTGGTTGGCTTCTGCGCGGCCCAGCGTCTGAACTCTGACCCGGTCATTGCCGCGGTCATTGGGGCGGCTCTGGTCTACCCGCAATTGATCACTTGGGGCGGGCAGTACAAGACCATGTTCGCGCTTGGCTCTTTCAAGTTCCAATTCCTGAACTACTCCTACTCGATCTTCCCAATGATCCTGGCCGCTTGGCTGGCCAAGAAGTTGGAAGACTGGCTGAAGCAGCACTTGCCGGCCTACCTGCAGATGATCTTCGTGCCTTTGATCACCATCCTGGTCGTTTCCTTGATCACTTTGGCCATCACTGGCCCAATCATCCAAGGGATCGCCAACGGGATCGCGGTCGGCATCAACTGGCTGGTCAAGTCCTCCGGCTGGCTGGGCGGCTTCGTGATTGGCGGCCTCTACCAGCTCCTGGTCATCTTCGGCCTGCACTGGGGCGTCGTGCCGCTGGTTGCCCAGCAGATTGCCGGCTCCGGCGAATCTGCCCTGAACGCCATCATCTGCTCAACCATGATTTCCCAAGGGGCAGCCGTTTTAGCAGTGGCCATCAAGTCCAAGAAGGCCGACATGAAGGAATTGGGCTTTGCCGCCGCGATTTCCGCCTTCTGCGGGGTGACTGAGCCAGCTATCTACGGGATCAACCTGCGCTACCGCAAGGTCTTCATCTCCGGCTTGATCGGCTCAGCTTTCGGCGGCTTGATCACGGGCTTGATGCACGGGACCATGTTTGGCTTTACTGGCGGTCTGATCGGCTTCTCCAGCTTCTTCAACCCGAAGAACCCGGCGGACCTGACCAGCTTCTACGCCTTCTTGATTGCGTCCGCGGTTTCTATCGTGGTCTCCTTCATCGTTACCTGGGTCTGGGGCTACAATGACAACATGACCCAAGGGGCCAAGGTGGAAAAGAAGAAGCGGCCAGGCACGATGTAATTCCTCAAAGCTCCCATTTGCATGACAACTCTGAAAAACTTAAACGAAAAAGCTCCTGCAGAAATTGCAGGAGCTTTTTGCATATTTAACTTGGAGCTACTTGTCACCGAAGGTAACGCCCATCAGGCGGGCATTGTTGACCGTCTTGCCTTCAGGGTCGACGTAGGCCAGCTTGCCGGCGGTGTCTTCCAGGGCAATGGAGTCGACTTCGCCGCGCTTTAAGACGACCAGCCGGCCAAATGACCGGTTCATGATCAAGCGGGCACCCTCAATCCCAAAGCGGGTTGAGATGGCTCTGTCGTACGCGTCAGGGGCGCCGCCGCGTTGGGCGTGGCCGATTACCGCGGTCCGGACTTCCTTGGCTGGGAAGAGCTTCTGGAGGTCTTCACCGAGGCCAACGACGACTGACTGCCCGTTTCTGGCAGCGACCTTGGCCTTGTACTTCTTCTTAGGCAGCTTGGCGTCTTCCTTGGAGATGGCCCCTTCAGCACAGGCGATCACCGTGAAGTTCTTGCCTTGCTTTTCGCGCTGCTTGATCTTCTTGGCAATGACGTCCAGGTCGTAAGGGATTTCTGGCAAAAGAATGATGTCGCTGCCGGCGGCCAGACCAGCGTGCAGGGTAATGTGGCCGACCTTGTGGCCCATGACCTCAACGACGAAGATCCGGGAGTGGGACTGGGCCGTGGTGCGGATGTCATCCAGGTAGCGGGTCGCGACGTCTACGGCGCTTTGGAAGCCGAAGGTGTAGTCAGTGCCCCAGGTGTCGTTGTCGATGGTCTTAGGCAGCCCGATCACGTTCAGTCCTTCTTGGGCCAGCATGTTGGCTGACTTCAAAGACCCGTTGCCGCCCAAAACGGCCAAGGCATCCAGGTTCAGCTTCTTGTAGGTCTTCTTCATGGCAGCGACCTTGTCAAAGCCGTCTTCGATGACGCGCATGTACTTGAATGGCTGGCGGGAAGTACCAAGGATGGTGCCGCCCTGGTCGATGATGCCTGAGAAGTCTTTTGGCTGCATCTTGACGTACTTCTCATGCATCAGGCCGTAATAGCCATTCTTGAAGCCGATGATTTCAACGTCGTCGACGCAATTGTAGAGCGTCTTGGCCAAGCCGCGCATGGTCGCGTTCAAGGCCTGGCAGTCGCCGCCGGAAGTTAAAATTCCAACTCTTAATGTCATAGTCGTTCCTCTCCGTTTAACTTGCTTTGTCTGTAACCTTTTCTTTTCTATAAATCTTAAAACAGGTAACAGCTTTAATGCAAGAAGCAAATGTTACAAAAACTTATTTCTGTTAGAAAAAAGAGCCACCCGCTTAAGTGACGCGGATGACTCTTTTATTAATATTTTGAAGAAAGAAATTCAAGTATGAGAATGAGAATCAGTTGATCCTAGTGGGCCGCTACGGCTACCAGGCTGTCGCCGTGCTTGACGCTGTCGCTTTCAACGCGGTCAACGTCAGTGTAGGCGTTGGTGTTGGTGATAACGACCATCACCGTCGTGTCGTAGCCTTCCTTCTTAACGGCGTCAAGGTCAACTTCGCCAAGCTTGTCGCCCTTGTTGACGTGCTGGCCTTGGGTTACGAAGGACTTGAAGTGCTTGCCTTGCAGGTTGACCGTGTCCAGACCGATGTGGATCAGGACTTCGGCACCATCGTCAGACTTCAAGCCGTAGGCGTGGCCAGTCTTGTAGGCAACTGAAACGACGCCAGTTACTGGTGAGTAGACGGTGTTGTCGCTTGGGACGATGGCCGCGCCATCACCCATCAGCTTTTGTGAGAAGACTTCGTCGTTGACTTGTGAAAGGTCTTCTGACTTGCCGTCTACAGGAGCAACGATAACTTCGTCCTTAACGGCTGAAACCTTGGCAGCTTCGGCTTGAGCTTCAGCTGGAACTTCTTCAGTTGCAGTTTCGTCTGCGGCGTCAACTACGGCAACTTCTTCCTTCAGGTTCTTCTTCCCGTAGAGGAAGGTCAAGGCGAAGGCAACCGCGAAGGCAACGAGTTCGCAGACAACGTACATTGGGATCGTCTTTGGGTAAATTGACAGGAAGCCCAGGAAGCCGGCTGAACCGAGGGCAGCGGCTTCAACCTTGAGCAGGCCGGCCAATGCTGATGCAACGCCTGAACCGATCAGGGCGCAGAAGAATGGGAAGCGGTACTTCAGGTTAACCCCGAAGAGGGCTGGTTCGGTGATCCCCAGCAGGGCTGAGACACCGGCTGATGATGACAGACCCTTCATCTTCTTGTCCTTAGTCAAGAACCAGATAGCGAAGGTTGCGGCACCTTGGGCAACGTTGGCCATTGAGGCAACGACGAAGATAAAGTCCCCGGCCCCCTTGCCTGAGGCAAAGGCCGTCAGCAATTGCGTTTCAATGGCTGGGAATGATTGGTGAAGACCGGTCATAACGATGGCTGAGTAGCAAAGACCAAACAGACCCATGCCGACGAAGCCAGCGGTGTTGTACAGCCAGACGAAGGCGTTGGTGATCCAGTCGGAAACGGTCTTCATCACTGGCCCAACGACAACGAAGGTCAAGAAGCCAGTCAAAAGAAGAGAGATCAGTGGGGTGAAGGTAAAGTCAACTGCTGAAGGCAGGTGCTTGTGGAGCCACTTTTCCAAGATGGACAGGATCCAGATGGCAGCCAGGACTGGGATAACTTGGTATTGGTAGTTGGTTTGCGATACGTGCAGACCGAAGATGTTCCAGTACTTAGCAGCCCCGCCCAAGGCAGGAGTAGTCATGATCAAGCCCATGGCCGCGCCAAGGAATTCGTTGGCGCCAAAGCGCTTGGCGGCAGACATGCCGACCAGGACTGGCATGAACATGAATGGAGCAGCTGACATGACTTGGATCATGTCGGAAATCCCCTTAAGGGCAGGATTCAATTGAATCAATGCCTTAGTTGGGTTGAACAAGCCTGGGCTAGTCAGGAAGTTGTTGAGGGCCATCATCAAACCACCCGCAACCAGGGCAGGGATGATTGGCACGAAGATGTCACTCAGCAGCTTGATAAAGGCCATCACTGGGTTGACCTTCTTACCAGAAGCGGCAACCTCCTTCAAGTCGTCGGTTGACAATTCCTTCAAGCCGGTCTTCTTGATCAATTCGGCGTAGACGTTGTCAACGTCACCAGGCCCGATGATAACCTGGTATTGGCCGTTGGTCTTGAAAGTCCCCTTAACGTCAGGGTCCTTGTCCAAGGCTGCTTGGTTAACTTTCGTGTCGTCCTTGAGGACTAAACGTAAACGAGTAGCACAGTGCGCTGCGGCTACCAGATTGTCGCGACCGACATCGGCGATCACGCGATCGGCAACCTTGCTATAATCCATTGCCACGAGAAAACACTCCTTACTATTTACTACATAACTTGTATCTGAAAACGCTTTTCTTGATTTCGATTACTATGATAGCGGTTACCAGCTAATATGTCAATCGCTTGACACAAAATTTTACAAGAAATCTTCCGCCCAGCAATTTTATAGTATTTTTAACATGTCAACCGTTTGACATGTTAGCGCTTTATTCATACAATATAAATAATCACAGAACCATTTGTGATATTGCAAAGACAGGTAGTTTCCACTATATGGTAATTCAGAGAATTTAAAATAAAATCAAATTCGGATTGTTTTTAGATTAAGCGAGGCAATAAAAATGGAGTGGACAAGAGAACAAAGATATCTTCCTTATGAGAAGTGGTCAGCCTTAACCCTGCTGAAGCTGCAGAGCCAGGCAGCCAAGTCGAAGTACCAATTGCACTACCACATTCACCCGACCAGCGGCCTGCTGAACGACCCCAACGGCTTTTCCTACTATAATGGCCAATGGCACGTCTTCTACCAGTCATACCCATTCGGCGCCGTTCACGGCTTGAAGTCCTGGGTGCACCTGGTTTCAGATGACCTGGTGACTTGGACCAACTTGGGTCAGGCCGTTCTGCCGGACACCAAGCTGGACAGCCACGGGGCATATTCCGGCTCAGCCCGCCAGATTGGCGACAAGCTCTTTTTGATGTATACGGGCAACGTTCGCGATCAAAACTGGGTCCGGACCTCTTACCAAATCGGGGCCTGGATGGATGAAGCCGGCAACGTCACCAAGCTGGACAAGCCTTTGATCGAGGCGCCAGACCACGTGACCGAGCACTTCCGCGACCCGCAGATTCTGATGCACAACGGCAAGTACTACGCCATCTTAGGGGCGCAGGACAAGAAGAACCAGGCTGGCAAGATCAGCATCTGGCGCACCGACAAGATTGATGGCCAGTGGGAAGACCTGGGCTACGTTGACCTGCCGGACATGGGCTACATGATCGAATGCCCGAACCTGATCTTCGTTGACGACAAGCCGGTCTTCATCTTCTGCCCGCAAGGGCTGGACAAGCGGATCACCGCTTATGACGACGTGTACCCGAATATGTACTGGATCGGCGAAAGCTTTGACTTTGACAGCGGCCATTTCGTCACCAAGCAGAAGGCCCCAATCAACTTGGACTACGGCTTTGACGTCTATGCCACCCAAGCCTTCAACGCGCCGGACGGCAACGCCTACGCCATCAGCTGGGTCGGCCTGCCGGACTCAAGCTACCCGACTGACGATGAAGGCTGGGCCAACTGCCTGAGCCAGGTCAAGAAGCTGTCCATCAAGAAGGGCAAGCTGGTGCAAAAGCCGGTTGCGGCCATGAAGAGCCTGCGCCGCTATCCGGAAAGCCTGGCCGGGGACCTGGAATTTGATGAAGGCGGCCAGTATGAGCTTAAGCTGGCCATCAAGAAGGATCAGGAAGGCACCTTGACCCTGGCGGCCGACAAGAACTTTGAGCAGGGCCTGAAGCTCAGCTTCTCAACGGGCAGCCACGCTTCCTTGACCTTGGACCGGGGCAATGTCGGCGCTGACGTCAACGTTGACTACGGCACCACCCGCTCGCTGGCCCTGCCAAAGAACCGGGAACTGAAGCTGCGGATTTTTGTCGACCATTCCTTGATCGAAGTCTTCGTTGACGGCGGTCAGGAGGTCTTGACCGGCCGCTTCTTTGCCCCAGCTGGCAACACCTACGCCAAGATGAGCACGGGCATCGACTACAAGGGCAGCCTGTGGCAGCTGAAAGACATGTAGTTTGACAAAAAAGTTAAGCAAGTTGCATTTTTTAGAGGAAGGGGAGAATTATGCGGCCAAAGCTTACAGACGTTGCCGAAAAGGCAGGCTGCTCGCCAACGACGGTGTCGCGCGTGATCAACAATCACGGCTACATCAGTCAGAAGACCAAGGACAAGGTGTTCGCGGCCATGCGGGAGCTCAACTACCAGCCCAACACCCTGGCCAGGTCCTTGCAGGGCAAGCAGACCAAGATGATCGGCATGATCGTCCCGAATATCACCAACCCCTTCTTCGCGGAGCTGGTGGCGGGCGTTGAGCAGACCCTGGCCGATGACGGCTACAAGCTGCTCTTGTGCGATGCCGACCGCGACAGCGACAAGGAGCACCTCTACCTGCAGATGCTGGAGGCCAACCAGGTCGACGGGATCATCACGGGCTCGCACAATCTGGGACTGGAGGAATACCAGCGTGTCGGCCTGCCGATCGTGTCTTTTGACCGGGACCTGTCTGATGAGGTGCCAATCGTCACCTCGGACAACTATCACGGGGGATGCCTGGCCACCCAGGCCCTGATCGATGCCGGCTGCCAGGACATCTATTTTGTCGGCAACCCCTCAAAGACTGGCAATCCGACCACCAAGCGCTTTTCGGGCTACATGGACACAATGGCGGCGGCTGGCTTGCCGTCGCACACGGCCCGGTCAGCCTTCTATGAGTCGCCTTTGGCCAAGTCCATGGCCATGCGCGAGCTTTTGCAAAGCGACCGCAAGCTTGACGGGGTCTTCTGCTCAGACGACCTGACCGCGATCCTGCTGCTCAAGCAGGCCCAGCGTTTGGGGATCAGGGTTCCGGAAGACTTGAAGGTGATCGGCTTTGACGGGACCAAGCTGGTGCAGACCTATCTGCCGGAATTGGCCACGATCGTCCAGCCAATTGGCGATCTGGCGGCCTTGCTGGTCAAGCTCTTGTATGAGCGGATTGCCGATCCTGACAAGCATTTGGACAAGAACAGCTACGTCATGCCGGTCAAGCTCTTGCGCAACCAGACGATTTAGCTGAATGAAACAGACAATTTGCAAAAGATGCGGAAGAAAGGGCCAATTTCCTGTTGGCGCTTTCTTTTTGCTTTCATGTGCGCGAAAAGGAGGCTATAATCGAGGTAAGAACAGCATTGATTAGCAAGCGAAAGAAGGTAACTGCAATGGACAAGAACAAGAAAAAAACGATGTTGACCCTGGCCCTGTGCTTAGGGATTCTGGGGATTTTGATCTATGCTGGCGAAGTGGCTTACGCCTTCTTGAGAGACCGCAACAAGGACATGGACTATACTTTTGACGACTTTGAGGATGACGACATTGGGCCAGAAGAGGCCGAAGCCATCTACAAGAACGAAGAGTAGGCTGGAAAGCGAGAAAAGTGAAAAATGAGCAAAAAAAGAACCAGCAGCGATGCTGGTTCTTTTGTGGTTTTATTTGTTTTCTAAGGCTATTTCAGCACGTATTCCAGCAGGTCGCAGCTGGTTGGGCCGGTATCCTTGTAGCGGACCTTGGCGGTTGCAAAATAGTTGAAGCCATTGCGCTCATACAGCTTGCGGGCGGGCAGGTTGCCGGACTTGCAGTCCATGCGGATGACCTTGCAGCCAAGCTGCTTGGCTGCTTCTTTGGCGTAGTTCAAGAGCACGGCTGACAAGCCCTGGCCCCGGAAGTCGGGGTGGACGGCGTACAAGTGGATGATGGCGATCTCTTTGTCGTCTTTGATTGGCGTTGGCCAGGCAAAGGGCAGGTAGATGGGGGCATTGCCCACGGTCAGCTGGCAGGCGGCCATGATGCGGTTGTCTTTCAAGCTGAGCAGGAACTGCTGCTGGTCGACGGCTTCGGCCAGGCCGTCTTGAGTAGGGTACTTGCCCCAGTGCCAACTGGGACCATATTCGTCATACACCTGGTGCCGGCAGACTTCCATATAAAAAGTGCGCACAGCCGGCTTGTCTTCGGCTTGGGCGCAGCGGTTGATTATGTTACTCATGTTAGTTCCTACCTGTTTCTTCTATTTTTCTTGATTTTTTGTTTTGCCTTTCTTTGAGCTCCTGATGATTGACTGATTCCTCAAAGACTTAAGATATTGTTGCTCACACAAAAATAACGCCGTTAAAGCGGTTACTCTGGAAAAATTATAGCATGCATGCAAGAGCATGTACAAATATAGGCGTTAACCGTAATATAACTGAAATAATTGCAAATTGGGCACAAAAAACCGGAGTCAAAATTGACTCCGGCTGTCTTTGGTGCGGACTAGAAGACTTGAACTTCCACGACCTAAAGCGGTCACAAGATCCTTAGTCTTGCGCGTCTGCCAATTCCGCCAAGCCCGCAAGCACAAATATTAGTATATCAGAGGGAAAGAAAAGTGCAAGCCCTTTTTGGCAAAAAGATTTTGCGCTTTTTTCTAATAAAGGCTTGCTTTTTCGGCTCAGTTCCGTATAATAATAATCGTGCCTCGGTGAGGGACGGCAAATACAAATAATGGCCCGTTGGTCAAGTGGTTAAGACACCGCCCTTTCACGGCGGTAACATGAGTTCAAATCTCGTACGGGTCATATGGAGGATTAGCTCAGCTGGGAGAGCATCTGCCTTACAAGCAGGAGGTCATAGGTTCGAGCCCTATATCCTCCATTTTTTATATCATAATCCAATATACAAGCAAAGCCATCATGATTTCGGTCATGATGGCTTTTGGCTTGATTTGGGTTATGGCAGCTAGATGCCTAAGATCTGCTTGACTTCAGCCGGCATGTCGCTGGCTTCGATGACGGTTTCCGCGCCGGTGTGGCCGAGGAACTTTTCAATTGACTTTGGCAGGTAGTGGGTAAAGTCGGTCAGCTGCTTGAGGGCTGGCATCCCCGCCCGCTTGACTTCCAAGCCGCTGATGGCGTGGTAGACCGTTTCCGGGAACTTGTAAGGCGAAGCCGTTGACAAGACGACCGTCGGGTGGGCGCCGTCCTGCTTCTTGAAGCGGTGGGCGGCCAGGGAAGCCACGGCGGTATGCGGATCGATCACGTAACCGCTGGCGGCGTAGACGCGCTTGATTTCGCCTTCGATTTCCGCTGGGGTGGCAAAGTCAGCCACAAAGGTGCCCAGCTTCTCGTACATAGCCTTAGGAAGCTGGTAGCGGCCCTTTTCATTCAGCTCAGCCATTAGTCCCTTGACCGTTGCTGGATCCTGGCAGATGTCAAACAAGAGCCGTTCCAGGTTGGATGAGACCAGAATGTCCATTGACGGGGAGTTGGTCACGTAGAATTCCCGGTTCTTGTTGTAGATGCCGGTCTTGAAGAATTCGGTCAGGACGTTGTTCTTGTTTGAGGCGCAGATCAGCTTGCCGACCGGCAGGCCCAGCTTCTTGGCATAGTAGCCGGCCAGGATGTCGCCGAAGTTGCCCGTTGGAACGGAGAAGTTGACCAAGCCGCCCGCTTGAACGATCCCGCGCTTGACCAATTGGCCGTAAGCATAGAAGTAGTAGACGACTTGGGGCAGCAGGCGGCCGACGTTCATGGAGTTGGCGCTGGAGAAGGCGAAGCCGTGTTCGTTTAATTCGGCGCCGAATTCCTTGTCAGAGAAAATGCGCTTGACGTTGGTCTGTGCCTGGTCGAAGTTGCCTTTGACGGCGATGGCCACCGTGTTGCCGCCGGATTCGCTGAGCATCTGCTTCAACTGGATTGGGGCCACGCCCTGGTAAGGGTAGAAGACGATGACTCTGGTCTTTTCCAGCTGGCTAAAGCCGCGCATGGCCGCGGTCCCAGTGTCCCCGGAAGTGGCGGTCAGAATGACGATCTCATGGCTGTCCTTTTGGATCTCCAAGGCGGTCTTCATCAAGCGGGGCAGGCATTGCAGGGCAATATCCTTAAAGGCCAGGGTTGGGCCGTGGAAGAGCTCCAAGAAGTAATTGCCGCCGCGTTCTTCAGAAACCGGGGCGATGCGGTCGTCATCCCATTGGTCGCCATAGGCGCCCTTGACGATTTCATGCAGCTGCTCAGGACTGTAATCAGTCAAAAAGCGGCTGAGCACTTTTTCAGCCAGCTCCTGATAGGAAAGGCTGAACAGGTCTTTGAGCTCGTCTTCAGTAAAGGCTGCGGGGAATTCTTCGGGCACGAACAAGCCACCGTCAGGGGCCAGGCCCTGAATAATGGCTTGAGCGGCTGAAACTTGCCAGTCATGGCTGCGAGTACTGCGATAAATCATGGTACCTCCTGATTTTTAATAAAAGTAACGAAATCATAAATATCATTAAATTTTGGTGTTGTTGACTCAATTATAACGGCTTAAGCATTTTTCTAAAAGGCTAAGCATGATAAAATGATTAAAATGCGACCGCAAGGTCCAACTGTCAATTTTTGTATTTATAAATCGAGGTAAGAAAAAGCAATGAAGATTAAGGTTCCCGCATCAAGTGCCAATCTTGGCCCTGGCTTTGACTCTATCGGGATTGCGATTTCCCTGTATTTGACCATTGAGGTGCTGGGCGAAACGAGCCACTGGTACGTTGACCACCAGATGACTGACATCCCTCATGACGAAACGAACATGATCGTCGCTTCCGCATTGAAGGTGAAGCCGGACTTGCCGCCGCACAAGCTGCGCGTCTACTCAGACATTCCGCTGGCTCACGGCCTAGGCTCAAGCTCCAGTGCCATCGTGGGCGGGATTGAGATTGCTGACCGCTTGGGCCACTTGGGCTTGGAAGACCACGAAAAGATTGAGATGGCCGCGCAGATGGAAGGGCACCCGGATAACGTGGCGCCAACCATTCTGGGCAGCCTGGTTGTCGGCTGCAAGGTCCACGGGCACTTTACCGCGGTTAAGGCGCCGGTACCGCCTTTTGCCTTGATTGCCTACATTCCTGCCTACAATTTAAAGACCAGCGACTCCCGGGCCGTTTTGCCCAAGAGCCTGACTTTCGCGGACGCGGTGCAGGCCAGCGCCGTCGCCAATACGGCCGTGGCCGCGCTTTTTGCCCAAGATTACCAGAAGGCCGGGGAATTGATGGAGAGCGACCTCTTCCATGAGCGCTACAGAAGCCAATTGGTGCCGGAACTGGAGATTATCCGCAACGTGGGCCACAAGCATGGAGCCATTGCCACTTACTTGTCCGGTGCCGGTCCAACGGTCATGAGCCTGGTTGACCCGCAGCACATCAATGACTTCGTCAACGGGGTCAGAGAGGCTGGGTTAAAGGATGAAATCCGCCGTCTGGAAGTTGCCCCGACTGGGGTCAAGTATCTGGAAGACTAGTTAGGGATGCAAAGCTCCTGCTGACAAGACGTCGGCAGGAGTTTTTGCGTTGTGCGGAGCGTATTTTTGGGAAACGCGTCAGTAGGGTACTATTAGGTGCGAATATGTACCTATAGAAAATAGCTTCGAAAAGAGTGGGTTGCTGCAGCTTTTTTCACAAGTTCAGGCCAAAAAATCCTTTTGTCGCGGGAATTTTAAGCTAAAATAAGGGGGAAAGATGGAAATTTGCAATTTTTTGAAGAAAGGTCTTGCATTGGCCTAGTATTTCTGTATAATAAATAAATGTCGGTTGACGAAAAGTCAGCCGCAACCCATTCGGGTCGTTAGCTCAGCTGGCAGAGCACCGGACTCTTAATCCGGGTGTCCAGGGTTCGATCCCCTGACGACCCATCCATGCTTCGGCGTGAACAATCAAATAACCCATTTGGGTCGTTAGCTCAGCTGGCAGAGCACCGGACTCTTAATCCGGGTGTCCAGGGTTCGATCCCCTGACGACCCATCGCAGAACATCAAGCATTGCTTGGTGTTCTTTTTTTGCTTTTCAGCCATGTAACAGAAGGTAAAATTCAGGGCAATTGCGGGTTAAAAATGGGTGAAGCGGGTCCTTTTTTGCCCAAAAATCAGGAAAAAAGGGGCAGATTTTCCCAATTTTCTCCAGAAGAAAGCCCTTTCACGTCACTTTAGGTCCAATCGTCCAAAAGCTTGGGCAAGTAAGGCAGGGGGCCGCTTTTTTCGGCAAATGTTACAAAAAAGTCCGGTTTTGTAACATTCTCTTAACTCTCCCGTCACTTGCTTGGAATTATTTTGCAACTTTCCCCTGTTACTATATTCATTGTCAGGAATGACATATACGAGTTACGGCAGGGCGCTACCGCAGATGCGGCCAGAGGACCCTGCCACAAAGGAGAATTTTTTTGAACATCAAATCTAACGTACTTAAATCAGTATTTGCTGCAGGCTTGGCTTTGACTGGCGTGGCAGCGATCAGCTTAGGCACGAATGGTCAAGCGGACGCAGCCACTGTTGGTGGAACTGTTACCGTTGACTACATTGATGGACAATCAATTGCCACCTGGAGTAATTACGAAAATGCCAAAGTTACCGGTTCAGCCAAGGACGGCAGTTCATGGACTGTCTTAAAGACTGCCAAGGACCTTTCCGGTCACAAGTGGTACAAGATCGGGGCTGGTCAATGGATCTTGGCCAAGTACACCCACGATGCTGCCGCTTCATCAAACACGACTAACAGCACTGCAAGCAGCGCCAACAACTACAGCTACAAGTCAAACGCTGCGTCAAACACGCAAAGCTACAGCTACAGCAACAACTCAAATGCTTCAAGCTATGCAAACTACGGCTCAAGCTCAAATGCTTCAAGCTACTCAAATACCAGCTCTAACTACTCAAATAGCTACAGCTCAGCCGCAAATACCTCATCATCAGCTTCATCAACGACTTCAAGCTCATCAGCTTCTTCATCAGAATCAGCTGCCAAGGCTTGGATCGCCAACAAGGAAAGCGGTGGCTCATACACTGCCTCAAACGGCAACTACTACGGCAAGTACCAACTTTCACGCAGCCTCTTGGGTGGCAACACTTCAGCCGCAGCTCAAGAAGCCGCAGCCGACAGCTACGTTGCAAGCCGCTACGGCTCATGGACTGCAGCCAAGTCCTTCTGGGAAGCTAACGGCTGGTACTAAGCCTAAAATTTATTAGCTGATCTAAAACTTAATAATCTAGAGCAAAGTCCAAGCCTTTAAGCTTGGGCTTTTTCTCTGCAAAAAACAGACAATTTGCCGTAGAAAGAACACCCGTGTTATAATAAAATTGCGGGAATATTAGGAAAGATTAGAAGAACTGAGGTTTAACGGATGAAGAAAATCGTCAAGACGGCTTTGATCGCTTTGCTGGCCAGCGCGGGCTTCGCGGCCATGCAAGCAGCGCCAGCACAAGCGGCTGCTTATTCCAAGGCCCGCTTCACGCTGCCGAAGGGCTACACGAAGGCCAATCTGAAGAAGGCGTACCTGTATTCAGAAATGCCCAAGTCCCAGCAGAAGAAGTGGCTCAAGAACAAGAAAAATGCTGCCTGGCTAAAGAAGTGGCGCAAGATCAACGTCAAGGGGATGAAGGCCAATACTTTTGACCAAAAAGGCCAAGGCGAGTCGGCTAAGGACAACAAGACCGTCGTGACCCTGAAGAATGGCCAGGTGGCGCCGGGCCAAGCCAAGACCTTGGCAACTTACTCTCTGCGCCTCATCAACGATGCCCGGGGCAAGATGGGCTTGCCCAAGTGGAAGTACAGCAAGGGCAGCCAGACGCTGGCCAAGTACATTGCGGCCGAATACGTGGCCAACAAGAAGACGATCGCGACCGGCCACTACGTGCCAGGAATCGTCCGGGCCTGCAACAAGGCAGGCCTTCGCCTGCCTGGCAACTACAACTACCTTGAAGACATGGCGGGCTTCAAGGATGGCAAGCTGGTGACCATGACGGCCATGAAGAAGGACATCTACTTTGGCTTGAAGACGATGGTTTTTGGCTACCGGGCCGCCAATCTGGCCAAGGTCAGCCAGCTCAGCCAGTACGGGGAATGGTCCCACGCCGGTGACTTGATGAACACCCAAGGCGGTCATTATGATGGCGACTGGGACTACTACGGCTTCTCCGTTTCTTATACTGGCGGAACTTACTCCCTGCACTACATCGGCGTGCCAAGCCACTTGAAGTGGGCCTACGGCGGCGCCTACTGGGGCAAGTTTAAGGCCTAGGGAAAAATCGCGGCCAAAAAAGGCATGAATCCAAGCAATTGGATTCATGCCTTTTAATTTCCGGCTTAATTATTTTCAGCGCCAATCGTGGCTAAAAACTTTTGCCAGCCTGCCTCGCCGGCCGCATCGGCTTTGTAGACGCCAGCATCGGCGAGGACTTGGTCAAAGATGTCAAGCAGCTCATGCTGCAGGATTTCATCAACGTTTTGCTGGCTAATGTCTGGGTGCTTTGCTTGCAGCTGCTTAGCCCATGGCAGGTGGATCTCAGCGATTTGGTTGTCCTGGCCAAGCAGGTATTTCTTGACCTCGCCCAGTTCGCCCTTCAGACGGCCTGGCAGGATGGCCCGGCCCATGACTTCAATCAAGCCGATGTTCTCCTTCTTGATGTGCCACTTGTCCTGGTGCGGGTGGAAGATGCCCAGAGGGTATTGCTCGCTAGTGTTGTTATCGCGCAGAACCAGCTCTAAGACATATTCATCCCCGTCCTTGTGGGCAATTGGCGTGACTGTATGGTGGCGGGCAGTTTTGTCTTCGGCCACAATCCCCAGGTCGGGATCGCTGTACTTTTGCCAGGATTTGATAATCTTAGTCCCCAGTTCAATCAAGGCTTCAGTATCCTGGCTGATCAAGCGGATGTCGCTCATTGGCCAGTCGACGATGCCGCCGTGGACTGCTGGGTAGCCGGCAAAAGTGAGCTCCTCCTTGATTGCCGCGTTCATCATTGGGAAGCGGTGACCACCGCCCTGGTAGTGCTCATGCGACAGGAGCGACCCGCCGACGATTGGCAGGTCAGCATTTGACCCGACCATGTAGTGGGGGAAGGTCTTAACGATTTCCAGCAGGTTGATTAGAGTCTGCTGGTTGATGACCATTGGCTCATGAATTTGGTCCAAGAAGATGCAGTGCTCGTTGAAGTAGGCATAAGGGGAGTACTGCATCCCCCATTTCTCCCCGCCGATATTGATCCGGATAATCCGCAGGTTGCTTCTGGCGTTCTTCCCATAGTCGCCCAAGTAGCCTTCGTTTTCCAGGCACAGGTCGCATTTCGGGTAGTCAGCATCCTTCTTTTTGGCAGCGGCGGCAATGGCTTTAGGATCCTTTTCCGGCTTGGAGAGGTTGATCGTGACTTCCAGCGGGTGCCCATAGGAACTGTTGCCAGAGAAGACGATGTTCTTGGCAATCGCGGTCTTCTTGACGTAGTTGTTGTGGGTACAGAGATCGTAGAACCAGTCCGTGGCTGCCTTTGGGTTTTCATCGTACTTGTTCCAGAAAAGCTCGTTGACCTTGCTTGGGGCAGGGGTTAAAAAATCGGCCAGCTGGTCAGCCAGGATCTCCCGGCTGGTCGCGTCGTCTGGAATCTTGCCGCGCTTGACGGCCAGATCAACCAGCTGCAGCAAGGCTTCTTCATCAGAAGCAGCCTCGCTGTCAACGTCCCCGTCGCCAACCAAGGCCTGCACCCGGTTAAAGAGGTAGACCCGGTCCAGTTCTTGATAATCGTTAGCAGCGATAATTTTTTGCACGAAGTTCTCAATCAGCATTTTGCTTTCTTGTCTCCTTAGTTCTTACAGCTTGTGGGTTCCGTCAACGATCTTGGCTTCGTAGAAGCTGGCGGCATAGCCAATGGTTTCTTGGTAGATTTTGCCAACGTTTTCCATGAATTCCGCGGCTTTGTCTTCTTTGACGATGGCGATGGCGCTTCCGCCAAAGCCCCCGCCGATCATTCTGGCGCAGAGGCAGCCGTCTTGCTTCCAGGCGCTTTCAGCAAGGGTGTCCAATTCCTTCCCGGTGACCTCATAGTCAAAGTGCAGGGACACGTGGGAGGCATTGATCAAACGGCCCAGCCGGTCTAAGTCCTTGTCTGCCATGGCCTTGGTCGCCTTGATGGTTCTTTGGTTTTCAAAGACGGCATGGCGGGCCCGCTTAAGCAGGGTCTCGTCATTGATCAAGTAAGAGTATTCGTCAAAAGTTTCTTCATCAATATCGCCCAAGTGGTCAATGCTGAGCTTTTCCTGCAGCTTGGAAGTTGCTTCCTGGCATTCACGGACGCGGTCATTGTAGGCGGAGTCAGCCAGGGTGTGCTTCTTGTTGGTGGACATAATGATGATTTCGTAGTCGCCCAAGTCCAGTGGCAGGTAGTCATACTGCAAAGTCGCGCAGTCAAGGAAGATAGCATGGTCTTTCTTGGACATGTTGACGGCAAACTGGTCCATGATCCCGGAAGAGAGACCGATAAATTCGTTTTCGGTCTTCTGGCCGAGCTGAGCCAGCTTGACTGGATCGATTTCCAGTTCATATTCTTCAGTTAAAACGTGGCCAACCAGCATTTCAATTGAGGCTGATGATGACAGGCCAGCCCCGTATGGCAGGTTGCCCCAAACATAGAGGTTGAAGCCATGGTCAATTTCACTTGTCTCGTCTTGTACGTAGGCGGTCATGCCTTTGAAGTAGTTGATCCACTTGTGGTCAGGGTCATTTTCTAACTCGCGGTCGCCAATTTCGAAAATAACCAGGTCGTCATCCATGTTACCGGAGCAGACGGCAATTTTCTTATCTGCCCGGGGACCGTAAGCGGCATAGGTCCCTAAGCTGATGGCACAAGGAAAGACGTGGCCGCCGTTGTAGTCGGTGTGTTCACCGATGATGTTGATCCGGCCTGGTGAGAAGAAGAGGTCGGCTGCTTGTTGATTAAAAATCTGTTCAAAATTATTTTTTAAAAAATCAGTGTTCATTTTTGTGTCCTCATTTGTTACAATTTGTTTGTAGTTAACATTTTAACCGCTTTCAAACAAAAAGTAAACATTTTTGATCAAAAAGGAAACAAAAAATATGAGACTAACATTTAAAAAATACGGCTGGCTTCAAGGGAGAGACCTTTGCGAGTTTGTCCTGGAAAATGATCATGGTATGTCTGTTAAGCTCCTGAACTACGGGGCCACTTTAGAAGACGTGGCTGTTCCGGTAGATGGGGCAAAGCGCCATGTCATCCTCTCTTTAAAGCAAGCAGAGGATTATAGCAAAGAGCGCAATTTCTTAGGCGGGACGGTTGGCCGGATTGCCGGCCGGGTCTGGCGCGGGCAGTGGAAGAACGGTGACCATATCCTCCAATTGCCAATCAACGATGGCGAAAATCACATTCACGGCGGCTTTGGGACCGACCAGCAGGTTTGGTCCTTCAGACCAGAGCGGGGGGAAGACTTTGTCTCCGTTCACTTCAGTTTGCTTGATCCAGATGGTCATAATGGCTTTCCCGGCAACCTGCAGCTGGAGGCAACTTACACTTTGAATAATTCTGGTGAACTTTTGTATGATTTGACGGCGTACTCAGACAAGCTGACAATTTTTAACCCGACCAACCATACTTACTTTTGCCTGGACGGCCTGGGGACCGAGATCAACCAGACCAGGCTGTTTCTTGACGCGGACTATTATCTGCCAGTGAAGGAAGATGGCTTGCCGGTCGGCGGAATGGAGTCAGTTGAAGGCACGGCTTTTGACTTCAGAAAGGGCAAGAGCATGGGGGAAGCCTTAAAGAGCGGGGATGCACAGATTGCCTTGCGTGAGGGGCTGGATCATCCATTTATTTTGAATGGGCAAAAGACTGCTGCTAAAGTTGTGGCTAGCGATGGCAAGGTTTCTATGAAGATGAGCACGAACGCGCCAGCAATCATCATTTATACGGCCAACAGTTTTGGCAAGGGGGAAAAGCTGGTCAAAGACCTGCCGCAATATGGTGGCTTGACCTTAGAGGCCCAAAACGCGCCTGCTCCGAGCAATGACTTGCGTGAAATTACGCTTGAGCCAGGTAAGACTTGGCGCCGACACGTCAGCTGGAAGTTTGACTATTAATGAATTCTTAGTTCAATCCCAAAATAATCGAAAGCTAACACAAGAAAGAAGCAGAAAAATGATTTTAACGGTCACAATGAATCCATCAATTGATATTTCTTATCCACTTGTGAACATCTGAAGATTGATGACGTCAATCGGGGTGATAAGGTCAGCAAAGTTGTCGGTGGTAAAGGCTTAAACGTATCCAAGGTTATTAACATTCTAAATTGTGATCTTTTAGCTACGGGGATTACCGGTGGCTACTTTGGTAAATTTATCGAAAAGCAGCTTTTTGACCTGGACCTGCCTTATAAGTTCTATCACATTGACCAAGAGACTCGCAGCTGCATTGCCATTCTTCATGATGGTGGTAAGCAGACCGAAGTGCTTGAAGCAGGTCCAACCTTAACTGAAGTAGATGGGGACAAGTTCTTGGATCACTTCAAAGGTTTGCTCAATGATGCTTCTATGGTTACCATGTCTGGTTCTTTGCAGCGAGGACTGTCCAGTGATTACTAATCGAATTAACAACTTTACTGCAAATACGATGTACTATTCGTTGGGTTTCCACCCTGCTTTCAATATTGAAGGCGATGTGGCTGACTACCGCTTAGACTTTGCACCAGAACAGGAGAAGCTGACAGATTTGCTGATTGATCCAGCACCATTTAGAAGTGAAAAAGAAGCAGCGGTTGAGCTCAAGGACTCCAGTCTGCCATTGAGCTATCCAATGCTGGACAAAGGCCTTAAAATCTATAATGCTGATGATATTTCGACTGTTAAACTAACTAGCAGTCATACCCACTCAATTACCATGGATCTGCACGACTTTCCTTTCTTAGCCGTTTGGAGTCCAGAAAAGAAGCAGGCATCTTTTGTCTGTGTTGAGGCCTTTCGTGGGTTGTCAGATCAGTATGGCAAGGTGGGAGAGCTAAAAGAAAGGGGAACAAGTTGTTTTCCCAGAGTTGTACAATTTGCTGGCAACGTCGATTACTTTTAATTAAGTGGTAATTAGGCCAATTTTGGCCCAAAATAAACAATTCATTGTTAAGGCTGACGCTTTTTTGTTCGAATTTGTCAAAAAGGTGTCAGCTTTTTCATACATTTGTTTTAGAATTATAGGAGAGAGCAGTGGAAACACAGTCATCTCGGTGGAAAAGTTTGCAAAAAGCAAATGAATTTGTTTTGTTAAAAAGTGTTGAAAAAAGTGTTTGCAGATGTTATATTGTGTTTGTAAGTGAACATAATCAAACATCTGCTATCAAGAGGCATATAGTATGTTAAAAAGAGAACGTCTTGATCAGATAATGAAGATGGTTACCGAGGAGAACTTCATCTCGGTCGCTGATTTAGCGAAAAGCCTGCAGGTCTCAGAAATGACGATCCGCCGCGACTTAGACGAGTTGTCCAAGTCTGGCAAGGTGATCCGCCTGCATGGCGGCGCTCAAGCCATTTCCAGCCAGGACGGGGTGGAGCAGAGCTTCCAGCAGAAGCGGGGCATTCACATCCAAGAGAAGCAGGAAATTGCTAAAATTGCCGCGTCGCTGGTACACGACGGCGATACGATCTATGTTGGCCCCGGAACCACTTTGGAAACTATGGTCGCTGACTTAAAACAAGAGAACTTGCGGATCGTGACCAATTCGCTGCCGGTCTTTAAGGAAGCCCGGGAGAATCCGCATAATTACGAGCTGATTCTGGTAGGCGGTTCCTATCGCCGGGTCAGCGGGACTTTTTACGGCGCCCTGTCCAACAACGAATTGGATGCCATGAACTACGATCAGGCTTTCGTTGGCGTCAATGGCATCAGCGATGCGGCCTTGCTCACCGCGGACATCGAAGAAGGGCAGACGCAGAGCATTGGCCTGCGAAATTCCCAGCGGCGGATCATCGTCGCGGACATGTATAAGTTTAACCACCGCGACTTCTACCAGTTCTACAACCTGTATGACATCGATGAATTGGTTACCAATCCCCAAGTTTCTCCTGATATTCTGGAATACTACCGGCAATATACTTCGATACGCACGAGTATTTAGGAACTAGATGAAAGGGAGCATGCAGATGAACTAGTGGATTTTGCTCGTTAGACTAAACTTTTACCTACATTTTTGATATATTTCGCAAAACCATATTCAAAACAAGCAAAAAGCAAGCTGACCAATCGTCGGCTTGCTTTTTAATTTGTTTTCTGTTGATATCGTCGCTGTCTTAATCATTAATAGCGTCATTAAAGGCGTTTTTTGCGGCTTGGTTTTGTGAGACATTGAAGTTTGGCTTGCCATCGCTGCCTGAGTAGGTGTGGTTCTCAGCATCATGGTTGGCGCCAGTGTCGACCAGGACGACAGGGTGGTTAGCCTTGTTAAAGGCAAAGACGTAGGTGACTTCGTCATCGTTGTCATTGAAGACGGCAACGACGCGGTAGTCGTAGGTTGAGTCGGAACTCCAGCTCCAGCCCATGGAAACCGGACTGCCGCCTACCGTAGCGCTCTTGAAGGCATCTGGGAACTTGCCGCTGGTTACGGTGTCGAATTTATCACCCATGTAATGGAAATCGTAGGACTGGTCTTGAAGTGCGTCATCGTCTTCAGACTCATCATCGAAGTCATCGCCAAGCTCATCATTCTGGTCGCTGCTCCACAGGTCATTCTTGGTTCCCTCGGCTGGCCGGCTTGATCTTGAGCTTGAATGAGCTGAGGCACTGGATGCACTGGAAGCGGAGCTGGCCTTGCTTGCCTTGCTTGAGCTGGCGGCACTAGCGGCGGAAGCGCTTGGACTTGCTTGACTGCTGTCCAGGGTCAGGTCCACGGTCGTGTTGCCGTCAACTGCCGCTTTAGCGGTCTTGGTAGCATGTTGCGGACCGACCAGCTTGAAGCTGTAGTTGCCAAAAATGTAGCTTGAAGGCAGCTTGGTTGCTCCGGAGGCCAGCTTAGCGGTCTTGGCCCCGTCAACGTAAAGAACGCCAGGCATGTTGGTCTTGACTGTTGGCTTGTAGGTCTTGACCATCAGCTTGTATTTTGGATAGATCAAGAAGTAGCGTCCGCTCGTGACCAAGGAGATCTTGTCCTTGGAGTGTGGCACGTAGGCAGAACTCTGGAAGCTGCTGATTAGCTCATTGGCCTTGGAAGGGTGAGCCTGGTAGTACTTCTGCAGTGGCAGGACGCTGTTTGAGCTGACTTCGAAACTGGAGTCGTCAGTCGTCACGTAGGGCGACAGGTCCTGGCTAGTGTTCTTCATGGCCGTGCTGATTTCAGCCAGCTGCTTGTCCTTGCTGTAGTTGGCCCGGCCCACGAAGTAGAGGCCAATCAAGGCCAAGGCGACGACCGCGGCACTGATGCCCCAGACGGCCTTTTTCTTGCTCCTGCCTTGAGTCTGGGTACTGGTCCCCATGATGGTCGTGGCTTTAGTTGTGGCTGGCGTGTTGCTTTCATCGCCCAGCGGCGCGCCGCAGTTCTTGCAGAACTTGGCGTTGGGCTTGTTCTCCGCCCAGCAGTTTGGACATTTGATCATTTTTTCTTACTCCCCTTTATATGTACAGATAATAGTTAATGGTAAGCCATCAAGCGGGAAAAAACAAGGCCTGGCGGGGACTTAGCCATTTGAAAAGCGTTTCAGGCTGTTTGCATTTTACTTTATATTTTGCCAAAAATCCAGCTTTCTTTTTGCATAAGACAAGCCAAAAATGACCGCTTTTTTCGCTCAGATGAAAATTATTGCCGCGGAAAGTATTGTAGAATACTTTATGAAGCGATTAGGACCAGCGCCTACCTGCTAGTCCTGATCGGCGTCGGCACTTGCCAACCATGGCAGTCGGCGTAAAGCCCCAGGTTTTAGGACTTAGGGTCTGGCTCTTATACTTAATTTATCTTTTCACAACTTTGGCCCGGGTGCGTTGCCCGGGCCTTTTTTTTGGTAGAGCGTGTCAAAACATCGGCAGTTGGGTACTTTTAGGGGATCATTTTGGTCAAAACTGCGGTAGTTGGGTACTTTTAGGGGATCATTTTGGTCAAAACTGCGGTAGTTGGGTACTTTTGGGGGATAAAATTTTTGAAAAGGGGCGTATTTAGGTATTTTTAGGGGTAAAAAATCCCCGTAAAGTCCCCAACTAAAGTCAAAATTGCGAAATTCATCCCTATAAAGTCCCCAACTAAAGCCGAAATCGCGAAATTCATCCCCGTAAAGTCCCCAACTAAAGCCGGAATCGCGAAATTCATCCCCGTAAAGTCCCCAACTAAAGCCAAAAACTTCGTGATCCAATAGAAAAAATGATCAAGATTGCAAACACAGTCTTGATCGTTTTTCGTTTAGATGCGAGTAAAATTGTTCCGCTTAATCCAAGTCGGTCCCGTTGGATTCGATGACCTTCTTGTACCAGAAGTAGGAGTCCTTTGGCGTCCGGCTGAGGTCGCCGACGCCTGCATCGTTCTTATTGACGTAGATGAAGCCATAGCGCTTGTCCATCTGGCCGGTCCCGGCAGAAACCAAATCGATTGGTCCCCATGGCAGGTAGCCCATCAAGTCGACGCCATCGATTGCCACGGCTTTTTCCATTTCGCTGATGTGCTTCTTGAGATAGTCAATCCGGTAAGGGTCGTGGATCTTGCCATCTTCAACCTTGTCGTAGGCGCCCAAGCCGTTTTCAACGATGAACAGCGGCAGGTGGTAGCGGTCGGTCAGGTGGTTCAAGGCCAGACGCAGGCCAACCGGGTCAATTTCCCAACCCCAGTCGGATCTTTCCAAGGTTGGGTTGACGGCGACGGCCTTGGCCAGGTCGCTTAAGTCGTCAGGATCGACTTTTTCACTGGAGACGGTCGTTGACTGGTAGTAGGAGAAGGCAACGTAGTCGACGGTTCCTTCCTTGAGGACGACCCGGTCTTCATCGGTGATGTCTGGGCGGTAGCAATGCTTTTCAATGTAGGCTTCGATCGCTTTTGGATATTCGCCAAAAACTTGCACGTCGGAGAAGAAGTCCCGGTGCTGCTCAAACTTGTCGGCCAAAAGGGCGTCAGCTGAGCTTGGAGTGAGCGGCCGGACTGGCGAGTAGTTGATCATCAGGCCGATCTTGAAGTCCGGGTTGATCTTGTGGCCGATCTTGACGGCCAAAGCGCTGGCCACGAATTCGTAGTGGGCTGCCTGGTACATGGCGGCTTCTTTTTCTTCATCGGTCATGCCGTCCTTGAAAAGAATGCCGGAGTTGGTGGCCATCAGGAAGTCGTTGTTGAAGGCACTTTGGTTATCGATTTCGTTGAAGGTCATCCAGTACTTGACCTTGTCCTTGTAGCGCTTGAAGCAGACTTCAGCGAAGCGGACGAAGAAGTCGATGGTCTTGCGGTTGGTAAAGCCGCCATAATTCTTGGCCAGGTTGAAGGGCATTTCGAAGTGGCTCAGGGTGATTACTGGCTCAATGCCATACTTGTGCATTTCGTCAAACAGGTCGTCGTAGAATTTCAAGCCTGCTTCGCTTGGCTGCACGTCATCGCCATTAGGGAAGATTCTGGTCCAGGCAATAGAAGTTCTGAAGGCCTTAAAGCCCATCCCGGCCAGCAATTTGATGTCTTCTTTGTAGTGGTGGTAGAAGTCGATGGCTGAGTGGTTCGGATAGTTCTTGCCCGGCAGGACGCCGTCGGTAATCTCCCGCGGCTTGGTGGCTGAGCCAACCGTCATGACGTCCGCGACTGACACGCCTTTGCCGCCAACGTCCCAGGCGCCTTCCAACTGGTGAGCCGCAACCGCGCCGCCCCATAAAAATCCTTCTGGCATTTTTGCAGAGTACATTGAAGAAACCTCCATTTTAGTTATATGTTTTCAGTATATAACGACTTGTTTTCACTGTTTCGCTTCTCTTCAGGAAACCGCTTACGAAAGTGATTATAGTTGGGATCGCTCATTAATGCAAGGGGAGCTGCATAGCGCTTTTTGTCGAAAAAATAGCACTTTGACCAGTTGGTGTTTGCTTGATGATGCGATTTGACTTTGTCTGCGGCAGTTGTGGGGATTGGCTGGCGCGGATTTTGTTTTAGTTGGGTACTTTTCCAAAGCCTTTTTCCCGAAAGATCCCCAACTGCTTTTAAAAAAATCGCCCAACCAAAGATGGCACACAAAAACACTCATCTGACCTAGATGAGTGCGGAAATCAATGTTTTAACTTACTAGCTTAAGCGCGGGTTGGCACCGCGGTGCTTCTCGCTGATCCAGCACCAGCTGCCGAACAAGAGGGTCCAGGCCACGGCCAGGGTAGCACCGAAGACGTCAGCCTTGATGAAGAAGAGGCTGAAGAAAATGACCAGGAAGAAGGCGATGGTCAAAGGACTTGCGACCTTGTAGAAAGGCATCTTGAAGCCGTCTTCCATGAAATCGCTGGAAGCACGGTACTTGCGGTGGGCAAAAAGGGCCAGAACGTAGACCAAGATGTACATGTCGCTGGTTGCCCCAGCTACGGTGCCGAAGACTTCAATCGCGGTGCTTGAAAAACTCATGATTGGCGCGATCAGCATCAAAGCAACTGAAACCGCGATCCCCGCGGCCGGCACGCCGTTGGTGGAAATCTTGGCGAAGTGCTTATTAAGGAAGGAATCCTTTGGTGCCTCTTCAGCCAATTGGAAGAAGTGGCGGCCAGCTGAGAAGATCCCGGAGTTAAGCGAAGAAGCCGCGGCCGTCAAGACGACGAAGTTGAAGATTGAGGCCACGGCATTGAAGCCGGCAATCTTGAAGACTTGAACGAAAGGACTTGATCCGCTCGTGATCTTGCCCCAAGGGATGACGCACATGATTACGACCAGGGTCGCGATGTAGAACAAGAGGATCCGGAGCAGGGTTTCGTTGACAGCCTTCTTGATGACCTTCTTCGGGTTCTTGGCTTCACCGATGGTGATGGTCACGAATTCAATCCCGGCAAAGGAGAAGAAGACCATTGGAAAGGCGGTGAAGAAGGCATACTTGCCCTTTGGCAAAAGGGAAAAATTGCCGGTAAAGTTGCTCAAGCTGGCGTGGCCGACCGGGGTCTTAGCGTTCATGGCAACCATGATGATCCCCGTCACGACTAGGGAGACGATAGCGATGATCTTGATCATGGCAAACCAGAATTCCGTTTCCCCGAACAGTCTGGCGGCCGTCAGGTTAAGCAGGGTCAACAGGCCCAAGACCGCAACTTCAATCAGCCAGGCTGGCAGGTTGGGCAGCCAGTACTGGACATAAGTCGAAACGGCGGTCAGTTCCGCCATGCAGGCAAAGAGGATGCCGATCCAGTAGGTCCAGCCGGCAAAGCGTCCGGCCGCGTCGCCCAGATATCTGGTGATGAAGGAGACGAAGGTGTGACTGTTGCAGTCAAAGTAGAACATTTCCCCCAAGGCCCGCAAGAGAAAGAAGAAGAACAGGCCCATGATGGCGTAGATAAAAATAACTGACGGGCCAGTAGCGGAAATCGTGGTCCCTGCCCCCAAGAAGAGGCCAGTCCCGATCGTGCCGCCAATGGCAATCATCTGCACGTGCCGGTTGGACAAGGAGCGGATGGTCCCGTCCGCGTTTTCAATGCTGCGATCTTCCATAAGCAATTCCTTTCATGCAAGTAAATTAAAAACAAATAAGAATCAGTAGCTTTATAATATAATCTTCAGCATTTTTTGTAAAGCAAAATCGATTTGCAAAAGTGTAAAAAAAACAGGCCTCCAAAACAAAATGAAGTTGGAGACCTGCTAAGCTTAAATATATTCTGTTTCAGTCGACTAAAACTAAATAAAATTAGCCAAGCCTAGGAATTTACCTTTTTTCGCCGTTCCCTGATCCAGCACCAGCTGCCGAAAAACAGGGTCCAAAGGACGGACAGGGTCGCGCCAAAGACGTCGTTTGGAATGAAGAAGAGGCTGAAGAAGATGATCAAGAAGAACAAGATGGTCAAAGGACTGGCCACCTGGTAAAGCGGCATCTTAAAGCCGTCTTCCATAAAGTCGCTTGACTGCCGGTACTTGCGGTGGGCCAGAAGGGCCAGAACGTAGACCAGGATGAACATGTCGCTGGTTGCCCCGGCAACCTTGCTGAAGACCTCAATCGCCGCGCTGGAGAAGCTCAGGGCCGGCGCGATGAGGACGAAGCAGACGGAAACGAGCAATCCGCGGGCCGGCACACCATTTGGTGAGATTTTGGCAAAATGCTTCTTAAGGAAGGAACCCTTTGGCGCTTCTTCGGCCAGCTGGAAGAGGTGGCGGCCAGAAGAGAAGATGCAGGAGTTCAAGGCACTTGCCGCTGCCGTGAGGACGATAAAGTTAAAGACGGAAGCGACCGCGTTGAAGCCGGCGATCTGGAAGACCTGAACGAAGGGGGAGCTGCTTGCGGAAATCGTCCACCAAGGGATGACGCACATGATCACGACCAAGGTCGCGATGTAGAACAAGAGAATCCGGAGCAAAGTTTCGTTGACGGCCTTCTTGATGACGTGCTGGGGATCCTTGGCCTCGCCGATAGTGATGGTCACGAATTCAATCCCGGCAAAGACGACTGATGGTCCAGTGGCCGAAATGGTGGTCCCAGCCCCCAAGAAGAGGCCAGTCCCGATCGTGCCGCCAATCGCGATCATCTGCACGTGGCGGTTGGACAGAGAGCGGATGGTCCCGTCCCTGTTTTCGATTTTGTCTGCCATGTTAAGACTCCTTAAATTTAAATTAGAAACAAAACAATAAGTCCATAATATAGATAATAGTTGTTTTTGTAAAGGAAAAATCTTATAAATGACAGAAAGCAGGCCTTCATTCCTAATAAAGGAACGCAGGCCTGGCAGTTTGCTGATCTTGCTATTTAATTTAGCAATCGAGGAGGCCAAGCAGCGGCTTGCACTTGTCCAGCGGATAGGGGGCGTCAGGCGCGGCGTGCAGCTCAACGCGCTTGACGCGGACGGTCTTCAGCTCCTGGCCGGCCTGGACGATGCCTACCGCGCCTGCATAAGCCTGGACTTGGTCAGCCAGGTAGCAGTACTCCCGGTCGCTGTCTTCATCATCGTCAGTGAAAGCAACGATGGCAAAGGCATGCTGGCCGGCCGCGGGCAGGATCCGGTTTGTCCAGCAGATGCCTTGGCAGCTGGCGGGCAGGTACTTGCGCAAGAGGGCTGCCAGGTCAGCGCCATTGAAGCATGGTTCTGTCCAAGTAGGCAAATAGCCTTTCCAGACCTGCAGGTCCTCGTCTTCAAAGCGCAGCTTCAGCTCGTCGTCTAGGTCACTGGCTTGGCCTGCTGCCTCCTGCTCAGTGAAATACTGGCGGAAGCTGGTCAAAAGATAGTCCGCCGTCTGCTTAGGCAGGGTGAAGCGGTGGCGCTCCCGGCAGCGCACCTTGGCATTCAGGCCAGGAAAGCTAAGTGGCGGTATTTCGGAATCCGTGACCAAGTCGAAGGCGGAATAGCTGCCATGGCCATTGCTCATTAAGCTGAGCCGCTGCTTGCAGTCCTGGATGAGCACGTCATTACCCGGCAAAAATTCAGAAGTTTGCAGGATGGTCATGGGGTTGTTGACAAGAGTGAGCTTTTTGATGGGACCTAAGTCGCTGATTTTGTTCACGGTTGTATGTTTCATAATCTGCCTCGCTTTTTTTGCAATTGTCGATATTGGTTTGAGCTAAGGCAATTTTAGCAAAAAGAAAAAGCGATGCAACCGCACCGCTTTTCAGTTTAATCAGCGTCTTTAGTCAGTTCGTAGATGGCTTCGGCGTAGATCGCGATTGAGTCGATCAGGTCCTTGACCATCATGTATTCGTTGGCCGCGTGCATGACCATCGGGCCGTTTTCCGGCTGGGCGCCGAAGGCAACCCCGCGCTTGAAGAGGCGGCCGTAGGTACCGCCGCCGATAACGACTTCGTGGCCCTTGTTCCCGGTCTGCTTTTCGTAGACCTTGAGCAGGGTTTGAACCAGTGGATCGTCGCCTGGCACGTAGTGCGGCTCTTCAAAGCCATTGTAGCTGACGTCCAGGATGCCGCCGAACTTGGCCATGACCTGCTTGACCATGGTGTCAGGGTCAGTGCCTTGCGGGTAGCGGACGTTGTTCTTCATCAAGGCCTCGCCGTCGTGTTCGTAGGCAAAAATGGTTGAGGAGCTGGCGATTTGGCCCATCAAGTCGTCCTTGTGGTAGATGCCCAGCTTTTTCCCGTAGAAGTCTTCGTGAGCCACGTCGGCTAAGAAGTGAAGGAAGTTCTTGTCTCTGCCGGCAAAAGCATAGCGGTCCAAGAACAAGGCCAGGAAGGTGGCGGAGTTCTTGCCGACTTGCGGGGCAGAGGCGTGGGCGCCTTGGCCAACCAGCACGATGTCGGCTGCGTCTCCCTTGACGTCAAAGCTGCCTTCCAGGCCATTGTCGGCCAAGAAGAGCTGGTAGGCAGCGGCCATGTCGTCCAGCTTTGGCCCTGTGATCGTGGCCCGGGTTACCTGTGGAGTCACGTTGGTGGCGATGCCGGCCTTGAAGGACTGCAGGACGCAGTCGCCCTTGGCGGCGTCGTTTTTGAAGGTGAATTCCAGGGTAAAGATCCCTTGTTCGCCGTTGATGATCGGGTATTCAGCGTCAGGGGAGAAGACGATGTCTGGCGTTGGCTCATGCTTCAAGTAGTAGTCGATGCCAACCCAGTTGGTTTCTTCATTGGTTCCCAAGACGAAGTCGATCTTCTTTTTGGGCTTAAAGCCGGCTTCCTTTAAAAGGAGCATCCCGTAGTAGGCTGCCAGGCTTGGTCCCTTGTCGTCGGCACTGCCGCGTCCGTAGATCCGGCCTTCAGCGTCGATTTCCATCTTGAAGGGGTCATGGGTCCAGCCATCGCCGGCAGGAACGACGTCCATGTGGCCGATGATGCCCAGGCGCTGGTCGCCTTCACCGAAGTTGACCCGGCCAGCGTAGTTGGCGAAGTTTTCCGTGTCAAAGCCGTCGCGCTGGGCGAAGCTGAGGAACTTGGTCATAGCCTTGACCGGGCCAGGGCCAACGGGGTATTCCGCGCTGGCCTTGGCCAGGTCTTCGGATGAGTCGATGGCGATCAATTCCGCCAAGTCCTTGAGGATGGCGTCCTTTTTGGCGGCCGCGAGTTCTTTGTAGTTTAATTCCATTATTTTCTCCTGTTTCAGCTGCTTTTATCAGATTAGTTACAAAAAGTAACCAAATGCTTAAGTAAAATTCTAACAATCTTCGCCAGCCCTGGCAAACAATTAGGCATGGGCTTTGGCTGCGGTAAAAGCGGGGCTGATTTTTGTTGATTTTGCCATGGCTGCGGTAAAAACGGGGCTGATTTTGTTTGATTTGGCTTTGGCTGCGGTAAAAACGGGGCTGATTTTGTTTGATTTGGCTTTGGCTGCGGTAAAAACGGGGCTGATTTTTGTTGATTCGGCTTTGGCTGCGGTAAAAGCGGGGCTGATTTTGTTTGATTTGGCTTTGGCTGCGGTAAAAACGGGGCTGATTTTGTTTGATTCGGCTTTGGCTGCGGTAAAAACGGGGCTGATTTTGTTTGATTTGGCTTTGGCTGCGGTAAAAGCGGGGCTGATTTATTGTTTAGATCCCCGTTTATTACTGAACCAAACGTTTTTTTCGAAAAATGATCCCCGTTTATTACTGAGCCAAACGTTTTTTTGGTTCTGTATAAAAACGTGTGTAAATTAACTAAGGGACTTAAGGCTTCTTCCGAGATAATTCCATTAATCTCAAGAAGAAATATTCATCATCTGGATATCCATAACCCTTGCGTCTCTCAGTTTTGATCTTGTTGTTAATACCCTCTAATTTGCCCGTAGATATCCTGTACTTAGCGAATGAATAGATTCCTGACAGGTGGCGCTGTAAGAGTCTGGCAAACCACTTAAAGTGGCTATTCTCAGTCTCGATACAAATATCTATGATGTACTCGAGTTTGACGCACATCTCCACTTCATCATTTGAGCTATATGCCTGATCCAATAGGTCTTTGACGATGTCTATTGTGAAGAACAATCTGTTTTCCTCTAGTAGATCGTCATACCAGCTCTCATTATCACCATGAGCTCTAATCTCTGGCTTATTGAAGATTTCGCCAGGCACAGATACTAGCTTTCCTTGTCGAGCATCTCCATCCTTTTGAACTAGGGTAGATCGTTTAGACATCAAGATATAACGAGAGTTCTTAAGCAATTTGGCTGCTTCTGGGGTACCTTCTTCAGCTAGTCTCTTTTGTTCATCCTTACGGATTTCAGAAACAACTTTATCGTTGAAATTCTTGATGATGTGGAAGCGGTCATAGACAATGTCTAGCTTGGGATAGCGCTCTTTAAAGGCTTCTTCAAAGTCTGAGTTCATGTCACAAGCAACTGCTTCAACCTTAGACATCCACTCATCGCCAACATGATCCATAAACTCATAAACAACGGCCTTCTTCTTGCCATGGGCTAAGTAAAGAATGTGCCCAGTTTCCCAGTCAATGATTACAGTGGCGTATTTATAACCATCGTGCAGTTTGAATTCATCTATGGCTAAGTATCTTGCCTGTCTTTCAGGTTTAATGAGCGTCTTTCCATCGATTGTAAATTTAGATAATAGGAGTTCCTTGTGAATCGACTTAACTGTCATTTTATCAAGGCCAGTAATTTCAGCGACTTGTTTTAGAGTGCATCCATCGCTTAGTAGGCGCTCAGTGCATTCTTTTAAAGCCTTGGTAATTCGATAACCATTGGCTTTAAAGGGAATAGACTGACTTCTGGTATTAAATTTACAATCAGTATTGAGACAACGAAAACGTGCGTAAGATACCTTAATCTTAGTATGTTCTAGTCCCAGAGGAATATGCCTAAGGGTAGTGACAAGGGTTCCATTCTTGACTAGCTTCGTTGAGCAGTCGGGGCAGAAACCAGGTTCACACTCGGCTAATTTTCCAACAAAGATTTTTTCACCTTCATTTTGAATTGGCATACCCAATTGAATAAAGTCGGTTAAGCCAGATTCGAAAAATAAGATGCCTTTGTTAGATTCAAAGCCTTGAGTAGAAACTGTCTGTTCTGTATAATTCATAGTAAGAAGGGCCCCTCGTGTTTTTGTGGTTATTAACATTGTAAGGGACAACCCTTCTTTTTTGTTGTCTAATTTTTACTATTTACACACGAATTTATACTGAACCGTTTTTTTCGAAAAATGATCCCCGTTTATTACTGAGCCAAGCGATTTTTTCGAAAAATGATCCCCGTTTATTACTGAGCCAAGCGATTTTTTCGAAAAATGATCCCCGTTTATTACTGAGCCAAGCGATTTTTTCGAAAAATGATCCCCGTTTATTACTGAGCCAAGCGATTTTTTCGAAAAACGATCCCCGTTTATTACTGAACCACGAGATTTTTTCAAAAAATGATCCCCGTTTATTACTGAACCAAACGATTTTTGCATCAGTTAGGTACCTTTAGGGGATCATTTTGATAAAAATGTCAGTAGTTAGGTACTTTTAGGGGCTGATTTGCGATGTAGTTAGTCATTTTTGAAAAAATGTTCCCCGCAAAGTCCCCAACTGCCGCCTCCAGCCCAATCAAAAAAGCTGCCTTTCGGCAGCTGATTAATGGCGGTATTTGGTTGCGGCAATATCGATGACTCTTTCGGTAAAGACGACGGGGATTGACTGCGGGTCGACCGGCAGCCCTTGAGCCAGGTTCTTGCCTGGCAGGATGATGACCTTCTTGAAGTACTTTTTCAAAGGCGTGTCTGGGTTCATCGTGATCAAGTAGCTGTGCTTGAAATGTGAGATGGACTTAGGCAGGGGGGAGGAGCCAAAAAGCTTGGAGATCCCGGAAACCGAGTAGAAGACGGCAGTTGAGTCTTCATTGCTCAAAGGGAAGAGGTGCTCGCCAGCAGCCAGGGCATCCCCGAAGTAGGTCGCCTTCCCCAGGTCCCGCATCCCCATGCAGAGCAGGCGGGCCGGCAATTCAGAATAGTAGATCCCGAAGATGAAATTGTTGGAGCTGTTGATCAGGACGTCAGCCAGCTCATCGGCATCGGTCTCGTTGGTGGTCCAGACTTGATTGATGGCATCGTGGTAGTCCTGCAGGTATTCGCTGGTCGAGACCATGGCGCTCTGGCTTTCCTGCTTCTTGATGTAGGTCAGCAGCTGAAACTTGAATTCCTTGAAGCCAGAATAGCCCATCTTCTGGCAAAAGCGCTGTACGGAGGCCAGGCTGGTCCCGGCTTCTTCCGCCAGGTGATTGATGGTCAGGGATTCAACGTTGGTCAAGTCCTTGGTCATGCGGTTCATGATCTTACGGTCGGATTTGGAAAGCTCCGATGACTCGACCGTGAAAAAATTAGTGATGTCCATGTTTTGCAATCCCCACTTTTAAATAAAATTAACAGTTACTATCAATTTTATCATAATTTCTGAAAAATTATCAAAATATTGTGGCTGGAAAGGCCCGCTGCGCGGCAATTACGAGATTGACTTTGCATGGAGAAAGCAATTTGGTCTTAACTTGGGTACTTTTCGGGAAACCGATGTTGAAAAAATACCTAACACCGCGCGTGCCCCAGCCCACACAAAAACACTCATCCAACTGAGATGAGTGTTCTAAAGCGTCTCCCGTTCGGGCAGCGCGGATAATTATGAAATTGTTCCGCCTAATTCCTGGTAGGCCAGCTCGCCGACCTGGTTCATGGCCAGGATGATCTTGGCGCGCTCGCGCAGGCCTTGGTAGTGGCTCATGAAGCAGACGTCCAGATACTGGTCATCGACCATGATTCTGGCGATGTCATGCTCAGTGTCGTCCAGCTCCCCGGTCTTGTTCCAGGAGCAGCCTTCCGGAAGGTTTTCGATCAATTTGTTGCGGGAGCTTTGGTTGTACATGGCCCCGCGGCAGATCTCGCCAAAGGGGCTGGGATCGTCCAGCAGCTGCTTGAAGAGCTTCATGGCCGCAGCCGCGGTGATGTAGTTTTCCTTCCCGGTCTGGCTGTCGGCTTCGGCCATCAGGTAGCGGCCCAGGTGCAGGCCTTGATAGCATTCTTTAAACCAGGCTTCCAGCTGGTCAAAGCCGCACCAGTCGATCAGGACGTTGGTGGCGGTATTGTCTGAATCTGACAGCATCAAGTCCAGCAGGTCCCGCAAGCTCCAATTCCTTTGGGCCAGGTGGCAGAGCATCCCGCCTTCCACGATCGCCTCATCTTTGACCGTGACCGTCTGGGTCAGGTCCATAGGGTGGGCCTGCATGTAGGCGGCTACCCCTAATTTGATCAGGCTGGCTGACTTGAAGCGGTCATTGACGCTGTCTGTTTGAAAAAGAACCTCTCCGGCCGCGTTCGTGATCAGCAGGGCTTCTCTGCCCGGCAAGGGGCGCAGGAGCTGGTCGAGCTTGCTTGCTAACATGGCTTTGCCTCCTTAATGAAAAAATTACTTAACCGTAATCGTATCGCCCGCCGCCACGGCAAAATTAGCCATGTCAGGGTCCTGGTCAGCCATAAAGACTGAGTCAAGGTCGGCGAAGACGACGTTGGGATTGGCCAGGACGAAGGAGCAGGCGGCAGAGATCGACTCAATCGATTCGATCATGCAGCCGACCATGGTCTTGATCCCGCGGCTTTCAGCCAGGTCGTTGATCTTTTGGGCCTCGCTCAAGCCCCCGGTCTTCATCAGCTTGATGTTGATATAGTCAGCGGCCCGCTTTTCAACCACCTTTTGGGCATCAAGATAGCTCTCCACGGCCTCGTCAGCCATGATTGGGTAAGGGGAGGTCTTGGTCAGCCAGGCCATGGCGTCCAAGTCGCCGGCTGGCACTGGCTGCTCGATAAAGTCGATGGCCAGCTTGTGCTTCTTCCAGTAGTTGGCGGCGGCTAAGGTTTCCCGCGCGCTCCAGGCCTGGTTCATGTCCAGGCGCAGGTGGATCATTGGTCCAACGGCATAGGCAAAGTCTTCCACCAGCTTGATGTCCCGGTCCACGTGCCCGTGGCCCAATTTCAGCTTGAGGGACTTAAAGCCGGCTTCGACGTGCTTTTGTCCTTCGGCAATCATCTGGTCGGGGTCGCCAATGGAAATGGTGTAGTCGGTGTGGACGCTGCCGCCCTTGCCGCCCAAGAGCTCAGTCAGGCTGATGCCCAAAAGCTGGCGCTTGGCGTCATAGAGGGCCAGCTCAACGGCGGCTTTGGCCGGGCCGTTGTGGACGATGCTGGCTTGCACCAATTGCAAGAGCCGGCGCCAGTCGCCAAAGTCCTGGCCTAAAAGCAGTGGCCGGATGACCTCCTTGATGACGGCCGCGGCGCTGTTGATCGTGTCGCCCGTGACCTTCTCATTAGGGGTGCAGGTCCCCGTGCCCACGATTCCATTGGAAAGGGCGACTCTGACGCGGACGGCGTTGATGCTGTCCACCCGGTGCAGGGCCGTCACGAAGGGGGTGGTCAGGGGGATCACCTTTAAATCGACTTGCAGATCTTTAATCGTTAGCGTTTCTGTCATCTCCTGCTATGCTCCTTGTTGCTTGATTTATTCTGCTGGCAGATTGAGTTCGTAAGCCAGGCGGCTGGGATCGATAGAGTCGCTGGTGACCTTGATGATCCCGCGCAGCTGAAAGCCATGGCTAAGCGCCAGGTGCTGCATGGCCGCGTTGGCCTTGCCGGTGTCGACGCGGAAGTTCTTGATCCCCCGGCTTAAGCCCAGGGCAATGAGCTGGTTCAAGAACTGCCCGGCCAAGTGCTGGCCGCGGAAGGCTGAGCCGATGGCAATCCGGTGGATCGCCGCGTAGGGGTCGGCCACGTTGGCCCAAGCCCCGTCAATTACGGCGTAGTTGGGGTCTTGTCCGGTGATCGCGGCATAAGCGGCAATTTGCCCGTCAGTCTTCAGGATGAAGCCGGCCTGCTCCTTGATGTCGCTTAAGATGGCGGCTTCGTCAGGATAGCTTTCCTGCCACTGGCTGGAGCCGGATGCTTTTAAAAAAGCCTTCGCGTCATTGATGATATGCATGATGGCGGCTAGATCCGCCACCCGAGCTTCGGTGATGTAGCTTAAAGCCATGGGACTAGTCCAGGTTGATGTGGTCGCGCAGGTAGTTGTACTGCATCGCGTTTTCCAAGTCTTCCGTGTCCTTGCCCAAGACGCGGGCGATCGCGTAGGCAAAAGCCCAGGAAGTAGCTGGTCCGCGGCTGGTAATCAGCTTGTGCTCAGCGTCAACGACGACCGGAGTGTCCATGTAGTGGCTGCTTGGGTTTTCTGACTGCACTTGGGCCTTGAAGTCCGGGTGGCTGGTCCAGTTGGCGTTTTCCAAGAGCCCGTACTTGGACAAGGCAATCGGGGAGGCGCACATGGCGGCGTCCCACTTGCCTTGCCGGTGGCGCTCAGCCATCAGTTCGCCCAGCTTGACGCTGTCGCGCAAGTGGTGGGCGTTAGGCGCGCCGCCTGGGAAGGAGACCAGGTCGTAGTCCAAGAGGCTGTCGTCCAGGGTCTTGTCGCATTCAAAAACGATCCCGTGGCCGCCGCGGATGGTCTTGCTGGTCAGGCCGATCATGTCGCAAGGGATGTCCAAGCGGCGCAAAACGTCGACTTGGCTCAAGCCTTCAACTTCTTCACATCCATCTGAAAATACGATTGCTGCTTTAACCATGATTTTTACCTCGCATTTGTCGAAAATTCTGATCTTGAGTTTGCTTAAGCCTATTGTACTTCATTTCCTGGCCAAAAAGCACAAATGCTTGCTTCACGTGGGTGAAAATCAACTACAATAAATAAGTTGGAATTTTTTAGCAAGCAAAATAAAGCAAAGGAAGTATTTATGCTGATTGTCTACTTAATCGTCTTGGGCATCCTGGCCGGAATCGTCTCTTCCGTGGCCAGCATGGCCTCTTTGGCTTCTTACCCCGGCCTGTTGCTGGTCGGGCTCAGTCCGGTCGTGGCCAACATGACCAACACGGCCTCTTTGGTGACTACAGGCTTTGGGGCTTTGACCTCCTGCCTCAAGGAAATGAAAGGGCACTGGCGGGAACTGGCCTGGTACGGCCTCTTCCAGCTCTCCGGGGCGGCCATTGGGGGCTGGCTTTTGTCAGCCTTTCCCGGCGAAATCTTTAAGAAAATCGTCCCCCTCCTGGTCTTGATGAGCGGGGGCCTCTTGGTCTGGAGCGGGCGGCGGCCGATCTACACCCGGGACTCAGACAGCAAGCTCAAGCTGGTCCTGGCCTACCTGGGCCTGTTTATGGCTGGCATTTACGCCGGCTACTTCGGGGCGGCTTCCGGCGTCTTGACCCTGGTCTTTTTGACCTACTTGTCAAAATCCAGCTTCATCGTCATCAACGGGATCAAGGCCATCATTGGCTCTTTGGCCAACCTGGTCGCCCTCTTGATCTTCATGTACCGCGGACTGGTCCGCTGGGACGTGGCTATCCCTTTGGCGGCGGGGATGTTTATCGGTGGCTTTCTTGGCCAGAAACTGATTAAATATCTAAAGCCGAGCCTGGTCAGAGGGGTGACCGCCGCCTTTTCCGTGGTCCTGGCGGCTTATCTGGCGGCCTCTGCCTGGTTTTAGTGAAATTGCTAGCAAAGTAAGTTAGAATAGAGTAGTTCGATAAAGATAAAAAAGGAGGAAATGTTTGAAAACTGAAGTCTATTTAGTCCGTCATGGCGAGACCCTGTTCAACCGCTTGGGCAAGGTGCAGGGCTGGTGCGACACTCCCTTGACCATCAGGGGGATCGATGATTTGAAGAAGACCGCCTTGGCCTTGGCGCAGATTCACTTTGACAACATGTATTCTTCCGACCTCAAGCGGGCGATCGACACCGTCCACTTGATGAAGAATGCCAACGTGGTCTCCCAGATCGGGAAGATCAAGAAGCTGCCGGAATTCCGGGAAGTCTTTTTCGGCTCCTTTGAAGGCGACAGCATTGACGAGACCTGGCGGGCCGTTTCCAAGGCCGCTGGCATCCCGGAGACCGCAGACGTGAAGGCGATCATCGATGCCGTTGGCATCTACAAGTTCAGAGAGGCCACCAAGAAGGCGGACCCACGGCACCTGGCCGAAAACGTGGAGGAACTGGACCTACGCATGCAGCGGGCCGTCAAGGTCCTGCGCGAGGAAACCAGAAACGAGGCGCGGGTGCTGGTCGTTTCCCATGGGGACTTTATCAAGACCTTGGGCATCAAGTACTGGGACCAGAGTGATGGCCTCCACGACATCCCTTTCCCGGAAAACGGCAGCGTGACGCGCGGGATTCTGGATGAAGCGGGGAACTTTAAGATCGTTGACTACAATTGTTCAGCAGATGATTTATAAGAGGGAAAAACATGAAGTGGGATACGCATACTTTTACCTTTATTTTGTTGTTGATCGTTGGCCTGTGGGAACTGGCCCGCGGCTTTAACGCGTCCAAGACCATGAAGGAGGGGCAGGTTAAATTGACCGCCAGATCCTACTACCTGACCGGGGCAGTCGTCTTGATCGCGGCGATTTACTACGCCTACAAGCTTTGGGGGTAAGCGATGAACGTTCATTCATGGTGGGTCCCGTACGCGGTCCTGTTGTTTGGCATCTGGGACTTGGCGACCGGAATCTCGAGAAAGATCAAGGACCGAAAGGGCGCTCAGCCATCCAAGGGCTTGAGCAGCAACGCCTTTCTGTTTTTGGGCGTATTGTTTATCATTACCGGCATCTGGGCATTTTTTGCATAGAAGGTTAGCATTATGGCAAAATTGGCACTGCTTAGGCATGGCGAAAGCGAAGCCAATGCCGCAAACGTATATACTGGCTGGAACGACGTTCCTTTGACTGACAAGGGCCGCGCGCAGGCAAGAGCGGCCGGGGAGAAATTGGCGCAGCTATCTGATTTCCAGCCAACGCGCATTCACACCTCGGTTTTGTCGCGGGCAATTGAGACGGCCAACATCGTGGCCGAGACCTGTGGCTTCCTGTGGCTGCCGATGACCAAGACCTGGCGGCTCAATGAGCGCCACTACGGGGCTTTGCGCGGTTTAAACAAGGACGTGTCCCGCAAGGTCTTTGGCAAGGAACAGGTCTTGGAGTGGCGGCGCGGCTTTGACGCGGTCCCACCAGCCCAAGGGTCGCCGACGATCGACCGGCGCTACCGGTACGTTGACCCCAAGCTCTTGCCTAGGGCGGAAAGCCTGCACCAGACCCAGCTGCGCCTGCTTCCTTACTATGAAGACGAGGTGGCCAGCCGCCTGCGCCAGGGCGAGGACCAGCTGATCGTGGCCCATGGCTCCAGCCTGCGGGCTTTGATCAAGTACCTGGAGCAGATCAACAATGTGGACATCTTGAAGCTGGAAGTACCTAACGCCAAGGCCATTGTCTACGATTTTGACCACGAATTGCGGATTATCAACAAGCAGATCCTGTAAAAAGCATGATTTTTTAACGAAAACAAGAGGAGAATTTATGTCACACAAGCTTAGCTTAGAAGAAATCGCTGAATTCAGCCGCGACTTCAACGCGGATCCCAAGAACCAAGTCATTGCCAGAGCCGCTGGCCGCAGCGGGGTCATTGAGGCTGCCTGGAACCCGGAAGTTTCCCGGAGCTTGAACCGGACCTTCTCAGTGGAACTGGACACGGACAACGTGACCAACCAAGAGCGGTCTGGCCGCTGCTGGCTCTTTTCAACCTTGAACGTCGTCCGCCACAACTTTGGCGCCAAGAACAAGGCCAAGAACTTCACCTTCTCCCAGGCCTACAACTACTTCTGGGACAAGATTGAGCGGGCCAACTTCTTCTACGACCGGATTATTGCCACGGCAGACCGGCCACTGGATGACCGGACCGTGCGCGGCTACCTGGACTGGACTACGACTGACGGCGGCCAGTGGCACATGGCGGCCTCAGTGATCGCCAAGTACGGGGTCGTACCGTCATACGTCATGCCGGAAACTTTCAACAGCAATCACTCAGATGCCTTGAACATGGTCTTGTCCGACAAGCAGAAGAAGGATGCCCTGACCTTGCGCAAGCTGGTTCAAGCCGGGGATGAAGCCGCCGTTGAAGCCAAAAGAAAAGAGTTCTTGGCCGAGATCTACAAGATCATGGCCATTGCCGTTGGCGAGCCGCCAAAGACCTTTGACCTGGAATTCAGAGACGACGACAAGCACTACCACTTGGAAAAGAACCTGACCCCGGTTGAGTTCTTCAACAAATACTGCGACACCGACTTTGACGACTACGTGGTCTTGGCCAACGCGCCGGATCATGAACTGAACCGGGTCTTGCACCTGGGCTTTGAGGACAACGTGGCCGGCGGGTTGCCCAACTTGTTCGTCAACGTGCCAATGGAATACCTGGAAGACGCCACGGTAAAGATGCTGCAGAGCGGGCGGGCAGTTTGGTTTGGCAACGACGTTCTGCGCCAGATGGACCGCAAGACCGGCTTCATGGATCCAGACCTCTACAAGCTCGACGACCTGCTGGGCATCGATACGTCCATGACCAAGGCTGAGCGCCTGGCCACCGGCGTGGGGATGTCCTCACACGACATGGCGATCGTCGGGGTTGACGTCGACCACGGGGAAATCCGGCAATGGAAGGTTGAAAACTCATGGGGCGACAAGAGCGGGGCCAAGGGCTACTTCGTCATGAGCAACGACTGGTTTAGAGAATACGTTTATGAAGTGACCGTCAAGAAGGAATTCGTGCCAAAGCAGATCCTGGACTTGCTGGAAACCGAGCCAGTGGAACTGAATCCATGGGATTCCTTGATTTAGTGGAATTAAAAGCTTTCCTTACAAAAAGTAGGAAAGCTTTTTTGATGAAAAATAAGGCATTCCGCGCGACAGATGGCCAAGTTATGGTAAAATCGAATTTGATATTCAAAATAGTTTTTTACAATGGAGCGAAATATGCGCAAATTATTTCTTTTAAGAGGCGCACCTGGCTCTGGCAAATCTTCATTCATCGCGCGGCACCACCTGATGCCTTACGCGATCAGCGGAGATGAGATTCGGCTGCTTCTGGCGGATCTTACCGTATACTATGACAAGAAGACTGACGTACTGCACCAAGTGATTCCGCGGCACGTCACGGATCAAACCAACAGAATGAAGGACAATCTGATTGAGCACAAGATGTCCTATGGTGAGACCGTGATCGTGGACGGCACCCACATCGTGCCTAGCGAAATCGACCACTACAAGAAGTGGTGTGAAAAGTACCACTACGAATGCTATGTGGTCGACTTGATGCAAAATCAGACTCTTGAAGGCTTATTGAAGAGAAACCAGGTCCGGATGCAGTACGACTGGGTCAAGCCCGAAGTAATCGCCATGATGTACAACTCATACATGGCGCACCCGGAAGTGCCCGACTGGGTCAAGGGCATCAAGCCCACCCAGATGGAACATGCCCTTTTGCAAAGGGAAAACAACCTGGACCGATATTCACATGTGATCGCGATTCCTGATGAAGTCAAAGAAGAAGACTTTCCACATGTGCATATCTCCAACTTCTACTTCTCCTTCAACGACAAGTTCAGTGAGAAGTATGGCACCTACCGCAATGTGGTGACGATCGGCAAGACCAAGGAAGAGGTCGTGGACGAGTTCCGTCTTCCTTACTTCGTCTTCAAGTTCCACCACAAGCACTTCCTGATTTCGGCTTATCCAATCAGAAACGAGATGCTGGACCCGATCAAGAAGGTCAAGGGCGTTTGGTCCTATTCAACGGGGCTGTACAACGTAGCCGACTTCTTGCGGGAATTCCCGGAAAACGAGAAGCAGCACGTGCACCAATTCAACCTGTCCAAGCTGGATAGAAGCAGACTGCTGCACATTTGGTAAAACATGAAAAAAGCTTTTCCTTCATTTGGAAGGAAAAGCTTTTTTCGTTTAGGAGTCTTTATAAAATCCTGAAAAGTCAGTTATCTTTTTAATTAATGATAAAAATCACAAATTCTGATTGTGTGGGCTTCGTCCTAGTGTTACGATCACGATTAAGAGAAAAGTAACATAAGCAACAGAAAGAAGGATGAAAATGAAGGCTGGAAAATACACGGTTGACGCGCAAGGCCACAATGGTAAGTTCAAGCTGACGGTAACGGTTGATAAAGACCGAATTGAAGATGTCCAAGTGGCTGAAGGAGAAACAGCGGGCATTTCGGACGCGGCTTTGAAGCGGATTCCGGAAGCAATTGTGAAAGGCCAAACTTTGAATGTGGATGTAGTTTCCGGGGCTTCTTTGACTAGCCACGGGATCTTGGACGGGGTTGGCCACGCCATTGAATTAGCTGGCGGGGATGCTGATGAATTCAAGAAGCGGCCAAAGTACCAAGCAGCTGAAACAGGCAGTCAGGAAATCACGGTTGACGTGGCCGTGGTTGGTGCCGGCGGGGCTGGTTTTACCGCGGCTGTCCGTTCATTGCAACATGGTCTGAAGGTTGCCTTGCTGGAAAAGGCGCCAACCGTTGGTGGTAACACCATGCGGTCAGGTGGTTTCTTAAACGCCGCTGACCCAGAATGGCAAAACAAGTTTCCAGCCTTGCCAGGGGAAAACGTCACCTTGGAGCAAATGATGGAAGTCAAGGAAGACGAAATCGCGCCGGAATACCGGGACGACTTTAAGGAGATGCAAAAGCAGATCAAAGCTTACCTTGACAGTGGTAAGAATTACCTGTTTGACTCAGTTCTCTTCCACCGTCTGCAAACTTACCTGGGCGGCAAGCGGGTTGACTTAAAAGGTAACGAAATTTACAGTGACTACTCCTTGGCCAAGACTTTGACTGATCACGCCTTGGAATCAGTCAAGTGGCTGGCTTCAATTGGCGTTGACTTCAACATGTCAGCCGTAACCATGCCAGTCGGTGCTTTGTGGCGCCGGGCCCACAAGCCAGTGGAAAGCGACGGCTTTGGTTACATCAAAGCTTTGAAGAAGTACTATGATGAACATGGCGGTCAGACTTTCACTGACGCGAAGGTAACGGACTTGCTGCTTGAAAACGGCCGGGTAACTGGGGTTAAGACCGATAAACTGACCGTTCACGCCAAAGCCGTGATTTTGACGGCGGGCGGCTACAGTGCCAATACCAAGATGCTACAAAAGTACAACACTTACTGGGACGACATTCCAGACAACATGAAGACCACCAATGCCCCATATATTACCGGTGACGGGATCAACTTGGGCTTGGAAGCAGGCGCGGCCTTGGTTGGTATGGGCTTCACCCAAATGATGCCAGTCGCCGACCCAAAGACGGGTGAATACAACACTGGTTTGCAAGTCCCGCCAGCTGACTTTGTCATGGTTAACCAAAAGGGTGACCGTTTCGTTAACGAATACGCTGGTCGTGACACTTTGGCAAAAGCCGCCATTGCCAATGGTGGTTTGTTCTACTTGATTGCCGATGAAACGATCAAGAACTCAGCCTACAATACTGATGAAAACAAGATCAAGCAAGAAATTGCCAATGGGCAATTGTACAAGGCAGACACCTTGGAAGAATTGGCTAAGCAGATCAAGGTTGATCCTGACCACTTGCTGGCAAGCATCAAGAAGTACAACCAATACGTTGACCAAGGGGACGACCCGGAATTCCACAAGAGCGTCTTTGACCACCGGGTTGAAAATGGTCCATTCTACGCTACACCACGTCAACCAGCCATGCACCACACCATGGGCGGGTTGAAGATTGATGCCGGAGCCCACGTCTTAAACGAAGCAGGGCAAAGAATTGCCGGTCTCTACAGTGCCGGGGAAAATGCCGGTGGGGTTCACGCCGGCAACCGCTTGGGCGGTAACGCCTTGGCTGACGTCTTTACCTTTGGCCGGATTGCGGCGGACAGCGCCAATGCTGAACTCGTGGTTGACACGGTCAGTGGGGCATCACGCTAAGGCGAGAAAAAGATTTGCGATACACAACTCCATTTTTGGGGTTGTGTATTTTTTTACAAAAGAACTTTTTGTGGAAAACTACCAAAACCGGAAACGAAGCCAACTACTCCAGAAACGAAGCCAGAGACTAAACCGGAAGTCAAGCCAGAAGCTAAGCCGACCAAGTCAAAGCCAAAGCCGACTAAGCCGAAGGCCAAGCCAACCAAGACCAAGAGTGAGCCAACTAAGCCAAAGGTTAAGCCGCTTGTCCGGAAGACTAAGTCCGACCCGGCTTATCCAAATGCTGGCCAGCTTAACTCTGGTCGCGCTAAGACGCCAAGCGAGCCAATCACTCCAGGTACGCCAACTCTCAAGGGTGCCGGTTTGACTAACGCCGCAGGCAATGGAATTGGTTCAGCCAACTCCGTTAAGACCACGGCAGGTGAAGCCAAGCTGCCACAGACTGGTGCCAAGGAATCTCCAGCAGCAGTTGCTGCCGGCCTGATTGCCTTAGGCATGTCTGCCGCCCTGGGCCTGGCAAGCCTGCGCAAGAAGCGCCACTAATTTAAAGCGGAGAAGTCCTGATCATTGATCAGGGCTTTTTTGCTGTAAACAGCATCACAAAAAGCCCCAAGCGAGTTCTTCGCTTGGGGCTTTGCTTTGCAAAATCGTAGAGATTTTGGTCTATTTACTTTTCCCGTTGCCGCAATGGGTCGCTCGCGGCAAACTTTTTCCCGTAAATATACTCAAACAAGGCTTGGTATTGCTTGTAGAGCCGTTCTTCATTGGCTGTGCTGCGCGGGAAAAAGTAGTGGTGGCCGATCAAGTCTTCTGGCAAATAGGCCTGCTTGGCGATTTGGTGGGGCTGATTGAAGGCATCAAGCTTGAGCCCTGCACCACGGAGCTTGCCGGCTTCCTTGTAGTGGTCATCTCGCAAGTAGGCTGGCATTGGGTGGGCGCTGGGATTTTGCGCGTCCATCTTAGCTCTGGCATATGCCCAGCGGACAGAGTCTGATCTTGGACAGATGCAGAGCAGCATGGTGGCCATAGTCAATGCTGATGTTGCCCTGGGCAGGCAGCGGTATTTGCTAAAGTGATTGCTTGGGTGACCGTTTCTGGAGCGGCGAGGCCAACCGTTAAAACTGCCGCGTCCTTAAGCCTTCTGACCACCGAGTCTAAATCGCCACTCTCGAGCAGCACTGCCAGATAATACAGGGCCGCGTCGGTATCCGAGCCTTCAATTGAGTCTTGAAAAGCTGACAGATAGTCATAGTGCTGGGTGGCATCCCTGTCATAGGCAAAGTGCTGGTTCTTGGCAAAAGACGCGATCTCTGCCATAGTCAGCTGCTCTGGGTACATGGCATGGAGCGTATCCAGAATGTTCAAGGCAACCCGTACGTCGCCATTGGCTGAGTTGGCGATAGCATGGGCTTCTTCATCCCCTAGATCAAAGTCCAGCCGCTCATTGGCGGCCCGCTTCAAGACAGGCTCGATCTCTTCCGCGGAAATTGGTTCGAATTCAAAAATCTGACAACGGGAGCGGATTGCCGGCGCGATGCTCATGACTGGATTTTCCGTAGTCGCGCCAACCAAGAGAATATGCCCGTTTTCTAGATAGGGGAGAAGGTAGTCCTGAAGTGGCTTGGTCAGGCGGTGGATTTCATCCAGCAGGAGGACGAAACTTTCGTCTGGATGTTGCTTGATCAGTTCTTGCAGCTGGGTTTTGTTTTGAATTGAAGCATTGAAAGATTCAAATGGCAAGTCCAGGCTCTTAGCCATGACTCCAGCCAGGGTAGACTTGCCGCAACCAGGCGGCCCCCACAGGATCAGACTCAATGGGACCGCTTGGTCAATAATCTGCCGCAGCGGCTTTCCCGGGGCCAGGAGCTGCCTTTGCCCAACCATCTGCTCTAGTGATTGCGGCCGCATCAAGTCGGCCAAAGGTTGTTTGAACATCGTTGCACCTCATTCGACGCTTCATTTGACTATTGCTAGTATAGCTGTTTATTTCCAAAAGACAAGTAGCCCTTGAAGACTTAGCTAGGCACTTTTCAGGAACCAAAAAGAAAAACAAAAAAACGCTCATCCAACTTGGATGTGATATGACCCCCGAAATTAGGACACTAATTTCGGGGGTTATTTTCATGACTAAATACACTAAAGAAATCAAACTTGCTATCTACCACGAATGGGTAGACGATCATAGAAGAGGCACCTACCTCAGCCGAAAATATGGGATGGAGCGTGGAGGAATCCAATATTTGGTAGACTTGATCCAAAAGCATGGCGAAGCCATTTTGGATCGCCCTCAACAGAAATATACTGCTGATTTCAAGCTCGCTGCCATTGATAGAGTTCTGCTAGGTGGTGAAGCTCTTAGGCAGGTTTCCTTAGACTTAGGGCTTACGAATCAAGGAATTCTTGCTAATTGGCTTCGCTCTTTCAAAGAAAACGGGTATACTGTCATTACCAAGAAGAAAGGTAGACCACCCAAGAATGCCCAAAAACAAGGACAAACAACGGATCAAAGAGCTGGAAGAGCAGGTAAAGAGGCTTACAGTCGAGCTTGCATACGTAAAAAAATTGGAGGCCTTAATTCAAGAACGGAAGAGCCAAGAAAAGAAGAATTAGCTCGTGCAATCACTGAATTAAGGCAAGAATTGCGGCTTAGCGTTAAGTACATTATCGACGTTATCAATGCCAATCCTGGATTGCCTCATATTTCAAGAAGTAACTACTACTATCAGACTCATAAGCCAGACAAGGATTCTCGTAACCAGAAGCTGATGGATCGAATCAAAGAGATCTATCTTGAACATAGCCGGCGCTATGGGTACCGGAGAATCTGCGGACAACTCCGCCGGGAAGGCTATGAGATCAACCATAAGAAGGTGCAGAGGCTCATGCAAAAGATGGGCTTATTCGCCATCTCAATCCGCAAGAAACGCAAATACAGCAGCTATTATGGCGTTCAAGGCAAGATCAAGCCAGACTTAATCAAACGCAATTTCTACGCAATTATTCCCGACAGACATTGGTTTACCGACGTGACAGAATTCCATCTTAAAGATCAAAAGCTCTACCTCTCTCCAATTATCGATGGTTGTACCCAAGAAATCATCTCCTACAACATTTCTAGACACCCAGACCTTAAGCAAGTGATGACTATGCTAGATGATGCATTTGAGAAGCACCCGGCTCTTAACGGGCTTATTTTCCACTCAGACCGTGGCTGGCAATATCAGCACTATGCATATCAATCCGCTCTGGCTAACAGAGGGATCGATCAGAGTATGTCCAGGCTAGGCAACTCTCTTGACGACGGCCTAATGGAGGGCTTCTTCGGTATTCTTAAGCGGGAGATGTTCTACGGCCAAGAGCATAAATACAAGGACTTAGATGAGCTTGAACAAGCTATTCACAAATATATCGATTACTACAACAACGTAAGAATCAAAACAGGACGAAAAAACATGACCCCGATTGAATATCGGAATCATGTTTTAACAACCTTAACGGCATAATACTAATTTGTCCCAATTTTGGGGGTCACATCAATGAGCGTCCTAAGGCATGTTATAAGTCAGTGTCCTAACTTAATGACATTGCCAAATTAGTAGTACTTGCATGCCAATGAGCCCATTGGGTCCCATGGAAGCAGCTGGATTGGGTTCTTCTTGCCTTCGTCGTAAGCCTGCTTGACGTCTTCTGGCAGGTAGGCCTTGTTCAAAACGGCTTGGTAGACGAATTGGTCAAACCATTCATCGCTCATGACGAAGTAGCCCTTGAAGCCAGGCTTGTCGCCCCATGAGTTTTCGATCTTCCACTTGGTTGGCTTGCCGTCTACCAAGTCAACGCCAGTGATGACCATGGCGTGGTTCATCATGCTTTCGCCTGAGTCAAGCCGTTGGGCCTTGGTCATTGAGAAGTCGAAGTCAAACAAGGCGTCAGTTTCGTAGAGCTTGGTGTCCAAAAGCCCTGCTTGCCGGTCGCTGTCCTGTGAGACGTCTGAGCCGAACCAGACAACTTCGCCTTGTTCCAATTGGTTGATGATCAGCTTCTTGAAGTCGCTCAATTCCAGGTTCAAGTGCCGGACTTGGCGGCCGCCAACGACGTTGCCAAGGTATTCAACTGAGAAGACCTTGTTGTATGGCTTGTCGGCAGTTGGCCCGTTGATGACTGAAATGTAGTTTTCCAGGTCCCAGCCAACGTACTTCTTGAAGAAGTCTTGTGGAGTCAGGTCCTTGTCAATGTGGTAGTTGCCTTCATCGTCCTTGTATTCAAAGTTGAAGGTCTTTGGCGGCATCCCCAAGGAAGTTGCCAGCATGCGGAAGATAGCTGACAAAAGCTCGTTCTTGTGGGCTTCAACTTCTTCAGCGCTCTTGCCGGCGTTTACCAAGTCGCGCAATTCCAAGCCGCCCTTGCGCAGCATGGTGTTCAAGGTTGCATCAAGCGCGCGGGAGTTTTCGGAGTTGGCAGTTTCCGGGTAGGCCTTCTTTGGCACGATCCCGTACTTTTCAATCAAGCCGCAGAGCATATCCCATTGGCCGCCGTCGCCTTGCGGTGCTTGGAACAGGAAGGCGACCTTGCGGTCGCCAAGTGGCTTGTCGGCTGAGCCGATGACGTTTTCAAAGAAGAAGTTTGACTTTTCAAACTTGTCCCAGAAGAAGGTGTAGTTTTGTGACAGTTCAAAGCCCTTGAGCTTGAATTCCTTTTGGATGGCGTGGCGCATGGTGGACAGTGCGCTGAACATCCAGCAGCGGCCGGATTGCTTCTGGTTTGAGACTGAACCGGTGTCGATTTCGACTGAGAAGGTTGGGTCCAGGTCGATTGCTGATTGGGTGTTTTGGCTGGCCTTGTAGATGCCGTTGGTTTGGGCAGCGTGCGCGGCTACCTTGTAGGCAGGGTGCTTGGCCAAGTCGCTGACAAAGTTATCGATAGTGTCAAAGTTGATTTCTTGTGACATGCGAATTTCCTCCTAAATAATCTTTACTTGAATATTGTAGCTTAGAAAAAATCTTAAGTCTAACTATTCAAAAAAGCGTTAGCGCAGGATGGCCGGCTTGTCGGCCCAGACTTGCTCAAAATCCGGGTGCTGCATGAAGTAGCTGATCCCTTTAGGATCAAGGACCCAGATCTTGTGGCCGGAGGATGCGGCGAACTGCTTGGCATCATTCATCAGCTGGTCCAGGTCCGCCTGGCTGGCTTTAGGGCTCAAAAAGACGTGCCCCATGACCCAGACGGTCTCGTCCTCGCGCTTGATCTCGGCCAAAGTGGTCTTGGCGGTCAATTCTCCGGCTTTTTCATAGCGAAGCTCTTTCTTGACTGCTTCGTTTGTCATGTCTTTGCTTTCTCGCATTTTATTTGCTCACTTCCGTCTTGTTGATGGCATTTCTTTCATGATCGTGACTGGTCATGATTCAGCAAAACTAGTGTAGAATATTTTAAGGAATTAGACAAAGGAGACGTGAATCATGAGCAGAGTTAGAGGATTTGAAGTCGTCAGCAAGTATGAAGGGCAAGGGATCAGCCTGCCGCGCCGCCAGACGGTTGCCAGTGCCGGCTATGACCTGGAAGCCGCGCGCGACATTACGATTCCCAGCATTTGGAAGATGAAGCTGATCAAGATCTTCTGGATGATCAAAAACCGCCACCAGCTGATCGAAAATGACCTGCTGGACGCGGAAGCCGCCTTAAAGCCAGTCCTGGTGCCAACCGGGATCAAGGCTTATATGCCAGCAGATGAGGTCTTGATTTTGGCCAACCGGTCCTCTAATACGTATAAGCGCAACCTGTCCCTGCCAAATGGGATTGGGGTGATCGACAGCGACTACTACGACAATCCAAGCAATGAAGGCGAAATCTTCGTTCAATTGCTCAACTATGGGGTCCGTGACCTCCATATCAAGAAGGGGGAGCGGATCGCCCAGGCAATCTTCATGCCTTACCTGAAGAGCGATGACGATGAGCCGGTCGACAACCAGCGCGTGGCCGGCTTTGGCTCAACTGGCAAGGAAGGGAATAAGTAATGGCTAGAGTCAAAACGCAGTACAAGTGCCGCTCCTGCGGCTATATTTCTGCCTCATACCTGGGCCGCTGCCCAAACTGCGGGGCCTGGAACCAGTTTGAAAAGGAGAGCCAGGAGGTCAGAAAGACCTCAAGCAAGGCCACTCCCAGCCGGATGATGGCCAGCGTGGGGGCTAAAGAAGCGGTCAAGCTGGCCACGGTCAAGGCTGAGAAGGAAGAGCGGATTCTGACCAAGTCCTCAGAGCTGAACCGGGTTCTGGGCGGCGGGATCGTGCCTGGCTCCCTGGTCTTGATCGGCGGGGACCCTGGGATCGGCAAGTCCACCTTGATGCTGCAGATTATGGGCGACCTGGCCAATAAATACAAGGTTTTGTACGTCTCCGGGGAAGAATCGGCCGGGCAGATCAAGATGCGGGCTGACCGCCTGGACCTGGGGGCAAGTCCCATGCTTTTGTATCCGGAAACCAACATGGAGCACATCCGCGACCAGATTGACGACGTCAAGCCTGATTTCGTGGTCATCGACTCCATCCAGACCATGAATGAGCCTAGCCTGGACTCTATGGTCGGTTCTGCTTCCCAGGTCCGGGAAGTTACGGCGGAATTGATGAAGATCGCCAAGATGGACCAGATCACCGTCTTCGTAATTGGCCACGTGACCAAGGAAGGGGCCATTGCCGGGCCAAAGATCCTGGAGCACATGGTGGACACGGTTCTTTATTTTGAAGGCGACGAGCACCATGCCTACCGGATCCTGCATTCGGTCAAGAACCGCTTCGGGGCGACCAATGAAATCGGCATGTTTGAGATGAAAAATGAAGGTCTGTCTGAAGTCACCAACCCTTCAGCGGTCTTTTTGGATGAGCGCCTGCCCAATTCAACCGGGTCGGCCGTCGTCGTTTCTTTAGAAGGAACCCGGCCGATCTTGGGCGAAATCCAGGCCCTGGTGACGCCAACGGCCTTTGGCTATGCCAAGCGGACGACCTCAGGGCTGGACTACAACCGGGTCTCCTTGCTCTTGGCCGTGCTGGAGAAGCGGGGGAACCTGATGCTTCAGAACCAGGATGCCTACTTGACGGCGACTGGCGGGATCCGCCTGAACGAGCCGGCGATTGACCTGGCCATTGCCATGGCGATTGCTTCCAGCTACTATGACAAGGAAATCCAGCCAACCGACTGTTTTGTCGGGGAAATCGGCCTGACTGGCGAAGTCCGCCGGGTAAACCAGATCCAGGCCCGGGTCAGAGAAGCCGCCAAGGTTGGCTTCAAGCGGATCTTCATTCCGAAGTTCAACATGTCGCCAGCCTTGCAAGACGAGGGGATTGAAGTGATTCCGATCACCAGCGTCCGCCAGGCCTTGAAGATCTTGTTCAATTAAAAAAGAGCCTGCATTGACTCACTTTCGCGTGAGCCGATGCAGGCTTTTTAAATTGGATTTAACCACAGGCAGCTGGCTGGCCTGCTTTTTGGCTAATAAAATAAGTCCTTGTATATAACGTTTGTTATCATTTTCAGTCTCTGCCAGGAGGGTATAATTATTAAAATATATAAATAAAGGGGATAGAAAATGAAACGAAAACAAGCCAAATTGCCTGAAAAATGGCGGCCAGTCTGCCGCTGGCTGTACCGCCTGCTGCCATACGTCATCTTGCTCTTGGTGGCGGCCAAGATTTCCTGGACGCAGATGCTGACGGGGAACATGCTGATCGGCTCCGACAGCCTGTTTCACTTCAACCGGATCTATGAGGCCAGCCAGCAGCTCAAGCACGGCAACTTCAGCTGGTTCATGGCCATCTACGGCTACACGCAAAGCGGCCGGGTGGTCAATGCCTTGTACGGGCCGCTGTTTGCTTATTTCTTGGGGGCCATCCTTCTCTTGGTCGGCAAGTGGTACAGGTTCCAGGTGATCACCAGCTTCTTGATCTACTTTTTCTCTGGAATGGGCTTTTATTTAGCCGCGCGCAAGGTCAAGGCCAACCGCTTTCTGGCAGCTGTTTTGGCCGTAGTCTACATTACGATCGGCTGGGTGCCGCGCTGGCAGATGGGGACCAATTTTTCCGCGATCAGCGCGCTGCTATTGCCATACGCGGCCAATGTGGCCTTGACCATGGTCTTGGACAAAAAGCGGCCAGTCCACTGGCTGCCGTTGACCTTCTTGATGACTTTTGCGGCTGAAAGCCACCTGCTGACTGGGGTCGCGGCTGTCTTTATGCTTTTGCCGGCCTGGCTCTATGCTTTGGTGGCCAATCGCGCTGACCAGCAGCGAAAGCAGGTCATCACTGATACCACCAAGGCAGTCGGGATGACGCTCTTGCTGAGTTTGAATACTTTGGCCTCGCTGCTTTATGTCAGCCACACCAATATCCTGGTGACGGCGGCGAAGATGCGGATGCCGCACAATGTCTTGATCATGTCTCGTCCTACTGTCCTTAATGGCCTGATCCTGCTTAAGTCGTCGCGGACCTTCATCTCGCCCTACATGCTGGCTATCCTGCTGGTCCAGATCGCCGCGGCCCTTTTGCTGGCCATTTTTCGGCGGGGCGAAATGACCAAGCTCAACCTGGCCATGACTTTGTATGGGGCCATGTGGCTTTTGCTCAGCTCTAGCCTGCTGCCTTGGCAGGCAATTGAAGACCGCTTCCCGTTCTTAGGCCAGTACCTCCAGTTCCCGGCCCGCATGCTCTGTCTGGCTTACCCGCTGCTGCTTTTGGGCCTGGCCATGACCATCCAGCGGCTGGGCGAAATGGGCAAGCAGCTGGGCGGCAGAATTTCCCTGGCCGGACTTGGGGCCACGCTCATCTTGCTGCTGGCTGCTTTGGCCAACGTCCGCTTTTTGGACAATCAGCTGGCTCATTATTCGCGCATTGGCTACATGCCAGGGACTTTAAAGGACACTGCCGCCGCGATGGGGGCGGGCAACGAGCGCGCGATCATCAACAAGGCCAAGGCGGCGACCCACTTGAATGATCCAGGCAAGTTCCTGGCCACAATCAAAAAGACCGTAGGCGACTACCTGCCGGTTAAGTCCAAGAAGATCACCACCCGCCACGCCGAGCGCCTCTACGTCACGGCCGTGATCCAGAAGAACCATTTGGTCAAAAAGACCGCCCTGCCTGGCGGGCGGTTGCAGATGACCTGGACGGGCAAGCAGGGCGGGGCCATGTTCCTGCCAGTCGTCACTTACGCCCAGTCGCGCCTGACGGTCAACGGGCAAGCCGTCAAGCCGGTCCGCTTGTCCAAGATCCAGGCGCCAAAAGTCCGCCAAAAGCGGGGGAAGAACGTGGCCGTCATGGACTTCGTCACGCCTTTCTGGCTGAATTTGCTTTTGACGCTTTCGCTGCTGCTGGACGCCATCTTTCCGCTGGCCTGCCTGCGGCGCGAGCTGCTGAAGAAACGCGAATAATTGCCTTAAGTCGTCCGCTAGCAAGGCGGGCGACTTTTTGCTTATATTTAACATGAGCTTTGACTTGGCTTATAGTTTATCTGGCATGATAAGAGTGGGCCAGGGAAGGAGGCCTGCGGCAATTCATTCAAAAACCGAAATTGAACTAACTTTTTCAAAGAACTGGCTTGCCGCCAACCAGCTGCTTATTAATAAAATTTTGCTGGTTATGTTAAAAATATTTAGTCAAACTGGCAGAATAGCTGATTTTTGGTCTATAATGAAATCGATGCAGTGCGTTGCTGCATTGTATAGTGATAATAGAAATGACCGCCCGCGCAAGCGAGCGGTTATTTCTATCCTATAAGCGGCCTTTTTTCTGTTAGACTTAAGGCAGAAAAGATTGCTTTGAACAGGAGACACAAAATGATCAAATTGATTGCTTTTGACATGGACGAAACTTTCATGCGGGGAAAGGGGGTCTACGACCGGGCGCGCTTCAGCCGGATCTACGCTGGCCTGCAAGAGCGCGGCATCCAGATTCTGCCGATTTCCGGGGACCAGTATGCCCAAATCGCCAGCTTCTTCCCGATGGCTGACCAGCTGACGATTGCCTCATTCAACGGCTCCCTGGTTCATGACCGCGGCAAGCTGGTCAAGGGCAGCTTTTTGCCGGAAGCTGACATCCAAGGGGCCTTGCGGGCACTGAAGGACAATCATTTGGAAAAAAACGTGATGCTGGCTGGGGAGCACTACTGCTACTTTAGAGAGGACACGACTCAGGACTTCCATGACCACATGGACTTCTACTTCTCCAAGTTCAAGGTCCTGCCCAGCTTTTGGTCGCTGCCGGAGCAGCGGGTCGCGGAAATCTGCCTGCGGCCGCCCAAGGAGCAGCTCGCGGAAGCTGCCGCAATTCTGACCGAGGCTTGTCCTGACCTGCAGGTCTTCGTTTCAGGCGTAGGCTCAATCGACCTTCTGCTTCCAGGCGTCTCCAAAGGCCGCACCTTGAAGTGGCTGGCCGGAAAGCGCGGCATCAAGGCCAGCGAGATCATGGCCTTTGGCGACGGGCTGAACGACGTGGAAATGCTGCAGTTTGCCGGCCAGTCCTACGCGATGCAGAACGCCAGCGACCAAGTCAAATCCGCGGCCAAGCACGTGACCCGCTATGACTACCGCCACGACGGGGTCTTGGACGTGATCGAGCGCGAAGTCTTGAATAAATGACTTAAACTTCCCACACCAAAAAGAACTATGAAGCCTTGAAAACTCAATAGTTTAACCAGTAAATATTCAATTATGCTGCTAGTGATGGCGATATAGCCTCTTGCATGTACTTCGGGAGGCGGGAAATGAAAGCTTTGGTGAACCTTTCCATCTGCTCTTCTGTCTGTTGGAAGATCTCTTTCACGCTCTTGAACATGGCTTCCACCAGGATCTGAAGGGAGTGATGGAAAGTAATGTCCGCAAGCTCGTCTATCATGCAGTAAAACATACTAATCTAGTGTTGGATGATTACTCGACGGAGTAGTCGTTCAACACTTTTTCTTTTACTATGTAAAGTGGAGATGAAGCCAATGCCGTGAAGCTCTTGGACACATGATGTCGTAAGTAAAACTGGCAGCTTCACCATTCAATTGAGAATCTCGTCTAAGTATGTTGGCTGTTAAAGTCCGGTTGAGAAAATTAGATCTGATTGAATTGGGTGAAGGCAGCTCATCTCCAAGTAAAGCGGAGGTTTATTATTATGGATTTATTGAAAACTGTTTTCGGTATTGATGTTAGCAGCCGGAAGTCTAACGTATGCATTATGGTCAATGGCCAAAAAGTTAATGACTATGCCATTTCCAACGATATGGTAGGCTTCAATCAGCTGCTAGATGACCTCAAGCAGGTTACCAACCCGCAAATTATCTTTGAAGCAACTGGCGTCTACTCCAGAAGACTCCAGGCGTTTTTGGACATGCACGAATTACGCTATGTCATGATGAACCCGCTGGAAGCCAAAAGAAAGACAAAGGATGACCTGCACCAGAACAAGACCGATAAGCTTGATGCAATGTACCTTGCCAAGCTGCAGTCTGAGCACCCGCAACGGCTGGCCTATGTTCAAAGCGAAGAATATCAAGAATTGATGGCCAACAACCGCATCTACGAGCAGGCTTCGCGCGATCTGATAACCAACAGGAATAGACTGCACAAAGCCATTCAGCTCACTTTCCCAGAGATTGAGCACCTAATGGCTAATCCGAGAGGAAAAAACTACTGGAGTATTGTTCTCAGATTCCCGCACCCTGATATCGTATTAGAAACAAAAGAAGCCGATATCATCGACTTCTTAAAGAGCTTATCTGGTATTGGTGAAAAACGTGCCAATGATCTGGCACAGAGGCTTATCCGGCTGGCCAAGCTCGCATGCCCAGCTGTCAAAAAGGACAGTGCTTATGTTCGTGGCCTCAAAATGGCTATTAACAACATCCTAAGCGCTGAAGAAGAGTGCCAGACTGCTTTACAGGAGATGGCTAAGCTGGCTCCTAGGCGGGATCTGGAGATCCTCACAAGCATTCCAGGCATCGGCGAAAACACTGCCTTGAGAATTATTAGTGAGCTCGGAGATATCAGACGCTTTAAAAACCCTAACCAATTAAATGCCTTCGTTGGCGTTGACCCTCAAGTTTATGAATCTGGCAACCTCACGGCCCACCTGTCAATTTCAAAGCGTGGGACAGCTATCGGCAGAAAGGTGCTGTACTTGGCAATCAACCAAATTCAATCGGCCAAGAAAGCGGGAAAACCTTGTCATATTGCGGATTATTACGAGAAACGAAAACGGTCTTCTGAGACTGCAAGTCACAAGAAGGCCGCTATCGCATCGATCCATAAATTATTACGGACGATCTTCGCTTTAATTAAGAATGATCAATTATATAGCTATGACGTAGCCAAATACAACCAAAGACTTTTGTCATAAGAATTGATCCAATAAACATTATAACAGCCTCCTTTTCAAAATTACAGAAGGCAGGCTGTATTTGTTATACCCTAAAGTCAGATATTTGACTTGATTCTCCGGAGGCTCCATTCAAATTAGGCTCTTATTTCAAAATAAAATTGCCTAAAATCGTTGATAACACTTGACTTAGAGTAGAAAAGAGCTCGCCTATTGTCCTATCATCTTCATCATCTCGCTTCTCAACTGACATGAACATGTAGCGCAGAAAGACGAAAGCCGTATGGGCAGTCAATGCATCATATGAGAGGCCGTGGTATTCAGTACCAAGTTTCAAGAAACTCTTGCAGGTCTTGAAGAAGACCTCGATGTCCCATCTTTTGCCGTAAATTCTGATGATCTCATTTTCATGGATCGTCATGTCCGTGCAAATAAGAGCGATCCAGTCTTTGCGGTTGGAGCGATTTCTTACGCAGACTATTCTGGCGTCAATCTGGGTACCATCTTTGGCAGGATCTCCAACCTTTACAGGGACGGACAGGAGATATCTTGAACGACCTCGACGCTTCTTGCATGCGTTGAAGATCTGCTTGACGTTCATCCGCTTTCCTTCGAACTCGTATGTGATCTTGGAGCTTTTCTTCACCATGGCGATTACGTTCAAACCACGTTGACTGATTTGGACAATCTGATGAGGATTGGAGAACCAAGTGTCAAACATGACGTACTTGGCAGTGAGCCCTGCTTTCAAGGCTTGATCGAGCAGCTGGATAACTACATCGGTCCCCTTTGATTGGGCCATAATTCGCCTCTTGGCCGCGATTGTGCGCTTGTCGATCTTCTTGGTTGCCCCGATGACATTCTGATCGTTCTTTGAGGACAAGAGTGATGAAGCGATTGGGACGAAGGAGGATCCATCAGTCCAACCCATGGTCATCATCCGAAAGCCCTTCTTGTAGGTCATCGAAACGTGGTCGAATACTTTGGCAGCCAGCTCAGTCTTCTTGTATCCAGTTCTGGAGTAGAGCGAATCGTCAAAGACGAAGCAATCCGCACGTTGGTCAGAGGTCAGATCTTTCAGATGCCCATTGACGATCTTCTCAGCTAGCAGAATAGTGAAGCGGAGCCAGTTGATATGTGGGTTCTGCATGAATCGATAGTAGGTGTTTTTGGAGAAGCCAGCAGTACACTTGCCAGACTTCTGTTGCATGTACATGCTTCTGTCTCGAAACACATTACTGAAGATGTATGAAAGGATCGACCAAAGATGGATTCCTTTTGACTTGCGGAGCCCACATCTACGGAGAAGCTCCATAACTTTGTAGTCCTTGAAGAACTTTTCAACAGAACGGGCGATTTTAGGTTCATTTTCAGTATCGAATGATGGTAAACTAGACATAGCACAAGCCTTTCGTTTGATATTGATGATGTTGTAGTTGAATTATATCAAGCGAACAAAGGCCTTGTGCTTTTTTATTGGCTAAACTATTGAATTTTCAAGGTACAAGCCCACTTTTGTAAGTGGGAAGTTTAAGTAAATGAAAAAAGAAGCTGGCCCTTGGCCGGCTTCTTTTTGACTTGTTACATATGGTGCTTGGCTATCCGCTCTTCAAAGATCAGGTTGATCAAGGTCCGCATCTTGTCGACCGCATCTTGGCTTGGCTCTCCCTTGAACTCATTGTAGAGGTCGGGAAATTCGCGGGCCAAAAGCTGGCAGGTCTTGCCCATCGCGTGCTTTCTGATGAAGACGGGGATGCGCTTGAGGTATTCCGGCTTGACCAAGGCCGTGATCTGCTTATTGGCTTCTGGATCAGTCGCGGCAACATCCCGCTTGACAACTTGCGGCTGGTCGGCGTCGGTAACCAGGCCCTGCTTGAAGTGCTCGGCCATGACTGAGGCAAAGCTGCTCTTAATCAAGGCCTGCAAGGCTGCCCGCTCGTCTGCCTGGGCTTGGTCGCTCAAGCCCCGCTGCAGCTCTTCAGGATGCTGCTTTTCCAGCAGGAGCAAGAGGTTGAACAGGGCGTGGTGCTCGCGCTCGCTCGGAATCTTGCGCGTGACCTCTTCTGGCACCAGGGCTTTGAACTTGTTGTAGGCGTAATTTCTATCCATCTTTAAATTCCTCGATCTAGTTGCAATCAGCAAAAATATTAAGCTGATTTTACCGCAAGATGGCGTTGATTATAATTTTTTTGCCTGAAAAGCTAGCCATGCGGTTGGCTTTGACTATAATCAGAAGCAGGATTAATAGGAGCTGTTATTCAAAAATCTTCAAAAATACTGTGTTAATGGAGGAGACGATTAACGAGATGACTATTCCAGTATTTTACTCAATCAGTGACGACTTCACGCCATACGCGGCCGTTTCTTTGAACTCCTTGGTCAAGTTCGTGAGCCCCGACCGGGACTACACCGTCACTTTTTTGCACCAAGGCTTGTCCAAAGAGCATGAAGCGGCCTTAAAGGCCTATGAAAAGGCCAACCTGCACGTGGAATTCTACGAAATGGATGACAAGATGCTTGCCCCAATCCAGGACCGGAAGGAAAACTTCCTGCGCGGGGACTTCTTCACTATGTCCATTTTTTACCGCCTGTTCATTCCGGACCTGTTCCCGCAATATGACAAGGCAGTCTACATCGACAGCGACACGGTGCTCAATGACGACATTGCCAAGCTCTACGAGACTGACTTAGGCGATAATCTGCTTGGCGCGTCCAACGACACGTCAATCCAATTCGTTGAAAAAATGGTCCGCTACATCAAGGAAGTGCTGACCTTGGATACCAAGAAGTACATCAACTCGGGGATGCTGGTGATGAATGCCAAGGCCTTCCGGGAGGAAAAGTTCCTGGACAAGTTCTTCTACCTGCTGGGCAAGTACCACTTTGACTGCATTGCTCCTGACCAGGACTACCTGAACGAAATCTGCTCCGGCAGAATCAAGTACGTCGATCCTAAGTGGGATGCAATGCCCAACGACAATACCCCGGAGAACCCGCACCCATCCTTGATCCACTACAACCTCTTCTTCAAGCCATGGCACTTCTCAGGCATCCAGTACGAAGACTACTTCTGGAAGAATGCCAAGGAAACGGTCTTTTATGACCAATTGCAGGCTGAGCTGCAAAATACCAGCGATGACCAAAGAGACGTGGAGCTGCACAAGCTGGACCGCATGCTGGAAAAGCTGGACACCACCCTGCTGGATCCGCACAACTGGGCCAGAGTGAAGGAAGCGGAAAAGGTTACCCTGTAAAAAGCGAACTTTATTTTGCTGATTTAGGGGTTAGTAAAGGTTTTTAACGATTTTTGAAGGCTGCAAGGCAACTATTTAGGCGCTTGCGGCCTTTTTTGCGCGCGGATCTGCTAAAATACGGATGGAGTAGAATGTGTTGCCAAGCAGCATAACGACTTGTGAGAGTAAAGATAAATGTGATGGGTTAGAAAAAATGTGGGGGAACGCGATGAGCAAAAAAACGACTGAAGTGCTGGCAGAATTCCAGCGTGCCTATTTTGAGAAGGGGCGAGCGCCGGCTGAGCAGGTCATCGACCTTTTAGATTTGATCAAGAAGGACCTTGGCCTGGAGATGGTCTACGTCTGCACCAACTCGGCGGCGACGCGCCACTTCCTGTATGAGTACTGCTCCCATGGGCCGGGCTATAAGGCCATGCACTACAATCTGCTCTTGGAGGACCAGGACCACTTTGCCTTGCTGAACGACTGTTTCCGCCAGGCCAATCCGGCAATCTTGACGCGGAAGGAGTCTGACCATACCTTGGCCCTGGCGGCTGGCAACCTGTCTTATGCCTGGATGACGGACCAGATTTTTTCCGGCTTCATCAGCTTCCAAGGCAAAGACGGCTCCTGGACCCTGGCAGATCTTGAAGCCATTAAGGGCCTGGCTGAGGTCCTCTGGCCCTTGGTCAGGGAGAACCAGCTGCAAGAAGAGGTCAATTTCAAGGAGCTGTTTGAAGACGAGGGCAGCCTGGCCTGGGTCTATCCCAAACTGGGCCTGATTGTTTTTTCAGCAGAACTGCGCCGGCGCTATGACTTGAGCAACTACTACCGCTATGACACGGTGGATGAGTTTGCCCAGAACTTCGTGGCCTATGGGGACACCAACCGCTTCGTGGCCAAGTACCGCGAATGCCTGCAAGGGGGGAGGACTTCCGTCACCGTCCATGGCTTCAACCTGCGCGACCAGTTCAAGGTCGACATGTTCGTCAACCGCCGCGATGAAAAGGGCGAGCCGGAGCAGGTCGTGGGCTTGATCCATAAGCTGGAGCTGACGGAAGCGCAAAGCCGCGAGCGCGACAAGCGCCTGCTGGCCTACAACAACTTCAAGCAGGCCATCAGCAAGGATGACCTTTTTGAATTGTTGGTTGATTTTGACAAAAATGAGCTGACTATCTTCAAATACCCGGTGTCCTGGCAGAAAATTCTGGGGCAGGATGGCCACTATGACCAGTTCCACGCGGCTTTTGCCGAAAGTTTCGTGCCCGCGGCCAACCGCTACCACTTCTTGTACGTCTTGGACCGGCGACACTTGCAGCAGCGCCTGTCCATCCAGCAGAGCATGTTCATGACGACCCATGTCCAGCTGGACGGGGGCGAGCGGCTCCTGGAAATTGAGGCCATCCGCGGGACGACCGGCGAGCACCAGGTGCCAAAGACGGCGGTCCTGATCGCCAAAGACATCAGCAATAAGCGGGTTCTGCGCTATGACCAGCTGACGGGACTGTTGAACATGCACAACTTTTTGCTGGAGACGGAAGCCGTCCAAAGCGAGCAGCCAGCAGCCGCCGGCCATTTGCTGGCCCTGAATATTGACAAGTTCAAGCTCTACAACATTCAAAACGGCCTGCAGGCCGGGGATGGCTGCCTGCTGGAAATTGCCGCCATCATCAAGGACGTCTATCCGCATGCTTTGACGGCTCGCTTCAGTGCTGACAACTTTTATATCTATGACACTGATCCAAAGGGCTGGCAAGAGCGGATCTTGCTTCTGCAAGAGCACCTGCGCCAGTCAGAGTACGCCTCCAGCCTGCGCGTCAGAGTCGGGGTGTACGAATACGTTGACCAGGTCAGCGCTGAAGTTGCCTGCGACCGGGCCAAGCTGGCCTGTGACTGCCTGAAGACGGATCCGCAGGCGCGCTGGTACCTTTACACGGACGACCTGCAGAAAGCCGAAGAGATCAAGCAGTACTTGATCAACAACCTGGATGAGGCAATCGAAAAGAAGCATCTGGAGGTCTACTATCAGCCAGTCATCCGGGCCTTGACGGGCCGCTTGTGCAGCGCTGAAGCCCTGATCCGCTGGAATGACCCGGTCAAAGGCTTCCTGTCGCCAGGGCAGTTTATTCCGCTTTTTGAAGAGATGAACCTGTCCTACAAGGTGGACCGCTACGTCATCGAAGAGGTCACGGCCATGCTGCGGGACCGCCTGGACAAGCAGCTCCCGGTCGTGCCGGTGTCAATCAATTTGTCCAGAGCCGACTTTCAGATGATGGATCCCTTGCAGGTGCTCAACCGCGCGGTTGAACAGCAGCGCCTGCCTAAGCGGCTGATCCATGTTGAGATTACGGAAAGCGCCCTGGCCAAAGACGTGCAGCGACTCAAGCAGGCCATCCATGACTTCCGCCAGGCCGGCTACCAGGTCTGGATGGATGATTTTGGCAGCGGCTATTCCAGCTTGAACTATTTGAAAAATTTTGAATTTGACGAAATCAAGTTGGACATGGTCTTCATGAGCGACTTTGATGAAGCCTCAAAGAAGATCCTGGCTTCCTGCGTCAAGATGAGCAAGAGCCTGGGGATTCACACCCTGGCCGAAGGGGTTGAGACCAAGGAACAGTTTGACTTTCTCCGGGAAATCGGCTGCGAGCGGATCCAGGGCTACTACTTCAGCCAGCCGCTGCCGCTTGATGAGCTGACCTGGCTGCTTGAAAAAGAGGGGATCGAGATTGAAGACGGCGACCAGGACCAGTTCTACCAGCAGGTTGGCTTGACCGACGTGATCAGCGACCGGCCGGTCAGTCTGATTTTGGACGATGGCGAGTCATTCAAGACCATCTACATGAACCAGCTGTACAAACGCGAGCTGGAGGAATCCGGCAAGAACATCCATCAGATCTCCGACGACTTGGCCAACGCGCCTGAATCAAGCATCGGCCTGGAGATGCGGGCTTTGGCTGACCGCGCGGGCAAAGGAAACAGCGAGCAGAGCGAATACCTGGCTGACGTCCGCCACAATGGCCAATACATCAGACTGTCCGTGACCAGCATCGCGCAGCTGCGCAACTGGCAGATGCTGCTGGTCAACGCCAGCGACATTACCTTCCAAGGAAATGTGCAAATGCCAAAATAAAACAGTAAGATTCCAAAGACCGGTTTCCAAGCGGAAATTGGTCTTTTTGCGTCAAATAAGCGAAAAAGTAAAAAAATTTTTACCAAAACATGCACCCAAAATCAGCAAATCACGAACGAAAAAATCAAGTCCGCGGATTTGAGGGGAAAATAATCTGTGAAAAAAACACTAACTCCCATTTCCTCCAAAACAACGCAATCTCGCGTTTCTTATTTAAAACGAATGAAATTTAAAATTTGACTTAAAAGCAAAATGCAGGTAAAGTATTATTTGTTCCCGCGGGAAAGCTGAAGCGCTTTCCTAAGGAAACAAAATCTTAAAAAAGATGTTGACAAAGATTCATCATCTTGCTAAGATATAAAACGTTGCGTCGCCGAAAGGCAAGCAACAAGTTGGTACTTTGAAAACTGAACAAAGTTTCGCAGTGTGCGGGTTCAATATTTGAATCCAAACAAATAAGCGAAGTCAATTCGCAAGCAATAATCTGGAG
>JAEDAG010000008.1 GCA_017309015.1 Faecalicatena absiana
GTTTGGATTCAAGTAAACTTGAACCCGCACACTGCGAAACTTTGTTCAGTTTTCAAAGTACCAACTTGTTGCCTGCCTTTCGGCGACGCAACGATTTATATCTTACTCACTTGTTAAGAATTTGTCAACAAGTTTTTTGATTTATTTTTTCGTGTCTCCGTGAGAGCTTCGTGTCTCGCGCGACAACAAATATTAGTATACTAGACTTTTTCGTTACGTCAAATTTACATTTTCATTCGGTTTAGCAAGTGAACGCACGGCCGCGTTGTGACAACAGTCTTCTTTTCTTTCCATACTTTCATAAAGTTAAGTCGGCATCATTACTATATTCTCTCCTGATAGTTCGGAATTTGTTTGAAAATGCCGTGATTTTTTCTGAAATTTTTTGTTTTTTCTTTTCTTAACACAACAATTCCCGCTTTCCCTCTTTTTAATCCATTTCTGACAAGCTTGCTTGTTCATTTGCCGACAGCGGTCTTCCGAATTTGGTCTTCAATAATTTGGACGGCGATTTGACAACGGTCAACTATTTCAGACTGATCATCACGCATTCCATGATTAATCCATTCGTATAAGGTGGCGTAAATCAAGTCAGCAGCGTTGCGGACCATCTTGTTAGAGTAATCACCAGTTTTAGAATGCTCAGCCACATAATTGCGCGTTACTCGCAAAATTGCTTCGCGGACCTTATCAGGAAGCATAATAGCAAACTCCTCTCCTTTCTTTCGGCCAGTTTGCCGGCACTGAACGTCTTTAATAAAAGAAATCGCGTGCAGGAAGTAGTTGCGATTGGCTGACATGTAGAGCAGAAGCTGGTTTAGTCCGGAATTATAGCCACCATGTTCTGGAACGAAATTGACTTCAAGCTGCTTGACCAACAGTTCCGTAACCAATTGTGGCAAACTGCCATAATAGGCATAGAAAGTCGGCCGTGACAGTTGCGCTAAAAGGCAGTAGCGTTTAACGTTCATTTTTCCTGCTTCTTCCCGACTGAATTCTTTTACTAAAACATTGCTTGCCTTCACTAGGCGTCCGTTTTCGATCATTTTTTCCTCCTCGTTTGCCAGCAGCTGGCGCTGTGTAAAGCGCTTGCGGGTTTCATGGAACAAATATAACCGAAACATGCTAGGAAAATCCACTGACAAGTCGGAGGGACAAAAGCCCTGTAAATCAACATTTTAAGATCTTCCATAAGGTTGGAAAGTCTTTAGATATTGCACTTTTCACTTGAAATGTAACAACAAAAATTTTTTATAAAAAATGCCTGCCGCTTCACGCGACAGGCATTTGCTTTGAACTAGGACTACTTAGCTGGAGTTCTCCATTCACCGCCTTGGGCGAGTTGACGTTCGCCCAATTGGTTAACGATGACTGAGATGTGTTCTTGCGGAGCACCAGTGTCTTCTGAGATGACGCGGGTTACGTCCTTCATCATCTTTTCCAGTTGTTCTGGAGTGCGGCCTTCCAACAATTCGATATGTACAAATGGCATGTTCAATACCTCCATTTTTAGGATCTGACGTTTCTTTCTATTATACGTGCTTTTTCCTAAAAAATAGCCCATCTCTTGAAAAAAAGTCCCTCTTTCTCATTCAAAAAAGCACGCGCGGACCGAGCGTCTGCACGTGCTTCTATTCTAAAAAATTACCGGCCAAGAACTTCCTTGATTGCCTGGTCCAGCGGAGTCAAGCCACCCAAGACTTCTTCCAAGTCGCTGCTTTCTTCAGTCAATGAGCCATCGTCAATCGGCTGCTGGAAGCCAGCGTACATGGCTGCCACGTCATGGCTCAAGCCCATGCCCTCCAGCAGCTTCGCGTATTCTTCCTGGCTGACCTGCTTGACCGTGACCTCTTGGCCAGTTGCCTTGCCCAGTTCTTGGGCAAGGTCCTTGTAGTCGCGCTTTGGACCAGCAAATTCGTAGACTTCCTTTGGATTTTCACTGGCCAGAACCTTGGCTGCAGCGGCAGCATACTCTCTTTCCAAGGCCCAGCCGGCATAATTGTTGGCCCAGTAGACCTGGCTTGCCGGACCTGGCGCCAAGAAGGTCAGCTCATTTTCCAAGTACCAGTTGTTGCGCAAAAATGAGTGCTTAACGCCACTTTCCTTGATGAGCTTTTCCGTCAGCTGGTGGTCAGCGGCCAGCCAGTTGCTGCTCTTGTCAGCCATCGGGAAACTGGTGTAGGCTACATAGCCAACGCCCGCCGCCTTCACGGCTTCAACCACGTTCTTGTGCTGGTCGGCTCTAGAGACTTCTCCGCCCGGCTGAGAAGAAATGAACAGCAGCTTGTCGATGCCAGCCAAGGCCTTGACCAAGGCGGCTTCATCACCGTATTCTGCCACGCGGATCTCTACGCCTGCCGGCAGAAGCTTCTTCCCCTTTTCACCGTCGCGGACGATTGCCACCACGTTTTCTGCACCAACTTCATCAACCAAAGTTCTAACGGCTGTCTGACCCAATTTGCCAGTCGCCGCGGAAATCGCGTACTTCATGTTTATTCCTCCGTCTTCATTGCTTGTTAGTTTCTAATTTACAATCATTCTAACACATGTATTTTGAAAAGCGACATGTTTTAGCAAAAAAATAAGCGGCTACTCCGGCCGCTTATTTTAAACTTACGCTCGTTTGTCTGGTCTTTCCGCTTCCGCCTGTAAGATTCCGTCAACGATGTCTTGCAGACTGATCTCACGCATCTTGGCATTGGCAGCTGCCTGAACTTCCGCATAGGCGTCAGCCAAGGTGTCCTGGATGTTGCCGCCGACGATGCAGCGGGGCTCAGTGTCCTTGTCGACGTGAAGCAGGTTGTGCTCCATGTCCACGGCATGGAAGACGTCATACATGCTGATGTCCTTAGGATCCTTGGCCAGTTCCGGCTCAGCGCTCCCCTGCTGGGTCTTCAGCAAACCGGCCTTGCGCAGGTCGGTCATCAGACTGCGGACAGTGCTTGGGTTGGTGCGGATGCTGCTTGCGATCCGCCGGCTGGACAGGTCCCCGTCATGGCAGATCACGATATACGACAGCAAATGCAAAGCATCACTCAATTTATGTGAGAACTTCACGTCAATTATCCTCCACTTTCATTCATTTTTCTAATGTTACCAGCCCCTGCCAGGAGTTTCCAACTTTCCTGGCAAAAAAGTTACACGTGAAACATCGGCTACTTAGGAAACTTTCTCCGCAGGAAGTCCAGCAGCTCTTGACTGCAGTTTTCCTTGAGGATCAAGAGGCCCTGGTCGCGGCTGAGCAGCAGAACGATCTCGTCTTTGGTCTCCAACATCTTGATGAAGTCGGAATACTTGTAGCTTCCGTCCCCATGGTTGGTCAGCAGCAGAACGTGATCCGGATAGAACTCGTAGCGGATGTGCTCATTCTGGCCCGCTGGCATGGCCGCGAAAGTCTTCTTCAGCTTGCGCTTGTACAGGTAGTCAATCAATAGCGGATAGGCAATGATCGTCACGCCCAAAAAGACGGTGATTGAGTACTGCTTCATCACAAAGGCAGCGGCCCCAAGGAGAATCCAGATAGTTTCCGCGATGGCGATAATCAAGCGTCGGCTCTTCTCGGTTACTTTCATGGCCATGCGGGTGTATTCGTCAATCGTCATGGTCACGTCAGTCACGTAGGCTGGCCGGCTTGGCCGCTCAATGTGCTTGGATGGGTTGTTTTTTTTCATCTTCAGCCCTCTTTTCAACTGATTTATCTAAATTTTACTACAAATCGGCCAAGACCGGTTTTAAAAGAACCGCCCGTGTTTGTTTCACGTGTAACTTTCCGCTGCCTTTGCTATCATAAAGGACAAGATCTAAGAATATAGAAAGACGCGAAACAATGAATGATGCACTTACCAACGCGGTCCTCGCCGGCCTTGCTGACTCCCAGTACCCAGCCAATAATTTCCTTGGGCCACGCCTTTTGACCAACAGCCAGCAGGAAACCATCTGGCAAGAATTGAAGCGGCAATTGGCCGACTGCCGCGGCTTTGCCTGGACAGTCGCCTTTATTTCCGCCGACATGCTGGCTCCTTTTAAGCTGATCATGGAAGACCTGGCCCAAGCGGGGGTCTCTGGAACCTTGGTCACTGGGACCTACTTGAATTTCAACACCCCCCGCGTCTTCCGCGAGCTCCTGAAGATTAAGAACCTGACCGTCAAAGTCACCCCAGGGCCGCTCCACGCCAAAGGCTACTTGTTTGACCATGATGGCTTCCAAACCGCGGTGATTGGTTCCGCCAACTTTACCCGGTCCGCCCTGCTCGCCAACCAGGAATGGTGCTTGCGGATCAGTTCCAAGGACCAGGCTGGCTTGACCAGCAGGCTAAAAGCCGAATTCAACCGCTTGGCGCGAGACGGCCAGCCGCTGACCGCAGCTTGGATCAAAGACTATGAACTGGGCTGGCAGCCTGGCCAGCAGCACATGTTACACGTGAAACACGCTTCAAGTTCCATCAAGCCCAACCACATGCAAGCCGAAGCGCTAGCGGCTCTGGACCAGCTGGTCAAAAGCGGCCAGCACCGGGCCTTGGTCGTTTCCGCGACTGGCACGGGCAAGACCTACCTGGCTGCCTTCGCGGTCCAGGCTTACCAGCCGAGACGCTTCCTCTACCTGGTCCACCGGGAGCAGATCGCCAAAAAGGCCCTGGCCTCCTTCAAGCAGATCATCGGCGGGCCAGCCAGCGACTACGCCCTTCTGTCTGGCGGCCAGCGGGCTGATCCCGCCGCCAAATACCTCTTTGCCACGGTGCAAAGCGCGGCGCGGGACCGCTTTTTGCAAGCCATGCCCAAGGATGCCTTTGACTACATCCTGATCGATGAAGCCCACCGGGCCGCGGCCCCCAGCTATCAGCGGCTCATGGACCACTTCCAGCCTGACTTCTGGCTGGGACTGACGGCGACCCCGGAGCGGATGGACCAGCAGGACATCTACCAGCTTTTTGACTACAACCTGGCCTATGAAGTCCGCCTGCGCGATGCTTTAGCGGAAAAAATGCTCACGCCCTTCCACTACATCGGCATCCGTGACTATGAAAAAGACGGCATCACGTCCACTGACGCCAGCTCCCTGCGCTGGCTGGGAGCCAGCGAGCGCGTTGACTACATCCTCAAGGAGCTGGACTACTATGGCTATGACGGCGACCAGCCCCGGGGCCTGGTCTTTGCCAGCCGGCAGGAAGAAGCCCGCGCGCTGGCCCAAAGCTTCAGCCAGCAGGGCCACCCCGCCAGGTCCTTGACCAACCAGGACTCGCAAGCAGCGCGCCAAGACGCCGTCCAAGCCCTTGAACAGGGCCAGCTGGAATACCTGGTGACCGTTGACCTTTTTAATGAAGGCATCGACATTCCCTCGCTAAACCAGATCGTGATGCTGCGAAGCACCCAGTCAAGCACCGTCTTCATCCAGCAGCTGGGACGGGGGCTGCGCCTTTTTCCAGGGCAGACCTTCGTCACCGTGATTGACTTCATCGGCAACTACCAGCACAACTACCTGATTCCCCTGGCCTTAGCCGGGCAAAAGATCTCCAAGGACCAGCTGCGCCAGCAGCTAAGCCGCCCCGACTTCGCGGGCCTAAGCACGGTCAGCTTCAGCCGGATCGCCAGCGAGGAAATCCTGCGTTCCCTGGACAAGGTCAAGCTGGATGCCCTAAAAGAGCTCAAGGAGGCCTACCTAGAGCGCCAGCAGGAGCTGGGCCGGGTTCCCCTGCTCATGGACTTTGCCCGCGGCGGGAAAGTCTCTCCCCTGCTGTTTATCGAGAACAAAAGCCTCAAGCACTACGGCGCTTTTTTGGAAAAAATGGGCGAAGCCTGTCCCATGTCCAGCTATGAGAGCCAGGTCCTCTCCTTTATCACCCGCGAGCTGGCCACGGGCAAGCGGCCGCATGAACTGGACCTGCTCAAGGAGCTCTTCGCTTTGGCCGCGCGAGGCAAAGAAGCCCGCGTTGCCGGCAAAGCCTTGCAGAAGCGCTGGCAAGCGCTGGGCTTCTACGACAGCAGCGATTTGCGGAAGTCTTTGGCCTCCGTCCTCTCCCTGGACTTCTTTAACGTGAAATCTGGCAAGACCACGGTCAAGGACCAATATGGCGGCGAGCCCATCGTTGACTTTGAAAATAACGCTGACTATTGCCTGAATCCCAAGCTTCTGGATCCCAGTCCGGCATTTCGCCGCCTCGCCGCTGACGCGATCGCGACCGGCCTTTTTTTGGCCAAAAACTACGACGCCAGCCGCCAGTTCACCCTTTACCGCCAATACGACCGCAAGGACGTCTGCCGCCTGCTCAACTGGCCGCTTGACGTCAGCCGGCCCATGTATGGCTACCGGATCACGAACCAGGTCTGTCCCATTTTTATCACCTATAAAAAAGAAGAAATTAGTGAAGACAATAAAAAACGGCGCCGCAGCGCCGTTTATGACAACCAATTGTCCGATGGCCAGACCTTGCGCTGGTACACCCGCTCACCCAGACACCTGGATTCCGCGGAAGTCCAGGAACTCCTCTCCGGCGTTGCTATAGGGCGGCAGGCAACCCAGGTCTTAGTCTTCGTCAAGCGCAGCGACGCTTATGGCAAGCAGTTCTACTACTTAGGTGAGGCCGCGATCGTCCCTGGCTCTGCTAAAGAGGAGCTTTTGGGCGCGAAGAAGCCGGCCGTGGGCCTGGACCTGAAGCTGCGCCAGCCATTGACGCCGCGGATGTACGACCTGCTTTTCGCGGATTAAAGCAAAAAAGGAACGACTTGCATGAGTCGTTCCTTTTTCTTTTGCAAAAATAATGCTGTTTAGCGCGCCCGCTTTAAGATGCGCTTTGAAGCGTCTGCCAGGGCAAAGTACAGGATTGGAGTGCAGATTGCCGTTGAGCAGGAGTTGATCACCGTCGGCAACATGCTGGCAAATGACCCGATAAAGTCCGCCTTAATGGCCATCCCAGCCATCAGCCCTTCAATGAAGGTCGTGGCATAGGACGTAAAGATCTTGGTCACGCCAGCGATAATGGCCAAAACAATGATGTTCTTTGGCGTGTCTTCGTACTTGAAGGCCTTAAAGACCGCTGACAAGACGGCGGCGACCACGACTACTTCCAGTATGGTCAGCCAGCTGGTAGCGGCGTAGCCGTTCAAGATGTCAAAGCCGCCCAAGCCGATGATCCCAGCCAGCATGCCATTTCTAAAGCCAAGGTACAGGATGGCTACGGCCGTCAGGGTGTTGCCAAAGTGGATAAATGGCTTCCCAACGACGGCCGGCAGCGGAATCCGCAGGACCCAAATGCCTAAATAGATAATCGCCGCGAAGAGCCCAGTCATGATCCAGGCCCTAAGTGAATTTTCTTCATCTCTCATAATAAATTTCCTCCTTTAACACGCTTCAAGCCACACATGTTTCACTTTTCCAAAAATTGCGCAACCAGCCAAGGCAAAGCCGCGGCGTAATTCGGGCCAAAACGTTGGTCCTGGTCTGGCGTGGTTGCCGCGATGGACTTGGCGACAAAGGTGCCGGCCGTTTCCGCGGCCTGCTGCAGATGAAAGCCGTGCATCAGGCCGGCCATCAGGGCACTGGCGAACAAGTCGCCAGTACCGAAATAGCTGCCCAGGACCCTTTCCTGCACGGAGTCCCAGAAGCCATCTTGGCGGCTGAAGCCAAAAACCCCGATTTCACGCGCGCCAACCGGCACCCCGGTCAAGACGACTTGATCCAGATCAAACTTCTCTTGCAGCAAAGAGACGATTTCAAAGGCCTCTTTGCGGTCGATCCGCTCATGTTTCTCGACTGGCTGACCCAGGAGCAGCAAGGCTTCAGTCAAATTTGGCGTCAAAAGCGCCGCGTGTTGGGCCAGCTCTCCCATTCTGGCCACATAGCCCGCGTCAAAGCCGCGATACAGCTTGCCATGGTCCGCCATGGCCGGATCCAGCAGGATCAGCCGGCCGGCAAGCTTAGGCAGCTCAGTCAGCCAGACATCCAGAGCCTCTTGCCCCAAATAGCCCAGGTAGACCGCGTCAAAACTGATGTCCTGGCTGGCCCAGTGGTCCATGATCCCCGGAATTTCCGGCGACAGGTCCAGGTAGGTATTGGCCCCAAAACCGCCGGTGTGCGTGGACAAAAGTGCCGTCGGCAAAGCCGCCGTCCGCAGGCCCGCGGCTCCCAGAACCGGCAGGGCCACGGCCATGGAATACTTGTCCGACGCAGGACAGGTCTTGACTGATTAAGACTGATTTCACCTTGCTCCCCCTTTCGACCACAATTGTAGCCGTAACTCACATTATAAAGACTATGAGAAATAAATTAAAGTGAAAAATAATAATGCTATTTTCAGATTTATTAAAAAGTATACCATGCTTTTTCAGCAAACAAAAAAATCAGCTGTTTCAAGCGAAACAGCTGATTTGGTTAGGAATGTGTTGTGTATGTATAAAATTCAATGTATCTCTACATTGAGGAAAGAAAAATAAAAGAAATTTGGATGTTATAGACTGGCTTTTGGATTCCGGTCTACAAGAACAAATTGGTTCAGTATAAATTCGTGTGTAAATAGTAAAAATTAGACAACAAAAAAGAAGGGTTGTCCCTTACAATGTTAATAACCACAAAAACACGAGGGGCCCTTCTTACTATGAATTATACAGAACAGACAGTTTCTACTCAAGGCTTTGAATCTAACAAAGGCATCTTATTTTTCGAATCTGGCTTAACCGACTTTATTCAATTGGGTATGCCAATTCAAAATGAAGGTGAAAAAATCTTTGTTGGAAAATTAGCCGAGTGTGAACCTGGTTTCTGCCCCGACTGCTCAACGAAGCTAGTCAAGAATGGAACCCTTGTCACTACCCTTAGGCATATTCCTCTGGGACTAGAACATACTAAGATTAAGGTATCTTACGCACGTTTTCGTTGTCTCAATACTGATTGTAAATTTAATACCAGAAGTCAGTCTATTCCCTTTAAAGCCAATGGTTATCGAATTACCAAGGCTTTAAAAGAATGCACTGAGCGCCTACTAAGCGATGGATGCACTCTAAAACAAGTCGCTGAAATTACTGGCCTTGATAAAATGACAGTTAAGTCGATTCACAAGGAACTCCTATTATCTAAATTTACAATCGATGGAAAGACGCTCATTAAACCTGAAAGACAGGCAAGATACTTAGCCATAGATGAATTCAAACTGCACGATGGTTATAAATACGCCACTGTAATCATTGACTGGGAAACTGGGCACATTCTTTACTTAGCCCATGGCAAGAAGAAGGCCGTTGTTTATGAGTTTATGGATCATGTTGGCGATGAGTGGATGTCTAAGGTTGAAGCAGTTGCTTGTGACATGAACTCAGACTTTGAAGAAGCCTTTAAAGAGCGCTATCCCAAGCTAGACATTGTCTATGACCGCTTCCACATCATCAAGAATTTCAACGATAAAGTTGTTTCTGAAATCCGTAAGGATGAACAAAAGAGACTAGCTGAAGAAGGTACCCCAGAAGCAGCCAAATTGCTTAAGAACTCTCGTTATATCTTGATGTCTAAACGATCTACCCTAGTTCAAAAGGATGGAGATGCTCGACAAGGAAAGCTAGTATCTGTGCCTGGCGAAATCTTCAATAAGCCAGAGATTAGAGCTCATGGTGATAATGAGAGCTGGTATGACGATCTACTAGAGGAAAACAGATTGTTCTTCACAATAGACATCGTCAAAGACCTATTGGATCAGGCATATAGCTCAAATGATGAAGTGGAGATGTGCGTCAAACTCGAGTACATCATAGATATTTGTATCGAGACTGAGAATAGCCACTTTAAGTGGTTTGCCAGACTCTTACAGCGCCACCTGTCAGGAATCTATTCATTCGCTAAGTACAGGATATCTACGGGCAAATTAGAGGGTATTAACAACAAGATCAAAACTGAGAGACGCAAGGGTTATGGATATCCAGATGATGAATATTTCTTCTTGAGATTAATGGAATTATCTCGGAAGAAGCCTTAAGTCCCTTAGTTAATTTACACACGTTTTTATACAGAACCAACAAATTTTACTCGCTATTTGTGAACAAAGTGTGAACTTTTTAAAAAGAATTATTTATGAGCAAAGTTTGTATTCGCGAATGGTTATTGACTAACTTTTGGTCATGCACGACCACGAAAAAGACAGCCCAGGGGAAGGCTGCCTTCTTCGTAATGTCGTGTTGTGTTTTAAGGGAAAAGTGTGTAATAAGAAAAAATCTGGAAATTATCTAATTATGAAGTCTATCAAATTCAATTTCAAGGTTTATAGATTGAAGCTTGGCTTCGATCTATGCTGATAATCATACCGGTCACTCGTGAACAAATGATGACCACTTTCTAGCGTTTTGGTAAAGAAATGCTTAGCTCTTTTTTAACAGCTGCTTAGGCCGTCACTAATTCATAGACGTAGCTGGTCTCGTTTGGCCGGTAGACGCCGTGAAGGGTCCCCACCCGCTTGAAGCCGGACTTCTGGATCAGGTGCTGCATTGGCAGATTATCCTCGTGGGTGTCGACGCGGACGGACTTGATGTCGCTCAAGCCGCTTTGGAAGTAGTCGATCACGGCCCGGTAGAGCTGGGAAGCATAGCCGTGGCCGGTGTGGTCGGAGTGGATGGCGACCCGGTGCACGGTCACGTATTGGTCAGTATCGATCTGCCATGCCCCGTCCAGTTGGTCATAGAAATGGTCTGGCGCCGGAATAATGGTCAGGGTGCCCACCGTTTCGCCATCGTCAGCCTTGGCCAGATAAGCATAACCGTTGGCGATGTCTTCCTTGACATGGTCCGGGTTCGGGTAGTCGCCCTGCCATTGGTCGATTCCGCGCTCCGCCAGCTGGGCGCGCCCGTCCTGGAGAATTTCCATCACCTTGTCAAAATCCGCCGCGTTTGCCTTTCTAATCTTCATCCACATGCCTTCTTTCATTACGTTAATGCCGTCTTCGGCAAAATTATGCCTTGTATTTAGACAGCCGTCTTTGATTCACAAGAGGCCAGTTTACAAGAAAAAAGCTTTTTTGACCAATGATTTGCTCAAGATGATCTTCAGAAAGTGTCTTTTTTCAAGGCGGAAATTGGCCACGTTTTACAAAATAGCGCTTACACCGCGTTTTTTAACCAGTTCGAAAACATTGTGTTAAATTTTTGTAACATTACTCTCCTATAATGAAAATTGCGATCTGCAAAAGCAGAAGGAATTTAAATACGACCAAAATTTATAATCGAAAATCTAAATTATCGGGAGCATCTGTGTCAATGAAATTCAAGTCTAGCAAATTCGTTGGAGTCCTGACAGCCGCTGCGGCGGCTGTCACCCTGTTCGCCGGCTCAGCCAGCGCGGCTGCCAAGACCAGCGTCAAGAGCCGGTCATACGGGGTTGACGTCTCCAGCTACCAATCAACCAACCTGTCATCTTACCAAAAGGCCGGCGCCCAATTCGCGATCGTCAAGGTCAGCGAAGGCATCGGCTACCGCAACCCAAACGCCAAGTCCCAAGTTGCCAGCGCCAAATCCAACGGCTTGATGCCAATGGCCTACCACTTCGCCAACTTCAGCAACAACTCATCCAGAGCCAAGAGCGAAGCCAACTACGCTATCTCCAGTGCCAAGGCTGTAAAGGTGCCTAGCGGCTCATACCTGGTCTGCGACTGGGAAACCAGCAGCACCAACTACACTTCCGGCAGCAAGAGTTCCAACACCAGCGCCATCATCGCCTTCATGGACAAGGTCAAGGCCGCCGGCTTCCAACCTTTGCTTTACTCCGGCGCCTACCTGCTCAACAGCAACATTAACACCAACAGGGTTGTCAAGAAGTACCCTAACTCACTGTGGGTTGCTTCCTACGCCAGCGCTGGCCGGATTGACACGCCAAACTTTGCCAACTTCCCTTCAATGAATGGGGTTTTGATCTGGCAGTTTACTGAAAACTGGCGCGGCCTGAACGTCGACGGCAACATTTCCCTCCTGCCGCTGTCAATCACCTCAGCCGCAACTTCTTCAAGCAAGAAGGCAACGAGCACCAGCTCAAGCAGCTCCTCATCAAAGGCCGCCGTTGCCCAAGCTCCTGTAGCCAAGACCAAGAAGCTCATCATGTCCAAGTCTTACGTCTACACTTCAGCCGGCAAGCGGACCAAGAAGTACAAGAAGGCCTACACTTACGTTTACGTGCTTGGCGGGATCGTTAAGATCGGCAAGAAGACTTTCTACAAGATCGCCACTAACCAATACCTGCGCGTAAGCAACATTGACGGTGCCCGCTACACCCTGAAGAAGAAGGCAACCATCTACAACTCAAAGGGCAAGAAGGTCAAGAAAGTGGCCGCCCTGAAGAAGGGGTCATCAGTTGCCGTTTACGGCGGCGCCCGCAAGATCGGCAAGAAGACTTGCTACCGGATCAACAAGGGCCGCTACATCCTGAAGGGGACCTTCTAATTTCCTGATCAGGCACAGACTCCAAAAATTGGAACAAATAAAAACATGACTCCGATATTCAATCGGGGTCATGTTTTTTCGTCCTTGGTTTATCTTTCAGCCATATCCCCAATCGCAGCACTTTAAACGACACTTTTTTCTTAATCATATCATTCATTTCAGCACGATTTCTGCTAATCATTGCGTTTCGATTGCATCGATTTCCGCTAATCGTCGCACTTTAATTGCAACGATTCTGCTAATCATTGCGCTTTGATTGCATCGATTTCTGCTAATCGTCGCACTTTAATTGCAACGATTATGGTCAATCGCAGCATATTGACTTAATTTTACCGGCTATTTACACAAGTTTTTAGACAGAAAACTAAAAGTCATGACTTCGAGAGTAACTGTTCCATTACATCAGACCACATTTTCATGTCCTCGTGAGGACAAGCCAGCAAAACTGTTAAGGTAGGAAATTCTGTCTTTAAGTACTGTATAGCTTGGACGCAACGTTTGAGAAAGAGCAAATTCATGATCTCTGAATAACAGTTAAGATCCAGCTCAACAATTAAACTTGTACATTCTGGCTGAACTTCAACCAAATTCCTCAGTTTCAGCAAACTTTCTGTCTGCAACATTTTCGAAGCAGAAAGTTTCCTTCGACAAAGCGGATAATCAAACAGACAGTATACAGCCCCTAACTCTAAAACATCAGACACGGTTTCACTGGCCACTAAGCGAAGTGGTTTAGCCGGCATCGGCAACCGGTCTAAATGTATCGTAAGCAAAGAATATGACTTCTTCAATAAATACCTCCTAAAAGTCAAAGGCAATGCCAGTATTGCATTTAATCGCCAGATTAGCATACTCCAGCATTTTTTCATACACTGGACGGACCGTATCATTCATTGGCCGCTTCATCCGGTCAAGCAACCACTGACGGAAGCCAACACACTTGTCGGGCTCAAAGAAGTCATAATCGCCCCAGTCAAACATGGCATCGAACTTATCCCACATCTCAACCAAGAAGCCATCATCTTCCAAGGCCTGGGCAGTCTTTTCATCAAAGTAATACTCAACCGACGGCTCACCGTCAACAATGTGTATCTTGTATTCGTCATCGTACTTTAACGCACGATCATCTAACGCAACTGATAACCACATATTACATCTCTCCTCTCTTTTTAATTTTAAAGTGTGTCTCTTTTTCATATTTGGACGGTGTTCCGTCTAATTTGCAGAATTTTTTGGTCTTTTTGTCAAAAATACGCAAGTAGCCGGCTATCTTATCACATTTGATTTTATATCTGGTACCCTCGAAATCAAATTTCACTCCACCCTCTGTGTGAAATGACCTCTTTGGATCTCCTTTAGGTACAAAGCGATCTACAACCTCATTAACATTGACTTTGTTCTTAAGCCAATCCTGGTTCCACTTCTTTTCCCGATCTTTGCTTCTAACATACCGACGCCGATCAATATCATTTTGCGGTACAGTGACATTAACGTAATATTTTGAAACTTCTGAATACGTCGACTTTGAATCACTCATTATGCTGCTCCTCTATGACACTTAGAATGAAAATCTTCATAATAACGGTAGTCAACTCCCATCATATCCAGTTGCTCATCAACCAATTTATCATGTTGACGGGCCTTTCCATATATCAAAAGATGGCTAGGCTGTAATGACAGAATTTTGTCAGTATATCTAGATGCCTCAAAGAAATCATTCGATGATTTGCAACCAAGAAATCCAGATACACACATGACATGTCGTGGAATATTTCTAACTTACTTAAACTTCCCACACCAAAAAGAACTATGAAGTCCAAAAAATAGTAGATATTCCTACTGATTTTTACCCACAAAATCTGTCTGCGCCGTCTTTGAACTTGTTCGTGAATCTGTTCAAATTGACAACAGCCAGAAGGTCATAGACCCGCATTAATCTAGGGATGCAAAAACTAATCGAAAACCCGATGAACCTCAGTTTTAGCCATTCTTGTCAAGTAGCAAAAAACGTTAGCAAAATGCTAACGTTTTTCACCCACGAACCGAATTACTTAGTAATTAAGCTTACGATTCGTTGTTGAGCCATGGCAAATGTTGCTGTTGGTAACATTCCAACATACTCAGCATTCCGCTTTCTATAATCTAATGTGTAGAACTGCAAGGTGTTCACGTAACCGTCTATGCTTTTCATCTGAACTGGTAGAAAAAGCTGCCTAAGTTGGTTGTTAGACGCATGTGTTATCGGTGCTACTATCGTTAGACCAGAAACCTTACTGTACTTCTTTGAACTTAGAACAACAGCTGGGCGTCTTTTTCGAATTTCTTTACCCAAAGAAGGATCAAAATCAATCCAGATTATATCCTGTCGGTCTGGGATGTACGCGCTCTGGCTACCATTCATCGTCGTCATCGACATTCAATCCTCCAAATGCTTCTTCTTGTTTGCAATCAGTAAATTTCTTATCCCAATCTGGATCATTGAATGGGTTTGAACTTTCAGGAATGTAAACAATAACTCCATCTCTTCCCTTATATACGCTGTATTCCTCAGCGTCTGCAACAATATCTTTCGGAATTGTAAATACTTTAGAATTTCCAACCTGTCTTGCTTTGACTGTATTTGATAGCATTTTTGTTCCCCCTCTCTTCTTTCGTATACACTGAGTATATACTCGGCGGGTAACGCTTGCAAGCAGAAGGCTCAAGCGATGATTGAATCCAATTAATATCTACCAAAGCGTAACCGGCCACTCACTAGAACTTCACGATCTGCAAAAAGGTAATTTCACTATCCGGGAGATGGCAATTCTGACCGGCATGTCCAAAAGCACCGTCGGCCGGAAGCTAAGGGACGACTAATTTTTTTGCAAACAAATAGCTACATTAACTCACTCTGTGTTGATGTGAGATAATGTAGCTTTTTTCTTCTCTATAATATTTCTTACTGATGCGCGTCAAGTCATGTGCTCATTGCTGTTCATAACTTAGGCATCCTCCAGTTACTTCTTACGCCTTTTAAAAGATCTGACGATTTGCGTGCTTACAGCAATGACTATCACCGCGACAGTGTAAATGCTACCCCAAAGCTTTTCACTTTCCCAAAACATTTCAGTTGCTGCCGCGGAATGCTCGCCAAAAATCATCATGCCATAACTATAGTAGAGCGAATGGAGAGTTATCAAGACCAAACCTACTACTATGATTAACAGTACTCCTGCCAGCCATTTCATAATCTTCTTAGCAACATGCATCGCTCCTACCCCTCTTCCCGCAGCTGGCTTCGCTTGTTGAAGTAATTGCGGTAGGACAAATAGCCCGCGATCACGGCGCCCAGGCCAGTCGCTGACAAAAGCATGAAAGTGACCATGATCTGGTACTTGATGGCGTAAACCGGGTCCACGCCGGCAAAAATCAATCCGGACATCATCCCCGGCAGGCTGACCAGCCCCACCGTCTTAGCCGAGTCGATCGTCGGCTGCATGGCGGTCTTGATGCTCCGCCGCAGGATGGTCATGCTGGCCGTCTTCACGTCAGCCCCGAGGGCGATTTTTTCCAAAACCTGCTGGCGCTGGTCGTGAAAACCCGTGGCTAAAGCCTTATAGCAGAGGCCCATGGCCACCATCTCATTGCCGGCGATCATCCCCGTAATCGGAATGATCTGCATCGGCTTTAGCTTCACCGTCTGAGTCAGCAGCAAAACACCCAAGGTGATGTAAGTCCCGATCAAGAGGGCCACGATTGACTGCCAGAGCTGGCGGTTCGGGTTGGGATCCCGTTTGTTGGCGTTCCAGGCCGCGTTAAAAATGATAAACAAGGTCATCAAGAGGGTCAAAATGGCATTGTTGACCTGCATGATGAACTTCAAGACGTAGCCGACGATGACCAGCTGGACGATAGCCCGGGCAACGCTATAAAAAATGTCCTTGGTCAAGCCCAGCTTTTCCTTCCAGGAAATCGCCACGGACACCAGGACCAGGGCAAAAGACAAGATTAATGACAAATCGCTGACAGCCATTGATTTCATTTCAGCACTCCTCCTTTTTCCATGTGCAGGAGCTGCTTGGAAGCGGCCAGCTCCTCTTGGTCGTGGGTCACCTGCACGATCGTGGTCCCCTCCTGGTGCACCCGGGCAATCAGCTGGTGGACGATCTGCTTGCTCTCTTCATCCAAACCGGTCGTCACCTCATCCAAGAGAAGGACCTCCGGCCGGAAAAGCAGGTTGCGGATCAGCGCTACCCGCTGCTTCTCCCCGCCAGACAGGGTGGTAATCTTTTTATCCAAATAATCAGCTGGCAAATCTACCTGCTTCAAGGCCTCCTGGGCCCGCTTTTCATCAAAGTCCTGCTTGCGGATGGCAAAAGGCAGGCTCAAGTTGTCCCGTACCGTTTCGTCAAACAAGGTTGGCTGCTGGAAGCAGTAGGACACCTGCCGGCGGTACTGGACCAGGTCCAGGTTGTCAAGATTTTGCCCCTTGTAAAAAATCTCTCCCTTATTAGGCGAGATCAAGCCCGCGATCAGCTTCAAAGTCGTGCTTTTCCCGCTGCCCGACGGCCCGGTCAAGGTGAGATAGTCCCCCTCCTCCACGGCAAAGGAAACGGCCTGTAGGATTTCCTGGTCACCAGCCCGGTAGGCCACCTGCTTGAGTTCAATAAGTGCCATTTTTTCCTCCTGATTTCTGCAACTTTTATACTACAGTTACATTATGACATGCTCCCCCGACCAAGGTCGGGGGTTTCTTTATAGGCTAGTGCTCACGCGCAGCCTACAGCTTCTGAGAACGACCAACTTATTCTTGCAAGCAGGCTTGACCGAGGTCAAGCCTGCTTTTTTACTGGTTCTGTCCAGCAAGCTGAACAGCAGTGCAAAAACAGAGGTCAGTCTATTTATCACGGAAGTGCCCCCTCCGACGATTCCGCCAAGCCGCATTGGCTGCTGTTTGACGGTACGATTTTTTCTTGCCCAGCTCTCTCAGAGCTGGGCAAGTCCTTTAAGCAAAATATTGATTGATGCATTGACGTCACGGTCATGGTGCGCCTTGCAGAATGGGCAGTCCCATTCCCGCACTGACAGTGGCTTCTTGCCCGTATCCTTGCCGCATTTTGAGCAGATTCGGCTGGTGTGTGCTGGATTGACCTTAATGAGGATCTTTCCGTACTTCTTGCATTTGTATTCCAGCATGTCACGAAATCTGCCCCAGCTTTGGCGCAGAATTGAGCGGGCAAGGTGGTGATTCTTCGTCATGTTCTTGATCTTTAAATCCTCAATGACGATGACGTCGTATTCCTTCACCAGTTGATTCGTTACCTTGTGCAGATAGTCATCGCGCTGATTTGTGATGCGGCTCATATAGCGGTTCTTGGCGACATTGGCTTTCTGCCAGTTGCGATAGTCAGACAGGCTTTTTGCGCCAAGAACCTTTTTGCTGGCGTCCTGCTGCGACTTAACCAAAGCCAAATGACGGCGCTTGGATGACTTACTCTGCCAGATTTCTGCTTGTTTCTCGCAGTAATCTGATGAGAACTTGTCAAACTTTCTGCCGTCTGACAGGATGGCCAAGTGCGTCAGCCCCACGTCAATGCCAACTGCCTTGCCAGTCTTTGGCAGGAAGGCGATCTTTTTCTCCACAATGAGAGAAAGCCAGTAGCGCCCGCAAGCATCGACGCTGATCGTGTAGCGCTTGATCTTGCCGTCGATGACGCCGGTTTTCGATGATCTGACTCTTCTCAGCTTCGGCAGGAACATGTTTCTTTTGCCCATGATCCGGATGCCGGACGACTTGCCAGTATATGACTGCTTGGCGTTATGCTTTGAGTGGAAGCGGGGCTTGCGCCTCGTTCCGGCAAAGAACGCCTCCCAGGCATCGCTGATGTTCTTGGTCACGATTTGGAAGCTGGAGCTGTCGCTTGCCTTGAGAAATGGATATTCGTTTTTTAAAGCGGGAAGCAGATTGTTAAGATCGAATTCCGTTAACAATTTTGATTTCTTGTTGTTCTTGTAGCGTTCCTGATAGAGGCTGACAAGCTGATTCCAGAGGAAGCGGTCATTGCCAAAGAACTGTCTAAGTTTGGCTTGTTGTACGAGAGTCGGGTACAGTCTGATTTTTACTCCATATTCCGGCAGATCTGACTTGCGCTTGCGTATTGCCATGTCGCTTCCTCCTTTCTAGCGTTTAGTGAAACGGTCTATTCCATTGCGTCTCAATGTATTTCTTGACGACAGCTTCGGTTGTCACTCCAATGCTTCCTGCATAATAGCTCGGTGACCACCCCAGAAGTATTCCTTCATCGTTTCCGGGTACTTTTCAAAAAGCCACTTGGCCGTAATGCCTTTGAGCTTCCTGACGATATTTGTCACGCTCTCTTTGGGTTTGGCAGACAGCAGAATATGCACGTGAGTTGGCATTATTTCCAAAGCCTTGACCGTATACTCATTCTCACGGCAGATCTGCAGGATCTTGTCCTTGAGTGAATCGACAATAATTGGATTAGCCAAGGCTTGGTTGCGATACTTGGTACACCAGACGATGTGGTAATTGAGGTTGTATGCGTAGCCTCGTCCATGGATGATATCTGACTCATCATTCCTGAATTCGTATTTAACTATATGAGTTGCACCTTCTTCCAGAAATTTCAGTCCTTTAGCTATTTATATTATATCGCATACCGAACTAACGTTCACGCGTTAAAACAAAAAAGAGGGCGATTCAACTCGGCATTAAAATGCCAAGTTTTCTCGCCCTCAACGTAATAAAAAGCAGTCAACTTTTTTGAAGCTGGCTGCTTTTTGCTCGTCTATTTTTTCTTTAAGCCCGATATTTTGCCGGAATCAAGCGTAGCCACTTTGGTCAAGCTGCTCTTGTACTGATAAAGGCTGCCCTCATCTGAAAGCCCGGCATTATATTTTAGAAAGGCATAGTAGTCATCACCAAGCTTAAACAGGTTCAGCATCGCGATAGCGTGCTTGCTTCTCTTGGCAATCAACTTAGTTAGCTTGACCCAGTTTTCATCAGAAGAGACCTGTTTGTTTTTCCTCAGTGCTTTCTCGTTTACCGTTAAGTAAATATGGTTTTTCTTGTCCGTATGCTCCACAAAAACTTGTGGGTCTACTTCAATCGGCTTAACAAACTGCTTGTTTTGACTGGACCTGCTTTTTTCGACCTTCCCGTTATCATAGATGGTCGCGAAGCTAGTTCCAGAGTCATCGTCTGCCGTTATTCTAGCTTCCAAAATCGCGCTGGCGCTGTTATCAATGTGCTTTAGCAACAACAATGCCCCAAGCAGCAGAACGACAATTAAGCCAGAAATAATCGTTGCTCTCTTTTTGTTCATATGTTTCTACCTTAAATTTGTCCTTTATAATAATATACCTTACCTCCTAGAGACGCTGCGCTCAATTCTACTTTTCTATATACTGATTACGCTAAATAAGACAGCCTTTTCATCATATGTCACAAATCTTTTCTGGAAATTTCCTGCTGCACAATGAAAAACAAGAAAAGAAGCAAGCCTAACATTATCGGCAAGCAGGAGAAGAGTAAAGTAGCAAATTCTGGGACGACAAAATCATAAAGTATGGACAAGTGGTGGTTAACATTCAAGAAGAAAGAAAGACCATTTATAACAAACCCTACTAGAAATGCCGTAATTCGATTACTAATTAGAAAGCAAAAACTGGTAAGCAGAAGAAGAGCCAAGCACGACAAAATTAAATATAAACAGCGAATCAATGCCTCAGTAGCTACTGCCCCTAACGTCGGCCTCCAGCCATTAACAAACATCCCCGTTAAACTACCACACGCCCATGGTAGCAGACTTGAAAGTAGTATCTCTATCAAACGGTACTTAAGTTGCTTCCAAATAATCCATCTTCCACCAGCGATGTAAATATCTTGAAATCTAATTCGAAAGGTACTCAATAAAAGCAAGATCTGACTAGGTATTAAGAGGCTAAAAATCAGAAAGCGCGAGAACAGAGTTTGCTCTAACCACAGGTTTTGCTGTGTATTACTTATTAAAAACGCATTGCTACATCCCCCAAAGAATAGCAATGCGGCAGTTAACAGATACCACTTGTGTACAGTCGTATCTAACAGCCACTGCTGTTTAATAACCTTCACACTTAGACTCCTCCCTTTTCGCACGAAAATTACAGCACGGCCCGGCGGCAAGCCAGCTTATACATCCCCATACAGTAGGCAGTTAACGCTATCGTCATCAAAGCTGTCAGCCATAACAGTGGACGGCTGCCATTCTCTGGCAAGAAATCAGTAGGTGATATGCTTGGCATATCATCAATTGGTAAAACGGCATCCAATTCCATTAAGATCAGCTCTAAAACCAAGGCTGTACTCAATGATGCAAAGCGATTTCTAATCCAAACCGAGTTGACCAAGACAAATACCGAAAACAAACCTCCCCAGACAGAAGCTAACAAGATGTTTAAACATGCGTGAACAAATGGATGACTATAGTACAAAGAAACCAGCATGGTGTTGAAGTTGAAAACCCCAATATTGATATTCAGCAAATTATCTGGCTTAAAATTGGGAAGAATCAACAGATACCCCAGCAGGTTAAAAAGCATAGGGATCATGATGGTCACAAAACCAGTCATAAAAGCCATAGCCACATATTGCATAATCAAACGAGCTACAGGCACCTGCAGTTTAAACTTATTGAATAGACCGCTGTCTAAGTCCTCTTTTAACATGTTTCCTGCTGGAATGCTGGCCAAAAAGGGCAAGAGAATGAAGAAAATTGTCGTTGCAGATGAGTCAGTATTAATTGATAACCAGCGGGTGTAAGGCGAGTCGATATTCGCCATGCCAGTGTAGCAGTTGACGATTATCTGCCCCAAACTTACTGCCATTCCAACAGCAATCGCCGCGACAAACCAGCGCTTATTTAATCTTGACCATAATAAACTCATTCTATCTTCCCTCATTCCAAAAGCAGTGAATATTTCTTATACCCATTGCCATCCCCAACCAAAAAGCTAAATCTGGCCGGTGCGTTTTCTGTATCGTACCAACTTCGCACATTGTCAAATTTCAGCGTCAATGGCTGGGGAGTCTTGTTAGTCAAATATCCAATGGCCATTTTGTGCCCCTTGCCATCCACCACATCAAGATCTGATTGATTGCTGATGCTGTATGGCATATTGAAATGCATGTTGTCAACCGCTGCGATTATGCCGCGCTTGCCATCCGCGTAATAGCCACGATCTTTCAGATCAACCTTTACAGTCAAATAGACGTTTTCTTTCCCTTTGACCATCTTGGCGGACAGAATCTTAAAGTTGATTCCCGGAGCATGAACCTCCTGCCCTTTTTTGACCAAAATTTCCTTGTCTACCCCGCGGCAAACAGGATTAGCGTTTACTTGCCAATAGCGCAGGCCTGCCAGCACGCACAAGACGATGGCTGCTGCCAGCCATACTTTACGCTTCATGAACCACACCTTCTTCAACTTTAAAGCGCTTGGTTGCCACTTGATTAACAAAATCCCGGTCATGTGAGGCGATGACAAAAGTGCATCCCTTGCTTTGCCGCAACTTAATCAAATCCACCAACTTATCAATACTATCGCTGTCCAAAGCGTTGGTCGGTTCATCTAAAACAATCAGCGGATATGACCCCAAGAAGGCTTCAGCAATACCCAGCTTCTGCTTCATCCCTAAAGAAAACTTCTTGACCTTTTCATTAGGAAAGCGGCTTAAGTCAAAGTATTTCAGCAATTCTGCAATTTCCGCAGCAGAAATATGCTCATCAAGCTTGGCTAAAAGCTCCATATTCTGCGTTGCCGTGAATTCTGTAATCAAGCTGGGATTTTCAATCAGAATTCCGGCCTTGACCGGATAAGCATCTTGTGGCTTGACCTGCTTGCCAGCTACCAAGACTTCCCCGTCAACCTTCATCAAGCCCAAAATCGTCTTTAAAATCAAGGTCTTCCCCGATCCGTTGATCCCTTCAAAAACCGCGATCTGGCCAGCCTCAATCTTGCAGTTTACTTGACTGAGCAGCTGCCGGCCTGAGATGACCTTGTTTACATTCTTTAACTCAATAAACATTCTTCCTCCTTTAGACCCAGCCGTGCTTGCTGTCAACTAACACGTACAGCAAAGCCCAAAGCAAGGTCCACACTAACATAAACAACTCTGCGCCACTGGTCCAGCGGCTAAACATTAAAGCATTCAGCGGATTGCCGCTCCAAGCCGTCAAAGAGGTCGAAACCAACAAGACGATTGGCATAATCAGGCCCAAAGCGGGGGTGAATTCACTGCAGCTGGCTTGAATCAGTAAAAGTGAACTCACCCCAAGCCAGGCAATTAACATCCAGTACAATTCTGCCGCTCCTCCTTGCCAGGGTCCCAGAACAAGAGGAGAGTTGCCACACAGCAAGTCTTTCAACCACAGGCAGGCATTGCTTGCCAAGACGTAAACTGCGGCCAAAAGCAATTGCAATATGACATTGACCCAGCTGAAATGACTTGGCTTGATCTGCTGGCCCCGCAGCTGCATTACCCTGCTGATCCACAATTCCTTGAAAATATTCAAGCTAATCATCAGCGGGAAAAAGAAATAGCCGAACCACAAGACCGGAAAGTCTCTAATCCCAGCCCTTATCTCTGCCAGGCCAAGCCCTTGGAAGACCATTATACTGGCACTTCTGCCGTTTCTCATGAAACCACCGGCAACTAGTAAAAACAAACAGATCAACAGTAGCCAAGATAGGAATCTCACCTTTATCAGCTGCCAGAAATACAAAAACTGATCTTTAAAAAGCCGCATTTTACCAGTCCTTTCTAGCGATTTCCATTTGCACGCCAACAGCTAGAAACAAGACTATGCTTAGCAGGATCGGCAAGCGGGACAGAAGCAGGGTTCCCAAATCATCGATGAGAAAATCATAGAACAAGGAAAAATGATGGTTGACGTTCAAGAAAAAGGAAATTCCGCTTAGAATAAAGCCGGCCAGAAAGGCCCAGATTCTCTTGCTAGCCAGCAAACAGAGACTGACTAGCAAGAGAATAGCCAGGCAGGACAAGGACAGATACAGGTAGCGAATCAATGCTTCTGCCACTATAGTCCCTAATCTGGTCCCCCAGCCATTGAGGCACATGCCGATTAAGCAGCCAGCTCCCCATGGCACAAGGGTCACGAGCAAAGCCATCGCCAAATGGTACTCCAGCTGCTTCCAAATTATTCGCCTGCTCCCAGTAACATATATATCCTGCAGACGGACACGAAATGTACTCAGTACAAGCAAGATCTGAGCAGGAACCAGCAAGCTGAAAATCAGGAAGCGTGAGAATATGGTCTGGCTTAACCACTGATTTTGCGGCGCGTCGCTTACCAGAATTGCAGTACTGCATCCCCCAAATAAAATTAAAATGTCTGCTAGGAAATACCACTTACGTATAGCATTGTCCTGCAACCATTGTTGCCTGATAATATGCAATTCACTCATCTCCTCAATTATTTTCGACCCCTCAATCGCTTTCATTATAGTTCCATAAATGATATTAGTATACACTTTTTTTGATAACATCGGTTATTAAAACATGCACCATTATTTCCAATAAAATGCAAAAAAAGTGAAACCTTCAAACAAAGTTTCACTCTTTTCATCAACGATTGCTTTGCTCGCTTATTTTTTCTTTAAGCCAGATATTTTGCCGGAATCAAGCTTTGCCACTTTGGTCAAGCTGCTCTTGTACTGATAAAGGCTACCATCATCTGAAAGACCGGCATTGTATTTTAGAAAGACATAGTAGTCATCGCCAAGCTTAAACAGGCTCAGCATCGCGATAGCGTGCTTGCTTCTCTTGGCGATCAGCTTAGTTAGCTTGACCCAGTTTTCGTCAGAAGAGACCTGTTTGTTTTTCCTCAGTGCTTTCTCGTTTACCGTTAAGTAAGTATTATTTTTCTTGTCCGTATGATCCACAAAAACTTGTGGATCTACTTCAATCGGCTTAACAAACTGCTTGTTTTGGCTGGACCTGCTTTTTTCGACCTTCCCGTTATCATAGATGGTCGCGAAGCTAGTTCCAGAGCCATCGTCAGCCGTTATTTTAGCTTCCAAAATCGCGCTGGCGCTGTTGTCGACGTGCTTTAACAGCAACAATGTTCCAAGCAGCAGAATGACAATTAAGCCAGAAATAATCGTTGCTCTCTTTTTGTTCATATCTATCATCCTTCCATATGTTTTAACCGCTTTTACGCTATTTCTGTTTGCTAAATTTGTCAACTATATATTTATGTCGATTGCAATAATAAATTGAACACTTGCCAATAGCATCTGGTAGACCTTACGGGTATCGATTCTAGGACTGCGTTCATCGATGCTTCGGTCTAGAATGCGCTTGTTTGCATGAACACGACGAGCCTTGGTATTGCACTTTACCTTTTCTGGGAGGTCGATGTTCCTGATGTCCATAAGGCCAAGGTCGACGTAGTTGTACAGAGTCTTGGTAGACACGACCTGATCTTTTGGGAAGATACCTTCGGCTAAAGTATAGCCAACGCAGGCATCAAGAGACCAGCCTCGCTTATGGAAACTTGGGAAACATAGTTGATGAACTTACTTCGACGAAGAAAAAAGCTCTTACGGCTGCATTCACGTCTATGGCGCTCATAAGTGTGCCGGGGGCGCCGGCCTACATGGCGGTGCTTTATCGATGGCCGCTACATGGTGGGGATGCAGATGATCATGCGCGTCGCCATCATCACGGTGGCGATCGCGCTGGGCTTTTTGCTGTCGGCCCTGTTTCAGGAGGCGCTGAACAAGCTGATTAAGCGTCGGCGGTGCGCGCGGCTGCGGCGGTAGACTTTTGGATAATTTGGCCCGGAGGGGCTACAATGTTGGCTGACGAGTCGAGAAAAACGCATGGTGCTTATTTTGAGATAGAGGGCATCCGGCTTAACTGCCAGACGCGGGAAGCGTCGATGCTGACACACCCTTGATGTGAACGAGAAGGAGTCACGGCCGTCTATGTCGTACTGATTTTGGACAATTCGGCCGCCTTGATAGAAGGACCCTGGTAACAGGGCCCTTTTTTTGTTGGCGTGGTGGGGTTGGGGGGTGCCGCCGTTGCTGTTGCCCCCAAAGTATGTCAACCGGTCTGGATTTTGGCAAAAACTGCCCCCAAAGTATGTCAACCGGCGTGGATTTGGTCGAAAAACGCCCCCCGAAGTATGTCAACCGGTTTGGATTTGGTCGAAAAACACCCCCGAAGTATGTCAACCGGTTTGATTTTGGTCAAAAACCGCCCCCGAAGTATGTCAACCGGTTTGATTTTGGCCGAAAAAAGCCCCCGAAGTATGTCAACCGGCATGGATTTGGTCGAAAAACGCCCCCAAAGTATGTCAACCGGCATGGATTTGGTCGAAAAACGCCCCCGAAGTATGTCAACCGGTTTGATTTTGGTCAAAAAACGCCCCCAAAGTATGTCAACCGGCGTGGATTTGGTCGAAAACCGCCCCCGAAGTATGTCAACCGGTTTGATTTTGGTCGAAAAACGCCCCCAAAGTATGTCAACCAAATCTGGTTGAGTCAACTTGGGGGCAAAAAACGCCAAATCCTAGCCCGGTTGAGTCAATCTGGGGGCGAAAAATATCAAAAAACAGCCCGGTTGAGTCAACTTGGAGGCGAAAAACATCAAAAACCAGCCCGGTTGAGTCAACTTGGGGGCAAAAAACGGCAAATCCCACACCGGTTGAGTCAACTTGGGGGCGAAAAACGCCAAATCCTAGCCCGGTTGAGTCAACTTGGGGGAGAAAAACGGCAAATCCCACACCGGTTGAGTCAACTCGGGGACGAAAAAACGCCAAATTGCAATCGGTTGACATACTTTGGGGCTGCATCGGCCACCACTTTCCTTAATTCATATTCCCTGCGTCCAGTTTCACTAGCTATGCAAGCAAAAAAGAGTGAAACCTTCAAACGAAGTTTCACTCTTTCTTTTTCAGCAAATTGCTTGATTATTTTTCTTCGTACCATTCGGTGTGGTAAACGCCCTCGCGGTCGTTTCTGTAGTAAGTGTGGGCACCGAAGTAGTCTCTTTGCGCCTGGATCATGTTGGCTGGCAGGCTTGGGTTGAAGATTGATTCCAGGTAGTTCAAGGCCGCGCTGAAGCTTGGCGTCGGAATGCCGGCTACGGCTGCCTGCTTAACGACTGCTCTCAAGGCTGGCAGGTTCTTTTCCATCACGCCGGCAAAGTATGGGTCTTGGAAGAGGTTGTCCAGCTGCTTGCCGTCAGCGTAGGCATCTTCAATGTGGTACAGGGTCTTGGCGTGGATGATGCATCCCGCTTCCCAGTTCTGGGCGATGGCTGGGTAGTTCAGTTCCCAGTCATAGGCCTTGGCGGCCATGGTCAATTGCTGGAAGCCTTGGGCGTAAGCCACGATCTGGGCCAGGTACATGGCCTTGCCCAAGTTGTCGATCAAATCAGCTGGTACTTCACCCTGGTATGAAATCTCCTTGCCTTCTCTAGTCGTGGCCTTGGACATGAAGCGGGCCAATACGGCTTCCGCTACCACCGTAATCGGCGCGCCCAGCTTGATGGCGTCTTCCAGCATCCAGTTGCCAGTCCCCTTGTAGGAGGCCACGTTCAGGATGTGGTCGATCACATCGTCGTCAGTCAGGTCGTCCTTTTGGCGCAAGACCTTTGAAGCAATTTCAATCAGGTAGGCGTTCAAGTCGCCCTTGTCCCATTCAGCGAAGATGTCCGCCATTTCCTGGTTGGACTTGTGGGCTGCCTTGCGCATGATGTCGTAGACTTCGGAGATTTCTTGCATGATGGCGTATTCCATCCCGTTGTGGACCATCTTGACGTAGTGGCCCGCCCCTTCTGGCCCGATATAGGACACGCAAGCCCGACCGTCTGCAGTCTTAGCGGCCATTTGGGTCAAGATTGGAGCTACTTCATCATAAGCTTCCTTGTCGCCGCCTGGCATCAAGGCTGGGCCGTGCAAAGCCCCTTCTTCACCGCCGGAAACGCCCATGCCGATAAAGTGCAGGCCGTGCTTGGCCAGTTCATGATAGCGCCGGTTGGTGTCATTGAAGTTGGAATTCCCGCCGTCAATGATAATATCGCCCTTGTCCAAGAGCGGAATCAACTTTTGAATCGTTTGGTCAACTGGATCGCCAGCCATGATCTGCACCAGAATCTTGCGCGGCTTTTCCAAGGAGTTGACGAATTCTTCCCAAGTGTAGCAAGGCTTCAGCTTGTCGTCCTCGTACTTAGCCAAGGCGTCTACTTCTGGCTTGTCGATACTGAAGCCAGATACTGAGAAACCGTGATTTCTAACGTTAAGGGCCAAGTTCTTGCCCATAACCGATAAGCCAATCACACCGAATTGTTGCATGAAAGTAACCTCCTAGTAGCTCTAACTGCTCTGCTTTATATGCTCTAACTACTCTATTATACTTTGTGAGCATAAAAAAGCGAAACCAAAGGTTTCGCTTTCTTAATTGCTTATTTCACTGCTGATTAGTGAGAAGCGCCTGAAGTCGTGTCAGGAGCGTTTTCTGGCTTAGAAGCGCTTGATACGGCTTGAACCTTCAAAGCTTCTTCCTTGTCTTCTGAGTGGCCGGAAGCACCTGAAGCGGCGTCGATTTCCAAGCCGAACTTGTCAGCAAAGTATGAGAATGGGTGAAGGGCTTCAGCGTGGTAGTACTTCACGAATTCTGGGTCGTCCAAAGTGTTCAATTCAGTTGAGTAAGCCATGTGCTTGGTGTACTTAACGTCGATGAAGGCAGGACCATCCATCTTCTTCCATTCCTTAACGGCAGCTTCGAATTCAGCCTTGTCGTGAACAGTGAAGGCCTTCATGTTCATCCCTTCGGCTACCTTTGCCCAGTCGTTGTCTGGCAGGATAACGCCTGACAATGGCTGGTTTGATTCGTCGCGTTGTTCGGCTTCAATGTAGCCCAAAGTTTCGTTGGTGAAGACTACAGTCAGAACGTGCATGTTGTAGCGAGCCATAGTCAACAGTTCTTCGCTCATCATCGCGAAGCCACCGTCACCAGCCAAGTGCCATACTTCACGGTCTGGGTAGGCAGTTGCGGCTGCCAGGGCAGCTGGTGAGCCGTAGCCCATCGTTGCGTACAGGCCGGAAGTGGTCCAGCGTTGCTTGCCGTTCATGTTGAGCAGACGAACGTGGTCCATGTTGACGTTACCAACGTCGATTGAGAAGACGGCATCGTCAGCGGCTTCCTTGTTGATGACATCCCAGATTGGTTCTTGGCGCACGCGCCCTTCGTCCTTCAAGTGGTCATCAGCGAATGATGCCAGCCATGCGTCCCATTCTTCACGGTCAGCCAAGGCTGCCTTGTAAAGCGGTGATTCTTCGCGGGCTTCGCCAGCGTCGATCAGGGCCCGCAATGCCTTCTTGGCGTCAGCCTTCATGGCGACGTCTACTGAGTGGCGCTTGCCAAGCTTTTCTGGGTCAACGTCGATTTGGATGACCTTAGCGTTCTTAGGGAACCACAGAACTGAGAATGGTGAGTTGTTGCCAACCCAAACTACCAGGTCAGTGTGGCCTTGAACTTCGTTAGGAGCCTTAGCGCCGATTCTGCCGATCGTGCCAAGGTATGGCTTGAATGAGTCTTCAACGATCCCCTTGCCCAAGTATGATGACATCATTGGCATCTTGAACTTGTCTGAGAATTCCTTCAATTCTTCAGCAGCGCCTGAAGCACCCAAGCCGAAGTAGACAACTGGGTTCTTGGCTTCCTTGATCAAGGCAGCGGCAGCTTCAACGCTTTCCTTGGTTGGAGCAGCGTAGTTGTCAGCTGACAGGTTGTTGGCTGACACGCGGTAGTTGTCGTCGATTTCTTGCCAACCGAAGTCCTTAGGGATGATCAAGATTGCAGGACCCTTCTTAGCGTAAGCGGTCCGGATCGCGGTGTCCATCAAGACTGGCAAAGCTTCCTTGGTCTTGGCTTGGTGAACCCAAACGGCAACGTCACGGAACCAAGGCATTTCGTCGAAGGCTTGGAAGAAGTTGATGTCTTGACGAGGGGTTGGAACGTTGGCGATCAAAGCAACCATTGGGGTCTTGTCGTACTTAGCGTCGTAAAGACCGTTCATCAAGTGAACCGCGCCAGGGCCGGCTGAACCCATGCAGACGCCAAGCTTGCCAGTCAGCTTGTATTCAGCTGAAGCTGCCAAGGCAGCGGCTTCTTCGTGACGTACTTCAATGTACTTTACAGTGTCTTGCATTTCGTAGATCGCGTTCATGGTTGAGTCAAATGAGCCACCTGGCAGACCGTAAAGGTGGTCGATGCCCCACTTGTTCATCACGTCTAAAACAGCGTTAGCGCCTTTAATTTTTGCCATAAGTTAATCTCCTTAAAATTTGTTACTTACAGCTTTTCATTAAAACAGATTTCTTCACTTTTGCAAGGGCTACCAAAGCCTGTTATAACAAGATCTCGCTCTTACTCAATATAAAAAAATCACAAGCTTTCCGCGATAGAAAAAACAAATCGTGTCTTCCTTGCTTTCAAGCTTGTGATTTTTTAGCTAACTTTGCTTTTGTCCCCCAGTGGCGCAGACCAATTATTTTTTAGAGTTTTTTGGCAATTTGCAATTCTTTTAAAAAATAACAAATTTCAAATTCGCCTGCTTTTTCTGAATAGCAAAAGCGCAGTTTTATATATTTTTTTGGATAGGCAGCTAATCCTTGACCTTGGAGTACTTGCCATTTTGCACGTAGACGCTGAGAATGGCCAGGTCGGCTGGGTTGACCCCGGAGATTCTTTCAGCCTGGGCCATGGTTTCCGGCCGGATCTGCTTGAACTTCTCCCGGGCTTCAGTGGCCAAGCCGTCGATTTGGTCGTAGTCGATGTCAACCGGAATCTTCTTGGCTTCCTGGCGGCGAAGGCGGTCCACCTGGATCTCCTGCTTCTTGATGTAGCCAGCGTACTTGACGTTGATCTCCACCTGCTCCTTAACGTAGCGGTCCCCGGCCAGCTTATGGCCCGTCAGGCGCTCAAAGTCGGCAACCGTGACCTTTGGCCGGCGGAGGAAGGCATCCCCCTTGACCCCGCCATTCAGGGCCGCTTCGCCGATTCCAGCCAGAAATTCGTTGACGGCGATGGTCGGGTGCACGGTCACGTCCTTTAATTCTGCCAAGTCGGCCTTGATTTCCGCTTTCTTTTCCAGGAATCGCTGGTAGCGGTCCTCGGAAATCAGGCCCAGCTGATAGCCCTTCTCGGTCAAGCGCAGGTCCGCGTTGTCGTGGCGCAGCAGCAAGCGGTATTCCGCCCGGCTGGTCAAGAGCCGGTAAGGCTCATTGGTTCCCTTGGTGACCAGGTCGTCGATCAAGACCCCGATGTAGGCCTCATCGCGGCCCAAAACGAAGCCTGGCTTGCCTTGCGCGCTCAAGGCCGCGTTGATTCCGGCAATCAGGCCCTGGCCGGCTGCTTCCTCATAGCCGGAAGTCCCGTTCATCTGGCCCGCGGTAAAGAGGTGCTTGACCTTCTTGGTCTCCAGGGTGTGGGTCAGTTGCCAAGGATCGATGACGTCGTATTCGATAGCATAGCCTGGCCGCATCATTTCCGCTTTTTCCAGGCCAGCGACTGAGTGGAGCATCTGCAGCTGGACTTCTTCCGGCATGGAGGTTGAAAAGTCGCCGACATAGATTTCCTCGGTCTTGCGCCCTTCCGGCTCCAGGAAGATCTGGTGGCGGTCTTTGTCCGCGAAGCGGACGACCTTGGTCTCAATTGACGGGCAGTAGCGCGGCCCCACCCCAACGATGTCGCCAGAGTACATTGGCGAGCGGTCCAGGTTCTCATTGATGATCTTATGGGTCCGCGGATTGGTATAGGTCATGTAGCAAGAAGTCTGGTCGCTCAGGTAGTCGGCATCCTTGCTGGTGAAGGAGAAGTGGCGCGGCTCCTTGTCGCCTGGCTCTTCTTCGGTCTTGGAGTAGTCGATCGTGTTCTTGTTGACGCGCGGCGGGGTCCCCGTCTTGAAGCGGCGCAGCTTGAAGCCGAGCTTTTCCAGGTTCTCGGACAGCTTGACGGCCGGAATCGTGTTGTTGGGGCCGGAGGAGTAGTTCAATTCCCCAATGAAGATCCGTCCCCGGGCGGCCGTACCCGTGGTCAGGACGACGCTCTTGGCCTGGTAGCGGGCTCCGGTGTTGGTAACCACGCCCTTGCAGATCCCGTCTTCAACGATCAGCTCATCGACGATCGCCTGGCGCAGGGTCAGGTTGGGCGTGTTTTCAATGGTCCGCTTCATTTCCTCATGATAGTCCCACTTGTCGGCCTGGGCCCGCAAGGCGCGGACAGCCGGGCCCTTGCCCGTGTTCAGCATCCGCATCTGGATGTAGGTCTTGTCGATATTCTTGCCCATTTCGCCGCCAAGGGCGTCGATCTCGCGGACGACCGTCCCTTTGGCCGGACCGCCGACTGACGGGTTGCAGGGCATGAAGGCGACCATGTCCAGGCCGATAGTGAGCAGCAGCGTCTTCTGCCCCATCCGGGCGCTGGCCAGAGCCGCTTCGCTGCCGGCGTGGCCGGCACCGACCACGATGACGTCGTATTCATTGGTAACGTATGTCTTCATCTTGTTCTTGCTTGCCTACTTTCCTAAACAGAATTGACTAAAGAGGTCATTGATCAGCTCATCCGGGCTGCTCTCACCCGTGATTTCGCCCAAGGTCTCCCAGGCGCCGGTAAAGTCGATCTGGACCAAGTCGACGGGCATCCCCGCCTCCAGGCCGCTGACCACGTCCGCCAGCTGCCGCTTGGCCTGCTCCAGCAGACCAGCCTGGCGCTGGTTGGTCACCAGAACCTGGTCGTTGGAGTTTTCGATCCCGCTGAAGAAGAGCTGCTTGATCAGGTCTTCCAGCTCATCCAGGTGCGCTTTTTGCAGAATTGAGGTGGCGATTACCGGGCTCTGGCTGCTTTCCAGCTGGTCAGCGTCCAGCTTAACCCCAAGGTCGGTCTTGTTCAAGACGATGATCCGCTTCTTGTCCTTGGTATAGTCAAGAAGGCGCTGGTCTTCCGCCGTCAATTCCTGGCTGGCATCCAGCAGGAGCAGGACCAGGTCCGCCTGGCCGATCGCCTGCTTGGACCGCTCAACCCCGATCTTTTCCACCGTGTCTTCCGTGTGGTGAATCCCAGCCGTGTCGATCAGTTTCAAGGGCACCCCTCTGACGGACACGTATTCTTCCAGCGTATCCCGGGTAGTCCCCGCCACGTCGGTGACGATGGCCTTGTCGCTTTGGGTCAGGTAGTTGAGCAGCGAGGACTTGCCGACGTTGGGCCGGCCCACGATCGCCGTGGCCAGGCCGTTTCTGAGGATCTGCCCCTCTTGGGCGGTCTGGAGCAGGCGGTCGATCTCCGCGGTCGCCTTTTCAGAGCAGGCCCGCATTTTTTCGGCGGTCACCTGCTCTTCATCGTACTCTGGGTAGTCGATGTTGACTTCCACGTTGGCCAGCACGTCCAGGATTTGCTGGCGGATAGCCCGGATCTCTTCCAGTAAGCCCCCTGCCAGCTGCCGCACCGCCACGGCCCGGGCCTTGTCGGTCTTGGCCCGAATGATATCCATCACGCTTTCGGCCTGGGTTAAGTCGATGCGGCCGTTGACAAAGGCCCGCTTGGTGAATTCGCCCGGGTCGGCCATTCTGGCCCCATTGGCCAGAAGCAGGCGCAGGATGTCGTTGGTGACCACGATCCCCCCGTGGCAGTTGATTTCCACGACGTCTTCCTTGGTGAAGGTCTTTGGCGCCCGCATGACGGAAACCATGACCTCATCAATCACCTGGCCGCTGGCCGGGTCCACGACGTGCCCGTAGTTGATCGTGTGGGTGGGCACTTGCTCCAAATTCTTGCCCTTGAAGACCCGGTTGGCAATCGTCACCGCTTCTTCGCCGGACATGCGGACGATCGAGATCCCGCCTTCGCCAATCGGGGTTGAAATCGCCGCAATCGTATCAAATTCCGTTAATCTTTGCACCATCGCAAGTCTACCTCGTCTTTTTGGTATAAAAAAAGTGCAATTTCCACCATGAGAAATGATGGATAAAGCACTTTCACTACTTTATCTAAAAATAATTTTAGATGACTTTTCGATTATCCGCGCTATTTGCGCTTGTTGATCCGCTTGTAGGCTTTTCTCATCTTGCGCTGTCGTTCACGCTCCGCGTTAGCCTTAGCCTCCTGCTCCTTGCGGTACTTGAACGGGTTCTGCAGAACCAGCGTCTGGCCGACCTGGAACAGGTTGGAAATTACCCAGTAGAGGGAAATGGCTGATTGGAAGTAGATCGCCCAAATACCGACCATAATGGCCATCCCGTAGCTCATCAGCTTGGTCGTCATTGACTGGGATGAATCCGGCATGGACATGGTGGCAATGTATGAGGACAAGAAAGTGAACAAGGCCGCCAAGATTGGCAAAACGAAGTATGGGTCTGGCTTGCCCAGGTCCATCCACAGAAACTTCCCGTTCTGCAGCTCTGGCGTCCGCCAAATGGCTTGGTACAGAGCCCACATAACCGGCAATTGGATCACGACCGGGAGGCAGCCCGCGTAAGGGTTGACCCCGGCTTCCTTATAAAGCTTCTGCGTCTCTTCGTTCAGCTGGTTTCTTGATTCAAGGTCCTTGCCTGGATACTTGGCCTGCAAGGCCTTGATCTGTGGCTGAATGTCCTGCATCTTCTTCGTGCTGTTGATCTGCATGGCATTCAGCGGCAGCAGGATCACACGAATGATGACCGTAAAGATGACGATCGCCCAGCCGTAGCTGCCGCCGCACACCTTGGCAATCCATAAGACGAATTGGGACAGGTAGTAGACAACCCAGGCGTCCCACCAATTGCTCGAATTATGAGAAATCGGCGCGGGCTTCTGGGTGGTCTGGGTAGCGCAGCCACTCAGAATCAGGGCAAAAACCGCAACAAGTGCCATCAAGCCCATCAGGCGCTTGACACTTTTCTTCGATAAGATGTCCTTCACTTATTTTTCCTCGACTTTATTTGGCGTTTCCTCAATGACATGGGCCAAAGCCAGCGCGTGAAGCAAGTTCTTGCGAGTCTTTTCCCAGTCAAAATCGCGAGCGTAGGGTCTGGTGATGACCAGAAAATCCAGGCGCGGATCGATCTGTGCCTTGTATTCGGTCAGCACGGCCCTGATATAGCGCTTGAGACGGTTTCGGGCCACGGCCGTGTGGCCGACCTTTTTACCGACAGAGATCCCGACCCGGAAGTGGCGGTTCTCCTCCCGCGGCAGCGTGTAGATCACGAAGGCCCGGTTGGCGACTGAAGTGCCATTTTCAAAGACGTTCTGAAAATCCTGCTCGGATTTAACTCGATATGACTTTCTCAAAGCTCTTTACACTCTCGCGAATTAAAAAAACCACTGGGATTCAGTGGCTTAAGCAGATAATACTTTTCTACCCTTTGCACGGCGTCTAGCCAATACCTTACGGCCGTTGCTTGTAGCCATACGCTTCATGAAGCCGTGAACGCGTGAACGGTGACGCTTCTTTGGTTGGTAAGTTCTCTTAGTTGACATTTATTTGCACCTCCATTTTTTAGTGCTACGTGCACAATTTCTTATCTAGAATATCACGAAGCAAAAGAAAAACCAAGCCTTATTTGCAAATTCCCGCCCTTTTTTCCTTAAGAAGGCTGGAAAAAAATCCCCGCCTTGTGGACGAAGCAGCCGGGGATAAAAAATTTTTTCGTGGTCATCAACAGGCTTGTCTGCAGCTTTATCCACAAGCCACAGGGTGTTAAAATCTTTTTGAACAGCCTGTGGAAACATTCCGGTCAGTCCCGGCTCGTTCATTGGGGCTCTAAGAAAAGATATCCACAGGCGTAATCCACATTTTGCCACTTTTGATAAAATTATCACCATGAATCACAAGGCTCGCTGCCAATCTTTTGCACAAGCTGTGGATTCTGGATTTCTTTCTTCCACCTGTGGAAAACCGTTGGGTTAAATGCTAAAATAATTTTGCTAAAAAATTTTTGGAGGAATGTTTTTTGTTCGATTTAAATAAATTCTGGGAGACCTTTAACGCTGAAATGCGCTCGCAATTCAACGAGGTCTCCTATAACGCTTGGTTCAAAAACACTAAGCCCGTTTCCTTCAACAAGGGGACGCGTGAATTGGTAATCTCCGTCCAAACTCCCGTGGCAAAGGGGTATTGGGAGCAAAACATCTCCGCTAATCTGATTCAATCGGCCTATGCCTACGCCGGCATCGACGTGTACCCGGTTTTTGTCGTCCAGCAGGGAGGCGAAAAGCGCAGCGAGCGGATGGTTGAACCCCAGAAGAAGGAGAGCCAGCCCGTCCGGACCACCGGACCGGAGCCAGTCAGTGCCGGTTTCAACAGGGACCTGCACCTGAATGAGAAGTACACTTTTGACAACTTCATCCAGGGTGAGGGCAACAAGCTGGCGGCCGGCGCGGCCTTGGCCGTAGCCGACAGTCCCGGCACCTTCTACAACCCCTTGTTCATCTTCGGGGGCGTCGGGCTGGGCAAGACCCACCTGATGCAGGCCATCGGCCACCAGATGCTGGAAGAGCGGCCAAACGCCAAAGTCGTCTACATTCAAAGCGAAACCTTCGTCAACGACTTCATCAACTCCATCAAGAACAAGACCCAGGAGCAGTTCCGCGAAAAGTACCGGACTGCCGACCTGCTCTTGGTGGATGACATCCAGTTCTTCGCCAAGAAGGAAGGGATCCAGGAAGAGTTCTTCCACACCTTCGAGACCCTCTACAACAACCAGAAGCAGATCGTCATGACCAGCGACCGCCTGCCAACCGAGATTCCGGACCTGTCAGAGCGCCTGGTTTCCCGCTTTGCCTGGGGCCTGCAGGTCGAGATCACGCCGCCGGACCTGGAGACGCGGATCGCCATCCTGCGCAAGAAGGCTGAATCCGAGGGCCTGGAAGTCGATGAATCCACCCTGGACTACATTGCTTCCCAGGTCGATACCAACATCCGGGAACTGGAGGGAGCCCTGGTCAAGGTTCAGGCCCAGTCCACGATCCAGAAGCAGGACATCAACATCGGCCTGGCCCGGTCGGCTCTGGCTGACTTGAAGCTGGTCCAGAAGAGCCGGGGCCTGCAGATCTCCAAGATCCAGGAAGTGGTTGCCAACTACTTCCAGACCTCAGTAGCCGAGATGAAGGGCAAGAAGCGGGTCCGCAACATCGTGATCCCCCGCCAGGTCGCCATGTACCTGTCCCGGGAGCTGACCGACGCCAGCCTGCCCAAGATCGGCCAGGAATTCGGGGGCAAGGACCATACCACTGTCATGCACGCCTGCGACAAGATCGCCCGGCAGATGAAGACCGATACGGAAATTAAATCTGCCGTCTCCGACCTGCGTCAGATGCTGGAGCGCTAGGCCAAAAGAGGTCCGTTAATAACATGTGGAAAAGTCCTTAAGTTGTCCACAGGTTAGCAACAGGCCAAATCCCGTATTTCCGCGGCTTGGGGTCACTTTTCAACAGTACCCACAGGCCCTACTACTAATACTACTTATATTTAATAGAATAATAATAAAAGAGCATGCAAGCATCGAGGAGGAAAAATGAAATTTACTGTAGATCGCAGCTTGTTCATAAATAAATTAAATGATGTCCTCAAGGCTGTCTCATCCCGGGCTTCAATTCCAATTTTGACCGGGATCAAGCTGGACCTTGACGAAAACCGGTTGCTACTGACTGGGAGCGACACGGACATCTCTATTGAAGCCGCCATTCCAACCAAGACCAGCGAAGGCGAAAAAAATGCCGACCTGATCTTCTTCTCAGCTGGTTCAGTCGTCGTCAACGCCCACTTCTTCTCTGAAATCGTCAAGAAGCTGCCAAACACCACTTTTGACTTTGAGGTCAAAGAAGGGTTGCAGATTCAAATCGTCTCCGGGGATGCTGACTACACGATCAACGGCTTGGACGCCAGCAGCTACCCGCGTCTGCCGGAAATCAGCGATGAAGCCTCATTCTCGGTTCGCGGCAAGACCCTGCAGGACCTGATCAACGCCACCGTCTTCGCGGTTTCCACCCAAGACAGCCGGCCAGCGCTGACTGGGGTCAACTTCACCTTTGCCCAGGACCACATCAAGGCCGTGGCCACCGACTCCCACCGTCTGTCGCAAAGAACCATGGCGACGGAAGACGGTCCAGCCAGCGAAGTGTCCATGATCCTGCCAGGGAAGAATTTGCAGGATCTGGCCCAAATCATTGGCGAATCCGATCCGGAACTGAAGATCTTCCTGGGCGACAGCCAGGTCATGTTCAAGATTGACAGCTTGAACTTCTATACCCGGCTTTTGGAAGGGGTCTACCCAGACGTTGACCGCCTGCTGCCAGCTTCCTCAACGACCCATGTCCAATTCGACATTGCCGACCTGTCCAGCACCTTGAGCCGGGCCAGCCTGGTGACCCACGCCAACCGGAACAATGCCGTGCAGATGAAGCTGGACGTGGCTAACGGCCAAGTTACCGTTTCGGGCAATTCACCGGAAATCGGCAAAGTGGAAGAAAAGGTCGGCTTTGCCAACCTGGATGGCCGCGACTTGAGCATTTCCTTCAACCCGGACTACATGCAGGCTGCCCTGCGGGCCGCCAGAAGCGTGGCTGATGCCGTCAAGATCAACTTCACTGAGCCTTTGCGTCCATTCACGGTCGTTCCGGCCAAGGAAGGGGTCGAATTCGTGCAGCTGATCACGCCAATCAGAACTTTCTAATAATCACGAAAAGCTGTCCGTTGGACGGCTTTTTTTGTCCTCTTTCGGCGAAAGGGGGCTTTTTTTCACTTCTGAATGTTTGTAAGGCGATTGAGTACTCCAATACTAGTTAGGGCTAAAATCGCTCAGAGGGCCTAAAAAGGGCTGTCTTGATTGAGTTTTAGCCTGAAAAAGACTATAATTATAAGTGGATTATTAGTGTTTTAACGAAGGTTTATTTTTTCAGGGTGGAAGGTGACGCTTATCAAAACTTTAGCGATCAACGGTGAGTACATCACTTTGGGTCAATTATTGAAAGACGAAAACGTGGTTTCCTCCGGCGGCCAGGCCAAGTGGTACTTGAAAGAAAATCCAGTCCTCTTGAATGGGGAAGCGGAAGACCGCCGCGGCAAGAAGCTTTATCCTGGCGACAAGCTGGAAGTTGCCGGGGAAAGCTATGAACTGACCAAGGGGCTTTAATGTACCTGAGTCACTTTAAGGCGGCGGGCTTTCGCAACCTGGCGCCGCTGGAGCTCGACTTTGACCCCAAGGTCAATCTTTTTTTGGGCGAAAATGCCCAAGGCAAGACGAACCTGCTGGAAGCCATCTACTTCTTGGCGCTGACGCGCTCGCACCGCACCAGCAACGACAAGGAGCTGATCGGCTTCGGGGCTGACTTTGCCAGTCTTGAAGGCCATGTCCACAAGAGCCAGGTCGAGCTGGACCTGCGCCTGGTCATCAGCAAGAAGGGCAAGCTGGCCTGGGTCAACCGGATCGAGCAGGGCCGCCTGTCCAAGTACGTTGGCCACCTGAACGCGATCCTGTTCTCCCCGGAAGACCTGGACCTGGTCAAGGGGGCGCCTGGCATCCGCCGGCGCTTCATGGACCTGGAATTCGGCCAGGTCAGTCCGGAGTATCTCTACTACGCGGGCAAGTACCGGCAGGTCCTCCAGCAGCGGAACAACTACTTGAAGCAGCTGGCCAAGGGCGGGGCGAAGGACCAGGTCCTTTTGGACGTTTTGTCCGACCAGCTGGCCCAAGCCGCCAGCGAGGTCATTGCCCGCCGCTACAAGTATTTGGCGGACTTAAGCCGCTACGCGGCCAAGGCCTACCAGGCAATCAGCCTGGGAAGAGAAGACCTGCGGGTGATCTACCGGCCTTCAGTCAAGGAGATCAGCGAGGCGGACGCGCCCAGGCAGATCCAGGAGAAGATCAGCCAGCGCCTGGCTCAGGTCAGAGCCGATGAGCTGCGGCGGGCCACGACCCAGCTGGGCCCCCACCGCGACGACATCGAGTTCCAGCTGGGGGGCAAGAACGCCCACCTGTATGCCTCCCAGGGGCAACAGCGGACGATTGCCCTGAGCTTGAAACTGGCGGAAATCAGCTTGATCAAGCAGCTGACCAATGAAAGTCCGATCCTGCTCCTGGATGACGTGATGAGCGAACTGGACCACCTGCGGCAGGGGGCTCTGCTGACCTTTATCCAGGGCCAGACGCAGACTTTTATCACGACGACGGATCTGGCGGGTATTTCCCGGGAAATAGCCGACCAGCCTAAGATCTACTACATTCAATCCGGACAGATTAAAGAAAAAGAGGAAGGGTAAATGGCAGACGAAAATAGCAAATTAGCCAAAGCAAAAGCAGAAAAATTCGAAAAAGAAGCCGACAAGTACAATGCCAGCCAGATTCAAGTGCTCGGTGGCCTGGAAGCCGTCCGCAAGCGTCCCGGCATGTACATCGGCTCTACCAGCTCCCAAGGCCTGCACCATTTGGTCTGGGAAATCATCGACAACGGGATCGACGAATGCCTGGCCGGCTTTGCCACCAAGATTGAAGTCACGGTCAACCCTGACAACAGCGTGACCGTGCAAGACGACGGGCGCGGGATCCCGGTCGACATCGAAAAGAAGACTGGCCGTCCAGCCGTAGAAACGGTCTACACGGTCCTGCACGCCGGCGGCAAGTTCGGCGGTGGCGGCTACAAGGTTTCCGGCGGTCTGCACGGGGTGGGGGCCTCAGTCGTCAACGCCCTGTCGACCAAGCTGAACGTCACCGTCATGCGGGACGGCAAGAAGTACTTCATTGCTTTTGACCATGGCCGCGTCACCGAGGAGCTTCACCAAATCGGCGAAGTGCCGCTGACTGAGCACGGGACCATCGTCAGCTTCTGGCCAGACCCGGACATCTTTACCGAAACCACGGTTTTTGACGACAAGATCCTGAAGAACCGGATTCGCGAGCTGGCCTTCCTGAACAAGGGCCTGAAATTGACCTTCACCGACAAGCGCAAGGACACGGCCGAAACCGACGTCTACCACTTCGAGGGCGGGATCAGAGAGTACGTCTCCTTCCTCGACCGGGACCAGGAAGTGCTGTTTGACGACCCAATCTACGTGGAAGGCAAGTATGAAGGCATCGACGTGGAAGTGTCCCTCCAGTACACCACTGGCTACAAGACCACGCTGATGACTTTTGCCAACAACATCCACACCTATGAAGGGGGGATGCACGAGGCTGGGTTCAAGACGGCTTTGACCCGCGTCGTCAACGACTACGCCCACAAGGCCAAGATCCTGAAGGACAAGGATGACAACCTGTCCGGGGAAGACATCCGCGAAGGGATGACCGCGGTCGTCTCCGTCAAGCACCCGAACCCGCAGTTTGAAGGGCAGACCAAGACCAAGCTGGGCAACTCTGATGCCAGAACGGCCGTTGACCGGGCCTTCTCAGAAACCTTCTCCACTTTCTTGATGGAAAACCCGCAAGTGGCCCGCAAGATCGTGGAAAAGGGGCAATTGGCTGAACGGGCCCGCGTGGCTGCCAAGCGCGCCCGCGAAGTGACCCGGAAGAAGTCTGGCTTGGAAATCGCCAACCTGCCAGGGAAATTGGCCGACAACACCTCAAACGACCCGAAGATCTCCGAGCTCTTCATCGTCGAAGGGGACTCCGCCGGCGGCAGCGCCAAGCAAGGGCGCAGCCGATTGACCCAGGCGATTCTGCCAATCCGCGGGAAGATCCTGAACGTGGAAAAGGCCTCAATGGACCGGATCCTGGCCAACCAGGAAATCAGAACCCTGTTTACGGCTCTGGGCACTGGCTTTGGGGCTGACTTCGACGTCTCCAAGGCCCGTTACCACAAGCTGATCATCATGACTGACGCCGACGTCGACGGGGCCCACATCAGAACCTTGCTTTTGACCCTGTTCTACAGATACATGCGGCCAATGATCGACAAGGGCTACGTCTACATTGCCCGTCCGCCTCTGTACCAAGTCCGTCAGGGCAAGCTGGTCAAGTACCTGGACACCGACGAGGAGCTGCACGACTACCTGGGGACCCTGCAGCCAAGCCCGAAGCCAATCGTCCAGCGCTACAAGGGGCTGGGTGAAATGGACCCTGAGCAATTGTGGGAAACGACCATGAACCCGGAAAACCGCCGCTTGGACCGGGTAGACCCGCAATACGCCGCTGACGCGGATGAGGTCTTTGAAATGCTGATGGGCAATGAGGTTGGCCCGCGGCGGAAGTTTATCGAAAGCAACGCCAAATACGTTGAAAACCTGGATGCTTAAGGGAGGATTAGATGGATAACGAGAATCAAGGACAAGACCGCCGGATTCGCAATGTTGATCTGACGAAGACTATGCGCAGCTCCTTCTTGGACTACGCCATGTCGGTTATTGTCGCCCGGGCGCTTCCCGACGTGCGCGACGGCTTGAAGCCAGTCCAGCGCCGGATCCTTTACGGGATGAACGAATTGGGCGTCACGCCTGACAAGCCTTACAAGAAGAGTGCCAGAATCGTTGGGGACGTCATGGGTAAGTACCACCCGCACGGCGACTCCTCAATCTACCTGGCCATGGCCCACATGGCCCAGGACTTCGCCTACCGCTACATGCTGGTCGACGGGCACGGGAACTTCGGTTCCGTCGACGGCGACCGGCCAGCCGCCATGCGTTACACGGAAGCCCGCATGAGCAAGATTGCCGTGGAAATGCTGCGCGACATCAACAAGAACACCATCGACTGGCAGAGAAACTACGACGACACGGAAAACGAGCCAGTCGTCCTGCCAGCCAGAATCCCGAACCTTTTGGTCAACGGGTCCAGCGGGATCGCGGTCGGGATGACCACCAACATTCCGCCGCACAACTTGTCTGAGGTCATCTCCGGCATCCACATGCTGATGAAGAACCCGGACGTGACCACCAAGGAACTGATGAAGGCCATTCCAGGCCCTGACTTCCCAACTGGCGGGATCTTAATGGGCAGAAGCGGGGTGCTCCGGGCCTACGAAAGCGGCAAGGGGAACATCGTGGTCCGGGCCAAGACCGAGATCGAGACCGAAAAGAGCGGCCGCGAGCGGATCATCGTTTCCGAAATTCCTTTCTTGGTCAACAAGGCCGAGCTGGTGCAAAAGATTGCTGAGCTGGCCCGGGAAAAGGTGATCGACGGGATTACCGGGGTGCGCGATGAATCCGACCAGAGCGGGATGCAGATCACGATCGACATCCGCCGGGATGCCAGCGCCAGCGTGGTCTTGAACAACCTCTTCAAGGAAACCCCGATGCAGTCCAACTTCGCCATCAACATGGTGGCGATCGTCAACGGGACGCCGAAATTCCTGACCTTGAAGCAGATGCTCCAGTACTACCTGGACCACCAGGAAGACGTCATCACCCGCCGGACCAAGTTCGACCTGGAAAAGGCCCAAGCCCGGGCCCACATCCTGGAAGGGCTGCGGATTGCCCTGGACCACATTGACGAGATCGTGACCCTGATCCGCAATTCCGAGTCCAGCGACATCGCCAAGGCCGGCTTGATCAGCCGCTTCAACCTGGACGACCGCCAGGCTCAGGCTATCCTGGACATGCGGCTGGTTCGCCTGACCGGCTTGGAGCGCGACAAGGTTGAAGGCGAATACCAAGAGCTGCTGGTCAAGATTGCCGACTACAAGGACATCCTGTCCAAGCCGGAAAGAATCGACCAGATCATCTACGATGAGCTGCTGGACATCCAGAAGCGCTTCGGCGACAAGCGCCGGACCCAGATCACGGCCAGCGAGGTCGTGACGATCGAAGACGAGGACCTGATCGAAGAGCAGAAGGTCCTGCTGACTTTGACCCACCAAGGCTACGTCAAGCGGATGCTGGCTGACGACTTCAAGACCCAAAACCGTGGCGGCAAGGGGATCAAGGGGATGGGCGTCCAGAAGGGCGACTTCATTGAGCACCTGCTCTACGCAAGCACCCACGACTACCTCTTCTTCTACACCAACAAGGGCAAGGTCTACATGAAGAAGGCCTACGAGATCCCGGAATACGGGAGAACGGCCAAGGGCCTGCCGATCGTCAACCTGCTCCAGCTCGACAAGGGCGAGCACATCCAGACCGTGGTCAGCGCGGCGCAAGGACATGAGGACGAATACGCCTTCTTCATCACCAAGCTGGGGACGGTCAAGCGGACCAAGATCAGTGAGTTTGAAAACATCAGAAACAACGGGCTGATCGCCTTGACCCTCAAGGACGGGGATGAGCTGTCCAACGTCCTGATCACTGACGGCAAGCAGAAGATCATGATTGCTACCCACCTGGGCTACGCCGTGACCTTCAAGGAAGAAGACGTCCGGGCCATGGGGAGAAGCGCGGCCGGCGTGCGCGGGATCAACCTGCGCGAGGGCGACTACGTGGTCGGCTCCGGAGTCCTGAATGAAGGCGATGAAGTCCTGACCATCTCTGAGAAGGGCTACGGCAAGCGGACCGCTGCCAGCGAGTACCCAGTCAAGGGCCGCGGCGGCAAGGGGATCCAAACGGCCAAGATTGGCGAAAAGAACGGCCCGCTGGCCGGGGTCGCGGTCGTTGACGGCAAGAGCGACATCATGCTGATCACCACTGATGGGATCATGATCCGCTTCAAGGTCGAAGACGTCTCCCAAACCAGCCGGTCCACCATGGGCGTGCGCTTGATCAAGGTAGCCGACAAGGCCAAAGTTGCCAGCCTGGCCGTGGTGCCAGCTGAGGACGCGGCTGAAAAAGCGGCTGAGGAAGAATAAGACTTAAGAAAATTAAGAATAAGGGGCTAAAAGCTAAAATAATAACTTTTTGCTCCAAGCCAAAAAATTACCAGACTTTTCCGTGTAATAGTTTATGGAACGAAAAAAGTTCCGGATCACGTGGAAAAATGTTTGGTAATTTTTTGTTATTTGTGCTAGAATTAGTCATTGCGAGTAATTAGAACCAATTACTCCTTGTTCTTGATTTTAGCCAAGAACCATTTAGTCCAAAAGGAGGTGCAATAGTCTTATGTCAACCAAGTACGAAGTTACTTACATCATCAAGCCAGACGTTGATGAAGAAGCAAAGAAGGCCATTATTGACAAGTACACTAAGGTGATCGCTGACAATGGTGGTGAAATGGTTGAAGCTAAGGACTGGGGCAAGCGTCGTTTCGCATACGAAATCGAAAAGTATCGTGAAGGTAGTTACTACATCATGACCTTTACTGCCAACGACGCTGCTGCTGTCAACGAATTTGCCCGTTTGAGCAAGATCGACGACTCAGTTCTGCGTTCAATGACTGTTAAGCTGGACAAGTAGTCCACCAAGAAATAAATTGTAGTTTTCCGTAATAAAGGATAGGAGGAAATGAGTATGATTAATAGCGTTGTACTTGTTGGCCGTTTAACACGTGATCCTGAATTACGTACCACTGGGAGCGGCATCTCGGTTGCTACGTTCACTCTTGCCGTAGACCGGCAATTCTCAAATGCCAATGGGCAAAGAGACGCGGACTTTATCAACTGTGTCATCTGGCGCAAGTCAGCAGAGAACTTCTGCAACTTCACCAGCAAGGGCAGCTTGGTCGGCATCCAAGGCCGCATCCAAACCAGAAGCTACGATAACAAAGACGGGCAGCGGGTTTATGTAACGGAAGTCGTCGTTGACAACTTCGCCCTGCTGGAATCACGCCGTGAGCGTGAAGCCCGTCAGCAACAAGGCGGTTTTGGCGGCAACAGCTATGGCCAAGGCGGCGGTGCATATGGTGCCGGCAACTACGGCTCAGGCTTTGGCGGCAATAACAACAACGCCTTTGGCAGCAGCCAAGGCAGCGCTCCAAGCGCTGGCAACGGCTCAAGCCTGAATGAAGATAATAAGAAGGACGACTTCGGGAACGCCGGGTCAAACGCCAACCCGTTTGACAATTCCGACGGCTCGATCAACGTCTCAAATGACGATCTTCCATTTTAACTAAAATCTAGAAAAGAAAGGATCTGAAGACATGCCTCAACAAAGAAGAGGTGGTCGTCGTCGTCGCAAGGTTGACTTCATCGCAGCTAACCACATCGACTACGTAGACTACAAGGATGTTGATCTGTTGAAACGTTTTATCTCAGAAAGAGGTAAAATCTTGCCACGTCGTGTCACTGGTACTAGCGCTAAGAACCAACGCAAGGTTGCCAACGCTATCAAGAGAGCCCGGATCATGGGTCTCCTGCCATTCGTAGCTGAAGACTAAGTCTTCTGACGTGCGGATCACAATACGTAAGAAGAGGACTGAGCATTCCAAGAGAATGCTTGGTCCTTTTTGTTTTCCCTCCTGGTAGGTTATAATAGAAAATAGTTTAATCTACTTTTTAACGTGGAAGAATTTTATGAAGCAATTTTTACGCAAACTTGAATTGCCAGAGTTTGTGCGGGACAGCAGACTGACGGTGGCGGTCATCGCCATCATCGTCTTGGAACTGCTCAGCACTTTTTTTGCCTTCTTTATCAACCGGATCTTTGGGGTGGCACTGCTGCTGATCTTTGTCTTCTCCCTGTTCTGGGTCGTTTTCGGCATTTACATTCTGGCAAAGAACACCAACAACTACGCGGCCAACCTGTCCTACCGGATCAAGCGGGGGGAGCAGGAAGCCATGATCAAGATGCCGCTGGGGATTCTGCTTTATGACGAATCGCGCCGGATCCAATGGGTCAACCCCTACCTGCAGCTCTATTTGGGTGAAAAGGACGTCATCGGCCAGATCATCGGGGAGGTCGATGAGAGCCTGGGGCAGCTTTTGGAAGATGCCTTGAACGCCAAGACTTCGGAAAGCAAGGTCGTCAAGTGGGATGGTCACCAGTTCGAAATGGTGGTCCAAGACAGCATTGGGGTCATCTACCTGCTGGACATCACCCGCTACGCGGACATTGCCGACAAGTACAAGGCCGAGCGCCTGGCCATCGGGCAGATCTTCATTGACAACTACGATGAATTGAGCGAGCGCATGCATGACCAGGAGCTGGCCAGAACCAGCACCTACCTGCAGACGACCTTGAATGACTACGCCAAGAAGTTCAGGGCCTACCTCAAGCGGATCGATGAGGACCACTTCCTGCTCTTGACCCACCTGCATGACCTGGAGGCCATGGAAGACGACAAGTTCTCGGTCTTGGACAAGATCCGTTTGGAAACCAGCCGCAACAACACGCCCCTGACCTTGTCCGTCGGGATCGCCTATGGGGGCGACTCTCTGCGCAAGATTGCCAACCAGGCCCAGGCCAACCTGGACCTGGCCTTGGGGCGGGGGGGCGACCAGGTCGTCCTCCGGGAATTGGGCCAGATGGCCAGATTCTATGGCGGAAAGTCCAATCCCATGGAGAAACGGACCCGCGTCCGGGCTAGAATGGTCTCTCAGGCCCTCAGTGAGCTCTTTAAGGATGCTGACCAAGTCTTCGTTCAAGGGCATCAGCGGCCTGATATGGACTCTGTCGGCAGCGGGATCGGGGTCGTCAAGATTGCCCGCCTGCATGGGGTCAAGGCCCGCTTTTTGCTGGATACCGCCCACTGCAACTACGACGTTGACCGCTTGGTCAAGAAGATGCAGGCAGCCAGCCCGGACCTGGACCTGTTTATCGATCCGGAAGAAGCCAATCTGGAAGCGACTGACAACTCGCTGCTGGTCATGGTGGACCACTCCAAGTACTCCATTACCTACGACCAGCCGCTTTACGACCGTTTGAAGAACCGGATCGTGGTCATCGACCACCACCGGCGGGGGGAGGAATTCCCAGAGAACCCAATGCTGACCTATGTTGAGCCTTATGCCTCATCAGCCAGCGAACTGGTGACTGAAATGGTTGAATACCAGCAGCCGGCGGACGGCAACCGGGTCTTGACCAATCTGGAAGCTACGGCCATGCTGGCCGGGATCACGGTCGACTCCAAGGAGTTCTCCCTGCGGACCGGGACCAGAACTTTTGACGCGGCCAGCTACCTGCGCTCTATTGGAGCCAATTCGGCAACCGTGTCCGAGCTGTTGAAGGAAGACATCAACAGCTTCCTGGTCAGAACCCACTTGGTGGCCAGCCTGCAGATGCTGCGGCCAAAGATGGCGGTCATGCAGGGGCCGGAAAACAAGGTCATCGACCCAATCCTGACGGCCCAGGCGGCCGATACGGCCCTGGATTTGGAAGGGGTCTCGGCTTCTTTTGCCATCACCAGACGCGCCGGCGACACGATTGGGATTTCTGCCCGGTCGATGGGTCATATCAACGTCCAGGTGATCATGGAGAAGCTGGGCGGCGGTGGCCACTTGTCCAACGCGGCCACGCAGCTGAAGGACGTGTCGGTTGAAGAGGCCTGCAAGCGGCTGCTGGCCGCGATCGACGAGTATTTGCAGGAAAACAGCTAGGCCGGCAGGAAACAATGGCAATACTAGAAAGATAAGCGACAAGCAAAGGAGAAGGACTCATGAAAGTTATTTTTATGCAAGATGTTAAGGGCCGCGGCAAGCGGGGACAAGTCAAGAACGTGCCAGACGGCTACGCGCAAAACTTCCTGATCAAGCGCGGCCTGGCCAAGGAAGCCAACAAAGGCAACCTGAACACCCTGAAGCGGGTGGAAGCCAACGAAAAGGCTGAATACGAGGCTCAAAAGGCTGAAGCCGAAGCCATCAAGGCCAAGCTGGAAGCAGACGGCACGGTCGTTGAACTGAAGTCCAAGGCCGGCGCGGATGCCCGCCTGTTCGGCTCAGTTTCCGGCAAGAAGATCGTGGCAGCTCTGGACCAGCAGTTTGGCATCAAGCTTGACAAGCGCAAGCTGAACCTGCCAGAGCCAATCAAGGCCCTGGGCTACACCAACGTGCCAGTCAAGCTCTTCAAGGGCGTTGAATCCAAGGTGCGGGTGCACATTACTGAAGAATAAGCCGGAAAAGGCCGGGCCAGAGCGGATTTTTGTTAATGATTTGGAAGATGTGATGGAGACTCATGGATAACCTGCTTGCACAACAAGTCCCGCATGACGCTGCCGCTGAAAAGGCCGTCCTGGGGGCAATCTTTATCGATCCGGAAGCGATCAACGACGTCAGCGCGGTGCTGGAAGCCACCGACTTCTATGACCACGCCAACCGGATCATCTATTCGGCCATGCTCAAATTGGCTGACGAGGGCCAGTCCATTGACCCGGTAACCATCCAGGCGGAACTGGAGCGGCGGGGGCAGCTGGATGAGATTGGGGATATTTCCTACATTACCGACCTGCTGGGGGCCACGCCGACCTCTTACCACGTCAAGGACTACGCCAAGCTGGTCCATCAGAAGTCAGTCCTGCGCAATCTGATCAATGCCAGCCAGAAGATCATCACCAATGCCGTCCAGGGGGCGGATCCGGTAGAAGACATCCTGTCTGACGCCGAAAGCGAGATCATGAACGTCTCCAGCCAGCGGGGCAGCAATGGCTTCCATGACATCGAGAAACTGGTTAAAGAGGCGGTCCGTCAGATCACCGAGAACGCCAAGAACCACGATACCGTTACCGGGCTTAGGACGGGCTTCAAGGGGCTGGATGAGATGACGACGGGCTTGCACGAAGATGAATTGATCATCTTGGCTGCCCGGCCCGGGGTTGGTAAGACTTCGTTCGCGATGAACATTGCCAAGAACGTGGCCTTGGAAGGGCGCCAGCCGGTCGCCGTCTTCTCGCTGGAAATGTCAGGCGAGCAATTGGTGCAGCGCTTGATCGCCTCAACGGGACTGATTGACTCCCAGCACCTGCGGACCGGGAATCTGGACAGTGAGGACTGGTCGCGCCTGGAGCTGGCGGCCGGCGGCTTGAGCAAGGCGCCGTTGTTTATTGACGACACGCCCGGAATCAAGATCAGCGAGATCCGTTCAGAGGCTTTGAACCTGCAAAAGCAGGAGGGCAAGCTGGGCCTGGTCGTAATCGACTACTTGCAGCTGATTGAAGGGCCAAGAAGCGAATCCCGCCAGCAAGAAGTTTCCGCGATCTCGCGGCAATTGAAGAAGATGGCCAAGGAATTGCACGTGCCGGTCATTGCCCTGTCCCAGCTGTCCCGGTCGGTTGAGCAGCGCCAGGACAAGCGGCCGATCCTGTCTGACCTGCGTGAATCCGGGTCAATCGAACAGGACGCCGACATCGTCGGCTTTTTGTACAGAGAAGACTACTACCGCGATGAAGATGGCGGCGACGGCGATGACAAGAAGGACGGGGACGACCCGGAAAACGTCGAGATCGAAGTCATCATCGAGAAGAACCGTTCCGGGCGAAGAGGCTCCACCAAGCTGATGTTCTCCAAGCCTTACAACCGCTTCTCCAACATCCTCGACCAGCCTGAAAATTAATTGATAAGGACTTGCAGATTTTGTTGCAGGTCCTTTTTGTTTGGAGCGGAAGCTGTTTGTCCTTTAATTTTTTCATGAAAAAATTAAAATAAGAGATAGATAAGCAATCATCAATAAGCAAAGAAGTGAGCCAATGATACCTGAAATACTGTTGGAGTACGACGTGCCAGCGGGGATGCTGATCTTCCAAACAATCTACATCAAAGACAAGCGGCCCTCAACGCAGGCCTTAATGCATGCTGAGGCAGCAGTGTGCGTTTATGCGGTCTGCCGGACCTACTCCGTGTTTCTGCGCGTGGACGGGCGAGTTGACGAGTACAGACTGGTCGTGCTTGCCAACCTGCTGGCCAGCATTGCCCAAGCCGTGGCCGTCTTCTTCGTCTTTTTGTTCTTCTTGCGCCTGACCAGCCGGCAGGTGGACAAGAAGTTGGCCCTGGCCTGCGCCATTCCGCTGCTGGTCTTTGTCGCCTTCTTGCTGGTGCCGCCTTTGCGCGACCACGTCTACGTGATCTCCAGCCGCAGTGAGTACGTCAGCGGCCCCTGGAGCTGGATCGGCCTCTTGTATGCGGCGGTCTACGTGGTCATGATCATCGTGACCGCGACCATCCACCAGGATGACTTCCAGAACCGCTACGCGGCGGTCGTGGCACTGGGGCTGTTTTTGCTTTTGGCCAACTATATTGACTACCGCTTCGCGACCCGGATCGACACCTTCATCCTGGCCCTCTGTCTGACGGCTTTTGCCACGATTCTGGACGCGGAGAGCTACGACAGGCTGCGGAAGATCTCGCTTTATTACGTTGAGGGCGAGAAAACTTGGCATTTCGATGCCGAGTTGAATCGCCCTCTTTTTTTTTGCTTTAACGCGTGAACATTAGTTCGGTATGCGATATAATATAAATAGCTAAAGGACTGAAATTTCTGGAAGAAGGTACAACTCATATAGTTAAATACGAATTCAGGAATGATGAGTCAGATATCATCCATGGACGAGGCTACGCATACAACCTCAATTACCACATCGTCTGGTGTACCAAGTATCGCAACCAAGCCTTGGCTAATCCGATTATTGTCGATTCACTCAAGGACAAGATCCTTCAGATCTGCCGTGAGAATGAGTATACGGTCAAGGCCTTGGAAATAATGCCAACTCACGTGCATATTCTGCTGTCTGCCAAACCCAAAGAGAGCGTGACAAATATCGTCAGGAAGCTCAAAGGCATTACGGCCAAGTGGCTTTTTGAAAAGTATCCGGAAACGATGAAGGAATACTTCTGGGGTGGTCACCGAGCTATTACGCAGGAAGCATTGGAGTGACAACCGAAGCTGTCGTCAAGAAATACATTGAGACGCAATGGGATAGACCGTTTCACTAAACGCTAGAAAGGAGGAAGCGACATGGCAATACGCAAGCGCAAGTCAGATCTGCCGGAATATGGAGTGAAAATCAGATTGTACCCGACTCTCGTACAACAAGCCAAACTTAGACAGTTCTTTGGCAATGACCGCTTCCTCTGGAATCAGCTTGTCAGCCTCTATCAGGAACGCTACAAGAACAACAAGAAATCAAAATTGTTAACGGAATTCGATCTTAACAATCTGCTTCCCGTTTTAAAGAACGAATATCCATTCCTCAAGGCAAGCGACAGCTCCAGCTTCCAAATCGTGACCAAGAACATCAGCGATGCCTGGGAGGCGTTCTTTGCCGGAACAAGACGCAAGCCCCGCTTCCACTCAAAGCATAGCGCCAAGCAGTCATATACTGGCAAGTCGTCCGGCATCCGGATCATGGGCAAAAGAAACATGTTCCTGCCGAAGCTGAGAAGAGTCAGATCATCGAAAACCGGCGTCATCGACGGCAAGATCAAGCGCTACACGATCAGCGTCGATGCTTGCGGGCGCTACTGGCTTTCTCTCATTGTGGAGAAAAAGACCGCCTTCCTGCCAAAGACTGGCAAGGCAGTTGGCATTGACGTGGGGCTGACGCACTTGGCCATCCTGTCGGACGGCAGAAAGTTTGACAAGTTCTCATCGGATTACTGCGAGAAACAAGCAGAAATCTGGCAGAGCAAGTCATCCAAGCGCCGTCATTTGGCTTTGGTTAAGTCGCAGCAGGACGCCAACAAAAAGGTTCTTGGTGCAAAAAGCCTGTCTGACTATCGCAACTGGCAGAAAGCCAATGTCGCCAAGAACCGCTATATGAGCCGCATCACAAATCAGCGCGATGACTATCTGCACAAGATCACGGATCAGCTGGTAAAGGAATACGACGTCATCGTCATTGAAGATCTCAAGATCAAGAACATGACGAAGAATCACCACCTTGCCCGCTCAATTCTGCGTCAAAGCTGGGGCAGATTTCGTGCCATGCTGGAATACAAGTGCAAGAAGTACGGAAAGATCCTCATCAAGGTCAATCCAGCATACACCAGCCGAATGTGCTCAAAATGCGGCAAGGATACGGGCAAGAAGCCACTGTCAGTGCGGGAATGGGACTGCTCATTCTGCAAGGCGCATCATGACCGTGACGTCAATGCATCAATCAATATTTTGCTTAAAGGACTTGCCCAGCTCTGAGAGAGCCGGGCAAGAAAAAAATCGTACCGTCAAACAGCAGTCAATGCGGCTTGGCGGAATCGTCGGAGGGGGCACTTCCGTGATAAATAGACTGACCTCTGTTTTTGCACTGCTGTTCAGCTTGCTGGACAGAACCAGTAAAAAAGCAGGCTTGGCTTCGGTCAAGCCTGCTTGCAAGAATAAGTTGGTCGTTCTCAGAAGCTGTAGGCTGCGCGTGAGCACTAGCCTATAAAGAAACCCCCGACCTTGGTCGGGGGAGCATGTCATGACGAGCTGTCTGGCCTGAAGAACCGCTACAGCCTGCTGCGGGACTTTGACAAGCTGCAGGGGGAGGATATCTGCCTGGCCATCATGGACATCGACTATTTCAAGCGTTTCAACGACACTTACGGGCACGTGGCCGGAGACAGGGGCCACCCTGCGCCGCTTTTTTGACGGGCAGTCTTACCGCTATGGCGGGGATGAGTTTATCGTCATGACCAAGATGGCCCCTCCTGCTTTTTCCAAGCGGATGGAAGACCTGCGCCTGGCAATCGCGGCCCAGCCGCTGGACGGGATCGCGGACCACGTCACGCTTTCTTACGGGAAGGCTTATGCTTACGTGGATGAGGGCGCCCGCCTGACGCGGATCATCAATTCCGCGGATGAAAACCTCTATCACTGGAAGAAGGTCCGCAAGGCCCAGGCCAAGTACCAGCTGCCACTAGAATAAAAAGTTCCGCCGGCTGGCGTTTGCTTGAGTGGGCCGTTTTTTCGAAAATCGGTTCCTAAAAATAAGAAAAAAACACTCATCTAAGTTAGATGAGTGTCGTAGGACATTAGTCTTGGGACAGGTCGTAAGCCTCAAAAAAGATGGGGCCCTGACGGGAGTCGTTGAAGTGCTTGACTTTTTCCAGAGGGTCTTCAGCCGGCTTGGCAAAGGGGAGGGTGAAGCTCTGCCGGGCCGTTTCAATGATGCTGTTGAAGATCTGGCGGAAGATGGCCCGCATTTCCGGATCCATGGCCAGGTAGGCGCGGCCAAAGCGGTAAGTCCCCGTAAGTCCGGTGATCTGGTCAATCTTGGTAATGTCCAGGCTGCCAAAGGCGTCAAAAAGGGCCGACCACATCTGTCCCCGCTTGCTGTTGGGGATGTTGTGGTTGAACTGGATCAGGGAGTGGCGGATCATCCGGGCCGTTTTGGTCAGGCCGTCCGGGGCCAGCACGTAGCTGTCCCGGCCCACGCTCCAGGTCCGGGGATCATGCTGATTGGCCGCCGGCATGGTGCACTTGACGACCAGGACGCGCTCAGGGTGGTCCAGCATGGTCCCGATGATCGAGCTTTCGGGGATGTAGGTCTTCATCTTGTCCAAAGCCTGCTGAAAGCCAGGGTAGGTGTAGACCTCCTGGCTGTAGCCGGGGCCATCGAAGCTGTAGGTGCGGATGATCCGTTCTTGGATGTCGGGGTCAGCGAAAGCCAGGGCATAGTGAGCGTAGTTGCCGCCCTTGGAGTGGCCAGTGACAAAAATTTTGTCGTCAGGGAAGGCCCGGCCGATCTTGTCCAGGTATTTGGCCGCGACCTTCTGCCCTTCGATTTCGGGGGTGTAGTTCATGATCATATCCTCGTTCCAGCCGATCATGGACTGGTCGGTTCCGCGGAAGGCTACGATGATCGTGGAGTCATCCAGGCGGAAGGCCCCAGCGTTGAACTGCATGGGCTCAGGTTCGGCCTCCATCTTGTTGACCCAGTCCAGGATCTCGATTCCAGCATAGCGGGGCGAGCGCGGCAGCAGCAGGAGCTCGGTCTTCTCTTTGGGATCAAATGGCTGCTTGGGGTCGTGCTGGCGGTAGAGTGCCTCACAGACTTCTTTTAAAGAGTGGCCGGCGACGCTGGGGTCAAAGGCCAGGTAGGCCAGGGATGCAAAAAGGGACGCGTCCAAGCTGTTGAAGCGCCGTTCACTGAAGGTCAGATCCCCGCGCCAGCGCAGATAGTCTAATGTTGTTGCCATCACAAAAACCTCCTTAGCTAACATTGTACATTATTGTCCAAAAAGCGGGGCGGGGAAGGCTTTTTTTAAAATACGGCACTCTAACGAGTGCCGAAAAATAATTGTTTCACGTGAGGGCTACTTGCTGCCGGGCGAGTAAGTGATGCGCTTGATATCCGGGTATTTGCGCAGGTTCATGATGATCTGGTTTTCATCGATCCGGCTGGCGATTTCGCCATCGCAGCTGAAAAGGACATGGTCGTCAGAGACGCTGATGATCTTGATGCTGAGCTGGTGAACCTCGTTTTTTTCCAGTTCGCTTTGAATGGTTTCCAGGATATGGGGCGTGTTGCTGGCTTCGATCAAGAGGCTGATGCTGACCTTGCGGAGCAGGTTGAGGACCGCTTCTTCCCGCAAAAAGCGCTGCACGAGCAGGAGCAGGACGGCGGCCACGATTCCAACCCAGTAAAGGCCAACCCCAATCGCGATTCCGATGGCTGAAGTGGCCCAGAGTCCCGCGGCGGTCGTCAATCCGGAAATCTGCTCTTTATGGACCAGGATGGTCCCGGCACCGATAAAGGAAATTCCCGTGACCGTCAAAGAGGCGATTCGCGATGGATCGTAAGAAACGTTGCTGAAAGTGAGCATGTCGTAGAACCCATACTTGGAGACGATAGAAAACAGGGTGGAGGCAATGGCTACCACGACGTGGGTATGCAGGCCCGCGCTCTTTCTCTGGGTTGCACGCTCAAAGCCAATCAGACCGCCGCAAAAGGCGGACAGCAGGATCCGCAGAAGCCAGACCAGTTGAAAGCTGACAGGGATGCCGGTAAATTTTTCCATATTTTTCCTCCTTGCTGATTGTAGTTCTTTCGGCGCAAATAAGCCGAAAAAAATAAAAAATTGCCAAAAAGACTTGCAAAAGTCTGCAATTAATGGTTAAATTAATAACTGTGCTAAGGCACAAGAGTTGCTGACTTAGCTCAGTTGGCAGAGCACTTCACTAGTAATGAAGGGGTCGGAGGTTCGAATCCTCTAGTCAGCATTATACAGATTTTTGTTTACGATTAAACTTTATTTATCAGCGTTTTGCAAAGATAAATAAAGTTTTTTTGTAATATCGATCTATTGACAGTTTATCAGAATGATAAGTCAGCAGCAGAAGGTGGTTTTGGCGCGCGCGGAAGTACACAGCAGCCAGTTGCTTTTGATCGATGAAGGGACCAGCGCAATTGACCAAGCGGCCAGCCAGGTGATCTTGCATGAGCTGTTTAAGTCCAAGCGGACAGTGGTCCTGATCGCGCACAACCTGCCCGCAAAAGAGCGGGCCCTGTTTGACCGCGAGCTTGCCTTGACTGCCTAAGCGCTTTTGCATGAGAAAAAGGCTGCATTATCTCACATTACAGAGAGTGAGTTAATGCAGCCTTTTGTTTGCAAAAATCAAGACGCTAATATTTTCAGGGAACGATCAGGTAGACGGCCACGTCGGCGGCGCAGATGGCCAGAACGACCCAGCTCAGCCAGTAAAAGATGGTGGCGTCAGCGCGGTCAGTGAAGGTCAGGTAGACCAGGCCGCTGGCCAGCAGGACAAAATTAAGCCGGTCCAGAGGATCAAAAGTGGGATTTGGATAAAAAATAGCCACGGCTAGAATGAAAAGGGCCACGGGAACCGTCAGCCAAGGGGTGATCCAAGGTCCGGCCCACAGGCCCACGAAGGCCAGAAACGCGCACGCGAAAAAGGCGATGCCCAATGGCCGCTCATTTGGAGGAATTATCAGCGGCGTCCCCCAGCCGCCAGCCATGTCGTAAAAAGACAGCAGAACCGCGAAGCAGAGCAGCAGACGGCTCGCGCTGGCTTGAAATAGTTTCGATTTCATATCTTTTTAGTTATCCCTTCAGTTAGTGCAATTTAAAGTTGCCTAACTATTTAACAGATTTTCAATAAACACGATCTAACTATACTTAAATGCTAGCGCTCAGGTCCAGTTAAGTCAATTAACGGCCGCGATTTTTGCAACTTTTTTGCCAAAAGGGCTTGCGCTTCCGGTGAAAAAGTGGTTAAATTAATAAATGTGTTAAGGCACATGAGTTGCTGACTTAGCTCAGTTGGCAGAGCACTTCACTAGTAATGAAGGGGTCGGAGGTTCGAATCCTCTAGTCAGCATAATTTAAACCGTCACCTGCAGGATGGCGGTTTTTTTCTTGCCTAAAATCCTTCAAGCTTTTATTACGTTGAGGGCGAGAAAACTTGGCATTTCAATGCCGAGTTGAATCGCCCTCTTTTTTTGCTTCAACACGTGAACATTAGTTCGGTATGCGATATAATATAAGCAACTAAAGAACTGCAAATGCTGAAAGAAGGTGCAACTCATATAGTTAAATACGAATTCAGGAATGATGAGCCAGATATCATCCATGGACGAGGCTACGTATACAAACTCAATTACCACATCGTCTGGTGTACCAAGTATCGCAATCAAGCCTTGGCTAATCCGATTATTGTCGATTCACTCAAGGACAAGATCCTGCAGATCTGCCGTGAGAATGAGTATACTGTCAAGGCTCTGGAAATAATGCCAACTCACGTGCATATTCTGCTGTCTGCCAAACCCAAAGAGAGCGTGACAAATATCGTCAAGAAGCTCAAAGGCATTACGGCCAAGTGGCTTTTTGAAAAGTATCCGGAAACGATGAAGGAATACTTCTGGGGTGGTCACCGAGCTATTACGCAGGAAGCATTGGAGTGACAACCGAAGCTGTCGTCAAGAAATACATTGAGATGCAATGGAATAGACCGTTTCACTAAACGCTAGAAAGGAGGAAGCGACATGGCAATACGCAAGCGCAAGTCAGATCTGCCGGAATATGGAGTAAAAATCAGACTGTACCCGACTCTCGTACAACAAGCCAAACTTAGACAGTTCTTTGGCAATGACCGCTTCCTCTGGAATCAGCTTGTCAGCCTCTATCAGGAACGCTACAAGAACAACAAGAAATCAAAATTGTTAACGGAATTCGATCTTAACAATCTGCTTCCCGTTTTAAAGAACGAATATCCATTCCTCAAGGCAAGCGACAGCTCCAGCTTCCAAATCGTGACCAAGAACATCAGCGATGCCTGGGAGGCGTTCTTTGCCGGAACGAGGCGCAAGCCCCGCTTCCACTCAAAGCACAGCGCCAAGCAGTCATATACTGGCAAATCGTCCGGCATCCGGATCATGGGCAAAAGAAACATGTTCCTGCCGAAGCTGAGAAGAGTCAGATCATCGAAAACCGGCGTCATCGACGGCAAGATCAAGCGCTACACGATCAGCGTCGATGCTTGCGGGCGCTACTGGCTTTCTATCATTGTGGAGAAAAAGACCGCCTTCCTGCCAAAGACTGGCAAGGCGGTTGGCATTGACGTGGGGCTGACGCACTTGGCCATCCTGTCAGACGGCAGAAAGTTTGACAAGTTCTCATCAGATTACTGCGAGAAACAAGCAGAAATCTGGCAGAGCAAGTCATCCAAGCGCCGTCATTTGGCTGTGGTTAAGTCGCAGCAGGACGCCAACAGGAAGGCTCTTGACGCAAAAAGCCTGTCTGACTATCGCAACTGGCAGAAAGCCAATGTCGCCAAAAACCGCTATATGAGCCGCATCACGAATCAGCGCGATGACTATCTGCACAAGATCACGGATCAGCTTGTGAGGGAATACGATGTTATCGTCATTGAAGATCTCAAGATCAAGAACATGACGAAGAATCACCACCTTGCCCGCTCAATTCTGCGCCAAAGCTGGGGCAGATTTCGTGACATGCTGGAATACAAATGCAAGAAGTACGGAAAGATCCTCATTAAGGTCAATCCAGCATACACCAGCCGAATCTGCTCAAAATGCGGCAAGGATACGGGCAAGAAGCCACTGTCAGTGCGGGAATGGGACTGCCCATTCTGCAAGGCACATCATGACCGTGACGTCAATGCATCAATCAATATTTTGCTTAAAGGACTTGCCCAGCTCTGAGAGAGCTGGGCAAGAAAAAAATCGTACCGTCAAACAGCGGTCAATGCGGCTTGGCGGAATCGTCGGAGGGGGCACTTCCGTGATAAATAGACTGACCTCTGTTTTTGCACTGCTGTTCAGCTTGCTGGACAGAACCAGTAAAAAAGCAGGCTTGGCTTCGGTCAAGCCTGCTTGCAAGAATAAGTTGGTCGTTCTCAGAAGCTGTAGGCTGCGCGTGAGCACTAGCCTATAAAGAAACCCCCGACCTTGGTCGGGGGAGCATGTCATGTTGTTGCGGGGTGTTTTTACGTAGCGAATGCCGTAGTATTTGACGGTTTTGGCTTTCTCGTCAAAAAACAGGCGCGCGCTCTTTCCGCGGTACTTTTCCAGACCATTGCCCTTCTTGTCCGTGATTGAAGTCATGCTGGCAACCTTGATCGTGTTTTTCTTCTTATCCGCGTTTTCCGTTTGCGAGCAGGCAGTCAGGATCAACAGGCCTAAGAAGAAAAAGGCGATAATCATACCTTTCTTTTTCATGACAAAACCTCTGAAATTACACACACTACATCCTACTGTAAATTATACCGCTTTCAGGAAGCGATTTCACCGACTCTTGATCTGGAACATATGGGTTCCTGTTTTGTTGGCAAATACAAATAAATATGATGCAAAATAAGCCTAATATGACGTTTGTTCAGCAGAAAATGTCTCTTGGGTTTATAATGAGTGCGTAAGTTGATTAATACTTTTTAGGAGGAAAATATGAAAAGAAACAAGATTTTAGCTTCAGTTTCAACGGCTGCTTTAGCCTTGGGAATGTTGACAGTCATTGGTGAAAAGCAAGTCAATGCCGCGGACAATGATGATCCCGCTGACATCGTAACGGTTGTGAACTATACTCCGGCTAAGTCAGCCGTCACTGCCGTTAAAACCAGCTATAACGCTAAGACCAAGTCATTGACGATCACTGGCAAGGCTAAAGGCGCAAGCAAGGTGGCTGTCAGCTACAATGCCAAGGCTCTCAAGCCAGCTAAGGTGACCAAGAAGGGCCAATTCAAGACGACCGTCAAGTTCATCGGCTACAAGAACTTCTCTCTTACTGGCTTAAATGCCAAGGGAAAGGCAGTAACCAAGGCTTACGTTTTGACCAAGGACAGTTACGCTGCCGCTAAGCCAACCCTGCTCAAGGCTAACCGGTCCAAGAAAGGGCTGACCTTCACGACCGACGCCAAGAAGAAGACGACTTTGAACTTCTACTACAAGAACAAGCTGGTCAAGAAGGCCAAGCTGACCAAGGACAAGCAAAAGGTCTTCTTCTCAGCCAAGTCACTGAAGGGCAAGAAGGGGAACTTCAAGGTCGTTGCCTCAGCCGCTGGCAAGAAGAGCAGCCAAGCTGCCCAATTCAAGATCATCGGCGTTGGCCAGACAACCGTAACCAACTACTAAAAGCAAATATAACTGCACCTGAAAAACGTGTGACAATGTATGACTGATACCATCACTATATTATGGTCTCAAGACCTTGACTCAAATGAGAATCAACGCCTTGGATCGTCGGTGTTAAGGCCTGACGCCCAATCAGAATGACTCTGGTCGTTTCGGTCACAATTTTTTGAACTGTCCGTAGACAGTTCTTTCGTTTTTCTCATCGGCTCTGCGTCATGACGCGTTTCCATGACATGACGCTGGGCGAAGCTGCCGCGACATCCGAAGATGCTTGCACTGAGGCGTGCGGTCTTACGCGTCTAAGCCGACATTTTTCCGCGAGATCTCCAGAGTCTCGCCATGGACAAGGCCTGCCCGTAGGCTGTCTCTTGACGGTCTGTTCCTTTAGTCGATAAATTATAAAGCTTTGTTGAGCTCCGGATGATCAATCAAAAACGTGAGATTCATCATCGCATTTCTGTCCCGATCTACGACTTTCTTGTAGTTCGGGCATTTTTCGTTGTAGCACACATACTCATCGTGCTTGGTGCCATGCTTCTTGTTGCCGTAAAGGGTGATCTTTTCATCGCCTTTCTTGACGTTGCCGCACGCTGCACAGCGCTGAATTGACGGATACAGTCTGTCCGCCATGACAAGCTCGCAGCCATGCCACTTGCACTTGTACTCAAGAATCGACTTAAAGCGACCAAACATGGCACGATGTACGCCTTTTGAAATGTAGAAGAAAAAGTGCTGGATGCTTGCTCTCGAGGTCATCCAACACTTTTTAATTTGCGAGCTTATTTTTTCGGACGCCGCCGCGGCCGGGCTGGCTTGCTCTTGACGTCAGCTACGCCCTCCAAAAGGTTGGCGTAGCGGGCCATCACGAACAGGTAGTCTGACAGGCGGTTCGGGTACTTGAGGCTGTCACTCTTGACCTCCCCGCTTTCGTCCGCGTACAGCACGCAGACCCGTTCGCTGGTCCGGGCCAGTGCCCGGGCATACTGGAGGTTGGCGCTGGTCTTTGACCCGCCGGGCAGGATAAATTCATTCATTTCCGGCAGTTCTTCCGTCCAGGCATCGATTTGCTCTTCCATGTAAGTCACTTCAGCCGAAGTAATCGTATGGTGCCGCTTGACCACCAGGTCAGCCTGCAATTCATACATTTCCCGCTCCAGCTTGATCAGCTTTTCTTCCAGGCCCTGGCAGGCCGGAGAAAGGTTGGCCACCGTAACCCCCAGCCAGGACTGCAGCTCATCGAGAGCTCCCAGTGTCTGGATCTGCGGGTCGTATTTGGCGACCATCTTGCCGGTAACCTGCTTGGTTTTCCCCTGGTCGCCGACTTTAGTGTAGATTTTGAGCATTTTGCTTACACCCTGCTTTCTTTTTAAACCGGTCCAGGCCCAAAATCAATGGCAGATAAAGGATAGGATAAAAGGCCAAGTTGCCGGCGACATGATACAAGTCAAAGGTCAGGCCGCTGACCCAGTAGGCGATAAAGGCAGCCCAGCCGCCCCAGCCAGCCATGCCCAGGCTGACGAAGAAGCCGTATTCCAGGCCCAGAAAGCCGGCCAGGAGCTCCTGCAGCCAGAAGAATTTCCGGCTTTTCAGTGGCAAAAGTCTGGCAAATAGCGCTACGGTCAAGGCGCAGGCCGCGTAGGCAAAGATCTGCGGCAAGGTCCAAATGCCAAAGCCCAGGAAGATGTTGGAGATCACCATGACCAAAATGGCTAGGAGAATCCCTGTCCCTGCCCCCAGTTCCAGCGTGGCCAGCATGATAATATCGGTCACTGGCTGGACATTGGGGATATCGATAATTTTGAAGATCCGCAAAACCACGCACATCGCCGTTAGCAGGGCGAGCAGGGTCAGCCTTTGCAGTTGGTAGCGTTCCTTGGTCTGCATCTTAGTATTGCTTCAAAGTGAAGACAACCTTGGACTTGTTCTTAGTCAGCTTTTGCTTGTTAGCAGCCACGCTGGCCAGCTTGCCGTCAACCGTGTAAGTCCAGTAGCGCTTCTTCTTTTGGTTGCCCAGGCCATTGATCTTAGTGATGAAGACGCCGTATGAAGATTTAGTATAGTTAACCTTCCAGGCCTTCTTCAAAACAGTGAAGACGCTCGTCCCCTTCTTGACCTTGAAAGTCTTCTTAGCCAGGGCTCGCTTGTTCTTGGCCTTGGTCGTGTCCTTCAAAGTGTAGGTCACGCTGATTTGCTTAGCCTTGGCCTTCTTAGTAGTCTTCTTTTTAGTGGTCTTCTTGGTCTTTCTAGTGGTCTTAGCGGCTTGTACATTTTGCTCTTGGACTGGCTGGTTGGCAAAAAGGCCCACGAAGGCTGCCAAGGCAACTACAACTGTTAAAATCTTCTTTTTCATTTTTGTTTCTCCCGTTTTTTATTTCTGTTTTGTTTTTTGTCTTTTATTTCTAGTTTCCCTGCCTTACTTAACCGGGCAGGCGCCGCCTTCACAGTCAGTCTGGTCGACCAGTTCCAGGTCCTTGACGTCGCTGTTCAGCTGGCTGAAGACTTCTTCCACGTCGCCGGTGATTTCCTGGCTGCGCTTTTCGTAAGTCTCCTTATCGATCGGTTCCTTTGGCGCTTGCTGCAGGGAACCGCCGAAGTATGGCAGAAGCGAGGTTGACTTGGTGATAAAGCGGTACTGGCGGAGCAAGGATTCAACCTGACCTGCTTCGGAATCCTGGAAAGTAATCGTGCAGGAAACCGCGTTGTCCGACCAGTAAGTCTGCAAGAAGGCCTGAGTGGCAAACTGTTCCGCGATTGAAACCGTGCCAGCTGAGGCAAAGTTAGGGTTGTCCGCCCCCACCGCCTTGATCGGGAATTCCACGCAGGTCGTGTTTTCCGTGTAGATATCAGCTTCCGTCCGGTAGCCGCAGGCCTTCAAGGCTGGCAAAAGCGGGTCAGAATCCTGGAAACGGATCCGCTGGATCAAGTAAGCCCCGTAGTGGAAGTGCATGCCTTCACTGGCCCCGGCCAGCTTGGCCACCGTGCCTGACGGCTTGACCGTGGTGTGCTTGATTGATTCATTGCAGCCCAAAGTCTTGCTGTAATCCTGGTCAGCCTTGACCACGACCTTGTAAAGGTGGTCAACCGCCTTGATGGCCCGCTTGTCGTAGACTGGCACCTTGATGGCTTCATGGGTTTCCGGGTCAAAGTCATCCTTGAAGCCGGTAACCACCCGGTTGCCCAGTCTGGTCAAAAGCCAGTCCTGGATCCCGGACATGGAGATCCCGATCCGGCGGTTCTTTTGAATTATTTCCCGGGAAATTTCCCAGTCATAAGAACTAAAGGTTACCCGCTTGGCGTAACGGGCCGCTAAGGCAAAGACTTCCTGCAGGTCCCAACCCTGTTCTTCCGCGATCAACGGGAAGACTTCAAAGAGGTTGCAAGGTTCCCCGTTGGCCAGGGAGATCTCCCCGCAAGGGTTAGTCCCTTCCACGTCGCCGTCAATTCCAGCCTGGTAGCCATCAACGATCCGGCCATAGTTCTTGGACAGGTCCAGGTTCACAATCCCCGGTTCACCGTTTTCACGGATCCCGGCAGCGATTGGCTGGTAGCCGCTGAAGGCTGAATCAACTGCCACGCTGTTGTTGGATGCCCAGCGGTGATGCATCAGCTTCTCCTGGTCCTGCTTCATGGAAATGAAGTCTTGGTCATCGTTTGAACCCAGGGCCAGTTCCGCTGACCGGCGGACATTGCCGGCTACGACTGCCTTGCCGATCAAGTTGCAAATGTCAGTGGCATCAACCGCTGAAAGGCGGCCGCCAGCCTTGCTGTTCAAAACTTTGTTGATGTCCAGCAGCATGGAGATCAAGGGCATTGGGCCGGAAGCCGTGCCGCCGAAGCCATGAATCTCTGCCCCATAAGGCCGGATGTCAGACAAGTCCAGGATCAGCTTTTGTTTGCGGTCCGGGTTAGTCTGGGCAAAGTGGAGGTCAATCAAGAGGGCATTGGCCAAAACCCAGCCTTCCCGGGTGTCCGGCAGGCGGTAGTAGATGCTGTCAGCATCTTGAACCAATTCATTCTTGCCGACGGCCCCGACCTTGATGGAAGCATCGTAGGATTCACTGGTCTCATCGATCACCAGCTGCAGGTCGATATCAAAGTCGACCCGGGGGATCTGGCTGATGTTGGATCTGGCAACTGAGAAGCCGACCCCGCCCCCCTTCATTAATTCGTCAAAGAGGAAGGAGAAAGGCATGGAGACGGCCTTTTCCTGCTTGCTAAGATAGCTGGGCACGATCTTGCTGTCCCCGTACTTCTGCGGGCGGATAGCCACAAACCAGCAGTTGTTCAAGGAATCCCCGGTCCGTCTTTGGTAGTCGGTCCCGGAAATCCACAAGTTCCGGCCAGATGGCGTCGCGCCCAGGCCGTAAATCAGCTTGTAGAGCCGCTCTGCTTCTTCAGTCAGGCTCTGCTTCAGTTCCGGACTTGGGGAGTCTTGAAGGCGGGGATCCAGGTTGATGTTGCCTTCAACCACCCGCTTGACGGTTTCATCCCAGTTTTCACTCCGTCCTTTTTCCGGCAGCCAGCGGGCGTAGGTCCGCTTGTAGGTGACCCAGCCCAGCTTGCCCCAGTGAGGTTTTACACTCGCTTTCACTCGGTCGATAAATTCCGCCGAGAGCGATATTTCTTCACTCATCTTCTCAGGTCCTTTCTGCTTGTCTCATTATTTTTTAGCACTCCATATGTTAGCAGTCTCCCTGTGAAACACAATATCTAGTATTGTGTAACCGGGCGAACACGAGAAAATGTATGTTGGTTCAACTCAAGCCCCGTAAGCCTTCAGCCGCCGCCAAATTTTTTTGAAAAAATTTTTAGTAATTTTTGTTCGGTTTTTCCAGATATATACAAAAAGACTATATAACTGCCAATTCACTTTTTGATATATTATATAGTCTTTCTTATAAATATTTTTAGCTTTTTCAGCTATTTTCAGTTTTTCATTTTAAAATTCAGCTTGGTCCGAATCCAGGATTGGCTGGCCGATCCCCTGCAGGCCATCAAGCTTGGCCATGTCATCTGCAGTAAGCGCAAAGTCGAAGACTTCGGCATTAGCCTTGATGTAGTCCGGGTGAACTGACTTCGGCAGTGGTAAAAAGCTATGCTGCAGGAACCAGCGGATCAAAACCTGGGCGCTGGACTTGCCGTACTTGGCCCCAACTTCCTTGATGGTCTCGTTACCCAGGAGACCACCCGTCCCCAAAGGACTGTAAGCCTCGCTCAAAAGGCCATATTCCTTGTTAGCGGCCGTTACTTCCGCTTGCAAGTCATTTGGGTTAAGTTGACCACAGGCTTGATTTCTGCCGTCTTTAAGAGGGCTTCCAGGTGGTGGCGGCGGAAGTTGGAAACACCGATCGCCCGGATATTGCTGGCCTGAACAGCTTCTTCCATGGCCCGCCAGGCTTCCGCGTTGCCCTCTCCAGAGAGCGAGACTCCATCCGTGAGCTTCGCTCTTTTTTTCTTTTTTTGACGAAAATGACTCCTAGGTCTACAATGATAGAGTAAGTTAATTAATTGATTTTTAGGAGGGAAACATGAAAAAAAATAAGATTTTAGCCTCTGTTTCAACAGTGGCGTTAGCCTTAGGTGCACTCGCAACTTTTGGTGGAAATCATGTAGATGCTGCTACTAAGTCAATTACCCCTGCCTTACCATATCGTTATAAGACAGATACGGCATATTTCTTAGACAAGTCTACTTCAGCTCATTACAAGGGCGTTTGGAATTCAGCAACAAACGCTTGGAAGAAAAACGGATTTGCTTGGAAAGCAGCAGCTAATCACTCAAAGACGACCCTTAGCAGCTACTCTGACAATAGCGCTTCAGGCCTCAATGTTGCGGGCTATGACAAGGTTCAATACAATAAAACTACTGGAAAAATTATTTCTAGTGAAGTTCGCTTGAACAGAGCTGCCTTCAAGAAGTATGGGTACAACACTGCAGAACAAACGAATGTTGCTGAGCATGAATTGGGGCATGCTTTGGGCCTTGACCACAATTTAAAGGGCAGCGTATCTGTTATGAACCCAGCAAATCGCTACTACTCAATTCAAGGTTGCGATGTTAAGGGAATGAAGAAGATTTATTCCACTGTTGCTTCATTTGACAGCGTTAGCGACAATGCTGGAGATATTGTAACAGTTGTAAACTATACGCCTGCAGTTAAGTCAGCCGTCACTGCCGTTAAGACCAACTACAATGCCAAGACCAAGTCATTGACGATCACTGGCAAGGCCAAGGGTGCAAGCAAGGTGGCTGTTAGCTACAATGCCAAGGCACTCAAGCCAGCTAAGGTGACCAAGAAGGGCCAATTCAAGACGACCGTCAAGTTCACCGGCTACAAGAACTTCTCTCTTACTGGCTTAAATGCCAAGGGAAAGGCAGTAACCAAGGCTTATGTTTTGACCAAGGACAGCTATGCTGCCGCTAAGCCAACCCTGCTCAAGGCTGACCGGACCAAGAAGGGGCTGACCTTCACGACCGACGCCAAGAAGAAGACTACTTTGAAGTTCTACTACAAGAACAAGCTGGTCAAGAAGGCCAAGCTGACCAAGGACAAGCAAAAGGTCTTCTTCTCAGCCAAGTCACTGAAGGGCAAGAAGGGGAACTTCAAGGTCGTTGCCTCAGCTGCTGGCAAGAAGAGCAGCCAAGCTGCCCAATTCAAGATCATCGGCGTTGGCCAGGCAACCGTAACCAACTACTAAAAGCGAATATAACTCTAGAGAGCGAAACTCCATCCGTGAGCTTCGCTCTTTTTCTTTTGCCTTTTTCTGACGAAAATGACGCGAAAAGCATCAAATTTGACGGCTTTCGTTTACGGCCAGCTCCTTAGCCTACAATTGCCTTGCAAGTTCAATAGATGAGGAGCAAAAACGATGTTCAATTTTATTTTGGAAATGGAAAAGATCCTGGAACGCGACGGCAAAAGTGCCAAGCGGCACCGCAGAAGACAGCACAGATACAGTTTCATCTGCTTCCACGGCAATGATTAAAGCTGGAAAAATCCGCTTGTTTTCCCTCGACCGCCGGCAAATCCTGGCAATCCTGCTGAGCTGCCTGGCCACTGCCTTGTCCTTGAAAATCCCTCTCTTGCTAAAGCAAGCGATCGATCAAGGAAAAATGCTTTCCCGGACAAGCAGCCTGGGCCAGATCGGCTTCTGCCTGCTCATTGCCAGCCTCTTGGAAGCCGTTAGCCAGTACCTGCTCAGCCTGGCCGGAGACGAGCGGATGAGAGACCTGCGCCTGCTTTTGCAGGAGAAGCTCCTGCGCCTGCCCTGGAACTATTACAAGGAAAACAGCCGCGGCTCCCTGCTCAGCCACGTCCTGAACGACAGCTCAGTGGTCAAGGACTTTACCGTCAGCGTCCTGCCCTCAGCTTTGGTCAGCTTGTTAACGGTTGCCGCCAGCCTGGGGATCCTGCTCAGCCTGGACGTCAAAATGACTCTGGTTATCGTTTTGACTTTTGCCTTGATTGCCAGCAGCGCCTTTCCTTTAGGAAAAATCAATGAGCACTTTGCTTATCAAAGCCAATCCAAGCTCAGCCGGGTATCTGCTGATTTGGATGAAAATCTGGCCAATATCAAGCTGATCAAGCTGACCAATGCCCAAGCCGGCGTTTTGCAAAAATTCCGCGGCGACTTGCAGGACTTGTTTGCCCTGTCCCGAAAGACTGACGCGGTTTTCAGCGTGACTGGCCCTCTGCAGACGGTCTTGACCCTGGCTGGCTTTCTCCTGATCCTGCTCTACGGCAGCCAGCGCCTGGCTAATGGCAGCCTGTCTTTGGGGATGCTGAGCTCATTTATCATGTACATGTTCGGCATCATTTCGCCGATCAACAATTTGGGCAACTTTTACATGAGCTATGCCGAAGCCCGGGGCTCTCTGAAAGCCATCAGTGAAATTCTGGCCCAGCCGGATGAAGCTGATCCCGGACAAGCGCTGCCTAAGAAAGCTGCTGATCTCAAAGTCCGCGATCTGACTTTTGCATATCCAGGCAGCCAAACTCCGGTTTTACGGGGCTTGTCCCTTGATTTTAAAAAAGGAGCTAAGACTGCTTTAGTCGGCCCATCTGGGGCTGGCAAGACGACCTTGATCAATCTTTTGACCCGCTTGGAAGCTGGCTATCAAGGTCAGATCCTGCTGGGTGGCCTGGAAGCCAAAAGCTGCTGCTTGCCTGCCTGGCGGGACCTCTTCAGCGTGGTCGCCCAAGACAATAATATTTTCCAGGGGACGGTTGCCGATAATTTGCTGTTTGGCTTGGAGAAATCCGTCAGCCGGTCTGACATGATCCAGGCCCTGCAAGTAGCCAACCTCTGGCCGGAAGTGGACTTGGACACCCAGACGGGAGAGGGCGGCTGGAAGCTGTCTTTAGGACAAAATCAGCGCCTGCAGCTGGCCCGGGCCTACCTGAGAGACGCGCCCTGCCTGATCCTGGATGAAGCTACAGCCAATCTGGACCCAGAATCTGAAGCCAAGGTCAGCCAGGCCGTTGACCGGATTGCCCAGGAAAAAATCGTTATCATCATCGCCCACCGCTTATCGACGATCGCCAATGCTGATAAAATCTACTTTCTGGATCAAGGTCAGGTTCAAGCAGCTGGCAAGCATGAAGACCTGCTGGGGCAGCTGCCGAAGTACCGGGCCTATGTCGAAGACCAGCTGATTCCGCTGGCAGAAAGCAGGTGAAAGAAACATGGACTATCAAGCACAAGATTATCAGCCTTATTTGCAGAGCGGCTGCTTTTATGAAGCAAGCAAAGCGAAGGACCAAGAATTTATCTGCCAGCCGCCCAAGGATTGGCAGAACTTTTACCAAGGAGACGGGCACTGCTGCCTCAGTCCCCGGCCTTTGGCCCAGCAGGGCTGGAAGATCCACTTGTCGGTGGCTTTGGGGCAGGAGCAGGAGATGCTGGATGTGGTCAGCCGCTATTGCTTTACCCATCAGCTGTCCTTTAAATGGACTAGGTCCAGGCGGGCCTGGCTATTAAAAAATGCTAAGTATGCCGACCGGGCGGCTAGCGGGAAATTCATCACCATTTACCCAGAAGATGGAGAATTCGTCCAGACAGTCTTTGACTTAGCGGCTTTACTAAAGGAGTTTGCTCCTGGTCCCTATATTTTGAGCGACCGCCGCTGGCAAGCCAGTCCCGTCTACTACCGCTACGGCGCCTTCAAGGAAATGGTTAAAGAAATTGCTGGGCAAAAGCGCTGTTGCCTGCAGGCGCCGGACGGCAGCTGGCTGGAGGACCGGCGCTGTCCATACTATTGCCCGCCGGACTTTGTGCAAGAACCGGCAGAATTGGCGAAAAATAATTTCCAAGTCAAAGGGGCCGACATCAGCCGCTTGACTGCTTACCAGATCAAGGGGGCCCTCCACTTCAGCAATGGTGGGGGCGTCTACTTGGCCCGGAAAAATAGCAAAAATTACGTGATCAAGGAAGGCCGACCGGCTGCGGGCCTGGATGGCCATGGCCAGGACGCCTTCAGCCGGATCCAAAAAGAAGCCGGCTGGCTGAAGAAGTTAGCAAATGTGCCGGAAGTGGTAGATATCAAGGAAGACTTTCGGGCCTGGATTCACGCCTATCTGGTTGAAGAATACCTTCCTGGAGAGACTTTGGACGACTATGTGACGGAAAATTATCCTTTTTATCCAGGCCAGCGGTCCGCTTATGTAGCTAAAAGTCTGCAAATCGCGGAAAAGCTGCGTCAAGCCGTTGCCCATGTACATGCTCAAGGAGTCGCAATCGGCGACCTGCAGGCTGAGAATGTCATGATTACGGAAGATGGCGAGGTCAAGCTGATCGACTTTGAGGCCGCCGCGGAGCTGACGGCACCTTATAATCCAGGAATCATGACGGCCGGTTTCAGCGATTGGACCCTGGAAACTTATGAGCAGGCTGACTTGTATGGCCTCTACCAGACCATCCGCTTTCTTTTCCTGCCAATCAGCAACCGGGCAAGAAGCAGCTGGCTGATGCAGGACTTGAATCTGCGTTGCTATTTTTCAAAAGAAGCGGCCGACTACTTGGAAGACTTGCGCCAGCAGCTCCTGCCCAAGTGTCCCTTGCTAGGGAAAGAAAACGAAGTTGATGACAGGCAAGAAGGAACCTGGCCGAGCTTGAACGAGCTGCGGGAAAATATTTCCCGGGGAATAAAGGCCGACTGGCAGAGTCCAAACTTGATCAAGGGCGACTTGCCCCTCTTAGAAGATCCAGACCAGCGGCTGACGGTCGACAACGGTGCCTTGGGCTACGGCCTCCTGGTGGCCAGGTGCGGGCAGGCGGCAGAGAAGAAGAAATTTTTAGCTTGGCTGAGAAAGCAGCCAATGGAGGAGCTAACGGCTGCCGGCTTGTTTACTGGCAGAGCCGGACTTGGCGGAATCGTCTATGAATTGGGAGACCAGGCCTGGGGCCGGCAATTAATCTGGTCAGCCCAAGGGTCAGCTGGTGATTTGTCTCTAAGGTCTGGCCTTGCGGGAATCGCCTTAGCAAAAATCGCCCTGGCTAAGGAAGAAGGTCTGTCGAAAACAGTTGAGTTGATTAAAATAGGAGAAGAAATTGCTGCCGGCTATGAGAAAATGCCGGGCAAGGGCCTAATGACCGGCCGGCTAGGCGCGATTCTTGCCTTATGGAAAATTGGCTGCTTCTTAAAGCGGGAGGACTTTAAAGAAGCAGCCAAAACAGGACTGGATGCCTTGCTGGAAAAAGATTTAGTGCAAGTGGACCAGCATGCGTTTTTGGCGGAGGACGGTCAGCGGATGCCTTACCTGGCAAACGGGACGGCTGGTCTGGCCCTGGTCTTGGCGGCAATTGCCAAAGACGAGCCGAAAGAGGATCGATATCAGGAAATTAGCAAACAGGCAGCGGAAACGATGGACAGCTTCTGCAGCTACATGGGCGGCTTATTTACCGGCTATGCCGGCTTAATGCTGCCAGACCTGGCCTTGGGCCGGAAGAAGGCGCTGGGAGAAAAACTCCGCCTGCTTAACAATTATTTATTGCCAAGGGAAGAGGGGACTTTAGTGGCTGCTTCCCTTGGCTACCGTTGCTCGATGGACCTGGCCGCGGGAGCAAGCGGCGTTTTGCTCTTGTTGGAGGGAATCGCGCGAAACGATGCCAGCCTCTGGCTGCCCCTAGTCCAGATCAAGAACTGGCAGCTTTTTTAGGAGGATGACGATGAACTTTATTTTAGACCTAGAGCGCTTTTGCGAAAATCTTAGCCATGATATAGAAAAAAGCACGCACCACAGTAAGCTGCACGTGGGCTATACTAGTAAAAGAGGAAAGGACTATTCCTTTATCTGCATTGGAAAAACATTTGGCGATTAACAAATACAACCTGCCTGTAGCTGTCAGTTGCAGGCAGAAAAAATAAGAACAGAAGGAATTTGTAAACATGCAAGTGTTGGACTTACAACAATTAGGAAATGTCAGTGGAGCAGGTCTTGAAGATTCAAAGAGCGTTTCTTTTATCTGTATTGGAAAGATTACTGGTGATGGAAAACACTCTTCTCACAAGAAACACCATAAGGGCAAGAAGCATTAACCCCCGCAAAGAGTTTGGCCAAGAGCCAGGCTCTTTTCGTCGTTCTTGCCAGCTTTGAAAGGAGGCGGCTGATGACCCTGTTATTACAGATTCTAGTGATGATTTGCAGCGCTGTGGTTGATATCTGGCTCTTTTGCCTGTTGGCCCAGATTAAGCCCAGCAAGCTCGACTGGTCGCTTTTGCTGGCCCTTGAAGCCGTGTTGTCCGTGGCTTTATCCAATTTTCAGACCTACAGCAGCTTGATTTATGAAACTGCTTTGGAAAGCTTGCTTTTTTGCGGCTACTTCTATCTGCTGAAAAAAGTTGGCCCTTTCCGCCAGCTGCTGGGGGCGGGCCTGCTTTATGGGATCATCAGCCTGGTCATCCAGCTGGGCATGAAAGTCCTGGTCAGCCTCCTGCCTTTGCCAAACTACTTCTATTTTGACGCCTTCATGAATCTGCTTCTGCCTCTGGCCGTCCTGGCCCTGGTAATCTGGCAGCGCCAACGGATCACGAACTTGTTGACGGATACTAACAGCAGTATTCTGGTCAGTCTCCTGGCCTATCTCTACTTTGTCTGCTGCGCGATTGGTGTCTATCTTCTTGATGACGAAAAGCCAACCGAAGTAGTCCTCCTTTTTTTCTTCCTTTTGATCTTCCAGGCAATTTTTCTGGCGGTGATCTACCGGGAAATCGTCCACATCCAGCGCCAGCTCTTAGACCGGCAGAAGCAGGAAGCCCTGGCCCGCTAGCAGGAGCAGCTGATTAAGGAAAATGAACAGCTGAAAGAATACGCTGCCTACTTGGACCAAAACGAAGATGAGCTCCGCCGCTTCAAGCATGACTACCAAAATATCCTGCTCAGCCTCAAGGTCAGCGCGGAAAAGGGCGGCAGTCAAGCCTTGATCGCAGAGCTGGAAAAATACACCAGCAGCCAGTTTGACCAAAAGGCCCTGCGCAAGTACCCCGACGTCAACCATATCAAAATCCCGGAGCTGAAAAGCATCGCGATCGCCAAATTGGCCAAGCTCTATAATGACCAAATCGACTACAGCTTTGGCTGCGAGTCTGAAATCAGCCAGATCCCCCAAACTAATCTTCTGGATCTGGTGCGGATCATCGGCATCGCTTTCGACAATGCCATCGAAGCCAGCCAGCAGTTAAAAGAGCGTGGCGGCAAGGGACGGGTGGAAGCCATGTACTACCAGGAAGGCGGCGATTTTGAATTCATGATCAGAAACTGGATTGACAAGTCCGCGGCCGACCCGGACCAGCTGAGTCAGGTCGGCTACACGACCAAAAAAGACCACGCTGGACTTGGCCTGGCCAATGTCAAAGAACTTGTCCGCCGGCATGACGAGCAAATGCTGCTGGACTACGGGCTAGAGGACGGCTGGTTCAACTTCAGCCTGACTTTGCTGCCAGAAAATGTGGAGAAAGAAATATGAGCTACCCTGTATTTATTTGTGATGATGACCCAGCCCAGATCGTCCAAGTTACCGAGACCTTGAAGCGGGCAGAGCAGATCCTTTCAGATGAAGAAAAGATCAGCTTTGACCTGGCCAGCCAAAATAATTACCAAGATGCCAAGGATTACCTTTTAAGCCATCCAGTCGATGGTGGCATCTACTTTTTGGACGTGGAATTGGGCCAGGAAGTGGACGCGGACAATGGCTTTGACCTGGCAGAACTGATCAAAAAGCAGGACGACCGGGCCCAGATCATTTTCCTGACCAGCCATGCCGACCTGTCGATCATTACCTACCGCCGCCGGCTGGGGCCGGTCGACTACATTGTCAAAGGCGCTGACCAGGTGGCCCAGCGCCGGCGGATCGTCGAAACCATTGAAGTGGCTTTGGATCAGCTGCATAAGGATTCTGTAGCCAAGCAGCTGACTTTTTCCTACCGGGTGGGCCGGCAGATCAAGAATATCAGATTGACCGACCTGGTCTATATCACGACCACCTTGACGCCCCACAAGCTCTTGATCGTCAAACAGGCCGGCGAGGCTCAGTTTCTAGGCAGCCTCAGCCAGTGCGCCAAGGAAAATCCCCTCTTGGAGAAAATCAGCCAGTCCTGCCTGGTCAACCCGGACAAGATCGAAGCCATCGACCTTCGCCACCACCTGGTGACCTTCGTGAACGGGGATGTCGAAGAATACGCGGCAGGCCGGCAGAGGCAGATGAAGATGCTCATGCAGGAGCATGGCTATCGCCTGGCCAAGCTGATGAAGCAAAGTTGATTTTACATGTTTGCCTAAAAGGTTTATGCTTTTTCTATATGCAAAAAAGGTGGACAAACATTTTATGGAGAGTGAAGACAGACAAACGCGCAAATCCAACTTGCGCTTATTATTTGAAGCCCTGATCGTGGGCGTAGTGGCCGGCATCGTTGTCGGCAGCTTCCGCTGGCTGATCGGGCAGACCTTGGCCATGTGGCAAAAAGGCTACCAGGCAGCTCATGCCAATCCAGCCCTCCTATGGCTCTTAGCCGCGGGGGGCTTGGCCAGCGTGATCGTGGCCGGCTTCTTAGTCAAGCAGCAGCCCCATGCTGGCGGCTCTGGGATTCCCGAAGTTGAACTGCAGCTGCAAGGCAAGCTGCAGCTGGACTGGTGGCCGATTTTTTGGCGCAAGTTTATTGGGGGCGTCTTGTCGATCGGTTCTGGCCTCTTTCTGGGACGTGAAGGCCCATCAATTCAATTGGGATCAACCTTAGGCCAAGGAGTCGCGCGTGGCTTCAAGGCCTCAAAAACCGACTCCCGGGTCCTTTTGGCAACTGGGGCGGCCAGCGGCTTGTCTGCCGCCTTTGGAGCGCCGATTGGCGGGTCCATGTTCATCGTGGAAGAAGTCTTTCACAACTTCTCGCCCCGCGTATGGCTGAATGCTTTAGCTGGGGCGATCATGGCTAACTTTGTAGTATCCAATATTTTTGGTCAAAGGCCAGTCCTGGCAATTTCCTATAACCATACCTTCCCAATCCTGCAATACTGGCACTTGCTGCTGCTGGGGATCTTCTTGGGCGTCATTGGCCGCCTCTACCAATGGGGGCTGCTCAATTTCAGCAAGGTCTACGCCAAGATCGCCATTCTGCCCCGCTGGCTGCATGGGATCATCCCAGCAGCAATCCTGGTGCCGATCATGTACTTCTTCCCGAATTATGTAGGCGGCGGCAACACGTTGATTCTGAGCTTGGACAAGCTGCACGTGACTGGCCTTTTGGCCGCGATCTTCCTCTTGCGGATCACGTTCTCAATCGTGTCCTATGACTCTGGCCTGCCAGGCGGCATCTTCCTGCCAATCCTGACGATGGGGGCGCTTCTGGGAGCAGTCTACGGCAACTTCATGGCTGATCTTGGCTGGCTTGACCAAAAATTGGTCGTCAACCTGATTATTTTTTCCATGGCGGGGCTTTTCGCGGCAATTGTCCGCTCACCATTTACTGCGATTATGCTGATCGCGGAAATGGTTGGGTCGTTGCTGCACCTCATGCCTTTGGCCGTAGTTTCAGTCGTGGCTTATATCGTCAATGAGCTGCTGGGCGGGGTGCCGATCTATGAAAGCCTGGCTGGCCGGATGCAGACCAAAGAAGACAATGACTACGTTGGTGAAGCTGACCAATTGACCGTCTCCATCTATGAGGGCAGTCAGTTGGCCGACCACCGGGTCAAGGACATCGCTTGGCCCGACCGGACCTTGGTCCGGGTCATCCACCGGGGGCAAAAGGACATTATCCCTGATGGCAATACCAAGCTTTTAGCCGGTGACCTCCTGGTTCTGGAAATTGATGAAAACCAGCGGGGCCTGGTCTATGACAAACTGGCCAGCCTGCAAGAAGCAAAATAAGCAGCAACAAAATGAGTCTGGGAAAAACTTTAACGAATAAAAAAGGCTTCTAGAAGCGAAAAACTTCTGGAAGCCTTTTTATGTATCTCAAATCACAGCAGAGAACTGCTGAAGCTCAACTTAGTGACCTTGAGTTTTTTCAAGATTCGTTTTGCTTAGTTTTAGAAAAATGTCCAAATCGACATAAGGGTCACCTTTTTTCTTATGGCCTGATCGTGTTCATTATGTGCTAATTTCCCAGGATTTTACAACTCAAACCATACGGCTGACAGATTTTCTGCCAGCCGTATTTCTTTTATGCATGACTTTCCAGAAACGCGAGGATCTCAGCTTTAGTTCGGGTACTTTTATCAATAGCTTTTAGTAATTCCTCCTGCTCCCGGTGCTTCTTGAGCTCATAGAGAGCATCTAGTTTCTGCGATACTTTATCGCAGCGCTCTTTAAGGCGCCGGAGTTGTTCTTCGGTTTGGGAGATCTCGGCTTCAATTGTCTTAATACTCTTCGTTCTCGGCATCTTCATCATCATCTTTCTGTTCTTCTGGCATTGCGGCGTTCTGGATATCTTTTCCAATCAGTCTTGCCTGTGCCTTGATCCATTCTTCGTCCAGTCCAAAGGCCCCTAGTATTACTTTCTGGGTAGCTGTGACTGCGTGATCTAGCTTATAATTGCCGTTCGGTTGGCGTATCAGCTCAATCTTTTCGAGCTCTTTCAGTGCTGAAGGTACGCTCAAATAGTTAGGCTTGCCCGGCATTTCGGCTTTGCGCTTTCTCAAAAGCGTGTAGATTCTTGCACGGATTATCAAAGCGATGAACTGAATGAAGATCTTGGCTTCGGCTGCTTGACTGCTTGCGACTCTGAATGAGCGATTGCCAAGGAAGGCCTTATCACTGCCAAACAGCTTCTCTGAGATATCGCGGCTCTTGTAAAGATTCAAGGCTTCAGAGGCCGTCATCTTTTCGGAGGTCACGATCGCGAAATAGCCGCACAGCTGCAGCTCTCGTTCGATAACATCTTCCCGTTCCTCGTAGCCATAGAACTTGTCTTTGTGGTAGGTGAGCTTGAAATAATGCTCGTATCGCTTTGGAAGCTTGTATTCTCTGCCTTTTATCTTGTCCATCTCGGCTTCCATTCTGTCCAAATCAGCTTCCAGTCTAGCACGCTCGCTAGCCTGCTTCTTGGCTTTGTAGTAGATGTGGAAGTAGCGGTCAGTGTCGTCATCCGCGTACAGCTTGGCTTTAACAGTCATGCCGTAAGTCCGGTATGCCTTGATTGAGCAGGCTCTCTTTGATTCGAATTCACCCATGTGCTCCATTACCAAGCTGTGTACAAAGGAGGCTCTGCCTTTAACCATCATCACGAAATCATAGTCGCACGAGTCCATGAATTGGATGTTAGCCTTACTGAAGTATCCACGATCAAGGATGAAACCTATCTTCTTATAGCCGTAGCCGCGAATCTTCTCCAGCATGTATTTCAGCTGCGAGACATCCACGATACTGCCCGGGTAGCTCTCGTAAAGCAGGGGCTTCTCATTGGTCATGTCGTAAGCAATCGAGTAGTTGATGATTGGCGCGCCAACGTCATTCTTAGGGTGACCGTATTCCGCCATCTCAATATCTCCAGCCTTGCAGTTCTTGTTGGTGGAGTCATAGGAAACGTAGATTTTCTCGTTCTTGTCGTGGGTGGCGTTCCAGCTGTTCAAGAAGTCGACCCTGTCATTGTCATCGATCTCGCGAATGAAGCGCGAGATTGTAGAGTCGCTGTAAATCTTATTCTGCGGCGTCATTAATGGATGGTTGTAGGCATAATCCGGGAAGTGCTGAGCCACGTTGCTTTCTGCGATAACTGAGTAAGCAGCCAGGTCAAGAAGCAGTCCTTTTCCCCGGTCATCCCAGCGCTTCAAGTGTTCAGCGAGCTTGTAGTCTTCGATGATTCGTCTGACTACAGAGAAGGCACCAATTTGGATACAGCTGCTTCTGGATTCATTGACTGGTTCAGCCGCCGTTCCTTCGGCAGGAATCTCAACGTCAGGGAAGAATTTTTCGAAGTTAGGGTTAGGAAACATCATTCCCGGATGATCAGGGTCAGCTTTCCCGATGGTCGTTCTTCTGGCAACGTTGTATTTCTTCTCGGGAAGGTACTCTCTAGCATAAGTGTATTCGATGTAGGTAGTCTTGCCCCGTTTATTTCTGGAAATTTTACCAGTGTTCTTAGGAATATTAACCAGGCAGTTGTAGTACATGATGGCCTCCTTTATTGAGTATTATATCATACTCAAATGATAACATAGAAAAACACATCAATGCAAGCAAAGATGTGCTAAAAATACAGTATTTTTGCGGGTTTAAGGCACTTTCTCAGAGGACTTGAGTTTGATTGCTTTGGGAAGTTAGCAACTATAGCTACGAAGAAATTTCCGGGATGACTAGAAAAAAGGTCTTTCGGATCCCCGAAGAAGCCTTCAGAGAAACTGTAGCCAACGCCTTGATGCACCGGACTTGGGATATTCCGGCACAAATTCGAGTGATGATGTTTGATGACCGGATTGAAGTCACGTCACCAGGTGTCTTGCCAGCGGGACTCTCAGAAGAGGAGTACTCGCGTGGCAATATTTCGATTCTTAGAAACCCGATCTTGGGGAATATTTTTTACCGTCTACACATCGTTGAAACACTGGGCACAGGAATCTTGCGGATTCAGGAGGCATATAAAGATAGCGAGCGAAAGCCGATTTTTGAGGCTTTTGCTAATTCGGTCAAGGTAACGTTGCCGGTACAGGGACAGGTTGAAATGACGTCGGTTGAAGGATTGGCATATGATACTTTGAGTAAAAATATCTTGAAACCAATAGGCGAAATTACAGATGCGTTGCCTTATAGCCGCTCCAAAGTCTCTAGAATTTTGAAGGATTTGATTGCTAAAAATCTTGTCGTCAAGGTTGGCAACGGCCGCGGAACCAGGTACAAAAAGCGGACATAAGCAACAAAGTGTATATAATACTAAGAATTTAGTTTTAAAAGAGCCCAACCAGATAGTAGATCATTATATAGGTTAGGTATACCAAGGACTTTTGCAGATTCTAGAAATCTTTTAATCGGTTCAGAATTACCGTCTTCTCTATAGTGAATAAGTAGTTCGAGAAAATTGACTTTTACTGTAATGCTTAAGTAAGGCTCCGTATAGGAAAGCTCTTTAATTCTGGCTAGAAGAAGTTTTGATTTTTTGAAATCTGTTTTAACTAAAATCAACGAGTTGTTGATTATCGTATTCCAAGCCTCTAGATAAAATTCAAAATTTATGTTTTCTAAGTAGACTATGTCTTCAATTAAATTGTTAATTAATTGGAAAACAGTGTTATTTGGAAGAATAAAACCAGAATTACCAAAAGCTTGAATGGTCGATAGGTTCCAATGGTTGTTTTGAGTTAGAAATAGTTTTAAGTCCTGTTGATCTTGAGGAGTTAGATAGTTTTTATTTTTTATGTCGAAAAGAACATTTGCGGCAGCACTTGCGTAAAACAGATAATCCACGTTATTCGTATGATGGTAAGCCGCAATATTTTTTAGAAAAATTCGATATATACTTATAGAATCTTTCTCACTATAAAGTAAAGAAAGATTTTTTAGAAAATTGTTAGTCTCATTATTTTCAGGAATTGTCATTGCTATAAATTCTTGTGGTGAGACATTTATTCGATTCAAAAGAATAATTAATTTATTGAGAGATATATCACTTAAACCATTTTCCCAACGTGAAAGTTGAGATGTTGAAATTACATCTTTAGATATAGCTTCCAATGTAATATGTTTACTCTTCCTTAATTTTTTGAAAACTTCGCCAAACATATTTTTAACGTTCCAAACAATACTGTACTTTTTAACAAGGCTATTGTAGCCAATATAGAATATCTAAATCAAATAAAAAGCAAAAAAGATTTTATTCGCCAATTTCAAGAATAAATTGAACACTTACCAATAACATCTGGTAGATTTTGACTACCTGTGTCGATAAATATGGTCAAGCTCTATGTCAAAGCACTCTTCTGGAGTCTTGTAGTTTAATTGCTAATTTCCCATAAATTACTACTCAAAGTGCTCTATCACTTGATATATCAACCTTTTAGAGGGTTTCGTTGAGTTTAAGTTACAACTCAAAAAATATTATCTTAAACTTCGAAAAAAGCCGTAATAGTAGGCTTCTTAGACATTGAGTTTGATTGCTTTGGGAAGTTAGCATTTACAATCGGCGAAAAGATTTTATTTTTTGCAAATATGCAAATTTGATTGAAAAAAACTTAAAATGATAATACTATTAGCGCAACAATGAAAAATCAATTTTATTGTTGTGTCAGATCTAGTTCTTTGAAAAGAGATGAGCGTAATGAGCAAGTTCGTAGAAGTTAAGAGAAACTTGAACAACGATAAGAGTACACTGTTTGGACTGTATTTTAGCAGTAAGAAACTGCAGCAATTAAAGCTGCAGTTTATGTATAAAAGACCACGAATTAAGGAGATATATCCGGTATATCGCTTAGACCAAGAGCACTTTAGAATCGGTGCACAAATTGGAATTACTAAAGAATTTTATGATCCTACAGAACAATTATGGAATCTAGCCACTATATTAGATGGTCGTTCTTTGAAGGATGTATTGGATGAAGAGAGAAGACGGTTTCCTGACTTAGAATTGTCAGATGACTACATACTTGATGGGATTAATCTGCTAGATCAAGAAGGCTTTTTGGAAGAAACTGATTTAAAGGAAGAAGAATGCCTTAACGCACGGTATATGCCAAATGTTAGATATTTTAGTCATTATATCAACTCTACTAATGATAGATTCCATGTTCAGAAAAAAATACAGGAATCTACGATTTTGTTGCTCGGACTTGGTGGAGGTGGTACAAATATATTAACGTTGCTAGCTGGATTAGGTCCTAGAAAAATTAAAATTATTGATTATGATATGGTTGAAGAAGAAAATCTAGGTAGGCAATTCCTTTATAGTGAAGCAGATATTGGTTTGATGAAGACAGATGTAGCACGAAGGGCAATCAATCAGATTAATTCTCAAATTGAAGTTGAGGTACATAATCTTAAGATAAAAGAGCCGGAAGATTTACAGAAATATTTGGAGTCTGTAGATATGGTAATTAGTGCTATTGATGAGCCTCAGTTCGAGATAGTTAGAGTTGTTAACGATGCAATTGTTAAAGCTAATATACCTTGTGTTTTCGCAGGTACCCAAGTGAACCATGGGCGTGTATTTACTATTATTCCAGGAATTACAGGATGCTTTGATTGCCTTAATATTTACTATACTTTGACGGATAAACAATTTTTGAAACAATTTATTGGATCGGCTAAAAGCGGCTTTAGACCAAAGTCAATTGCTTACGGGCCAGCAATATACCAATTAACATCCGTTGTTGTAGATGAAGCTGTTAGAGTATTGACGGGATATGCTAAACCAAGGAGCCTATCTACACAATTAGAAATTGACTATGAAAACTTCAGTTCCTTTGCGCATAAGCCATGGCCTAGATATCCTGATAAGTGTCCTACATGTGGGAATGGAAAAGTTGAGGATTGGGAAGTCTTTAAATATTATGGCTTATTCAAGTAAAGGGATGAATACGAATGAAAGTGTATCTGAAAAACTCAGGGTATCGAGCCTTAATTAACTCAACAGTTTTAAGCGGAATTGGAGATAGTCTGTATAATATTGTTTTTATCATTTATGCGGCAAGTGTCCCCAATAAATCACTAGCAGTATCGTTAGCTTCGTTTGCGACCTTACTGCCGTCTCTTTTATCTGTAGTAACTGGCAGCCTGGCTGATCAGACTCATCATAAAGCTAAAAGCGTAATTATCGTTAGAATGATTCAAGCAGCTCTCTTTGTGCTGTTAGCTGGTTTAATTAAGCTACCACAGTCATTCCCTTTATTTCTATTCTTACTATTAATTAATATCGTGTCAGATACAATTGGCAGTTACGCTAACGGTTTAACTTTGCCCTTTTTGCCAAGACTGCTGCCTGAGGATGAGTTAAATGCTGCTTTTGGCTTAGAAACTGCAGCCACGACCACGGTGCAGATTATCTTTCAAGGTCTTGGTGCTGCGCTGATTGTTGCCATGGCTTACAATTACTCTGCCTTTGCTTGGATTAATGCGGCTACTTTTTGCTTAGCAATTTTACCCTTAAAATTAACCTGGCCAAGGTTAATTAAAGCTGAAAAAGAGATTCCATTATCACAAAAGCCAGATCAATCTTTATTGAGCAATATTGCTGATGCCTGGCTTGAATTGAAAAAACATAGTTTTATTTTGTTGACTATTGCCTTAGCAGTAATAATCAATTTCCTCGGTGCCTCAATGAATGGGCTGATTAATGTCGCCTTGTTAGGTGAACGCACTATGTGGCTTGGCAATTATGGGAATACAGTAGCCTTATTAGACATTATTTTGTCAGTTGGAACCATTTTGGGAAGTCTTTTAATGAATGATTTCTTGAAAAATAGTCGTTTACTAACGTTGCTTTTATTGGCTGGAGCTTCGTTAGCAGCTTTAGGAGTGTCGTTTATCTGGCACCAAGCTTTAATCTTAGCTGCAGTAAGCCTTTTTGCAGCGGGCTACATAGCTGGTAAAGTCAATCCCCGAATCAGTGCCTTAATGGTTAGAGAAATTCCTAACGAGAAAATTGCTGCCGTTTCTGGATTTATGCAGATGTCGGTCTTGATAGGAGCCCCTGTGGGTCAGGCACTCTTTCTTAGTATTGCAAATATGCAAACGCCTCAAGTAAGTTGGATACTGTTTACCATCTTAGCAACGCTTTTTATCGTGCTCTGTGCATTGCTGACTCAAAACAAAAAATTAGTTATGAACGAGAGATAAAGAGAATACTTCTATGCAAAAAAGCATCGAGCATGAGCTCGATGCTTTTTTACTATCTAGTTTAATTAAACGTTCAAGATCAAGAAGTAGATGATGAAGATCACGCATAAGATCCACATCATTGGTGAAACTTCCTTACCGCGCTTAGCAGCAGCCATGGTGATTGGGTAAGTGATCAAGCCCAAAGCCATCCCGTCAGCGATAGAGTAGGTCAAAGGCATGCCAACCATGATCAGGAAGGCAGGAACGGCGATTTCTAGCTTGTTCCAGGAAATCTTGGCCAGGTTGGATGCCATCAGCACGCCAACGATGATCAGGGCTGGAGCAGTTACGGTCGTGGTTACCACGCTCAAAAGCGGGCTAAAGAACATTGAGAGCAGGAAGAAGATCCCAACCCAAACAGCAGTCAAACCTGACCGGCCGCCGGCAGCGATGCCGGATGAAGATTCAACATAGGCGCCGACTGGTGAAGTACCAAGCACGGAACCAACCATCATGGCCGTTGAGTCAGCAGTCATGGCCTTGCCGATTCTAGGCATCTTGCCGTCCTTGTCAACCAAACCGGCTTGGTGAGCCAGACCAATCAAGGTCCCGGTAGTGTCAAAGAAGGCTACCAGCAGGAAGGTCAAGACAACGGTCCACATCTGAACGGTGTTGATGTCGCCCAAGTGGAACAAGGCTTGGCCGAAAGTTGGCTTCAGGCTTGGAGCCAGAGAAATGATGCCGGATGGCATTTGGCTTTGGCCAATCAAGACGCTGAAGATTGATGAGAGAACGATCCCGATGAAGATTGCCCCTGGAACGTTTCTGATCATCAAGATGACGGTTACGATCAAGCCAAAAATGGTTACCCAGGCAGCTGGGTTCTTGAAGGAACCAATGGTGACCAGAGTTGAGGCGCTGTTAACGACGATCTTGCCGTTTTGCAGGCCCAGGAAGGCGATGAAGAGGCCAATCCCGGCAGAGATGGCGAACTTCAAGTCGTTAGGGATGCTGTCCACGATCATTTCCCGCAGCTTGAAGACGGTGATCAGGATGAAGATGATGGAAGCAACGAAAACGGCTGCCAGGGCAGTTTGCCACTTAACCTTCATGCCCAGGCAGACAGTGTAGGCAAAGAAAGCGTTCAGGCCCAAAGATGGGGCAGTGGCGATTGGGTAGTTGGCGAAGAGGCCCATGATAAAGCAGCCAAGGGCACTGGCCAAAGCAGTCGCGGTGAACAAGGCACCCTTGTCCATGCCGCTGGCGCCCAAGACGCTAGGGTTGACGAACAAGATGTAGCACATCGCGAAGAAAGTAGTCAAGCCGGCAATGAACTCCCGCTTAGGATTGGTGCCGAGCTTTTTCAAATCAAAGTATTTGTTAATAGATTCCATTGAACTCTTTTTTATCCTCCATCCGAATAACGTTCGGAAATTATCTCCTCTTAGGGAATATTTATACCTTAACATAGGGCTGGGAAAATGTAAACACGAATTATAGTCACGCAGACTAAAGAAAAGTTTCCTTGAAAAAAGGAAAAGCGTTTGAGCTCGCCAAGCTAAGCGTTTGCAACTTTAAATTGTTTTTTAAGCTGTTTCTTGTTTTTTACAAACTGTTTTTTAAAGATTTAGAAGCCCGTTCAGAAAATCAGAGCAAGAAAAAACCGGCTGCTAGCCGGTTTGATAATCCTTAAAAGTTTTAAACGTTCAAGACCTTGTCCAAGAAGCTCTTGGTTTCTTCTTTTTGCGGGTGGTCGAAGATTTGCTCTGGAGTCCCGATTTCCTGGATGACGCCACCGTGGAAGAAGGCTACCTTGTCGGCAACCTGCTTGGCGAAGCCCATTTCGTGGGTGACCACGATCATGGTCATCCCTTCCTTGGCCAGGTTCTGCATAACCTTCAAGACGTCCCCAACCATTTCCGGGTCAAGGGCAGAGGTTGGCTCGTCGAACAGCATGACTTCAGGCTTCATGGCCAAGGCCCGGGCAATCGCTACCCGCTGCTGCTGACCACCGGACAGGGTGCTTGGCTTGACGTCAGCCTTGTCGTCCATGTTGACCAGCTTGAGGTACTTGTGGGCTTCAGCGATGGCCGTCTGCTTGTCTTCCTTGCCCAATTGGGTCGGAGCCAGGGTGATGTTCTCCAAGACCGTCATGTTTGGGAAAAGGTTGAAGTGCTGGAAGACCATGCCGATCTTTTCCCGCATCTTGTTGATGTCGACCTTTGGGTCAGCCAGGTCAATGCCATCCAAGTAGATGTGGCCGTCTTGGAAGTCTTCCAGCTTGTTGATGCAGCGCAGGAAGGTACTCTTGCCTGAACCAGACGGACCGATGATGCAGACGACTTCGCTTGGCGCGACGTCCAGGCTGGCGCCCTTGATGACTTCATGAACGCCGTCATAGCTCTTGTGCAGGTCCTTGACTTGAACCTTGAATTGTTCTTGCTTTTCTACCATAGTTCAGATAGTTCCCCTTCCTAAATCTTCATCTTCTTGTGGACGTAGTTTGAGATCCAGGTCAAAACGGTGATGATTACCAGGTACATTACGGCGATAATCAGCCACATCTTGAAGCCTTGGAAGTTTTGCGCGATCAACGTGTTCCCGGTTTGGGTCAGTTCCATGACCCCGATGGCTGAAAGGATTGAGGTGTCCTTCAGCGTGATGATGAACTGGTTTACCAGGGAAGGAATCATCAGCTTGAAGCCTTGTGGGGCCACGACCTTCCACAGGGCCTTGTAGTATGGCAGACCCAAGGACCGGGCAGCTTCCCACTGACCGACGTCAACGGACTCAAAGCCCCCGCGGACGATCGCGCCGATGTAGGCCCCTTCGTCCAGCATCAGGGTCAAGACCCCGGCAGTGAAGAGGGGAATCTTGTGGCCGATAACGGTTGGCATCCCGATGTAGATAAAGAAGCCCAGAACCATCATTGGGATCCCACGGAAGATGTAGATGATGACGTTGGCAATCCCGTGCCAGAATTTGTGTTCAGCAATCCCCATGATCCCCAGAACCAGACCGAAGAGCATGGCGAAGATGATCCCAACGATTGACAGCTTGACCGTCATCCAGAGCCCAGCGCCCAGGGCACCGGCGTTGGACTTGAGCAGGCCCATGATGGAAGTGTCGGCAACGACTTGGCTCTTAACGGCCTTCTTGCCCGTGTACTTGTTGACGATCTTTTGCAGCCGGCCGGTCTTCTTCAGCCAGCGCAGGCCGTGGTTGAACATGGCCAAGAGTTCCTTGTTGTGGCCCTTCTTAACGCCGAAGGCCAAAGGAGTGTTGGACATCTGCTTGCCGACGATCTTCAGGCCAGTCCCGTTGGCAATCCCGTAGCGCAGGGCCGGACCGTCATCGATGGCGGCATCGGCGTTGCCGGCCTTTACGTCAGCCCAAGAGGTGTTGGAGCTGCTGTAGTACTTCAGTTTGAAGCCGTACTTCTTGCGGATTGATTCCGCGAACAGGGAGCCGGTGGTCCCGGTCTTGACGTTGACCGTCTTCCCTTTCAGGTCCTTCAGTCCCTTAATCTTGGAGTCCTTGGCAACCGCGAGCACCACGCCGTCGTTGTAGTAGGAGTCACTGAAGTCGATCGTCTTCTTTCTTTCTTCAGTGACGGACATCCCGGCGATCACCCCGTCGATTTGGCCGGACTGCAGAGCCTGGACGTCGGCGTTGAAGGACATGATCTTCAGTTCGTACTTGAAGCCTTCGTGCTTGGCGATTTCCCGGAGGATTTCAATGTCAATCCCCGGCTTTTTGCCATTGTAGGTTCCCTTCTTGTCTTGAATTTCAAATGGCTCGAAGGTCTGGTCGGTCCCGATAATGTAGGTCTTCTTGCTGGCGGCTTGCGCTTGGCCAGGCATAGCCAGCGCGACCAGCATCAGAAGTGCTGCAAATGGGATCAGCAGCATTTGCTTAATTTTTGCGAATCTCATAAAATAAATCACCCTTAATCATTTTGATATCTTTTTAAGCCTTTTTAGAATAAGTTAATAACTATTGTAACATGCTTTGGGCTATGACTTATCAGTATTGTGAGAAAAAACTGAGAAAAGATAACGGATACACTTAAGATAATAAAGTCAAAACAGGTTTTTGCCTTAATTAATTCATTACAGCGTTGTCTTTTCTAAGCAAATAAGGAGAAATACGTTATTTAATTTTTTCGGGCCAAGCAAAAAAGCCATCATTTCCTGGGAAATAATGGCTTCTTTTGCTGTTGGCTTATTGGCCGATCTCGATGGCCTTTCTGGCAATTTCACCCGCTTGCCAGTTCTTCGGCAGCTTGCCCATCTGCTTGAGCTTAGCGGTGATTTCGGCCAGGACTTCCTCTCGGTCGCTTTGGCTGGCCATGAAATCGTACTTGTCGCCATCCAAGACCATCTTAGGTGAATAGTCGTAGTCTTCATACCATTGATGGTAGTAGCGCAGCATTCGCTTGTAGTAGTCTTCAAGGCCGGGGTCGAAAGTCAATTGTTCATATGACCGGCCCCGCTTCTGGATGCGGTTGATCATTGTTTCGTATGAAACATGGATGTGCACCAAGAGGTCAGGATGCTTCTTCGGCATCCGGTCCAGTTCCTTCATCATGGAGTCGAGCAGCTCGTCGTAAGTCTGGATTTCCAGCTTGTTGGCGCGGCCGATGTCGGCATTCATGTGGAAGAAGAGGGAGTCTTCGTAAATTGACCGGTCCAGGACATTGTTGTCGTCGCTCAGCGCCTTCTTGATGCTGTGGAAGCGGGTGTTCAAGAAGAAGAGCTGCAACAGGTAGGTGTACTTTTGCGGATCCTTGTAGAACAAGGGCAGGACTGGGTTGTCATCAACGCTCTCATAGAAGGGCTTGGTGCCCAGATATTTTGACAAAATTGAAGTTAAGCTGGATTTGCCGGCTCCAACGGGCCCACTTAATACAATAACGGTCATCACGTTCCTTCTATCAATTACAAATTGCCGATTTCGCGCAGCTTGCTGTCGATCGTGTCCAAAACGAAGTCCTGATCGTCTTGGTTGTCGACAAAGTCGAACTTGTCGCCATCGATTGCGATCTTTGGCGATACGTCGTATTGTTCATACCATGGCTCATAGTAGCGCAGGAGGTTCTGGTAGTACTCCTTCAGGCCTGGATCAGAATCAAGCTGCTCGTATGAGCGGCCCCGCTTGTTGATTCGCCTGAGCATGGTATCAAGGGAGACGTGGATGTAGATCAAGAGGTCTGGCTTCTTGCGCGGATTGCCTGGCACGTCTTCCATCATGTTGTCCATCAGGTCGTGGTAGATCTGATATTCAGTTGGGTCAGCAACCCCGTTGTCGACGTTCATGTTGAAGAAGAGCAAGTCTTCGTAGATTGAGCGGTCGAGCACGTCATTGCGGCTGCCTGCCGCCGCGTTGATTTCTTCCAGCCGTTTATTAAGGAAATAAGTGTTGAGCAGGAAGGTGTAGCGCTTCATGTCCTTGTAGTACAGGGGCAGGACAGGGTTATCATTGACCTCTTCGTAGTATGCATGTGTGCCAAGATGCTTGGCTAAGATTTTGGTTAAACTGGATTTGCCGGCTCCAATTGGGCCACTCAAGACAATAACGGTGATCACGCTCTTTCTTTTGGCTAAAAAATGATACTAGATATAAGTTGCCATACTAGTTTATTGCAAGATCTAGTGGGTTGGCAAGATTTTTGTCCAAAAAATTATTGCCGCATGCAAACTTACATTGAAAAAACACGCTGATTTGAATCCAATTCGGATTAACGATAATTTTTTAGCACGAGCTTCTTTTCGTGACCTGCCAGAAGCAGCAGGATGTTTCACGTGGAACGACTGCGTCTAGACAAACGGATGAAAGCAGCCATGCTGGTTACCCACAATCTCGCGGAAGCTGACTGGGTGATTGATCTGGAAGAGTTATAAATCTGAATATACTGATTGTTTCATTTAAAATAAGATATTGGAAATATGCTGGGGGGCGATATCAATATGCGTAGACAGTTTCTTGATGAGCAGAGCTACCGTTGGATCGGTCGCTTTTTGCCTTTCTGGCTGCTGGCTCTGCTTGTTACTCCATTTTTTCATCAAGCCTGGCTTTATTATGCTTTAGAAGAGCATATAATTAGTATTAGATAAAGCGGAAATAAGTGGATAAACGTAGTATAATATCCCTGTGAAAGGAGGACGCTATGCCACGTTTTTTTAAAGTTGGAGAAGCTGCTAAATACGTGAACCGCAGCGTAAGAACTCTGCAAGAGCTTGACAGAGCCGGAAAGCTTATAGCGCATCGAACTGAAACGGGACGACGCTATTACACGCAAGAGCAGCTTGACGGCTGGCTTGGAATAGTTCCAAGCTCCCCACAAAAGAAAACAGTTGCTTATGCCAGAGTGTCAAGCTACCAGCAAAAGGACGACCTGCAAAATCAAATGGATTTCATAGTTCAGTACGCTAACGGCGCTGGCTTGATTCTGGATGATCGCATTTCAGATATTGGCTCGGGAATGAACTATGATCGGCCAAAGTGGAATAAGCTGCTAAAAGACGTAGAGGCCGGACTGATTGGCAGAATTATTGTCACGTACAAGGACAGGTTTACCCGGTTTGGATTTGACTGGTATGAGCGATTCTGTCATGACCATGGCTGCGAGATCATTGTTCTCAACAATCCCGTCACCAGTCCCGATGAAGAAATGACTGAAGATCTGATCTCGATCATTCACGTCTTCTCCTGTCGCTTGTACGGCTTAAGAAGATACGAAACAAAAATCGAAAAGGATTCCGACCTGCCAAAAGCCAAAAAGAAAAGAGGTGAAAACTGATGGCAATTAAAGGAACCAAAGTATATCGCTTGTATCCAGATGCAACGATGAGTCACGTTCTGGATCAATGGTGCGACTATCGCCGCTATTGCTACAACAAGGCATTGGAAACGTGGAACGCCACGTATACGGAATATCGCATGACTGTAAGCCCGGAAATCATTGCAGAACTCAAGAAGCCAAAGAAGGAACGACAATTCACCAAAGAGCAAGAGCTGTTCATTTCTAATTACTATCCAACGGCGGCACTGATTCAGAAAAAGCTCACGGCAAGCAAGCAGTCATGGGAAAAGCAGATTTCTTCCCGTATTCTGCAGCAGGCATGTGCTGATTTGGGCAAATCGTTCAAAAAATTCGCTAAAGACAAGGCGACGAAAGCCAAGCACGGCGCTGGGCGTCCAAAGTTTCAATCCAAAAAGGAAAAGCGTCAAGGCTTCAAGCTGAATCAGGGCGTGGTATTGAGTGCATGGAACGATCATGGACGACTCACGCTTCCAATTCCTCAGTCCTACAAAGGCGAATGGCACAGCATCAAAATCTCAGAGCCTCCAGAGAAAGCAAAGATGGGCACGGTGAGCTTCTATCGTGAGCACGGGCGCTACTACATGGCAGTTCCCTACACTTACGAAAATCCAAGCCGCGTACATGCAGAGACAGGCAGGAAAACTGGCGTTGACGTCAATGTCAGTCACTTTAACGATGAAGATGGCGCTCACTATTTCCTGCACAAGAGCGGCTCTGGCGAGCATGATGCAAATATCGGTGCGGTCAAGCTTGACAAGATATACAGAGACATCAAGCATCAACAACGGATTATGGCTAGGAAGCTGAACGAAAATGGCCGGATTGCTGGTCGACGCTCAAAGAGCTATCAAAAAGCGAGAATCAAGCTTCAGAAGCTTAATGGGCGTGCGCACCGCATGCAGGACGATGCAATGCACAAATATACGACTCACCTAGTCAAAGAATATGACGCAATCTGCATTGAGGATTTGGACGTCAAAGGCATGCTCATGAGTCATATTGCCTCAAAAGGCGTGCATCGTGCCCTTTTTGGCCGTTTCCGTGACTATCTTAAATACAAGTGCAAGTCTGCTGGGGTTAAGCTGGTGATCGCCAACCACTTTTATCCAAGCACCCAGCGCTGCGCGGCATGCGGCAACGTCAAGAAGGATGACGAAAAGATCACTCTTTCTGGCAATAAGAAGCATGGTACTAAGCACAATGAGTATGTGTGCTACAACAAAAAATGCCCGAACTACAACAAAGTCGTAGATCGGGACGTGAATGCGATGATGAATTTGACTTTCTTGATTGATCATCCAAAATACAACAAAGCGTTGTAAAACATTAAAGGATCCACAAGGATCCATGCGGGCAGGCTAATGGCCGGAATGCTATCTGTGGCTGAGCAGCTGCGTCAGCGGCTGCTTAAGCGCAGACGGCTCACCGGACAAGAAGCCGAAAGCCGCTTTGACGGCGAATCGGCTTCTATGACCGAGCATGTGATTCCTCAAAAGGAAGAGCATGCCAGAAGCGAGTTCAGAACTCATGAGACAGTTCGATATCTCATCTTCGGATAAAGACAACATTTGCGGCTTCGGTCGTCCAGATGCTGTGAGCATATCGAGTGCAGAGATCGCCCACACTGGCAGATGAAAGTCTGCCAGTGAACGCTCGTGAGAGAAATGGAAGCCAGCAGAGGATTGTTTTATCATTCTTTTTTAACATGATGACATCCTCATTATTGTTCTATTTTTTAGACTGGGTACGTTCCAGTCGAGCATTGCTGGTGCAAGAAGCTGGAGGTTCAATCCTGACCATAATGTGAACCAGCCGGTATCAAGCGCACATTCTTTTACATTTCTCATAGCACATTGGCGATCTTTTACTGCTGTTTTGGCTGATTGCGTGGGGGCAAAAGCACTCAGTTAACCTGCTTTTGAGCTGTATTTTGGCCTTGGTAGTCACTGCGATCTTCTTATTTGCCTTTATCTTTTACGGCTCTTGGCTTGGTTTGAAGCTCTGATAAACATACATAAACTAAAAGGATCTGCCTTCTGTTGAGGCAGATCCTTTTGTGTGTGCTTAGAATGATTTCTTTTATCTAAAGTGAAGTCAGGAATATTTTGCCAGTTAGAATATGTTCAAGCAAAAATGAACAAATCCTGATTTGCTTCTTATTTAAGCAAGCTGGCGGCTGCCTGGTCGGCAATCACGGTCACGTGAGGGTGCTTTTGCAAGATGCTGGCTGGGACATCCGTAGTCACTGGCCCTTCTACCATAGCCTTGATGGCCTTGGCCTTGCTTTCTCCCTTGGCCAAAAGGACGATTTCCTTGGCGGCCATGATGTTGGCGATCCCCATGCAGATGGCGCTCTTTGGCACGTCATCGATGCTGTCGAAGAAGCGGGCGTTGGCCTTGATCGTGCTTTCCGTTAAAGCTACCTCATGAGTCACGCTGTCAAACGGCGTGCCTGGCTCGTTAAAGGCAATGTGTCCGTTTTGCCCGATCCCCAAGACCTGCAAGTCTACTGGGTTATCTGCCAAAATCTGGTTGTATCGGCTGCACTCTGCCTGGATGTCTTTTGCCTGGCCGTCTGGCAGGTAGGAGCGCTTGAATGGCTTGTACTGGAAGAGATGCTGGTTCATGAAGTAGTGGTAGCTCTGCGGGTTTTCCGGGCTGAGACCGACGTATTCATCCAAGTTGACGCTGGTCATTTGGCTGAAGTCGAGCTGGCTGGCCACCATCTCCTGGTAGAGCTCAACTGGTGAAGACCCGGTTGCCAAGCCCAAGGTCTTGGCCCCTTCGTCAACTGCCTTTGCCAAAAGCTCAAAGGCCTGCTTGCCTAATTCACTGGCGTTTTTCACAACGATAACTTTCATGATGATCACGACTCCTTGATTTTTTTACTCACTCTTATTGGTATAGTCCATTTTAGGACCGCGGAGATTTTTTGTCAAGGTATAGACCAATGAATCTTGGCAAATTCTGAGTGTTTTTTTCAAAAAGTTGCCTTCCTTGTACTATGCTTAGAAGGAAGAAAAAAGGAGGGAATACGCGTGGTGCTAGTTAAATCGTTCTAGACAATATGCCATATTATAAGCTAAAATGGCAACTTCGAGTCTCTCTTGAAAACCTGCTAAACTTCTAGCTCGATTATTTTCAGCGTTGTAGTAAGACAAAAGCGAAAAATCACTCTCGATGGTCCTTCTGAGTGCCATTAAATAGTGCTTATTGTGCTTTTGAGCATTCTTCATGTTTTTACGATATGGTGTCCAAAGCGTATAGCCCATTTGCTCTAAGCGTTGATGCAGGTTTTTGCCCAAATATCCTTCATCGCCCAAAAGGTAACGATTGTCAGGATGAGCGTTAGTAATCAGTTCTACTGTTTCCTTAGCATCATGAACTGAGGCCTTGGTTACGATATAATCTAGCAAGTAGCCGTCGTCGCTAACAATAGCGTGAACCTTAAAACCATAATAATAGATTTTTTTGGTTGCCTTATAGCCAATATCGGCATAGCCGCGAAAGATCTTTGCTCGACGATTGCGAATTGGCTGACAGACTGGCACAGGAAAGCTATCAATAATCAAAATGTCGCCTGACAGATCTACTTCCTCATTAAGGCCATGTCGAATTAAATAGATCAATGGCAAAAGCATGCGTGCTCTGCGATTAAAGCGAGAGTGAGATAAATTAACAAGCTTTTCACAAAATCTTCTTTGAGATTCAACGCCCAATGAAGCCTGCCAAATAAGCAAGGCCAGAATAGAACTGTCAGATATTTTACATCGATTGATATTCCGTCTTTGCTTTAATGCATCTGGGGCATAAAGTTTGTACAAACAGCGACAAATTATATTTAAACGACTAAAACTAACTTGTAAATGATGAGAAAAACGCTTAAGCTTAGGGTAGTTCAATCTAGTCAGACTCTTTTCTATTAATATGTTTACAAGTCGAGTCTAACAAGATTGGACTTTTTTTGGGTTCAGTATAAAAACTTGTGTAAACAGCTGTGAGATTTAGGATGCCTTTCGGGATATTTCCATTAATCGCAGAAAAAAGTATTCATCATCTGGATACCCATAACCCTTACGTCTCTCAGTCTTGATCTTATTGTTGATACCCTCAAGTTTGCCAGTTGATATCCCGTAT
>JAEDAG010000009.1 GCA_017309015.1 Faecalicatena absiana
AACTCAACTCAACTCAACTCAACTCAACTCAACTCAACTCAACTCAACTCAACTCAACGATGATTATTTAAGTCATCGCTTATTTGTCAAGCAATATGCACAGGATCCATCAACCCTTTTAAGGGCAGGTGGGTCCTTTTTGCGTGCAGTCATATATAAGAATTCACTAGCGGATGGCTTGCCACCCGCTTTTTGTCATGAGCGGATGGGGGTGTAAATCTTGGGATCAAAATTTTTTAACAACACGACTGATGTAGTTAGAGATGATCTAAAGAAGATAATCACGCCCGATAGCAAAGTGTCCGTGGCAGCGGCTTGCTTCTCAATTTACGCCTTTCAAGCACTAAAAGATGAGTTAGAGAAATGTTCTGAATTTCGTTTTATATTTACCTCACCAACTTTTGTTGCTGAAAAAATGCCAAAAGAGCGGCGGGAGTTCTTCATTCCACGGCTTACTCGGGAGAAGAGTCTATATGGGACGGAGTTTGAAGTACGCTTGAGAAATAAACTCAAGCAGAAGGCAATTGCTAAAGAGTGTGCTGACTGGATTCGTCGTAAAGCTCGTTTTCTGACTAATACGACAGATGAGAGTATGAACCAGTTCTTGGTAGTAGACAATCCAGAAAATGTCTACACATATATGCCATTTAATGAGTTCACGACAGTTGGGCTTGGTTGTGAACGCGGCAACACAATGACCAACTTCACAACAAGAATCGATAATCCAGATAGTAAAAATCTGTTAAATACCTTCGAAGCAATATGGCAAGACAAGGCAAAGCTTGTAGACGTCACTGATGAAATTATCGATAAAATTTCGTCGGTATATCAAGAGAATTCCCCAGAACTAATCTATTTTATGACTCTTTATAACGTCTTTAGCGAATTCTTGGATGACGTATCAGAAGATGTCTTGCCTAATGAAGCAACCGGCTTCAAAAACAGCGTGATTTGGAACAAACTTTATAACTTTCAGAAGGATGCAGCCTTGGGGATCATCAACAAGCTGGAACAATACAACGGTTGTATCTTAGCAGACAGTGTTGGTTTGGGAAAAACATTCACTGCATTGGCAGTAATCAAGTATTACGAAGGACGCAATAAGAGCGTATTGGTTTTGTGTCCAAAGAAACTGTCTGAGAACTGGCTGACATATAAGGGAAATTTGGTCAACAATCCCCTCTACAAAGACCGTTTTCGCTATGATGTTCTCTATCATACTGACCTTTCGAGAGACCACGGCAAAACCGCAACTGGTTTGCCAATCGAACAAATCAATTGGGGAAACTATGATCTGGTTGTAATCGATGAAAGCCACAATTTCCGCAACGGGAATGGTACCAACACTCATGGCGGCGAGAAAGAAAATCGCTATATGAGGCTGATGAATCGAGTCATCAAGTCTGGTGTCAAAACTAAAGTTCTGATGTTGTCGGCAACGCCAGTCAACAATCGCTTCAACGATCTCCGCAATCAACTTGCCTTGGCTTATGAGGGCGTGCCGGCTGAGATCAACGAAAAACTGAACACCGAATCAGATATCGACACAATCTTCCGTAGAGCACAGACCGTTTACAACGCATGGTGCAAGCGGCCTGAAGCTGAGCGGACAACCAAGAACTTATTGCGAGAACTAGATTTTGACTTCTTTGAAGTCTTAGATGCTGTCACGATCGCTCGGTCTCGCCACCACATCGAAAATTACTACGACACCAGTGAAATTGGCACATTTCCTAAACGATTAAAGCCAATCAGCCTGTATCCCAAGTTAACTGGCAAGCCTGGAGCGATCAACTACAAAGATGTCTATGAATGCCTAAGTCAACTGAATTTGGCGATTTACACGCCAACGATGTTTATCCTCCCTAGTCGCCTATCGAAGTACATCTCTGAAAATGAAACCAAAAAATTTAGAATGGGCCGTGAATCTGGGATTCAGCGTCTGATGAGCATTAACCTTTTGAAGCGAATGGAAAGTTCCGTTCATTCATTCTTGCTGACGGTAAAAAAGATTTACGCATATATGGTTGAAACTTCAAAATCAATTGATCGATTTAGAAGAGATGGCAGTGGCAAGCTGAATGAACTGACGGAGTTATCGCAAGCAGCAGCTGATTTTGATGAAGATGATCAGAATACTGATGTCTTTATGGTAGGCAAGAAAGTCCAAATTGATCTCAGGGACATGGATTACATTTCGTGGCAACGAAATATCAAAGGCGACATTGATATCTTGGAAACCTTGATCCATATGACCGAGGACATCTCACCAGAGTTTGACTATAAGCTCAATCAATTATTTAAAGTAATCAAAGAAAAAGAAGAGAATCCAATTAATCCAGGCAATAAGAAGATTCTGATCTTTACTGCCTTTGCAAATACTGCTGAATATCTGTACGAGAATATTGCTCCTCGAGCTAAGGAAATTGGCTTGAACACCGCTCTGATTACCGGGAGCATTGAAGGAAAGACGACCATCCCGAATTTTAGAGCAGAGATGAACCATATCTTGACCTGCTTTTCACCAATGTCCAAGGACAGGGATGTTGTCTATCCGGACGATACTGAAACGAATATTGAAATTTTAATTGCGACAGACTGCATTTCTGAAGGTCAGAATTTGCAGGACTGTGATTTCTGCATCAATTATGACATACACTGGAACCCTGTGCGAATTATCCAGCGTTTCGGCCGGATTGACCGTATTGGCAGCAAGAACAAGGTGATTCAGTTGGTCAACTTTTGGCCCGATCTGACACTTGACGAATACATCAATCTTAAAGATCGTGTGGAAACGAGAATGAAGATCTCCGTAATGACCGCGACAGGGGATGATGACCTAATCAATCCAGAAGAGAAGGGTGATCTGAATTACCGAAAAGCTCAGTTGAAGCGACTCCAGGAGGAAGTAGTCGATCTGGAAGACATGAGTGAAGGTATTTCGATTACGGACCTTGGGCTTAACGACTTCAGGATGGATTTACTTGCCTATATGAAAGAACATAAGGATCTAGACCGTCTACCATTTGGCATTCATGCCGTTGTTCATGGAGATAAACCTGGGGTGATCTTCGTACTAAAGAATGTAAATAAAAAAATTGATATCAAAGACAAAAATCGTCTCCATCCGTTTTACATGGTCTACGTAAATATGGATGGAGAGATCCTAATCAAGCATCTGCAGCCAAAAGACATTCTCGATGAGATGCGTCACTTGGCTAAAGGCAAAAAGGAGCCAGACAAAGAGCTCTGCAAGGAATTCAATCGAGTAACAAAGGACGGACGGCAGATGGAAAAAGTTTCCCAGCTGTTGGAAGAAGCAATTGGATCAATCATTGAAGCTAAGAATGAGGAAGATATTGAAAGCTTCTTTTCTGCCGGCACCACAACCTTTCAATCTGGTGGTTTCTCAGGGTTGGATGACTTTGAATTGATTGACTTCTTGGTGGTGATGTAAATGATTGATTTTCCAGAAAGTACAAAGACTAACCGACGGATACCTAAGGAAGCATTTTACAAACACTTATCACTGAGTACAGCTCTGAAAAGCAAGTTTGTGTCAGATATCAGCCGTATTGTGGCTGAGAATAGCTTGACCCAACGAAATTTGAACTTGGTTAAGAATTCAGAAATAAAAGAAATTCTACTTCTATCTATTGAGCTAAAGAAGCAGGACTACGACAAAAGGATTATTGAAGCAATCGCAAAAGGCAATCCGCATAAACTTGTCTTTCTGATGAGCTATGAAGATCAGAGGCAACTCGCTGTTTATTATCAGAAACTCTATCTGACAGAGTGGATAGTGGAAGAAAAAGTCGTGCTCCACCTTTCTGGCGATAACCTGGAAGATATCTGGAATGGCCTAGTTCGACAGATAGCAATCGGACCAAATGCTCAAAGTCGGTCAAATATGAGTCTTGATGATCAGTTAAGCAGACTAGATGAGATAAGGCAATTGCAACAACGAATTAAGAAATTAGAGAAAGCAGTCTGGGGAGAGACCCAGCCAAAGAAGAAATTTGCTCTTTATCAGGATTTGAAAAAGCAAAAGGAGCAGTTGGAGGTATTAGAACGTGGACAAGCTTAAGATGCACACACCGGACATAGCAGAAGAAAATTATAAAAAGTTAGCAGCGCTGTTCCCGGATGCAATAACTGAAACGCGCGATGAAGATGGAAACATTGTTCGGGCAATTGATAAGGATGTGTTGATGCAAGAAATCAATACTAAGGTTATTGATGATGGCCAGGAACGTTATCAATTTACGTGGCCAGATAAACGCAAGTCTATGGTGATAGCCAATGCTCCAATTGCAAAAACGCTCCGTTTTGAAAAAGAAAAATCAGTTGGTAGAGATGGCACACCTGGAGGAGTTGATTCAGAGAACATTTACATTGAAGGTGACAATCTAGATGCGCTGAAATTGCTGCAGGAAACATATCTAGGCAAGGTTAAGATGATCTACATTGATCCTCCTTACAATACTGGGAATGACTTCATCTATGAGGATGACTTTGGTCAGGATGCTAGCGAATATGCAGATAACAGTGGTCAGACTGATGAAGAAGGAAACCGACTTGTCCAAAATAGTGAAAGTAATGGACGGTTCCACACTGACTGGCTAAATATGATCTATCCGAGACTAAGGATTGCAAGGGACTTTTTAGCTGATGATGGGGTGATTTTCATTAGCATTGACGATAATGAACTAGAGAATTTATTAAAAATATGTAATGAAATATTTGGAGAATCAAATTTTGTCGGAACAATTTCACGTGCAACGGGAACGACTACAGGTCAAGATGCAAATAAAATAGGTAGTTCATTAGATTATTGTGTTGTATATGCCAAAACACAAACGTTTTCGTTAAATGGGATAGATTTGGACGAGAAAGACTTAAAAAGATTCAATTTAGAGGATTCTCACGGAAAGTATTCTACTTTACAATTAAGAAAAACTGGAAATGCTGATAGAAAAGAAGATCGTCCAAATATGTTTTATGGATTAATTGCTCCAGATGGAAGTAAAGTTTTTCCATTTGGACCTAGCAATTACTTAAGTCGATGGCGAGTTTCTGAGCAATCATATCAAGAATTATTGGATAAAGATATGATAGTTTGGAAAAAGGGCAAAGAGGAAAATGTAGAAATTGATGGGTATATGAAGTCATCTTGGACGCCATATGTAAAATATTACGTAGAAGGACGCAAAAAACAAGTTTCAAATTTATTTCAAGACATCGAAGGAAATAAAAAAGCATCTCTAGTCCTTAAAGATCTACTAGGAGTAAAAGGTATCTTTGATAATCCCAAGCCTGTTGAGCTTTTGTATAGATTAATTCAAATTTCTGTAGATAAGGAATCTATTGTTATGGACTTCTTTTCAGGATCTGCTACTACAGCTCAAGCAGTATTTCAATTTAATGCGATGAAAGAAAGTGATTGCCAATTTATCATGGTACAACTTCCAGAAAAATGTAATGAGAAATCTGAAGCCTACAAAGCAGGCTACAAAACAATTTGCGATATTGGCGAGGAACGCATTCGTCGTGCAGGAAAGAAAATTAAAGAAGAAACTGGTGCAGATATTGACTATGGCTTCCGATGCTTCAAGGTCGATTCTTCTAACATGAAGGATGTTTACTATGCACCCGCAGAAGTTGAACAACTGAGCTTAGATGGCTTTGAGGACAATATTAAGGATGACCGAACTTCAGAAGACTTATTGATTCAAGTCATGTTGGACTTAGGCATCCTACTTTCATCAGATATTGAAATGCAAAATATTGCTGGCAAAAAGGTCTTCTCTGTTGCAGACAGCTATCTCTTGGCTTGCTTCGATAAAGATGTGACTGAGGAAACAGTAACCGAAATCGCTAAGAGGAAGCCATTTTATGCTGTTTTCCGGGATAATAGCATGGCTAATGATAGTGTTGCAGCTAATTTTGAACAGATCTTTGAAACATATAGTCCAGAGACTGTAAGGAAGGTTCTATAAAATGGCTGACATGAAGTTTAAATTCACTATTCAACAGTATCAAACAGATGCTGTGAACGGTGTAGTGAATGTTTTTAAAGGTCAACCGTATCAAGATAACGTCAGCTACCGACGCGATGTTGGCGAAATAAAACGAGACCTTTTGAACTGGAATATGACGGAAGATGAGTTATATGCTGGCTTTTCGAATGCACCAGTAATCTTATCTTCAGAGCAACTCCTTAGTAATATACGTAAGGTACAAAAAGAGAATAATATTAAAGAATCCACATCTCTTGCCAAACATATGGGAGCTTGTTCTTTGGATGTTGAGATGGAAACTGGTACTGGCAAGACCTATGTCTATATCAAAACCATGTTTGAGTTAAATAAACGATATGGTTGGAACAAATTCATCGTTGTTGTTCCATCTATCGCTATTCGTGAAGGCGTTCAGAAGAGTTTCCAAATGATGGAAGATCACTTTAAAGAGAAGTATGAGAAGAAAGCCCACTTCTTTATATACAACTCAAAGAATTTAACAGAAATTGATGATTTTTGTTCTCGTGCAGATTTGTCTGTCATGATTATCAACGTGCAAGCCTTTAATGCGCGTGGCAAGGACGCTCGAAGAATTCGGATGGAGTTAGAAGAATTTGCTAGCCGTAGGCCGATTGATGTTATAAAGGCTAACCGGCCAATCGTCATTCTTGATGAACCTCAAAAGATGGGTGGTAAGAAAACACAGGAATCTCTTAAAGAGTTCAATCCATTGTTTACCTTGAACTACTCTGCAACGCATAAGGAGCACCATGATTTAGTTTATGTCCTTGATGCACTTGATGCCTACAAAATGAAGTTGGTCAAGAAGATCGAAGTTAAGGGCTTTGACATTAAGAACCTACGAGGCACAGACGGATATCTGTATCTTGAGAATATCGTAATTTCCCCTAACCATCCGCCAAGGGCTCGGTTAGAATTTGAAATTAAATACAACAAGTCAATCAACCGTGAAGTTCGGATTCTTGGAGTAGATGATGACTTGTACGCCCTTTCTAAAGGCTTGGAGCAATACCAAGGCTACCACATCAACGATATCGATCCAATAAATGGCCTAGTGACTTTCACTAACGGTGTTGAAATTCATACTGGTGAAGTTCAAGGGGATGCTAGCGAAAAGGATATTCGTCGAGTTCAAATCCGCGAAACTATCCGTTCGCACTTCGAGAAAGAGAAGGATCTATACAATCGAGGCATTAAAACTTTGTCACTCTTCTTTATCGATAAGGTTGAACATTATCGTAAATATGATGAAGAAGGCAATGAAGTTAACTCAGAATATGGTCAGATGTTCGAAGAAGAATACAATTCTATCTTGAACGAATATCTGACTCTATTTGATACGCCATATGAGAAGTATCTCAAGAGCATCGATGTGAAGAAGACTCATGCTGGCTATTTCAGTATCGATAAGAAAGGGCATAAGATTGACTCCAAGATAAAGCGAGGTTCTGATATCAGTGATGATGAATCAGCCTATGAATTGATCTTAAAGGACAAAGAAAAGCTGCTTTCTTTTGATAATCCGGTCCGCTTCATTTTTTCTCACTCTGCTTTACGCGAAGGTTGGGACAATCCAAACGTCTTCCAAATTTGCACGTTAAAGCATGGTGGAGATAGTACAACCAATAAGCGTCAAGAAGTTGGACGTGGGCTCAGAATCTGTGTTAACCAAAATGGGGATCGGATGGATGAACATGTTTTGGGTGCAGAAGTTCAAGAAGTAAACAAATTAACTGTCATTGCAAGCGATGGATACAAAGACTTCGTTTCATCCTTGCAAAAGGAAATCAAGGACGACTTGTATGATCGTCCAACCAAGATAACGCTGGACTTCTTTACAAACAAACACGTGAAGCACAATGATGATATTGTTACTATAACGAAAGAACAAAATGACATAATTAATCGTTACTTGATCAAAAATGACTATGTCGATGATGATGGTAACTTGACCGAGTTATATCGGACAGACGACGAGAATAATACTCTCAAACCATTACCCGAAACACATGGTGTGAACAAGATAGCAATAGAAGTTCATGCTTTGATTAATAGTATCTTTGATGACCATGCTTTGGATGACTTTGTTTTGGATGGTCGGAAAACGAAGATTCCAGAGAATAACTTGAATGACAACTTCAATAAAGAAGAATTTCAAAAGCTGTGGCAGCAAATCAACCACAAGTATAGTTATACTGTCCACTTCAATAGCCAGGAATTAATTGAAAATTCAGTCAATTATATTAACAGCAAGTTGTATGTTGCTCCACTCCAGTACACGGTAACAAAGGGTACTCAAGGGAAAGAGTGGTCTGCTGACAGTGTGAAAGCAGGTTCTGGCTTTGTTTCTGAAAGCCGTCAAACTTATACGCTTACACGTGGTGAAACTAGTCAAGTTAAGTATGACTTGATAGGTAAGATTAGTGCTGGGACTCACTTAACACGTAGAACCGTTGTGAAGATATTGAAGACAATACAGCCAGCTAAATTCAAGATGTATCAATATAACCCTGAAGAATTCATTTCAAAGGTAATCAAACTGATCAATGAGCAGAAAGCAACTATGATCGTGGATGATATCACCTATAATGAAACCGAGGGCCGTTATGATTCCAGTATCTTTACCCTTGAGAAGAACCATGAATTTTCTAAGGCATATAGGGCAAAGAAAAATGTTCAAGATTATGTGTTTGCGGATGGGACTGCAGAGAAGTCAGTTGAACGAAAATTCGCTGAGGATATGGACCTAGATGATAAGGTGGCGGTTTACGCTAAATTGCCTCGTGGCTTTCAGATTCCAACGCCAGTTGGCAACTATGCTCCTGACTGGGCAATTGCCTTCAAGAAAGATAGCGTAAAACATATTTACTTCATTGCTGAAACCAAGGGCTCGTTGAGCAGCATGGATTTACGACCAATCGAGCAAGCTAAAATCAAGTGTGCAAAGAAATTGTTCAACGAAATGTCTACGGCAGATGTCATTTATGAGCAGGTAGATTCATTTAAGAGCTTGCTCGACATGATGAATGAGATACCAGATAAAGAGAATACTAATTAAAAACATAGCCAATTTTAGCCCAATAAAGTTTGGAAGCTTTTTACTATACTATTTGTATGATTATTAATAATGACAAGCATTGGATAATGTATAAAATGATATGAGGTAATAAGTAGAATGTCTAATTCAACTCAACACATTAAACTTGATGGTGAAATAAAATCATTGCGTGATAGGCTTAATAAAAGTGAAAATGAAATTTACATGTCTACAGAAAAAGCAGTTAATATCCTATCAGAAAACAATTGGGTTGTTAGTTTTCTTTCAGTTGATGATCTCAAAAAACAAAACTCTAAATCTAAAGAAGAAATTCTAGATTATGTTGAAAAGTACTACACAGAAAATAATCACTATCACTTTTTTATGTACTTTGATGATCTAATCAAGAACTTTGAAACCAATTCAGAAGATAGAGGTTATCTAGAGCAACTAAAAATAATGGAGCAATTACTTAAAGATAACTTTAGATATTACATTGTACTTCTTAGTACTGCTATGGGAATCTTAGAGTACAAATATATCCAAAAAGATGGAAAACTTAATACATCTAATATTGCTCATGGCAGGGAAATTCGTAAAAATGCATCGGAAAAACCAAAATCAGTTACTGATGTGCTAGAACGTATTGATATAACTTCAACTTATGAAGTGCTCAAAAACTATTATCAGCCAAGTCACTTTGAAAATGGAATAAATCGTTCAGAGTTTGGTAGACATGCTGTTCAACATGGAAGATATAATCCAGAAAGATATAAAGAGACGGATATGATAAAAACTATATTGCTTATATACGCTATATGTTCAAATTGATTGCCTGTATTTTCAATGGTTAGTGGAATAGTAGAGAAAACAGGATGTCGTTCGTGTGTGATAGAATTGAGGAAATATAAGAGCATTAAAGCTTATAAAGACGAAGAATGCTGCTTTTGTCGTGGATGAAGTTCAAGACGATGTTAGAGAAAAAATGGGTATCTTGTTCGGCAGAGCCATCCATCTCTATGCCAAAAGAGTGCCAACTGCTGCAAATCCCAAAGGCGTGATGCAGTACTCAGACTATTTTTCAAACCAAGCTGTGCAAGTTTGCTGGAAGGACAACATCGTTGAAGACCGCCCGGTAAACGAGGCAGAAAATAAAATTTACCAAGAGCTTTCGACTGGCCAAAGTCTTGATAAAGATGACCGCGAATATCTGCGTGACAACTGTTCTGAAGATATAATTCAGCATATAGCTAAAGCAAGCTTCATATGAATCCCGACGCCTATCAAAGTGTTGGGATTTATTTTGTCCTTGTTCAACTCCAGAAGCCCGCCAAGCGATCAAAGCTGTAAGTATCTCTGAATAATTGTGAAAAAGTCGGTATAATTAAGCTAACAATAATTCAATTGCTAATTTTCCAGGATTTTACAACTCAATGTCTAAGAAGCCTACTATTACGGTCTTTTTCGAAGTTTAAGATAATATTTTTTGAGTTGTAACTTAAACTCAACGAAATCCTATAAAAGTTTGATAAATCAAGTGATAGAGCACTTTGAGTAGTAATTTATGGGAAGTTAGCATTTATCAAGCCAAGCGAATGGCAGCAAATAAATCAATTTGTAGATTTTTGATGAAAGGGCTTTAATTCCGACTGGAACTTTAATAAAATAAGAGGTACATTAACCATTCAATAAGTGATAGCGGTTACGTCACGATATTGGAGGCATATGGCCTCTTTTTTGTGTATACGATCAGTCTAGAAAAAATGAACTCAACTCAACTCAACTCAACTCAACTCAACTCAACTCAACTCAACTCAACTCAACTCAACTCAACTCAACTCAACTCAACTCAACTCAACGATGATTATTTAGGTCATCGCTTATTTGTCAAGCAATATGCTCAGGATCCATCAATCCTATTAAGGGGAGGTGGGTCTTTTTTGCATACAAATATAGTAGATGGGATAAAGTCGTGTAAAGCAGTAATAACTTAGTCAGGGGCGATCGGCCAGCTCAGGAGAAAGCTGGTTTGACGTAACGGAAAAAGCAGTGAAACAAATTAACTAGGAAAGTGTGATACGCAAATGTACAGAACTAAGGAAAAAGACAGAGATTACTACTCACTGTCTTTAAGAGTTGAAATGGATACGCCACTCGCTGAATGGTTGAAAGCTCAAGACAACAAGTCGGCAAGCATCAAAGCGCTCATCAACGTTGCCATTGATACGTATGGAACTGATCAAGATATTATTCGGTTGTCGATGTGCAACAGCATGGTTGGAAGAACGCTTGCCGGGCAAAGCCCGATCGAAGACTAAACAAAAAATGCAATTGCTTAAATGCTAACTTCCCAGGATTTTACAACTCAATGTCTAAGAAGCCTACTATTACGGCTTTTTTTCGAAGTTTAAGATAATATTTTTTGAGTTGTAACTTAAACTCAACGAAATCCTCTAAAAGGTTGATATATCAAGTGATAGAGCACTTTGAGTAGTAATTTATGGGAAATTAGCATTAAACGCGCTTGGCAGCTTCGCTTGCTGAGCGCGTTTTTTAACACAATGATCACCATGTAAAGAATAAGTAGATCGGCTATAATTATTTTATAGGCTGAACAATGATATCGAGAGCCTGAATAATTTTTATCAGTAAGGAGAAGTACAGTGCTTGGGAGAACCATAAAATTATATTTAATGGATGGCACAGCATCAGGAAGATGGCAAGCAAGTATTTCTCAGTGGAATGGCCTTGTTTATAAGATCCCGCGGGCTCGTTTAAAGGAAACTGAAGATATACCAGAGTTGAACACACCGGGTGTGTACTTCCTATTCGGCAATGAATGCGGGCAAGAATTTGTCTACGTTGGAGAAGCAGATAATGTTCAAAAGCGAATCTTGCAGCCCCACCTTTTTGAAAAGAATGGGAGTCAGTGGGATGACGCGGTGATATATGTGACTCCAGATGGCAGCTTAGAGAAGGGCCGCGTAAAGTATTTGGAACACTATTTTTACAAGCAAGCTTGCGACTGTGCACGATATATTGTAAAAAATGGAAATACGCCAACCAAGTCCCCAGTTCGCAGAGAAGTCAGAGACAGTCTCATGACAGCTGTCGAAAATATCAAGCTGATCATGCCAACCTTAGGGTATAAAGTCTTTGAGCCAAGCAAGTCAGCTGATCCAAGTCCAAAAATTATGCTTCATCTTGCTGGCAAAAAGGCTAGTGCAGAAGGTTACTTGAATGCAGATGGAAGCATCATTGTGCGTAAAGGGTCCACGTTTTGTTTGACTGAAACCAATTCTTGCAAGAAATATTTGAAAGAACGTAGAGCGGAACTTATTAAGCAAAAGCAGGTTGTAAATGGTGAATTTGTAAAAGATGTTACGTTTACCAGTCTTTCTACTGCGGCGGGATGTATTCTGGGAGCTTCTGTAAACGGTAAAGAGCTGTGGCTCTATCCAGATGGAACATCATTTAAGAAGAAAAATAGTCAATAAGACAGCCGCGGAAAGCTTGTAGGAAGAGCAACTCAGTTAGTTGAACAAAGATCACAATCCCAGTACCAATTCAGGTGCTGGGACTTGCTTTTTGATGGAGTAAAAGGCCGATTAGCAACTCAAAAGCACTCGCGAAGCTAGAAATGCCATTGAAGGTTCGAGTAGGCTGAATAATCGCAGAGAAAGTAGGTATAATTAAAATAGCAATATATGCTCATGTGTTGAAGAGATCATGTTTAGAGACTAACTAATACATCAGTTATATGAATTCGTCTGAGAAAAAATCGGGCGAAAAATTAAATAACGAGGAAATTTATATGATTACAGGAGAAATAAGAAATAAGATAGACGCCCTTTGGGATACATTTGCTGCAGGTGGCTTGACCAACCCTTTGGAAGTTATTGAACAGATTACTTACCTGATGTTCATCCATGATTTGGATGATGCTGATAATATCCATATTAAAGAAAGCACAATGCTGGGCATCCCCTATGACAGTATCTTTGAGGGCGAAGTGAATGTCGGCGATAAGACTATTGACGGGAAGCAACTTAAGTGGTCAGTTTTTCGTGACTTTCCTGCGGAGAAGATGTTTAGTCTGATGAATGATTACGTCTTTCCGTTTATTAAGAACTTGCATGATGATAAAGATAGTGCGTATTCCAAGTACATGGGGGATGCGATCTTTAAGTTGCCGACGGCTGGTCTTCTGTCAAAGGTAGTTGATTCACTTGATGATATCTACAAAACTATGGATGACCTGCAAAGCCAAGAACAAGGAAATAATCATCGCGCTGATGTACGTGGGGATGTTTATGAATACCTGTTAAACAAGTTGGCAACTGCAGGCCGTAATGGTCAATTCCGTACCCCACGCCATATCATCAAGATGATGGTTGAATTGATGGATCCGAGTCCTGATGACACTATTGCGGACCCTGCTTGTGGTACTTCCGGCTTCTTGGTATCTGCAGCAGAATACTTGAAGGACAACAAAGAAAATGAAGTGCTTCTTAATCCTACTAATAAGGAGCACTACATGAACGACATGTTTACCGGTTATGACATGGATAGAACTATGTTAAGAATCGGTGCGATGAACATGATGACTCACGGAATCACAAATCCGCATATCGAATATCGTGATAGTCTTTCAGATCAAAATCCTGATACTGAGAAATATTCGCTAATTTTGGCAAATCCTCCCTTTAAGGGCAGCTTAGATGCAGATACTGTATCCGCTGATCTACTGAAGGTATGCAAAACGAAGAAGACTGAACTGCTATTTTTGGCATTATTCTTAAGAATGCTAAAAATAGGAGGCCGTTGTGCCTGCATCGTCCCTGATGGTGTCTTGTTTGGTTCATCGAAAGCACATAAAGAAATTCGGAAGAAATTAGTAGAAGACAATCGTCTTGAAGCTGTAATTTCGATGCCTTCCGGTGTTTTCAAGCCCTATGCCGGAGTTTCTACGGCAGTATTAATCTTTACCAAGACTGGTGGTCATGGCGGTACTGATAAGGTTTGGTTCTACGATATGTCTGCAGACGGCTTCTCTCTTGATGATAAGCGAACTCCTGTAGAAGAAAATGATATTCCAGATATTATTGAGCGCTTTAAGAACATGGATAATGAAGTAGGGCGTAAGCGTACTGATAAATCATTCTTGGTTGATAAAGCTGAAATTGCTGATAATAACTATGATCTATCAATCAACCGTTATAAGGAGATTGAGTACGTTCCAGTAGAATATCCACCAACAGAAGAAATCTTGGCTGAAATCATGAAGCTTGATGCAGAGGCAACAAAAGATCTCCAAGAACTGAAAGAAATGCTTGGAAAGTAAGCAGAAAGGAAAAACAAATTCAGATTTGTAGTGATGGTCCAGTGATTGTAACACTAGGTAGCGTTTGTACTAAGAGTAGTTCAAATATTAGACAAAAAGATATAGCAGATAGTACAGGAAAATATCCCATTTACGGGGCTTCTGGTTTGATTGGTTATGTTGATTTTTATCAACATGATAAGCCTTACATTGCAGTTGTTAAAGATGGTGCAGGGGTTGGTAGAGTATATCTTCTGCCAGCTTATTCCTCAATAATAGGAACTATGCAAGGCTTGATTCCAAACGATGATGTTTTACCTGAATATCTTTACTATGTAGCAAAGCAATTGCATTTAGAAAGGCATTACACTGGTGCTACTATACCGCACATATATTTTAAGGATTATAAAGAGGACAGATTTAGATTGGTAAATCTATCTGAACAAAGAAATATAGTAGAACTATTTAGAAAAATTGAGTCGATTATTGATTCAAAGCAGAAAGTATTGAATGATTTAAACACACTTGTCAAAGCCCGATTTGTCGAGATGTTTGGGGATACTAAGCTAAATATGAAAAAATTTCCTCAAGAGAAACTTTCTAAAATAGCTAAAGTAGGTTCAAGTAGGAGAGTTTTTGCCAGAGATTTCCAAGATAGTGGTATTCCATTTTTCAGAGGCACTGAGGTTGGGGCACTAGCAGAGGGGAAAAAGATTATTCCTAAGCTTTTTATATCTAAAAAATTGTATAAAGAGCTAGTGTTAGCTACAGGGAAACCAAAAATTGGAGACTTGCTAATGCCATCGATCTGTCCTGATGGAAGAATTTGGCAAGTTAATACAGATGAAGAGTTCTACTTTAAAGATGCACGGGTGCTATGGATATCTCCAAACTCAAGCGATAAAGTAAATTCAACATATTTAAGATACGCATTGAAACAAGTATTGATCAATAATTATCGTTCCGTTGCATCAGGATCAACTTTCGCAGAAATGAAGATAGTGTCACTGAAGGGATTGATGATAATTCTTCCGCCTATTGAACTTCAAAATCAGTTTGCATCATTTGTCCAGCAAGTCGACAAATCAAAAGTTGCAATTCAGAAATCCTTGGATGAAGCGCAAACTTTGTTTGATAGTCTGATGCAAGAGTATTTCAGCTAAGAAAATGGTTTAAAATAGTGAAAAACTCATAATAAGGAGTAATCACTATGGATGAAAATTTTGTCGAAATCATCAATGAAATGGCAGAAGTACTCAATGCAGCTCAACTTAAAAGACTTCAAGAGGTCCTGCTTAAGCACTTTGCAAAAAGTGAGCCTGAAAATCAACCCATAAATAATATGGAATTTCTGGACAAGTTCTTGGAAGCCAAGAAAATAGAAGGATGTTCAGATCGGACTATCAAGTATTATCAAGCAACAGTTGAAAGGTTACTTGCGAATATATCTCAGCCAATTCGCAAGGTGACCACAGAGCAGATGAGAGAGTATTTGGTTAATTATCAGAAAATTAACGACTGTGGTAAGACTACGATAGATAATATTCGTCGAAACATTTCAAGCTTCTTCTCTTGGCTGGAAGAAGAAGACTATATTTTGAAGAGTCCGATGCGGAGAATTCACAAAATCCGTACCAAAAAAGCAGTTAAGAATATTATTTCAGATGAAGAAATTGAACGTTTGAGGGATGGCTGCAAATGCATCAGAGATGTTGCGATGATCGATTTGCTTTACTCGACTGGCATTAGAGTAGGTGAATTGGTGCGATTAAATATCGCGGATATAAATTTCTCAGAACGTGAATGTGTTGTTTTCGGTAAAGGTGACAAAGAACGGCGTGTTTACTTTGATGCAAAGTCCAAGATTCATTTGCTCAATTATCTTGACAGTCGACATGACGAGAATCCTGCATTATTTGTGACACTTGATAAGTCTAGTAAAAGACTAAAAATAAGTGGCGTTGAGATCAGGCTAAGAGAACTTGGAAGGGCTTTGAATCTGGACAAAATTCATCCCCACAAATTTAGACGCACTATGGCTACCAGGGCGATCGATAAAGGGATGCCGATTGAACAAGTTCAGAAAATTCTAGGGCATTCTCAAATTGATACAACGATGCAGTATGCTATTGTCAATCAAAACAACGTGAAAGCAGCCCATAGAAAGTATATTTCCTAGCAAATTCAGATTTGTAGTGATGGAATATGAAGTTCAAGTTATCAGAGATTTTTGATCTTCAAATAGGAAAAACTCCGAGTAGACACAATTCTATGTACTGGAATGATGGCAACAGGGAATGGATATCCATATCTGATATCTCAGGTAGCAAATACATTAGCAATACAAAGGAAAAGATTACTGAAAAAGCCATACAGGACAGTGGAATTAAAAAAATACCGGCTAATACAGTGATTATGAGTTTTAAACTCTCTATAGGAAAAGTAGCAATCACTTCCAAAGAAATGTATTCAAATGAAGCAATTATGGCGTTTATAGATAAAAAAAGGGTTAAGTTGCTTCCTGAATATGTTTATTATCTGCTCATGGGAGTTAAGTGGGATCAGAATACCAATAAGGCAGTAATGGGTAAGACTTTAAATAAGTCCACTATTTCGCAGATAATTGTTGACGTTGACGATTATGAAATTCAGAAACAAAAGGCCGAAGCTCTGGATTCTGCATCCAAGCAATTAGATATAAGAAACAAAGAAATACAAAAACTTGACACACTTGTCAAAGCCCGATTTGTCGAGATGTTTGGGGATCCAGTAAAGAATACAAAGGAATTTGGTCTTACAAAATTATCAGATTTAGGCTTGCTTGAAAGAGGGAAGTCGAAACATCGACCAAGAAATGATCCGGCTTTACTTGGAGGTCCATATCCATTGATTCAAACTGGAGAGGTTACTAATTCAGGAGTATATATTAAAGACTATTCAAGTACATATTCTGATTTAGGATTAGCTCAAAGTCATATGTGGCCAAAAGGGACCTTGTGCATAACCATTGCTGCAAATATAGCACAAACGGCTATATTAAATTTTGACGCATGCTTTCCGGATAGCGTTGTAGGATTTATCCCTAATGACAATAGTATTTCAACGATATACTTACATTATTGGTTTACGTTCTTTCAAAAGATATTAGATGCACAGGCTCCCCAGGTTGCACAGAAAAATATCAACTTAAAAATACTTAGTAATTTAAAAGTTATAGTTCCCCCATTATTACTTCAGCAAGAGTTTTCATCATTTGTCCAGCAAGTCGACAAATCAAAAGTTGCATAAGCATCTAGACCATAAAGGAGGTGTTTTCGAATGACCAATTTTGATTATTTGAAGAAGGAAAAGAAATTTGACAACTTTGTTGATGTAGCAATCGCAGCAGAGAAGATACTGAACGTTGACCCCACTGCTACAATACTAAATTGCCGCCGGGCAATGGAGTTTGCAATAAAGTGGATGTATTCCGTTGATGATGCTTTAGTACAACCATACCAAGATAAGCTTGTCACTTTGATGAATACGCCTGAGTTTCGGGACATAATCAATGATGACCTGTTTAAGAGATTGAATTTGATCAGAATACTCGGAAATAAGGCTGCTCATAATGCACGTAAGATCAATTATGATCAAGCAGTTCTTTGCTTAAAGAATCTCCACATCTTTTTTGACTTTATTGCATACTGTTATGCTGATAAGTATGAAGAAGTCCCATTTAATGAAGCTTTACTTAAGCAAGAAGTGGCAAAGGTACCTCAATCTACTTACAGTGAGATCGATCTTCAAAAATTAATCAAAGAAAATAAAGCTTTGAAAGAGAAACTGTCTGAGCGTAGTAAAGAAAAACGTGAAGACTATGTTCCTAAGCCTTTGGACCTGTCAGAAGCTAAGACAAGAAAAATATATATCGATGCAATGTTGGTTGATGCTGGTTGGAAGGAAGACAAAGACTGGATAAACGAGTATCCGGTAGAAGGAATGCCGAATAACTCGGGGGATGGCCGTGCAGATTACGTTTTGCTTGGCGACGATGGCATTCCATTAGCAGTCGTTGAAGCTAAGAAAACCTGTGTGGATATTACTAGAGGACGGCAACAGGCAAAACTATATGCTGATGCAATCGAAAAGAAATTCCACAGAAGACCGTATGTGTTTTTGACTAACGGCTTTAATACCACTTTTATTGATAACAAGTACCCAGAGCGGAAGGTTGCAGGCTTTTATTCGAAGCGTGACTTACAGAAGCTGCTCAATTTGCAGACCAATATGGAAAAACATCTGAATAATGTTCAGGTAGATAAAAATATTGCGGGTCGTTACTACCAGGAGGCTGCTATTAAAGCTGTTTGTGAGAGTCTTGATACTCTTCATAAGCGCCGGGCTCTTCTGGTTATGGCAACTGGTTCTGGTAAGACTAGAGTAGCAATCGCTTTATGTAAAGCGCTCTCAGATGCTAATTGGATAAAGAATGTTTTGTTTTTGGCTGATCGAACAGCTTTGGTTACCCAGGCAAAACGTAGCTTCGTTAATTTGTTGCCGAATGCGTCATGTACGGATTTAACTTCAAATAATCGTGATTTAAATGTTCGCTATGTCTTTTCAACGTATCAAACGATGATGGGATGCATTGATTCGTTAACTGATGATAATGGTAAGCTTTTCACTGTCGGTCATTTTGACTTGATTATTGTCGATGAGGCACACAGGTCGATCTACAATAAATATAGAGACATTTTCAATTACTTTGATGCCCCGATTGTTGGACTTACAGCAACTCCGAAAGATGAAATTGATAAAAACACTTACTCAATTTTTGACTTGGAAAATGGTGTACCAACTTATGGTTATGAATTAGCAGATGCTGTTAAAGATGGTTATTTAGTACCATATAAATCTATTGAAACCAAACTTAAATTCTTGGAAAAAGGTATTTGCTATGATGATTTGTCTGATGAGGATAAAGAAGCCTATGAGGAAACCTTTGAAGACGAAGATGGTAATGTACCTAAGAAAATCAGTTCTGCTGCCATGAACAAATGGCTCTTCAATGAAGACACCATCAAGCAGGTCTTAAATATTTTGATGAATCAAGGCTTGCGGGTAGACTATGGTGAAAAGATTGGCAAGACAATTATTTTTGCCAAGAACCATCTACATGCTGAAAAAATCTTGGAAGTTTTTAACAAAGAATATCCAGAACTTGCCAATGGTGAAGGCGGACGGCCGTACGCCAAAGTAATTGATAATTATATGACTTATGCTCAGAGTGCTATTGATGAGTTTTCAGAGCAAGATAAGATGCCAAGAATAGCTATTTCTGTTGATATGCTAGACACTGGGGTTGATGTTCCTTCAATCCTTAATTTGGTTTTTTTCAAGAAAGTCTTTAGTAAATCGAAATTCTGGCAAATGATCGGTCGTGGCACTCGACTTTGTGAACATTTGATGGATGATGGCAAGGATAAGACCCAATTCTATATCTTTGATTTTTGTGGAAATTTTGAGTTCTTTAGGATGAACAAAGGAAAAGAAGCAAAGGCTCAGTTGCCTTTGCAAGGTGCCTTGTTCAATCTAGAATTTCAACTTGCCTACAAGTTACAAGATATCGAATATCAAGAGAGCGAGCTAATTTCATATCGTGAGTACTTGGTCAATCGGATGACAGGCAAGGTTCAACAATTGCACCGTGATAATTTTGCCGTTCGACAACATCTCAAGTATGTTGATGAATATGCTAATGAGGTGAACTATAAAAATCTGACGTATGAAGATTGCCTGCAAGTTCGGGATGAGATCGCACCATTAATCCTGCCAGATAGCGATGATGCGAATGCTTTACGCTTCGATGCTTTGGTATGGGCATTGGAGCTTGCGAAAATGGCGGACAAGCCTCAAGGCAAGTTGAAAAGTGACTTGTTAAAGAAAGTTGCGGCTGTATCGAAAGTAGCGAATATACCAGAAGTTGCAGCTCAAAAAGACTTAATCAACCGAATCTTGACTACAGATTATCTTAATCGTGTAGGCATCGAAGATCTAGAAAAGATCAGAAAGGCACTGCGTGATCTCATTCAATATATTCCACATAAATATATTGTTTACAATACTAATTTCGATGATGAGATCTTGGAACAGTCAACTAACGAGGCAGATTATCAAGATGACTCCTTAAAGAATTATCGTGCTAAGGTTGAATCCTATATCAAGCAACATCAACAGGATAATCAGGTAATTGCTAAGCTTAAAAGCAATGAGCCTCTAAGCAGTCAAGATTTGAAAAATCTAGAAAAAGTTCTGTGGACCGACTTGGGCACGAAGCAGGAGTATCAAAAAGAGTACGGCGATAAGCCAATTGGTGAGTTCATCCGGAGTATTGTAGGTTTGGACATGAATGCTGCTAAAGAAGCATTTTCTAAATATTTGGACGATGCAACCCTAAACTCCAAACAAATATATTTCCTGAACAAAGTTATCGAATATATCGTGAAAAATGGGATGATGAAAGACCTTAGAGTCTTAACGGAATCTCCATTTACTGACATGGGTCCGATTACTGTCTTATTTGGAAATAATATGGAATTATGGTCAGGCATCAGACAAACGATTCAACAGATCAATGATAATGCTGATATGGTTGCTTAGAGACTCTTAAAACACCATAGAAATCAGCTAAAGGAGGTCACTTTTGCCACATCTAAAATTGACGTCTAGCGATTTTACGGTCTATTTTTGGCTAGAGAAGCGCAGGGAGAAATCAGAGTGGGTCAGTTCTACGATTGAAGTCAGCTGCAACGGCAATTGGGTCTTTCGTGCCGCTCCACTATGGTATTTCAATGAACCTGAGTCATTGTTGTCCAAGATTGCCGCTTTTCTTCAAGGCAACAAGTTAGATGAGCCTTTTTCCCTGATAGACGATCCAATTGTAGAATTTTCGTTTGATCAAGGGGCAGATGTGCTGATCTTGCGTCTATATTATAGTTTGGACTTGGCAGACCATTTAACGGTTTACCTGGATCGTGAGCAAGCAGCTTATTTGTCTGAGTACCTACAATTTTATTTGGATAAGACGAGTAAGGAAATGCAGGCTGTCCAAGATTTGTATGATGCTGGCGTTTTTCAAGGTGACTAAACAAAACAATAACAAAATGCATCCCCAAACTCGATTCGGAATGCATTTTGCGCCATATTACCCCAACAACAGGAGATTTTCATGTCAGAATTGCAGCTAAGGATGGCCGAAGCAGGGGATGCCGCGCGCCTGCTGGAGATCTACGCGCCATACGTGGAGAAGACGGCGATCACATTTGAAGACGAAGTGCCGGCCGTCAGCGAGTTTGAAGCTCGCATCATGCGGACGCTGAAGCGGTATCCATATCTCGTTGCCCTTAAAGGCGGCCAGATCGTCGGCTATGCCTACGCCAGTCCCTTTAAGGAGCGGGCAGCCTATGACCACAGCGTGGAATTGTCGATCTATGTTGACGCCAATCAGCGCCACCAGCATATCGGCCGCTTTTTGTACGACGCGATCGAAGCTGTCTTGAAAAAGCAGGGCTTCTTGAACTTGAACGCCTGCATTGCCGCGCCAATCGGTGCTGATCCGTATTTGGACGACAACAGCATTCGCTTCCATGAGCACCTGGGCTACCGCTTGGTCGGCCGCTTTCACCAATGCGGCTACAAGTTCAGCCGCTGGTACGACATGGTCTGGATGGAGAAAATGCTGGGCGACCATGCCATCCCCGCGCCGGCGATCATCCCGTATCCTGAGCTGGACCAATAAAAAATGCATCCCTTTGGCCAAAAGTGCCAGGGATGCATTTTCGTTTTTTCCGATATCTTAGCTCAAGCCAAGGATCGACTTAGCCGCGCGGCGGCTTTGGTGGATTGACATTTTGGGATGCGGTCATGTTTCCGTCTAGGCCGCGGGTGGTTATAATATTGCTAGACAGGCGTAAAGAACAGAACGCGAGGTAAAGATGGAGGCACTCAAAGAAAGATTTTTAGCCAACATGGACCGGCACCCGGAAGCGAGCTGGGAAGATGTTGCGGAGAAATTAGCCGATCCCGCCAAGGCGGCGGCCGTGGCTTGGATGGAGGAAACTGGCGGTGAGCCTGACGTGGTTGCCTTAGGGGGCGGCTGGGCGATCGTCGACTGCTCAAAGGAAGTGCCAGCAGGCCGGCGCAGCATCTGCTACGACCAAGCGGCCCGCTTGAAGCGCAAGAAGTTCCCGCCGGAAACCAGCGCCCAGGAGCTGCTGGCGGATCACGGCCTGGACTTGCTCAGCGAAGACGACTACCGCCAGCTGCAGGGCTTGGGCGATTTTGACCTGAAAACCAGCTGCTGGATTAAGACTCCTGAAGCTATCCGCGCCAAGGGCGGGGCGCTTTTTGCCGAGAAGCGCTATGGCACGGTCTTCATTTACCACAACGGCGCTGACTCCTACTACAAGGTCCGGGATGTGCGTGCCAAGCTGCCTTTGTAGAGCGATAGCAGCGTTTTTTGCCTGAGAAACAAAAATTGAAAGAAGGTACAAGATGGGACCAGTGCTGCGCGACTATACGGTTTTTGACCTGGAAACGACCGGCAAGAAGATCATCTAGATCGGTGCGTTAAAGGTCAGAGCTGATCAGACTGTAGCCAAATTTTCAACTTACGTCAATCCTCTGGAAAAAATCCAACCCCAGGTTACCTGGCTGGCGGGCATCTCTAATCTGCAGACGAATGCCGCGCCAAAGATCGACGAGGTCATGCAGGATTTCTTGGACTTTATCGGCAGCGACACGTTGGTTGGCCACAACATTCTGAAGTTTGACTGCAATATTCTGGCTCACAATGGCTACCCGGTCGCCAATCCGAAGCTGGATACCCTGATTTTGGCCAAGCAGTGCCATTTTTTGGATCCAATTCCCAACGTCAAGCTGTCAACCTTGAAGGATTACTATGGAATCAAGATTAATTCGCATATTGCCATCAGCGACTGCATCACCAATAATATCGTCTACCAGAATCTTAGAGACGGCAAACTGGCTAGGGCGACGGAAACGATCGACTTCAGCCCGAAACCGGTTGATTCCCGTCTGGCCGGCCAGCGTTTCGTGATTACTGGCCAGTTCCCGCAAGCCACCCGCTATGAACTGGTCAGTCTGATCAACAGCCACGGTGGACGGGTGACCGGCAGCGTGTCAGGCTTGACTGACTACCTGCTCAAAGGACAGCTGGACCATGTCTCTGGCAAGTGCCGCATGGCAGAAGCAAAGGGGACGACGATCATTGACTATCAAGGCCTGCTGGATCTTCTGAAATAAAACACCCCTCCCGAAATTTGCTGGGAGGGATGTTTGTTTTTTTGAGGGGCATTTTTTCGAAGGTTGATTCCCGAAAAGCCCCCAACTGCGGCTGATTTTGGAGAAGTGGTTCCCTAGTAAGCAAAAAATAGCGCCTCCAGAAGAAAATGGGGGCGCTATTTGTTATGCTTGATAGTTTTCTTTTAGATAATCAGCCATGTTCTGCGGTGCGTGGCCGGTGATATGGCGGAAGTCGCTGGTTACTTCATCCATCAAGCCCATTGCTGCTGCCTTGTACATGGAGGCTAGTTCATCCCCATCGCCTTCGGCCCGGTAAATATCCGCGAACTCTTCTAAGCTGACCGGCTGGTAGCCAATCTTTTCACCGGTAACCTGGCTCATGATCTGACTAAGCTCAATCATATTGTAATTCTGTTCTTGCGTCAAAAGGTAGCTTTGACCCTTATTGCGCAGGTATGGGCGGACGGCAACGTTGGCAATGGCTTCGCCGCTGTCTTTTCTAGAGATGAAGCTCATAGCCTGGTCGCCCACCGGATAGATTACGTTGCCCCGGGCAATCAGTTCTGACAGATAAGGAACCAGGGGATCAGCATAGAGGGAATTTTTTACGACGGCATAGCGCAAATGGGAAGACGCCAAACGAGCTGGCAGGTATGCATAATAGCCAGACATTTGGAAGGGATTGTTGGCTTGTTCAGCCATGAAGCTGACATCGACCAAGTCCTTGACCCCAGCTGCTTTCATTGCGGCCAGTGAGTTCTCAAATTCTTCGATCCGTTTGCCGACCTTATAGGTGATGCTTGGGATATAGATCAAGACATCTGTACCGGTAAAAGCTTCCACCATTGATGGAATGTCATAATAGTCGCTGTGCACGACCTCATAGCCTGCCCCCGCAAAGTCCGCGGCCTTTTGAGGGGTACGGACGGCTAAGCGGATATTCTTGATCTCAGTCAGCTGGCTTAAAGCTTTAACGACTTCCCGGCCTAAGTGGCCGGTTGCTCCAGTAATCGTGTATTTCATATTCTGCCTTGCTTTTAATCTTGTGCTTTGTTTTGTTCAGCCCGCTTCTTGGCGTCCTTGACCAATATGGTGTCAATGACGTCTTGTAGGCTGATCTTATCTAGTACTGCCTCGGCTGCGGTTTCCGCGTGACTAAAGTAGTCGATCAAAGTCGGCTGGATGTTGCCGCCCACGGTGCACGCAGGGTTGGTCTCATGATCAATCGCAAAAAGAGGGCTGTTGCCTTCTGTAGCCAGGTAGAGCTCCAGTAGGCTGATCTGGTCCGGTTTCCTTAATAGCTCTGGATCCGGTGAGCCATGGGTGGTCTTGATAAAGCCGGCATCACGCAGGTTGGCCATCATGCGTCGCACGACGACCGGTGACGTATTTAATGAACTGGCGATATTGCTGCTGGAAAGGGTAATTTTGCCCTTGTAGATCACCAGAAACGCCAACAAGTGGATGCTGTCGCTGAAACGAGTGGAAACTTTCATTTTGTTGCTCCTTGAACACTTGTAACTATTGCTGTTACTATGATAAGGCAAAAGTCAACTGAGCGCAAGCCCAGAATTGAAAAGTACTTGGTAATTTTTTTGAAAAAGCAACGGCTAATATAAGGATATAAAAGGTTAATATGCTAGCAGATCGTTGATAAAATGAGAAAAATGCAACTTTTGGCTTTACAAGCCCTTGGGCAGAGGATATACTTGAGCAAGAAACTTTTGAAGTTACAAGACTGGCTGGGCAGGCTAGAAATCAGCGGAGGGATGAACATGATTGAATACCGCAATGTCGGAATGGCATATGAAGACAAGGTCATCTTGGACGGAATCAACCTGACGATTGCCGATGGCGAGCTTTTTGTCCTGGTTGGGCCCAGTGGCAGCGGAAAGACGACCTTGCTCAGAATGATCAACCGCTTGACGGAACCGACCGCTGGAGACGTTTATATTGATGGCCGGCGGGTCAAGGACCAAGACTTGCGCCACCTGCGCCTTAACATGGGGTATGTGCCCCAGACCAGCAGTCTGTTTCCCAACCTGACCGTAGGCGATAACGTGACAATCCAGCTGGAAGAAGCTGGGGTCAAGCGCAGAGAGCGCCGTGAGCGGGCCAGCTTTTTGCTGGACCAGGTTGGCTTAAAAGGGGATGAGTACCTTGACCGCCGGCCTAGCGAGCTATCCGGCGGCCAGCAGCAGCGGGTGGCAATCGCCCGGGCTTTGGCGGCTCAGCCCAAATTGATCTTGATGGATGAATCCTTCAGTGCCCTGGATCCGGTTCTGCGCCGCCAGCAACAGGAGCTCTTGCTGGCATTGCACCAGCAGAACCAGGACACGGTCGTCTTCGTGACCCATGACATGCAGGAAGCCCTGCGCTTGGGCGACCGGATTGGGGTCATCAAGGATGGTTGCCTGTTGCAGGTTGGTAGTCCTGAAGAGATCATTCAGCATCCGGCCAATTTTTTTGTGGCTGACTTCTTTAAGAGCGCCCGGCCACGCTTGGGGACGATGGCGCAATTGCTGGCTTCCGCGGCAGTCAGCCGGATTCAAGCGGGCTCGCTTCCTGCAGTTGCCAAAGTTGACGAGCTCGTCCGGCTTCCGGATGAGGCTGGCCTGATCAAGTTCGCGTATCAAGGAGCAGGCTATCAGATCACGGCAACAGACCTGTTGCGATATTTAGGAGAACTGGAGGATTGAACCATGTCAGAATTGCTTAATACTTTCGCCGCGCAGCGAGGGGAAATCATGCAGTCTTTAGGCGAGCACCTGCTCTTGTCAATGGAGGCATTGCTGCTGGCCTGCCTGATCGCTGTTCCTTTGGGAATGATGCTGGCGCACACCAAAAGAGCTGGGGAAGTCGTCTTTCAAATTACCAGCATCGTCCAGACAATCCCCAGTCTAGCCTTGCTGGCCCTGTTGATTCCGTTTGTCGGAATTGGGACAGCGCCAGCCTTGATCGCCTTGACGGCTTACGGGGTAATGCCAATCTACCAGAATACCTACTCCGCTTTGCGCAATCTTGATCCAAATCTGGAAGAAGCCGCGGATGCTTTTGGCCTGAGCCGCTGGCGCAAGCTGACCCGGCTGGAATTGCCCCTGGCCTGGCCCATGATTCTCTCAGGCATCAGTATTTCACTGGTAATGATCATAGGGACGGCTACTTTGGCAGCCATGATCGGGGCCGGAGGACTTGGAACCTATATCATGCTCGGAATCCAGCAGAACAATAATTCCTATCTCTTGATCGGGGCTGGTCTTTCAGCGCTTTTAACCTTAGCCATGTCTGCCTTGCTCAAGTTTATGTCCTCGTCCAAGAAGCATTTCGGCTACGTGGCTGTCTTTTTGACAGTGCTCGCCCTGGCAGCTGGCGTTTGGCAGGGTGGTCAGCTGTTTGTCTCAAAAGACGAGACAGTGGTTATTGCGGGCAAGCTGGGCAGTGAGCCAGATATTTTAATTAATATGTACAAGGACCTGATTGAGAAAGATAATCCCGAAGTCAAGGTGACCCTCAAGAACAACTTCGGCGGGACCAGCTTTTTGTTCAATGCCTTAAAGACGCGGAAGATTGACATCTACCCAGAATTTACTGGAACCGTTCTGCAAGGTTTAGCCAAGAAGCCAGCAGCAACGCCGCATGATCCGGCCAAGGCTTACCAGCTGGCCAAAAAGCTCCTTGCAAAGGAAGACCAGTTGACCTACCTGAAGCCAATGAAGTACCAGAATGGCTACGGCTTAGCAGTCAAGCAGGCTTTTGCCGAAAAATACCACTTGCGGAAATTAAGCGATTTGCGTGAGCACAATGCAATTTTGACGGCTGCTTTTGACCCGGACTTTGCCAGCCAGCAGGATGGCTACCTGGGGCTGAAGAAGGCATACGGCTTGGCTTTTAAGATTAAGACCATGGAGCCAGCCTTGCGCTACAAGGCGATTGCCAGCGGCAAGGTTAATTTGGTTGACGGCTACACGACTGACCCGGAAATCAAGCAGTATGGCCTGACTTTTTTGACTGATGACCGAAAATTCTTTCCACCATATCAAGGCGCGCCATTGATGAGGGAAGATTTTTCTAAAAAGCACCCTGGCGTCGTTAAGAGCTTGAACAAATTGGCTGGCAAAATTACTGAAGCGGATATGCAGGAAATGAACTATCAAGTCTCCGTCAAGCATCAAAGCGCCAGCAAGGTGGCGCGGGCTTACTTGCTTAAGCACGGCTTGCTGTAAATGGAGTCGGCAGACTGGATGGCGTGGATTTTGAGTTAGTCGGGCACCTTTTGAAGGTTGATTTCTGAAAAGTCCCCAACTGGGGCTGATTTTCAACAAATCGCTTCATTGCTTAAAATTTTTCCGGTACTCGCTAGGCGTCTGCCCGGTGGCTTGCCTGAAGGCTCGGTAGTAGCTGCTGACGCTGGGGCAACCGACGATCGCGCTGATTTTCTCAATGCTCTTGGTGGTCAGCTCCAGCAGCGACTTGCTGACGGACACGCGGGTGCTTGTCCTAAGCTGGGTGAAGGTTTGGTCAAAAAGCTGCTTGATCAAGCGCGACAAGTACTTCGCGAAATCACGATGTCATAAGGGGCCAGCTGGCAGGGAAGGTTGTTCAAGATCGCGTGACAGGGGGCAAGCAGTTAGACATAATTCTATTTGAATGAACATGCTTGCCTCCACTAAAAATTGCTTTTTGCTAATGATTTAGATACCTGTCTTAATTATTGTTATACTTTTTTCACAATATAACGTAAGCGGTTAACAGGAACTGTAGAGAAAAGGAGCACTGCCATGACATATCAAGATCCTCCCGCACAACCTGGAATACATGGTCGCTGACGGGGTATTGCGCCAGCCGAACCTGATGCTGAACCAAAATGGCGAGCGCTTCATGGACGAGGGGATGCTGGGCAATACTACTTTTTCCGGTAACGCCATGTTCCTGCAGCCTGGCCACTATGCTTACGTCATTATGGACCGGGCAATCCTGAAGAAGTACCAGGAAGAAGGGCCGGACATCATGGACATCGTTCACCCGGCCGCTGGCTTCAAGATGCTGGACTCAGTGATCAAGAAGGCTGAAGCAAACGGCTATGACGCGATCATTACCGCAGACAGCGTGGCGGAATTGGCTGAAAAGCTGGCCATCCCGGCTGCCAAGCTGCAAAAAGCGATCGCTGACCACGACGGCTATTGTGACCAGAGCCAGGACACCGAATTCTTCAAGAACCCAGCTTACCTGCACAAGCTGACGGGCGAAGGCGGCTATCTGGTCGGCAAGTTCTACAGCGGCGCTTATGGTACGGTTGGCGGCGTCAAGATTGATGAAAACTGCCAAGTCCTGGATGATGAGGATCAAGCCATTCCGGGCCTGTACAGTGCTGGCTCTGATGCCAACACCATCTATGCCGACAGCTACAACTTTACCCTGCCGGGCAACACGATGGGCTTTGCCGTAAACTCCGGCCGCATTGCCGGATTAGAAGCAGCCAAGCGGATTAAACAGTAGAATATGGCAAAAAGACGCAGTAGGGCACTATTCGCGAACCCCAAAAATTTTTCACAAGCAAAAAAGTGAAGCTCGAAACGAGCTTCACTTTTTACTTATTCTTTGCCGCCTTTGAGGCCAGCTTGGCGTTGTGAGCCTTGGCGCTTTGGTTGTACTGGCTGACTTCCTGGTTGTGCTGCTTGCTTTCTTCTTGCAGCTTCAGGCTCTTGGTGATCAGGTCCATTGGGTTCAGCCAAGTGCCGTTGTCCTTCCAGTAGTTCTTGAACGGCAGCTTTTCCTTCTTGGTGATATAGTCCTTGTCGGTCTTGGTCACGCCCAGGTGCAGGTGGCTGCCGGACATGTAGCCGATCTTCTGGCCAACCTTCAGCTTCTGTCCCTTTTTCACGACGATGTCGCTTGGATTTAAAAAGCCTTCCTGGTAGATTTCCGCGTAGCCGTCGTCAGAGACGACCCAGACAAAGTACTCTAGGCCCGTGCAGTAGCCGATCTTCTTGACCGTACCGGAGTGAACGGCCAAAACCGGGGCTCTGCGGCCAACCTCTGACCAGCCGAAGTCCCAGCCGTCATGGAAGTAGGACTTGCTTGGGTAGACCCGGCGGATGACGTCAGTCTTCCCGTACTTCTGCCCAGACTTGTACTTGATATTCTTCGTGTAGCACTTGCTAAAAGGGTAGCCCCAGATCTGGGAGTCAGTCAAGGTCGTGGTCTTCTTTAAGGCCATTGGCTTGGACTGGGCATTCTTGCTGGTCTGCTGGCCAAAATAGCCGTGCTGCTTGGCATAGATGGCGGTCCCCGCGCCGAGGACCAGAATAATCAAGATCAGCCAAAGGGCGGCTTTTTGGACGGTTTGCTTTTTGTTCTTTTTTTCTTTCATACTTCTCTTATTAATACATGTAATCCTTATGGTCTAGCAACAGGTGTTCATCAAGGTCTGGATCCAAAAACAGCTTCAGATCCTGGTCAAAGTTTCTGGCCAAGTGGTACTGGCCCAGGTCCTCCAGCTTGATCCAGGCCAAGGGGCCTTCCCTTGAAGCCTTGACTTCACCCGTGAATTCATCCGCCCGGTAGAAGAAGACGATGTAGCGCTGGTCTTCTTGGTCAAAAAACTGCTTGACCCCAACCAGCTTGGGATGCTTGATGTCCAGGCCAGTCTCTTCTTTGACTTCCCGCACGACTGAATGATAAAAAGACTCATGTGCCTCAACGTGGCCGCCGGGAAAGGCCAGACCCGGCCAGTGCTTGGACTGGCGGTCAATCGTCAGGACCTTTCCGTGGTCAACGATCATGCACATGTTGGTCAAGGTGGTTTTCTCGCTTCTATCCATTTGCTCCTCCTTGATTGTCAAACAGACATATTATAGCACAAAGTGCTGTCAGGAAGATTAGCAGGAGAAAGCCGCTTATGATAAAATCGTAGTTGTTGTAAAGGAGGCAGTCCATGAATTTAAGACTGAACAAACTCGCGGAAATGGTGGATCCTGGCAGCCGCCTGGCTGACATCGGCACAGATCACGCCTATCTGCCAATCAAGCTGGTCCAGGAAGGGAAAGTGGCTTTTGCCATTGCCAGCGACGTGGCCGCCGGTCCCCTGCAAAATGCTAAGACGGACATCGCTGAGGCGGGCCTGGGCCAGCAGATCGAAACCCGCCTGGGCAGCGGCCTGGAGACCCTGAAGGATGAAGACCGGATCGATACGGTCGTCATCGCTGGCATGGGCGGCAAGCTTATGGTCAGCCTGCTGGAAGAGGCCGCGGGCCGGGGCAAGTACTATCCAACCTTGATCCTGGAGCCCAACATCGGGGAAAACCGGGTCCGCCAGTGGCTGGAAGAGCACGACTACCAGATCGTGGCTGAAGACCTGGTGGCTGAAGCCGGCCACACTTATGAACTGATTAAGGCCAAGCAGACTGGGGAAAAGCATCCCCTGACCGCCAAGGAAAAGGACTTTGGCCCCCTCTTGCTTAAGCAGAAGGGACCGGTCTTTTTGGCCAAGTGGACCAGACAGTTGGCCTACTACCAGCAGCTCCTGGCCAACTTGAACAAGGCCAAGCAGAAGGACGCGGACCGGATCGCGGATCTGGAGCGCCTGATCAAGGATATCAGCGAAGAAATCAAGGATGAAGGCGAAGAAAATGACTAAGGTTAAAGAAATCGTCAGCCGCTTGCAGGAAGACTTCCCGGAAGACATCGCCAGCAAGGGCGACCCGGTTGGCCTGCAGATCGGCAGCCTGGACAGCGAGGTCCACAAGGTGATGACCACCCTGGACGTGCGGCCCAACGTGGTTGATGAAGCCATCGAGAAGGGGGTTGACCTGATCGTCAGCCACCACCCGCTGATGTTCCGGCCAGCCCGGAACCTGGACTTCAGCGACCCGCAAAATGCCATGTACGCCAAGGTGATCGCCAGCGGCATCACCGTCTACTCCATCCACACCAATTCCGACAAGGCCAAGGATGGATCAAGCGACTGGCAGGCGGAGGAACTGGGCCTGGAAAGCGTCCAGCCCTTCGCGCTTGATGAAGACGGGATCGCCATCGGCCGCAAGGGGGAATTGCCAAGAACCATGACGGCTCTGGAATTTGCCCGCTACGTCAAGAATAAAATGGGCGTTGACATGGTCCGCCTGATCGCGGCGGAAGAAGACATGCCGGTCAAGAGCGTGGCTTTTGTCTGCGGGGACGGGAACAAGTTCTGGAAGCAGGCCTTGCGCGACCATTGCGACGCCTACATTACCGGGGACGTCTACTACCACACCGGCCACGACATGATTTCCAGCGGCTTGGTGGTCGTTGACCCGGGCCACTACACCGAGAAGCTCTTCAAATACAAGCTGGGTGAGCGGCTGGAAAAGTGGGCCAAGGAAGCTGGCTGGCAGACCAGCGTCGTGGTCAGCGAGGTCTCAACCGACCCCTTCAACAATATCGTCGGCTAGTCGGGTGACTGGCCTTTTGCAAATGCATGTTAGGAGAAAAAATGGAATATCCAAGCTTATTGCCAAGATTTTTGAAATACGTCAAGATCAACTCCCGGTCAGACGAGCACGCTGACCGCTTCCCATCAACCCAGCGGGAAGTCGACTACCAGATGGTCATCATGAAGGAGCTGGAAGAACTGGGCCTCAGCGACGTCCACTACAACGAAAAGGCGGGCACGGTCATTGCCGAAATCCCGTCCAACGTTGACTGGGACGTGCCAGTGATGGGCTTTTTGGCTCACTGCGACACGGCAGACTTCAATTCGGAAAACGTCAAGCCGCAGATCACCGAGAACTACGACGGGGAAAGCAAGATCCAGCTGGGCGACACTGAATTCTATCTTGATCCGGCCGTCTTCCCGAACCTGAAGAAGTACAAGGGGCAGACCATCATCTCCGCTTCCGGCGACACCCTGCTGGGCGGGGACGACAAGTGCGGGGATGCCGAACTGGTAACTTTTGCCGAATACCTGCTGCAGCACCCGGAAATCAAGCACGGGACCATCCGTCTGGGCTTTACGCCAGACGAAGAAATCGGCACTGGGGCCCAGCACTTTGACGTGGCTGACTTTGGCGCCAAGTTTGCCTACACGGTTGACGGGGAAGGGCCAGGGAAACTGGACTGGGGGACCTTCTCAGCCGCCCAGTTTGAACTGGACATCCAGGGGGTCAACGTGCACCCAGCCGTTGCCAAGGGGCAGATGATCAACGCCATCCAGGTCGGCATCGACTTCCAAAACGCCCTGCCGCAAGACCAGGTGCCGGAAAAGACTGACGGCCGCCAGGGCTTCTTCCACCTGATGGACTTCTCAGGCACGGTTGACAACGCCCACCTGGCCTACATCATCCGCGACTTTGAGCGCGACGGGCTGGAAAGCCGCAAGGACCTGGTCAAGCAGATCGTGGCCGACCTCAACAAGAAGTACGGCGGCGACCGGATCAAGCTAAAGATGTGGGATCAGTACTATAACATGGCTGATGAACTGGCCAAGCACATGGAGATCATCGACCTGGCCCGCGATGCCTACAGAGCCTGCGGGATGACTGAGATCAACGAAGATCCAGTCAGAGGGGGCACGGACGGCTCCCAATTGACCTACATGGGCCTGCCTTGCCCGAACCTGTTTGCCGGAGAGGAAAACATGCACGGCCGCTTTGAATACACGGTTCTGGAATCAATGTGGAAGGCTGTTGACGTCTTGATCAAGATGAGCGAGCTCAACGCTGAACGGGCTAAAAAGTAATCCACAGGCCAGCGGGCAAAATAAGCGAAAACTAAGCAAAATAGCGCTTCTCTTAGCTGAGAAGCGCTATTTTTGTGAATAAGTCAGGGCAGATCAAGGACAAATAGCCTTGTGAAACAAAATTGCAATTTAAGGGCTTACAGACGGGTGAAAGAAATCCCTTAATATCAAGCTTTAAGGGCCTTCACTTTAAGCAATACGGATTTTACAAAGATGGTCGCTGTTAAGAAATAATCCGGCAAAAGCCATGTACTGCAAAGCTTGACGGTAAATTATGGAAAGTAAAAAATGTAAAATGATGAGCGTGAAACACGGGCCGCTGGTCAAGCAAAAAGGCCAGCAGCGGCCGCTGCTGGCCTGATTAGCTAAATTTGTGATTGGATGTAGTCAAGCATCTGGTTGACTTCGTCGTCGGTGAAGTTGCCGTGCCCGGCCTTCATCGCGTGCACCTTTTCTACCGAAAGGTGGCTGGAAAAGGCTAAGGCAGTGTCACTGACTGAATGCTTGCTTTGAAATTCAATGATTGCATCTGAAAGTTCTTCTGGTTTCATGATCTTCACTCCTTAATAAATATATTTTACCATTTTCTCATAAAAGATTCAGGGCAAATCGGCTTTCTAATAAAAAGAAGTGCTGATCTTGGTGAACGGGAAGTAGCGCAGAACGACCTTGCTCAAGATGGAGCTCCGCTTGACGGGGCCGAAGGATCTTGAGTCCTTGGATACGTCCCGGTGGTCACCCATGACCCAGTACTGGCCTTTTGGCACCTTGATCTTGAAGTTGCTGGTGTAGTTGACGCCCGCCGCCTTGTCGGCTTTATAATATTTGTTATTTAAATATGGCTCGGCGATTTTCTTGCCATTGACGTAGAGCACGTCGTTCTTGGACTGGACCGTGTCGCCCGGCAGGCCGATGACCCGCTTGATGTACATGGCCTTGGCTTCATCCGGCGCCTTGATGATGACGACGTCGTTGCGCTTTGGCGTGAACTTGCGCACCGCGATCAGGCGGTCGCCGTCTTCAAAGGTGGGCTGCATGGATGGGCCGGACACGACTTCATTGGCCAGGAAGAACGAGAAGATTACGTAGTAGATGGCCACGAAAATGGTGAACATGACGAGGACGTCCCGGAAGAAGGACCCCCAGCTCTCATCTTCAGCGGCTTGTTTCTTTTTGTTTTTTGTCATTGAAACTCTCCTTTTCTTGCTACCTTAACATTATATCTTAAATCAGAAGCTTGGCGAAAGATTATGTCAGCTTTCAAGCAGGTCTTTGGAATAGGGGATCAGGTGGCAGTAGGAGGCATTGTACTGGTAGTAGGCCAGGCGCTTGAGGTCGCAGTCAAGAATGCCCAGGAGCTCACCGTCCGTGTACTTGCCGCTGGCGATCACGGAATAGACGTAGGAGAGGCGGAGGTTGGTCAGGGTCATGGGCCAGTCTTTAATCAGCAGCTTGTCCCCCTTGGCCAGCTGCATGACGTTGTTGGTGCTGGCGTAAGGCTCGCCCCCTCTGGCCGCGAAGAGGTAGGGGTCGGGATTCTCCGTGAAGTCAAGCTGGCTGTGGATGTAGTCTTTGACCGTCTGGTCCTTGATCCGGCCCTTGACCTGGCTCCAGTGGACCTTGAGCAGGTCCCGGCTCTTGTAGCCCAGGGCCGTCAGGGTCAAGAGGTAGATGGTGAATTCGTGGCTGACGACGGGGATGAAGTCGGCGATGTGGTCCATCCAGTTGATCACGTAGGTCTTGCGCCGCTCAAAAGAGATGCCCTTGAGCTCGAGCAGGGGATAGTTGTCAATGATGCCGGTCGTGTTCAAAAAGTAGAAGTATTTTTTTAAATAGCTGATGTACTTGTTGATGGTGGTGACGGAGAGGTGCTCTTTGGCATCCAGCTGGTCGAGGTAGTCGCGGACCTCGGTGACGGTCAGGGAAGCGACCCCGTCTTGGGCAAAGTTGCGGCGGGCATAGTTGAAAAAGTTGGTCAGGACGTGGTTGGCGTTGAAGATCGACTTGGGCGACAGCTGCTGGGAATAGCGGCACCATCTGGCAAATTCGGCTTGGTAGGGATACATGTTGGCTCCTTTCTAATCCTGTTGGTTACTACAATGATTATAAACCGAAAGAGCGGCTGAGGACAGTCCCATCCTCAGCAATCGAACAAAGCCTATCCGTTACTACAATCTAAATCATACAAAAAAGGCACGGCTCCGCCGTGCCAAAAAATAAACTAAGTTAACAGCCCAGGGGCCAGCATGCCAAGAATTTGCGCGCTGTTTTCGCCAGCTTACAGCAACTGGATCTTGGCGGCCTCGCACTTCTCAACGATGTCGCGCGGCCAGATGCTGGCTTGGACTTCGCCGATGTGGGCCTTGCCCAAGAGCAGCATGCACAGGCGTGACTGGCCGATCCCGCCGCCGATTGAGTAAGGCAAGTCGCCGGCCAGGAGGGCCTTGTGGAATGGCAGCTCCAGCCGGTCTTCGGCCCCAGCCAGCTTCAGCTGCTCCTTGAGCCGGTCTTCGTCAACCCGGATCCCCATGCTGGAAACTTCAAAGGCCCGCTGCAGCGGCTCGTACCAGAAGAGGATGTCCCCGTTCAAGGTCCAGTCGTCGTAGTCAGGGGCACGCAGGTCGTGCGGCTTGCCGGACAAAGGCAGGTCGCCGCCAATGTGCTCCAGGAAGACGGCTCCGTATTCCTGGCAGATCTTGTTTTCCCGCTCGCTTGGCGTCAATTCAGGCCAGCGGGCTTCCAGCTCCTCACTGGTGAAGAAGTAGATCTCTTCTGGCAAATGGTAGGCGGCTTGCGGGTAGAGGGCGCGGACGTGGTATTCCATCCCCTTGATGGTTTCAAAAATCCGCCGTACCGTCTGGTGCAGGGTGGCTTCCGTCCGGTCTTCCTTGTTGATCACCTTTTCCCAGTCCCATTGGTCCACGTAGACTGAGTGCAGGTTATCCAGGACTTCTTCGTCCTTTCTGATGGCGTTCATGTTGGTAAACAGGCCTTCACCAACCCCAAAGCCGTAGCGCTTCAAGGCCCAGCGCTTCCACTTGGCCAGGGAGTGGACGATCTGCATCTCGCTGCCGTCCCCGTCGTGCAGGGTGAAGGAGACTGGCTGCTCCCAGCCGGACAGGTTGTCGTTTAAGCCGGAAGACTTTTCAACGAACATCGGGGCGGAAATCCGTTCCAGGTTCATTGCCGTCCCGAATTCGCTCTGGAAGGTCTCGCGGATGTAGCGGATCGCCTTTTCCGTTTCTCTGATTGACATCTTTGGATCGTAATCCTTAGGAATAACTAACTTGGCCATAAATCTCACCTTTTCTGAAAAAAATGGGGACAAAAAGAGCCTTTCATCTCCTATACTTCATAGGGACGAAAGGCTTCTTTCCGCGGTACCACCCAGCTTGTTCAATCTGAACCACTTTTCGAGCACTAGCATGCTCTAGCAGGGTAACGTCCCGCCGACGGCCCAGCCTACTAAGAATTTCAGCCGGCAATCTGGAAGAAGGGTTGCGCGCAGCTGCAGGGTCTGCCAGCCTTCCACCAACCACTGGCTCTCTAAAAGAATGCGTGCTGCCGCCTGTCTTCTTCATCTTTAAGTTATTCGGTTAAATTAAATTCTAATCAGGAATTAATAAAAGTCAAGACTTTTTCAGAAAAAGTTATTAAAAGCAAGCTAATTGCCGGCCTTTTTAGCCTTTTTAAAGGCAAAGAAGCAGATGGCCAAGACGGCGCCGGCCAGGAGGACTGGAGCCACGAAGGCCTGGTAGTTGGCGATGACCTGCTCATAGGCGCTGCCCGCCAGGCGGCCGGCGAAGATCAAGACCGTGTTCCAGATCAAGGTCCCGCAGGTCGTGAAGACGATAAAATGGCGCAAGGAGAAGTGGCTCATGCCCGCTGGAATAGAGATCAAGCTCCGGACCACCGGCACGAAGCGGCCAAAGAAGGCCGCGCTTTTCCCATGCTTGACAAAGTAGCGCTCAGTCTTGGCGATTTTTTCCGGAGACAGCCCCAGGAGCTTGCCAAAGCGGCTGGCGGCCAAGCGGTTTAAGCGCTGGCGGTCAAAGGCGGTGCCCAAGAGGTAGAGGATCAAGGCCCCAAAGAGGGCTCCGGCAGTGGCCGCCCCAACCGCGCCCCAGGCGTTCAGCCCCGTGGTCAGGGTCATGAAGCCGGCGAAGGTCAGAATCAGCTCTGACGGGATCGGCGGGAAAATGTTTTCAAGGGCGATCAGGCCGGCGATCGCCAAGTAGCCATAGTTCTGGATCAGCTGTGTGATTGTTTCGTCCATAAAATAACCTCGCATCTAATTCATTCTGATTCCAAGATAGCAAAAAACTCTTAAGAAAGGGTTAGTCAGCCGCTTTCTTAAGAGTTCTTTGAGCTTGCTTTACATGGATTTGATCTTTAGCTGCTTGTAGAAATAAGAGATGATTGAGATTGGAATAATTAAGAACAGGAAACTAGGAATGAAATGCCGCGGCCTATTTCAGCAGAATGTCCAATTGGTCCGGGCTCATCAGGTGCTGCTCCAAGACCAGCTCACGGACGCTTCTTCTTTCGCGCAAGGCCCGCTTGGCGATCTTGGCGGATTCCTGGTAACCCAGGTACGGGCAAAGGACGGTCGCGATGCCCACGCTGCCTTCCTTAAGCTGGCGGCAGTGATCCTTGTTGGCCGTGATCCCGGTAATGCAGTTGGTCACCAAGGTATCAACCGCGCCGGTCATGGCTGTAAATGATTCAAACAATTGGTAGAAGACAACTGGCTCAAAGGCGTTCAATTCCAGCTGCCCAGCTTCCGCGGCCATGGTGATGGTGGCGTCGTGGCCGCAGACCAGGAAGGCGACTTGGCTGACGACTTCCGGGATCACCGGGTTGATCTTGCCTGGCATGATGGATGAGCCGTTCTGCTTGGCCGGCAGGTTGATTTCGCTTAAGCCGCAGCGCGGGCCGGAGGACAGGAGGCGCAGGTCGTTGGACATCTTGGACAAGCTGATGGCCAAGGCCTTCAAAGCGCCGGAGACTTCAACGAAGGAGTCCAGGTTTTCAGTCGCGTCAAAGAGGTCGTCGGCTTGGGTCAGTTCCCGGCCAAAGAGCTCGCTCAATTGGTCAGCAATGTGGTCTTCGTAGAACTGGGAAGCGTTGATCCCAGTCCCGATTGCCGTCCCGCCCAGGTTGATGACGTGCATTTCCTCAACTGCTTTGGCCAGGCGCTTCTTGCAGCGGACGACCATCGCGGCATAGCCTTTGAAGCTGTCGCCCAAGGTCATTGGCACCGCGTCCTGCAGCTGGGTCCGGCCCATCTTGATGATATCTTTGAAGTCGGCCGCCTTTTCCTTTAAGGCGTATTCCAGCCGCGTCAGTTGGGCATCGAGCTTCTCAGCCAAGATGATGGTGGTCATCTTGCCGGCAGTTGGGATGGTGTCGTTGGTTGACTGGGCCATGTTGACGTCGTCGTTTGGGTGAACCAGGTCGTACTTGCCTTTCTCGCCGCCCAGGATTTCGTTTGCCCGGTTAGCGATGACCTCGTTCATGTTCATGTTGGCGCTCGTCCCAGCCCCGCCTTGGACTGGATCCACGATGAAATCTTTTGAAAACTTTCCATCGATCACTTCGTCGCAGGCCTTTTCAATGGCCCGGGCTTGGTCAGAATCGATTAGACCAATTTCGTGGTTGATCATGGCGGCGGCCTTTTTGATCAAGGCCAGGTTGCTCAGAAATTCTGGGCTCATCTTCAAGCCGGTGATCTTGAAGTTCTGGCTGGCCCGCTCCGCTTGTACGCCGTAGTAGGCTTTGACGGGTACTGCCAAACTGCCGATGGAATCTGCTTCAATTCTGCGTGAATCTTTCATGTCTTTTTTTGCCTCGCTCTTTCGTAAAATTCTTTATGGCAAATACTATAGAATAAAATTAGACCAATGTGAACAGGAAGGGGCGATTTCTTCCGCAAGTTATGAAAACTGGGGATGAAAATTAAAATTTTTCAACTTTGGGGAAGGCGATTATTAAAAAGTTAGCTTTTGGGAATTTTTTACCGGCAAACCAGCGGCAAATTGGGTCGTTTTCGGACCAAAAAGGGGGCAAATCTTCGAAAATAAGGTGATTTCGAACTCATTGCTTATTTTCGCAAATCCGTCGGCGGAAATTGCTATAATTATTGGAAAGAATTGAATGTGAAAGGTCTTGAGTGACATGTTTTTCTTCTTTCTGGAACCAATATTAATCTACAACTGGCTGCTGATTCTGGCGGCCACGATTCCGGCCATCTTCCTGATGGTCAAGGTCTACCAGTCCGACCGCCTGGAGCCAGAGAGCCCGTACTTGCTCTGGAACATGGTCAAGGGTGGCTTCTGGGCGGCAGTGGTTGCCGGCGCGATTGAGTGGCTGGGCAACGCACTCCTGGTCAACTTTGTCTCGCAAAAGGCGGAACTGTACAATATCATCATGTATTTCGTGATCGTCGGCTACGCGGAAGAGGGTGGCAAGTACTTCTTCTTGAAGCGCCGGTCGTGGAATAACGAAGAGTTCAACTGCCAGTATGATGGCGTGGTCTATGCCGTCTTCGTTGCTTTGGGCTTTGCCTTATGGGAAAATATCAGCTACGTGCTCTACTATGGCTTCTCAACGGCTCTGGTCAGAGCGGTAACGGCCATTCCTGGCCATGCCTGCTTTGGCGTCTTCATGGGCGTCTTCTATGGCTTGGGGCGTGGGTACTCCTATTTGGGCAAGAACTTTAAATCCAAGCTGTGCCGGATTGTAGCCGTGGTGGTCCCGGCGGCGATTCACGGTGCCTACGACTACATTGCCTCGATCCGGAACGCTAACTGGCAGTGGGTCTTCCTAGCCTTCATTGCCGTCTTGTTCATTGTCTCTTTCATCTTGGTCGACCGGATGTCCAAGAACGACAAGTACTTTGAAGTGGTTCGGCGCAGATACAGATATTAATAAGCAGCAATCCCCCCGAAATTAGCGTCCTGATTTCGGGGGGATTTTCATCGACGCCAAGTCAAGCTGCGCCTAAGCCAGCGACCAAAGACCGATCAGTACGGGCTTATTGCTCAAGATGCCAGAATTACGCCTGGAACCAGCTACGACTATACTGCTGTTAAGATTAAAAATAAAAACATGGGCAGGATTCAGTTTGGGTCTGATGCGATTAAGTCAGTTTCCGTCAACAACTCAAAAGTTCCGTTCAAAGTCACTACTGAGCTGGAACACGGCGTGTACACTTTGAAGGCCAGTCCGGCTATCGGGCAATCCGGCAATCCGGCATCTACAACAATACCCGTGACCTACACTGGTGGCTCTAAGAAAATCGTGACGATCAAGATCACCATGCCTACGCTTAACTACTGGACTAAGGCTGACAAGACCAGCGCTCGGACTAAGCTTTTGGTCGTCATTAATGGCTTCCGGAGCGCGGTCAACGTTAGTCCGGTAACACTGGACACCACGCCGGAACACCAGACGTACCTAAATCAAAGAGCAGCGGAAAAGGCAAAGCAGTTTGCGGAAACTGGCGCAACCGACCATTCCGGCAAGACTTTATACAAACAATTTGGAGTTATTTCTGACGAGGATCTAGGCTACTTAGAAATTGATGCAGGCCTTCCTTTGAAAGAACAGGTCAAGCGATTTGTGACATACACAAATAATACAGTCCAAGCGGAAAAAGACGACTACGAAGCGATCAATATTCGGCACGAACGGCACAATCTGACCAACCCGCCCCATACAGTTGGACACTATTTGGGCTACATTGACAGTTCTAGCAAAAAAGTTCGTGATTGGCATTGGCACATACACCAGCGGAAACGCAATCTATGTTGCTTCGGTGATGTCGGGCTTGAATTAATTGTTTTGATATTGCCATTTTCCATCTGAAACAATGCTTTTGGGACAACAGAAAAGGCCGCTAGGAAACTAGCGACCTTTTTTGCGACTAGAAAGGAAAAAGAAAAAGCATCCTCGCTCACGGAAAAACTGAATTGTCAGAATCCATGCATCGTGGGGATGCTTTTTGGCATCTGAAATGCTGAAAATGCATGCGTATTGAAATAAGCTATCCCCAAAAATAAAACAGCTTAAGTACAATTACCCCGCTTTGCATCGCGCCTTTTTGATGATTAATTTCTAAAATATTACAGTTAGAGAGCAAAAATCTTCTTAAGAGGCTGTTTTACCGTACCAAAAGTTATGCAATCGCTCAAAATTATTCCAAAAAAGAGCATTTTGGGGCTCTTAATCCGCATCACCTTTACTTTTTAGGCGTGCAATCCCAAAAGCATATTCGGACACCTTAACTTTCACGAGGCTGAAAAAATCAGCTTCAAAAATGCAGTCATGCTCTGTGCTAATCTTTCGTCAATTGCAAGAATAAATTGAACACTTACCAATAACATCTGGTAGATTTTGACTATCTGCGCCAATAAATATGGTCAAACTCTGTATCAAAGCACTCTTCTGGAGTCTTGTAGTTTAAGATCTTTCGAGGAAGAGAGTTGCACCATACTTCGATCTTAGCAATGTCTTCCGCGCTGCATTTATCCATGCGATCTCCCTTGGGAATATAGCGTCTGATAAGCCCGGTGCGGCCTTCTACGCTACCTTTATCATAGGATGTATAAGGGTGAGCATAGTACACAAGCGTCTTGGAAACTTGCTTAAGATTTGATAGATCCGCGAACTCGGAGCCGTTATCGGTTGTGATAGACTTAAAGATTCTGTTCCATTTGGATCCATAAAACTCGCGAAGCTTGTCAAATTCCTTCATGACGCTGGCTGAAGTCTTATCTTCAATCTTGATCATGATGAAGCGACGTGTCTTTCGTTCACACAGAGTAAGCAGCACATCATCATCTTTGGTCTTGTGCCCGAGAACCAGGTTGCATTCCCAGTGTCCAAAGTCCTTACGGGTATCGATTCTAGGACTGCGTTCATCGATGCTTCGGCCTAGAATGCGCTTGTTTGCACGAATAAGGCGAGCCTTGGTATTGCGCTTTGCCTTTTCTGGGAGGTCGATGTTCTTGATGTCCATAAGGCCAAGGTCAACGTAGTTGTACAGAGTCTTGGTAGACACGACCTGATCCTTTGGGAAGGTGCCTTCGGCTAAAGCATAGCCAACTCAGGCATCAAGAGACCAGCCTCGCTTATGGAAACCTGTGATACATAGTTGATGAACTTTTCGACGAAGGAACAAGCTCTTACGGCCGCATTCGCGTCTATGGCGTTTGTCCCTGGACAGCTTTGTATCGTTTCACATTGCCGATATAAAGGGATACAGTGCCTCTTTTGATCATACACGATTTGAGCAGGCAATAGAATGCATCACTTGAATTGTAATTCGTTCATTTTTCGAAAGGGGTTTCTTATTGGCGTGGTTTAGTGTTAAGATATAAACGAGTATTAACTCAGTTATGTTTTAGAAAGGAAAGTTACAAGCGCATATGATAAGAAAGAAAAATAAGATGTTCGTTGACAGTGCTGATCGAACACCACACTACAGCTTGAGAAAGCTGTCCGTTGGTGTAGCGTCAGTTCTGCTTTCAACCACGTTATGGATGGGTGCTAATGGTTCTGTAGCACATGCTGATACGATTAACGGCGCAACTGTTGCCGTAAAAGCAAGTAGCAGTGATGAGAATAAGTCAGATCCATCAGAGACACCAATGGCTTCTAAGGATCAAAAGCAAGCTCAAACTCCCGAGTCAACTAGCCAAGCTTCCGTAGCAAGTGCTGAAAATCAGAACGGGGAAACTCAGAGGGGGCAAGTACAAGAAGGCAGCAGAGCCAATGCTGGAGTGCAAACGGCAACTGCAAACGATGCGCATGCGCAAGCGGGCATGACAAAGCAAGAACCTGCTGCTCCAAGTCAGCAAACTGCTTCGCAAGCTAAAGTTTCAGCCCCAGCGTCAGCGGAAGAACAAGCTTCAACTGCTGAACAAGCTACTGCTGTAGCGACTGAAGGTCAAACGAATGGTTCTGCAAATGCCGATACAGATGCCACTACTAAAGCAAAGAAGGATTTGGCAAATCCTAAAGCAAAAAGCTCTGATGCTGCTGAAGACGCCAAGAACGAATCTACGACTACCCTTGGCGTAAGCCAAGCCTTTAAGCCGTCCACTGTGGCAGCGCTCAACAAGAAGATGGTTATGGCAAGTCTGGCTGGTACTGCTTCAGCTGGCAGTGAAAGCAAGAGCGACGACTTGAAGTCCTACGAGACTACGATTACGAGTCTTATCAACCGGGCGCACCAAGATGGACTGACCGTTACCAAAGAAGACGCCAAGACCTACGCTACCAAGCAAGAAGTATCGGCTGATCTGGACAAGCAGGTAGCGGACATTCAAGGCAAGGTGACCAAGTACGAAGCCGACAAGGCGGCTTATGACGCGGCCATGGGGGTCTATTACCAAGACATGGGCAAGTGGGAAACTGCTCAAAACGACCCGCATACGGTCAAGGGCATTTCACAGGGCCTGTCATTTGCCAATGAACACGATGCTTCGCTTGAAGTTACTTCCGGAAGCGACAAGCCGGTCAACTTCATTAAGTCCAGTGTTTGGCTGGGCAGCGATGGCGAGGGCGTATATACTGATGGCATAACGAATGGTGGCAACATTTCCAAGTCATTCAGCAAATCCGACATTTCCCACGACCAGGGTGAAGGGACAGGCAAGGACATCAAGGACTGGGGCAATACCTACACTGGCGTTCAGCTTCATGTAGGCGAAAGTGCCGTTGCCCGCTACACGGGACTGAAGAATTCCGTTTATATTGACAATGCTGGCAAAGCTCACAAGCTGAGCAAGGCTCAGGTCAAGTACACGCTAAATGAAACCACGGCAGACGATAATACTGCCAATATCTTCCTGTCCAACAGCCCTAATATTGCTTTGTGGTATGGGGCAGCTGGTAGTCAGATCAATGACCGCAATGGCCGCCGCGATGGCCGCGTTGACCTGACCGTTGATCTGACCTTCTACGACGAAAACGGGAATCCAATTACGATGGGCAAGGACAGCAACGCATGGCTTGACATGAGCAGCCTTAACAACGGCACCACCAAGATTGAATACTTCGATCCAAAAGGCAACACCACCAAGCGGATTCCTGGATCAACCATTACCAATTACCAGCACGATGACGGGCGCTGGTATGCCAATGGCAATAACGAAGATAGCAAGAACAAAGTGAAACCTGCTCCTGTTGGCTGGGACAATCCAGATTCAGCCGACCGCTACTACGGAGCGGCCATTATGGAGCTTGAAGGCAATTCCTTCAATATTGGTCAGAAGATTATCAAGTATTATCCGGGGCTTACCAACTCACAAAATGTCTATAGCTGGTTTGCACTTGACTCCCTCTTGGCCACTGCCTACAAGCCAGTTATGCCGAACGTACCTGAGAAGCCAACAGATATTGCTTGGCATGAAGTTACCTACGAGCCGCAAAAAGCCACGGTAACGTACATCGACGACACAGACAACAAGAAGATTCTGAAGAGCGACAGTCTGGAAGGCGATTCAAACGCAGATTCCGGGTACACCACCAAATCAAGCATCGATGACTACAAGAGCAAGGGCTATGAGTTCGTATCGGACGATACCAAAGGCCAGAACGTCGTCTTCGACAATGACAGCAGCGTGATCCAAAACTACGAGGTGCACCTGAAGCACGGCACCAAGCGCGACAACTTGTCAAAGGATGCCAAGCAGACCATTCACTATGAAGGCGCTGGGACCGATACCCCAGCTGACAACGTAACGACGCAGAAGGATGCCTTCACGAGAACGGTAACGTACGACAAGGTAACCGGGAAGTCGACGACAAGCGACTGGAGCAAGACTAAGACAACATTTGCCAAGTTTGATAACCCAGTAGTTAAGGGCTACACCACGCAAGAGAAGCAAGCCGGTGGCTTGACGGCAACACCTGACCATCCAGAAGTAACGGATACTGTTGTCTACACTCCAAACGGCAGCATCGTACCGGTAGATCCAAACGGCAACCCAATTCCAAACACGCCATCAGTGCCGTACGAAACCGATCCAAAGGACCCAACCAAGGTCGTGGACGGCAAGGTTCCAGAAGTTCCACACTGGACTCCAAAGAACGGCAAGCCAGGCGACCACGTAGTTCCAACGGATCCGTCCAAGGACACCGAGGTGCCATACGTCCACACCAAGACTACAGGCGATACTACGGTATCTGGCAAGCAGACCGTAACCTACTTCTACAAGGACAAGGACGGCAAGGTGGTCAAGACCAAGACGGTTGAAGAAGGCACGACCTTCACTGGCAAGACCACCAAGGACGAAGTCACCGGCAAGACTACGACTGCCTGGGATCAACCAGACCACCACAAGTACAATGAAGTACAGACTCCAGTAGAGCCGGGCTACACTGCCAGCGATAAGAGCGTGGGCGGTGACACCGTAACTCCGGATCATCCAAACCGCAGCTACGAAGTTGTCTACACTCCAAACGGCAGCATCGTACCGGTAGATCCAAACGGCAACCCAATTCCAAACACGCCATCAGTGCCGTACGAAACCGATCCAAAGGACCCAACCAAGGTCGTGGACGGCAAGGTTCCAGAAGTTCCAAGCTGGACTCCAAAGAACGGCAAGCCAGGCGACCCGGTAGTTCCAACGGATCCAACCAAGGACACTAAGGTTCCATACGATCACACCATGACTCCTGGTGAGACTACGGTATCTGGCAAGCAGACCGTAACCTACGTCTACAAGGACAAGGACGGCAAGGTGGTCAAGACCAAGAAGGTCGAAGAAGGCACGACCTTCACTGGCAAGACCACCAAGGACGAAGCCACTGGCAAGACCACGACTGCCTGGGATCAACCAGACCACCACAAGTACAATGAAGTACAGACTCCAGTAGAGCCGGGCTACACTGCCAGCGAGAAGAGCGTGGGCGGCGAGACCGTAACTCCAGCTGATCCAAACCGCAGCTACGAAGTTGTCTACACTCCAAACGGCAGCGTCGTACCGGTAGATCCAAACGGCAACCCAATTCCAAACACGCCATCAGTGCCGTACGAAACCGATCCAAAGGACCCAACCAAGGT